>NZ_CP125370.1:3705000-4322500 GCF_030034735.1 Paenibacillus sp. RC334 | reverse complement strand
AATGAACCGGCGAGTTACGTTCCCGTGCAAGGTTAAGGTGAAGAGCTGAAGCCGCAGCGAAAGCGAGTCTGAATAGGGCGAGTTAGTACGTGGACGTAGACCCGAAACCGGGTGATCTACCCCTGTCCAGGGTGAAGGTGCGGTAACACGCACTGGAGGCCCGAACCCACGCATGTTGAAAAATGCGGGGATGAGGTGGGGGTAGCGGAGAAATTCCAATCGAACCCGGAGATAGCTGGTTCTCCCCGAAATAGCTTTAGGGCTAGCCTCGGAATAAGAGTCGTGGAGGTAGAGCACTGATTGGGTGCGGGGCCCGCAAGGGTTACCAAGCTCAGTCAAACTCCGAATGCCATAGACTTGGTTCCGGGAGTCAGACAGTGAGTGCTAAGATCCATTGTCGAAAGGGAAACAGCCCAGACCATCAGCTAAGGTCCCCAAGTGTGTGTTAAGTGGGAAAGGATGTGGAGTTGCACAGACAACCAGGATGTTGGCTTAGAAGCAGCCACCATTGAAAGAGTGCGTAATAGCTCACTGGTCGAGTGACTCTGCGCCGAAAATGTAACGGGGCTAAACACGCCACCGAAGCTATGGCTTGATGCTTTGCATCAGGGGTAGGGGAGCGTTGAATGCGGGTTGAAGGTGTACCGTAAGGAGCGCTGGACTGCATTCAAGTGAGAATGCCGGTATGAGTAACGAAAAGATCTGTGAGAATCAGATCCGCCGAAAGCCTAAGGGTTCCTGAGGAAGGTTCGTCCGCTCAGGGTAAGTCGGGACCTAAGGCGAGGCCGATAGGCGTAGTCGAAGGACAACAGGTCGAAATTCCTGTACCACCGTAATCCGTTATGAGCGATGGGGTGACGCAGTAGGGTAGTGACGCGGACTGATGGATGTCCGTCTAAGCAGTGAGGCTGGTGTGTAGGCAAATCCGCACATCGTAAGGCTGGGCTGTGATGGGGAGCGAAAATTACAGTAGCGAAGGTCATGATCTCAGACTGCCAAGAAAAGCCTCTAGCCAGGAGAAGGTGCCCGTACCGCAAACCGACACAGGTAGGCGAGAAGAGAATTCTAAGGCGCGCGGAAGAACTCTCGTTAAGGAACTCGGCAAAATGACCCCGTAACTTCGGGAGAAGGGGTGCCTCGGTAGGGTGAATAGCCCGAGGGGGCCGCAGTGAAAAGGCCCAAGCGACTGTTTAGCAAAAACACAGGTCTGTGCGAAGCCGCAAGGCGAAGTATACGGGCTGACGCCTGCCCGGTGCTGGAAGGTTAAGGGGAGTGGTAAGTCCTTTTAGGGCGAAGCTATGAACCGAAGCCCCAGTAAACGGCGGCCGTAACTATAACGGTCCTAAGGTAGCGAAATTCCTTGTCAGGTAAATTCTGACCCGCACGAATGGCGTAACGACTTGGGCGCTGTCTCAACGAGAGATCCGGTGAAATTTTAATACCTGTGAAGATGCAGGTTACCCGCGACAAGACGGAAAGACCCCATGGAGCTTTACTGCAGCTTGATATTGAATTTGGGTACGATCTGTACAGGATAGGTGGGAGCCTAAGAGACTTGAGCGCCAGCTTGAGAGGAGGCATCCTTGGGATACCACCCTGATCGTATCTAGGTTCTAACTTGGTACCGTGATCCGGTACGAGGACAGTGTCAGGTGGGCAGTTTGACTGGGGCGGTCGCCTCCTAAAGAGTAACGGAGGCGCCCCAAGGTTCCCTCAGAATGGTTGGAAATCATTCGAAGAGTGCAAAGGCAGAAGGGAGCTTGACTGCGAGACCTACAAGTCGAGCAGGGACGAAAGTCGGGCTTAGTGATCCGGTGGTACCGCATGGAAGGGCCATCGCTCAACGGATAAAAGCTACCCTGGGGATAACAGGCTTATCTCCCCCAAGAGTCCACATCGACGGGGAGGTTTGGCACCTCGATGTCGGCTCATCGCATCCTGGGGCTGAAGTAGGTCCCAAGGGTTGGGCTGTTCGCCCATTAAAGCGGTACGCGAGCTGGGTTCAGAACGTCGTGAGACAGTTCGGTCCCTATCTGTCGTGGGCGTAGGAAATTTGAGAGGAGCTGTCCTTAGTACGAGAGGACCGGGATGGACGTACCGCTGGTGTACCAGTTGTTCCGCCAGGAGCACCGCTGGGTAGCTATGTACGGAAGGGATAAGCGCTGAAAGCATCTAAGCGTGAAGCCCCCCTCAAGATGAGATTTCCCAATTAGTAAGACCCCTTGAAGACGACGAGGTAGATAGGTTGGGGGTGGAAGTGCAGTAATGCATGGAGCTGACCAATACTAATCGGTCGAGGGCTTATCCTAAGTATAGGACGCAATGGAGTTTCGGATCCAGTTTTCAGGGTGTAACACCTTGAAGGTATGTAGAAGATACATACGATAAGCGCATGGCTATTCATTTACACGATTAGTGATGAACTGAATATCCATACGGAAGAATTTGTTTTACAAATTCATGTTTGGTGGCGATAGCGGAGGGGTTCCACACGTACCCATCCCGAACACGACCGTTAAGCCCTCCAGCGCCGATGGTACTTGGACCGCAGGGTCCTGGGAGAGTAGGACGTCGCCAAGCAAATCTTTATGATTATTATTCCCTGATAGCTCAGTTGGTAGAGCACTCGACTGTTAATCGAGTTGTCACAGGTTCGAGTCCTGTTCGGGGAGCCATATGGAGAGGTGTCCGAGTTGGCCGAAGGAGCACGATTGGAAATCGTGTAGGCGCCAAAAGCGTCTCGAGGGTTCGAATCCCTCTCTCTCCGCCAGATATTATTTATTGTTAAGGCCCGTTGGTCAAGCGGTTAAGACACCTCCCTTTCACGGAGGTAACAGGGGTTCGATTCCCCTACGGGTCATAATATGGAGGCTTAGCTCAGCTGGGAGAGCATCTGCCTTACAAGCAGAGGGTCGGGGGTTCGAGCCCCTCAGCCTCCACCATTTTCATTATATAGAATTCCCTAATATTATCGCGGGGTGGAGCAGTTCGGTAGCTCGTCGGGCTCATAACCCGAAGGTCACAGGTTCAAATCCTGTCCCCGCAATTAATTTCCCTAAGGAAATCCTTTTGGAACTGTGGTGTAGAGGCCTAACATGCCTGCCTGTCACGCAGGAGATCGCGGGTTCGAATCCCGTCAGTTCCGCCATTTTTACAAAGTTATATTACCCTGTTGGGAGCCATTAGCTCAGTTGGTAGAGCACCTGACTTTTAATCAGGGTGTCGAAGGTTCGAGCCCTTCATGGCTCACCATTCATGAATTTATATGTCATGGATATCATTGTATTGCGGACGTGGCTCAGCGGTAGAGCATCGCCTTGCCAAGGCGAGGGTCGCGGGTTCGATTCCCGTCGTCCGCTCCATATTTGCGCCCTTAGCTCAGCTGGATAGAGCGTTTGACTACGAATCAAAAGGCCGGGAGTTCGAATCTCTCAGGGCGCGCCATTTAACTTCATAAGCCGGTGTGGCGGAATTGGCAGACGCGCGCGACTCAAAATCGTGAGGGAAACCGTGGAGGTTCGAGTCCTCTCACCGGCATGTATTTCGGGATGTAGCTCAGCTTGGTAGAGCACCTGGTTTGGGACCAGGGGGTCGCATGTTCAAATCGTGTCATCCCGATTCAAAAGGAAAGTCGCTTGAAGAAGCGGCTTTTTTTGTTATATTTTTTGTCTTTTTTTGTATAAATCAGTAATCGTCAGGTCACACTAACACAAAAAGTGGGACGGAAGGGATTACTGTGAAGCGATTAAGCTGGAAAAAACAAATTAAACGACGCTGGAAGCACTGGAGAAGAACGGTGTGGGCCTGTACTATTTTTGGATCGGCTTGTTTGCTGGCAGGTTTAGGTATCCTGTTTTCACGTTATATGCAGACTATGCTGTCACAGTCCCTTGCTACTACCGTTATGGCGGACGTTGATACGGAGGAGCCTTCACACACGAGTCAGGCTGAAGTGCATTCCTCGCAGGTGCAGGTATTGCAAAGTATCCGTGCTTCTGGCATCAGCAGAAAGACTCATTTGTTAACTACCTATGTGTGTGGCACAGAGACACTTTCCTTGGGAACGTTAAGTTCGCAGCAGTTAGAGAGTTTGCTGAAGCAGCATCCCGATTGGAAGGGACGGTTCAATTCCAGGGGCGAGGTGTGGCTGGAGCGTAAAGTGGAGGATTTGTCGGAGTTATGTAAACAGCACGCCTACATGGGTATTAGTATGGATGGACAGCTTACTTTGTTTGAAGGACCGCCTAAAAAAGAAAAAGTAATTCGGACTTTCTTTCAGCTGGATGTGGGATCAATGGAAACGGCTCTGCCCGAGGGAGTGTATGAGCAGCTCCAGCAGGGAATCCGTGTGCAGGATATGAACGAATACAACAGCGTGATCTCCACTTTTGGTGATTTTGCGGTGGAACGAACACAGCGGGTATTGAAGCAGCAATATTGATTACATGCAAGTGGGAGGCGTGTGGCTTTGCCCGGGGGGTGAGGCGTACAACGTCTCTTTTTTTGTGCTGAACTTAAAGTTAAACTTTTTACTCTATTAGATGCAAAGTTTTGTTATAATGAAATGAACGACACATATGTTCGCTTTGTTTACTATTTGGCAATGATTATGGCTTTGATATTGATCGTTGATGGCTAGTTAACTCCGTATTTTGGCGATAGGGGAGAGATTTTTTTGCGTTTTCTAGGAATTGATCCGGGTATTGCAATTGTGGGCTTTGGATTTGTGGACAAGATTGGCAGTAAGGTGGTTCCTGTTCAATATGGCTGCATCCAGACGGAGGCCCATACACCGGAAGAAGAGCGGTTGCTTCATGTGTATGAAGGCATGCTGCAATTGATTGATAAATATAAGCCTGATGCGGTAGCGCTGGAGAAGCTTTTTTTTAATCGTAACGTAACAACCGCAATGTCTGTGAGTCAGGCGCGTGGTGTGCTGGTGCTGGCTGCGAAACAACGTGGTCTGCCTATAGGGGAATATACGCCTATGCAGGTGAAACAGGCTATTGTAGGTTATGGAAAGGCTGAGAAGAAGCAGGTACAGGAAATGGTTAGAATGTTTCTGAAGCTTCAAGTTGTGCCCAAACCGGATGATGTGGCGGATGCTTTGGCAGTGGCTATTTGTCATGCGCATTCATATGGACTAAATTCAAAGTTAAATGAGGTATTGCGAAAATGATAGATTTCTTGCGTGGTTCTGTGGCTCACTTGGAAAATGAATATGTCGTTTTGGATGTGCAGGGTGTCGGGTACCGGGTATTTTGTCCGAATCCTTATGCCTTTGCCAAAACGGAAGGGCCGATTGTCATCTATATTCATCATCATGTAAGGGACGATGCCACTTTACTGTTCGGGTTTGCGACTCGTGAGGAACAGCAGTTGTTCCGTAAGCTGATTGATGTATCCGGCATTGGGCCGCGTGTGGCGCTAGGCATCTTGGGAGGCGGTACACCTACTCATGTGGTAACGGCAATCTATCAGGAGAACATCGCATTTCTCACCAAACTGCCTGGTATCGGTAAAAAGACAGCACAGCGCATGATTCTGGATTTGAAGGATAAGCTGGATGGCATCGGTTCAATCGGCATTGCTACGGGATTGTTTGCGGAGCCTGTCGTGGAAGAGGGCGAGGGTTCCTATTGGAGCGAGGCACGAGAAGCGCTCAAGGCGTTGGGCTACACAGATGCAGAGCTTGATAAGGTATGGAGCAAAATGAAGAAAGATGCGAAACCTGATGAATCTGCCGATATTTTAATGAAACGGGCTTTGCAACTGTTGTTTGCCGGATAGGACGATGATGTCCGTTAAAGAAGTCTGATGAAAAGGAGGAGCGATGGAATATGGATGACCGGATTATTTCCGCCAATTTGATGATGGAAGACCAGACGGCGGAGCTAAGCCTTCGCCCCCGTTATCTGAATGAATATATCGGGCAAAATCAGGTAAAAGAAAATTTGAAAATATATATTGAAGCGGCCAAAATGCGTAAAGAGGCGCTGGATCATGTGCTGCTGTACGGCCCGCCTGGATTGGGCAAAACGACGCTCGCCAATATTATCGCCAATGAGCTTGGTGTTAATTTACGCACGACCTCAGGCCCGGCAATTGAAAGACCTGGGGACCTGGCGGCGTTGCTGACTAATCTTCAAGAGGGCGATGTTTTGTTCATTGACGAGATACATCGCCTGCACCGTACGGTGGAAGAAGTCATGTATCCGGCAATGGAGGATTTTGCTCTGGACATTATGATTGGTAAAGGCCCGAGTGCGCGTTCGGTTCGTCTGGATTTGCCGCCCTTTACGCTTATAGGGGCTACTACGCGCGCTGGGCTGCTTTCTGCGCCGTTGCGTGACCGATTTGGTGTCATTAGTCGGTTGGAGTTCTATACGACAGACGAGCTGGCCTACATCGTATCAAGGAACGCAGATATTATGGAGATTGAGATTGTCGGGGATGCGGCCGAGGAAATTGCATTGCGTTCACGGGGGACACCACGGATTGCGAATCGGCTGTTAAAAAGGGTACGTGATTTTGCCCAAGTTGCAGGAGACGGTATTATTCATTCGGAGCTGGCCGCAGAGGCGTTGAAGAGATTGCAAATTGATCCGCGCGGACTGGATGAAATTGACCATAAAATGCTTAAGGCGATGATTCATTCATTCCGTGGCGGACCTGTGGGATTGGATACAATTGCAGCGACCATTGGCGAAGAAAGTCAGACGATCGAGGATGTGTATGAGCCATATTTGTTGCAAATCGGCCTTCTGCAAAGAACGCCGCGGGGACGGATGGTGACTCCGGCGGCCTATGCTCACCTCGGAATTCCCATGCCAATGGATTCACGGTGAGCAGGGAGTGTGTACTTTTATCACATGAGAACAGGCAGTATCGCCTCATACACAGAAAAACATACACAGAAAAATGTAGCTGAAATTAGTTCTTAACGTGATTACAGGGCTATGTACTCGTATGATATTGTGAGACGAATGGTATGGAAAAAGAGAGTGCGTGAATTATGATTTGAGCGGGTTCAAGTTTAGCCGTATTTCGCCGATGTATTAAAAGGGACAGGTATGAGTCAAGTTCCCGCCAAATCATGCAGTATGCGTGCTATGACAGCCAGAAATGGGGGAGCCAGAAATGAGTGAAAAGGCGTTGAATCAAAACACAATTTTCGGCACATGGGCGGGTCGGGCCAAACGGGCAATAGCGGCTATAGTATTAGCTGTAGTTTGCCTGCCTTGGTATCCGACTGTTCACGCCGCTGCCACCCAAGAGGATATTCGTGTAGTGATCTTTGCGGATCTGGGCAGCAAATATAAAGCGACTACACCCGCTGTTACCTTGAAATCATCAGGGGGTTTGAGTGTCGGACAAAACAGTGGGGGCAGCTTTCAGGCCTGGACGAGACTTCCGGACAGCACAGCACGCTTTAGTGTAGACAGCTATCGGGTGAAGGTACTTGAAGGTAATGAAGCGGCTGCGATAAAAGCGGCTCAAGTGTTGCAGAAGACCAATGATAAACCGACGGTTTTTATTGGCTCGAAAAACGGTAGCTCCGTCTATCAGGTGTATGCGGGAATATATGCGAGTGAGCAGGCGGCGCAGGCCGCTGTACAGCGCATTTCTACTGCAGCTGGAGCACAGGCCGAAGTTACGGGGAACAAGCATTGGTCTACAGGGAACTATGGCAGTGAGCAAGAGGCCAATCTCGTCCGAACGACGATTGCTGCCGCAGGTTTTGATGCTTTTACCGTAGTTCAATCGAGAGGTCAATATGCTGTCTGGATCGGTGAAGAGAGTAATGACAGCAAGTTGTCCGCTTTGAAAACAGAACTGGAAAGCAAGCAACCGCGACTCACCCTCTCTAAAGTCAACGCTACTCAAACTGGACTGATTGTGAGACAGGAAGCAGGAGTAACGACAGGCTCTCAGGTGATGACTCATTACGTGCTGAGTGGTTCTGATAATAGCAAGGTTATTGTCAACGGAGGCAACGATGGAATTCAAGTGGTTGAGAGATCACAGCGTACATATCGTGGAGACATGGAGATTGGCATGACGTCAGGACAGCTAGCGCTAGTAAACGAAGTGCCGTTGGAGCAGTATTTGTATTCCGTGGTAGGAGCTGAAGTCTATTCCTCATGGCCGGGTGAAGCGCTCAAGGCACAAGCGGTAGCGGCTCGCAGCTATGCGCTTGCCCAAGGCAATCGTTTTCAGATCGGGAACGTGGTGGATGGAACGTTAAGCCAGGCTTATAACGGCAAAGGCTCGGAGCATGCAAATGTTAGCGAGGCTGTAGATGCAACCGCTGGTGAAGTGATTAAAAGTGGTGGCAAGGTGGTTGAAGCTGTATTTTCGTCCAATGCGGGCGGCGTTACAGCGGATGCTTCCGAGGTGTGGAACAGTGGCGGCGAAGCGTTTGCCAGCGTAGATAGCTCTGGAGATACTTCGGCGCAAAAAGGAGCACAGGAGTGGTATCACGTGCTTCTCTCGAGCGGAAAGACAGGCTATATCCGAGAAGATAACGTTAAGGAGCTGGAGGGAGTCACAGAGGCGGGGCTAGACAAGGTCACCGTGACTGCTGAAAATACCAATGTGCGTCCCATTCCTCAAATTCAATCAAACGTGACAGCAGTAGCCAAGGTACAACCGGGTGAAGAAATGATTGTATTGGAAAAGGTACCTCAATCTGGAGACTACGCATGGGTGCGGGGACCCTTTACGGCTGCTCAGCTTGTAAAATCCTTGCAAGGGAAAGTAACGGGCACAGTACCGTCCTCTATTGACCATCTCGATGTCACCAAACGCGGTCCGTCTGGACGAGTGCTGGAGGTTGAAGCGAACGGATCGCCTTTAAAGGTGAAGTATCCTGATATGTATCGTTCAGCGATGGGCGGATTGCCGAGCACGCTGTTTGATATTGCGAGTACCGGCAGTTATACTGTATTAGGCGCTGATGGGGCTACTACTCATGTAAATGGTGCACAGGGAACTACAATCCTGTCGGCATCAGGGAGCAGCACTTCCGGTGGTAACGGGGTGATCGTCATGAATGAAGATCGTCATGCGCGAGTCATCGACAAAACGCAGAGCTTTATTTTTACAGGCAAAGGGAATGGTCACGGTTTGGGCTTGTCACAATGGGGAGCCAACGGTTTGGCTGATCAGGGGTATGATTACAAGAAAATTTTGCAACACTATTACAAAAATGTGGATATAGTTAAGGACTGACCAATATATGAACGTAAACGATTACGATTTTGAATTACCTGAAACATTAATTGCACAGACGCCTTTGCTTGATCGAAGTGCTTCCAGACTGCTGACGTTGAACAAGGGTAGCGGTGAAGTGGATCATCATACATTTTCAGATATTGTGCAGTATCTTCAACCGGGCGATACGCTGGTGCTAAATGATACGCGAGTGATTCCTGCACGCTTGTTTGGTATCAAGGAAGACACGGGAGCTAAGGCCGAGGTGTTACTGCTCAAGCAACTGGAGGGTGACCGATGGGAAGCATTGGTAAAACCCGGCAAGAAGCTTAAAAAGGGCGCGGTCATCGTTTTCGGTGATGAGCTGAAGGCGGTCATTGAGGAAGAAGGCGATATGGGCGGAAGAGTGCTTTCATTCTCATATGAAGGTATTTTTCAGGAGATATTGGATCGTCTTGGGCAAATGCCGCTTCCACCGTATATCAAGGAGCAACTGGATGACCGTGAGCGTTATCAGACGGTTTATGCCCGGCATGAAGGCTCAGCTGCGGCTCCAACCGCAGGATTGCATTTTACAGAGGAATTGCTGGACCGAATTAGAGAAAAGGGTGTTTCCATTGCTTTTGTCACCCTTCACGTCGGTTTAGGAACGTTCAGACCCATGTCTGTGGATACGATTGAGGAGCATGTGATGCATGAAGAATATTACTCATTGTCACAGGAAACGGCAGATGTGCTGAATGAAACCAAAGCGCGTGGCGGAAGAGTCGTGGCGGTGGGGACAACCAGTTGTCGGACGCTGGAGACGGTGGGCAATACATTCGGTGACGGACTATTACAGGCCAGCAGCGGCTGGACGCAGATTTTCATTTATCCAGGTTATGAATTCCGTGTGGTAGATGCGATGATTACGAATTTTCATTTGCCTAAATCCACATTGGTTATGCTGGTCAGCGCACTGGCGGGCAGGGAGAATATTATGCATGCTTACCAGGAGGCGATTGACCAGGAATATCGGTTTTTCAGCTTTGGGGACGCAATGTTCATTTATTAATTAAGGATGGTAGAGAAAATATGGCACCAGCAATAAGATACGAACATATTAAAACCTGCAAGCAATCGGGAGCCCGTCTCGGGCGTGTGCATACACCTCACGGGGTTATTGAGACACCAACCTTTATGCCTGTAGGGACACAAGCTACAGTTAAAACGATGAGTCCTGAGGAACTGAAAGAGATGGATGCTCAAATTATTTTGAGTAATACGTACCATCTGTTTCTTCGTCCTGGTCACGATATTATTCGTGAAGCGGGTGGGCTGCACAAGTTTATGAACTGGGATCGTCCTATTTTAACGGACAGTGGCGGGTTTCAAGTGTTTTCATTGAGTGAAATGCGTAAAATTACGGAGGAGGGCGTTCATTTTCGCTCTCATTTGAATGGAGATAAGAAGTTTCTTTCGCCAGAAGTGGCAATGGAAATTCAAAACTCGCTCGGCTCGGATATTATGATGGCCTTTGATGAATGTCCTCCTTTTCCGGCTGAATATGAGTATGTGAAAAAGTCGTTGGAACGCACCAGCCGTTGGGCTGAGCGCTGTCTGGAGGCGCATGCGCGTCCTCATGATCAAGGGTTGTTTGCTATTGTTCAGGGAGGGATGCATGAAGATCTGCGCAAGCAGAGCGCGGCGGATTTGACTTCCATGGATTTCCCGGGGTATGCTATTGGTGGACTGAGCGTAGGTGAACCGAAGCATTTGATGTATGAAGTGCTGGATTATACGCTTCCTCTGCTTCCCACTAACAAGCCACGCTATTTGATGGGCGTAGGTTCTCCGGATGCCTTAATTGAAGGCGCTATCCGTGGTGTGGATATGTTTGATTGCGTACTTCCAACACGAATTGCTCGCAACGGGACAACGATGACCAGCCAAGGCCGTCTTGTCGTTCGCAATGCCCAATATGCAAGAGATTTCGGCCCGCTTGATCCGGCTTGTGATTGCTATACCTGTCGTAATTATTCACGTGCTTACTTACGACACTTGATTAAAGCGGATGAAACCTTCGGGCTCCGACTGACAACGTATCATAATTTGCATTTCTTAATTCAATTGATGCGCAATGTCAGACAAGCGATTATGGATGACAGACTGCTTGATTTCCGCGATGAATTTTTTGAGCAGTACGGTCTTCATGATAATGATAAAGGTTTTTAAGTTTTAGGGGAGAGTATACGAAAGGGGGATTTAATATGTTTCAATTTGCTACAGCTGCAGCTGCACCCGGTGGAGCTGGGGGGCTTTTTCAAATGATTTGGCCACTGGCTCTGATGTTTGTAATCTTCTATTTCTTGCTGATTCGTCCGAATCAGAAAAAACAGAAGCAGCGTCAAACGATGCTTCAAGCCTTGAAAAAGGGTGATAAAGTGATTACAATCGGAGGTCTTCATGGTACAATTATGGAGATTACGGATGATGTGGTCGTTTTGCGTGTGAATGATGTTACGAAGCTAACCTTTGATCGCAGCGCGATCAGCAATGCGATTGCAAAAGATGCTGCTTCCGAGGAAGTTGTTTCCAAATCATAGAATATTAGCATAACCATGCAAAAACCGAGCCTTTGAGAAGGGCTCGGTTTTTTGTGTTGTTTCGCCACATACATTTTGATTATCTGCTCAGGTTAATCCCAAACATCCCGCCCCCGGCTCCAATGATAAAGGCAATTCCCAGATGCAAAAGATCCTTGGCGTTCATGCCTGCATCCAGTGCCAGAAAACCGACCAGCAGCACGATTAGCCCATACAGGATGCTTGTAATACCGCCTTGATACCAGCCTTTGTTCGTAGATCTTTTACCGGCGACGAAGCCGCCGGATACCATGGCGAATGCATGAACGATGTACGTATACAACGATAAATCCTGTTCCTGCATCTGTGTCAGCCACAAGAGTAGCGAAAGGATAAATGCGCCCAGCAGCATCCATGCAAAAGCATAAAACAAGCCGGATAAAATGGGATGGGCCAGACGAAACGAACACCAGCGGCGAATGAGCTCCATTGATAATTCCTCCTGTACCAAGGTTTGAACTATTATAATTCTATGGCCAAGCCTCCCGGCTTAGTACCAAGTCGTAAGCAGTCTTTGTCTTTATTTGAATAATTTAACCTTTTGTTTTTTGTATGGTTGATATGAGAAACGGTCAGAATACGTGTACAATGAACGGCGAATGTCTTGTCGCAAGTACAGGAGAGGAGGCGACATGTTGGGTCACGATATTTTTGCACATATATTTCGAACGTTGCTCATGTATTTTATTGTATTTCTGGTTATGCGCTTAATGGGTAAACGGGAGATCGGAAAATTATCTGTTTTTGACCTCGTGATATCCATTATGATTGCGGAAATCGCTGTATTCAGTTTGGAAGATATAAAACGTCCGTTGTATGAAGGATTGATTCCTTTGGGCGTGCTTCTGATTTTGCAGATCGGCATTTCGTATTTCAGTCTTAAAAGTCGGCGTCTGCGGCTGCTGTTCGATGGTAAGCCCAGTGTATTGTTCTCCAATGGACAAATAAACAGGGAAGAAATGCTGAAGCAACGCTACAATTTAGATGATCTGCTGTTACAACTTCGGGAACAAAATATCGAAGGCTTGGACGATGTAGAATACGTTATTTTGGAAACGACAGGCAAGCTCACGGTCATAAGTAAAGATGATGACGTTGGAGATAGTGAATCTGAAAAGCAGAAACCAAATTTAGAACAAACGAATTTGATAAACAACGATCAACAAGAGAATAAAGTCCATCCTTCGCCTCAAATCGGCGGGAAGTTTAGATATGAAGGCCTTCCCATTCCGTTGATTATGGATGGCAAAGTGCTGGATCGAAATTTGGAGCGTATGGATATGAACCGTTTTTGGCTTAAAAATCAGATTCAAGCTCAAGGACATAAAGATTTTAAGGATGTTTTCTTGTGCTCGGTTAACCATAAAGGCGATGTATATATTACGCCGCCTGCCTTTGGGGAATCCTCGGATTAAGCCTGCTATGCCTTAAACCATCTTCTCAGGATGGGGATACGGTTGAGATTGTCCCAGTCAATCATTTTGATCAGAGTCATTAGAAAAAGGTACAGAATAATGCCTAAGCCTGCGGCGAAAAGAAATTGCAGCCACATTTGACTGAAAACCGTTAGATGTCTGTAAGCATATAAGACGGCAGCCGCCATGATAATCATGCCGACTCCGGTTTTCCAGAAATCAAGCAGCCGCACTCTAAACCGAAGTAGTCTGCTTACACTGAAGCCATGCAAAAGAGTGACTATGGAACTGTTGATACAAATGGCAATAACAGCTCCATAAATACCGTATTGAGGCTGGGAAGCAAGCCAGACGATAAGCACGATTTTGATAACGGCTCCGACAAAGGTATTGAATAAGGCGCTTCCGGGACGATCCAGAGCCTGAAGTGTTGCCTGAAGCGGGGCCTGAATGTACATGAAAAGAGCAAAAGGAGCCATGAGCTTAAGCATGCCTGCAATGTCGCCATTGTTGTAGAGGAGCAGGCACAGAGGCTCAGCCAATACGTACATAATGACAGCAAATGGGGCTCCTGCAACTAAAGCAAGCCGAAGGGATTGATGCAATCGCTTATGAATGGCTGTCATTTGTCCCTTGGCAGCAGCTTCGGATAAAGAAGGTACAAGGGAAACAGCCAGTGAACTGGTGAGGACACCGGGTAGTAATAACACAGGAATGACCATACCCTGCATGGCCCCGTATTGGGCGGTTGCCACTCCGGTGGCAATACCTGCTACGGCCAGGCTGCGCATACATAGAATAGATTCGAGCAAATAGGACAACGATCCCACAAGTCTTCCGGCTGTTACGGGAACCGATATAGACAGAAGTCGTGACAACACAGACGGTTGTTCGGAATGAGCACTTGAAGATGGAGAAACTTCCGGTTGTAGGGGGATATGACCTTTTTGCTGGTTCCACTTGTATTGCCATAGAAGAACAATCATGCCAATGAGTTCACCCGCCAGCGCACCGAGCATCGCCCCCGCAGCAGCATAGGCTACGCCATGCGGAAGGAGCAGATAAGCAAACCAGATGACGCAAAAAATGCGCATGACAGTCTCGGCAATGGAGGAGCTTGCGGACGGAATCATATTTTGTTTTCCCTGAAAATAGCCTCTGTAGGCAGAGGAAACAGCAACAATAACAATCATCGGACTCATGCTGACAAATGTATAATAAACACGGCTGTCTGTCAGCAGGTGGCTTGTAATCCAGGGGGCAAAGAGAAGACAGAGCACCATGGCAAGCAGGCTGAGTGTAACGGTGAAACGCAGGCTTGTGTGCAAAATACGCCGTGACATTTCGGGCTGACCTGCCGTTTCAGATTCGGCTACAAGCTTGGCTACGGCAAGCGGTATCCCCCCGGTAATAAGGGTTACCAGCACGATAAAAAAGGGATACCCCTGTTGGTACAAGCCGACTCCTTCGGGACCGATAATACGCGGGAGCGCGATTCGCGGAATAAAACCCAGCAGCCGATTGATAATTCCAGCCGCTAATAAAATAATTGCTCCATGGATGAATGTCTGCTTTTTCAATCGCAACTCCCTCTTCCCCAAAAATGAATTCCGCGTCTATGTGTTACTTTAAAAGATATGCCAGACCTGTCCATGTTCATGACAAGCTTTTCCGAATGAAAGCAGAGGGATCAGAACAACCAGAGGGGGAGTGGTGAATTCTGCTATTGACGATCGAAATGAATGCATATATTGTTGATTTACGGCTATTTTCGACGAAAAAGAAGGGTTTTCCAGGATCAGGGCAGAAATGTTCTATAAAGCAGTCAATAACCCGCTAATTTCTGATCTGCGGAACCGGAGTCGCTGGGAGGAGGAACGGCCATCGTGGGTATGGAAGAGCTGGATGAGCAGGATTGGGATGACGCAATTGAGATGCTGTGTCAAAGCAAGGCGGACGAGTTGATTCTCGTAGGCTATGAGCATGTCACAAGCAAGGACGTCTGGAATTGTGTCAGCCATAAATATGAAAAGGAGGGTATTCCTCCGCTGCACAAGCTCGTTAACGATATACTTTCCCTTAAAGCGACGAGCTTTATGAACTATTTGACAATGTCCGCATTACGGGGCTCCACTTTCGAATAGAAGGGGGTCTTTTTTTGCGTTCAAATTGACTGCTTTTTGAGGGGTAGCTATAATAGGAATATTGAGAATGAAAGGGGAACATGGGACGGAATGAAGAGAATTCTAAGTTTCATCGTGGTCGTGCTCATAACCACTGGTGTTATGGTCGGGACAAGCCCGGGCCTGCTGAACAGTTTAAAACTAGGCCTCGATTTAAAGGGAGGCTTTGAAATTTTATATGAAGCCCAGCCTTTGGAAGCCGGGCAGAGTGTAACCAGACAGTCTCTCATACAAACAGCTCAAAGTCTGGAGAGACGGATTAATGCGCTCGGTACGACTGAGCCGGAAGTAACAACGGAGGGCACCAACCGTATTCGTGTGCGGCTTGCTGGTGTCTCCAATGAGGCAGAAGTCCGCTCCATGCTGAAAAAGCCTGCCGAGCTGACGTTCCGCAGTGCAACGGCAGCGGATGCTAAAAAGCCGGGCCAATTCAGCAAAGTTGAGCTTCGCGGTAATGATTTTGTGGAGAACGGCGCTGTTGTCGGCTTTGACCAGCTGAACCAACCTGAAATTAGTATCAAAGTGAAAGACAAAGCCAAGTTTGCTGAAATTACAAAGCGACTTCTGAACAAAGAGTTGGCTATTTTCCTGGATCAGGAATTACTCTCCGCCCCTACGGTACGTGGAGAACTGACGGATGGCAGCGCATCGATCACAGGTAACTATACTCGTGATGAAGCGAACAAGCTGGCCGATACGATTAACCTGGGTGCGCTTCCGCTCAAACTGACGGAAAAATATTCTCAGAGTGTAGGCGCTACACTGGGCCAATTGTCACTGGATCAGACGATCCGTGCCGGTTTGATTGGTTCGATCATTATTTTGGTATTCATGATTTTGATGTTCCGTGTACCGGGACTGGTTGCCAGCTTCTGTCTCATCGTTCATACCTGGCTGGTGCTTGCCATCTTCTACTTAGGCGGGTTTGTACTCACGCTTCCGGGTATCGCAGCGTTCGTGCTGGGGATCGGGATGGCGGTCGATGCCAATATCATTACGTATGAGCGGATTAAAGAAGAAATCAAGACAGGTAAAACGATTCGTTCTTCTGTCATCGCAGGTAGTAAAGCCTCGTTCCGTACCGTTATGGATGCCAATATTACAACCATTATAGCGGCTGCTGTTATGTTTGGTCTGGGAACAGGCTCGGTTAGAGGTTTCGCTCTGGTGCTCATCGTTGATATTGTCACCAGTATTTTGACAAATATCTTCTTCTCTCGTTTCTTGCTCAATCTGCTGGTTAAAGCGGATGCTGTGAAGAAGCCCAAGTATTTTGGTGTGAAGGAGAGTGATATCAGTGCGCTTTAATTGGGACTTTAAATATATCAAGATGAGCAAGTGGTTTTACACGTTTTCGATTATTATCACGCTGCTTGGTATTTTGAGCTTGTCGATTTTCGGTTTGAATTACGGTGTTGATTTCCGTTCCGGTTCCAATGTGGATGTCAATTTGACCAAAGCAGTTACACAGGAACAGATTCAAACTTTGCTGGACAAGAAGGGTATCGGCAAAGAGGTGGATTATACGCCGGGCAAAGAACGTTTTGGTATTCGCTTTTCGCAGGTATTGACGGATCAGCAAGTGAATGATTTTAAAACATCTTTCAATAAAGAGCTTGATCCAAAGGCATCCTTTGAGGTTAATACGGTGGATACGGAAATGGCGCAAGAGCTGGAGCGAAATGCAATATGGGCAATTTTGCTGGCCTGTGTAGCCATCGCTGCCTATATCTCGATCCGGTTTGAATGGCGGTTTGCCATTGCAGCAATTGTTTCGCTGTTGCATGATGCATTTCTCGTTATCAGTATTTTTTCCATCTTCCGACTTGAGGTGGATTTGACCTTTATTACGGCAATTCTGACGATTGTCGGCTTCTCCATCAATGACACCGTCGTAATTTTTGACCGTATTCGGGAAAATTTACGATTTGCGAAGAAGAAGTCCAGGGATGACTTGGAACAGGTGGTCGATCACAGTATTGCACAGACGATGACTCGTTCACTTGCAACGGTGTTTACTGTGTTTATTGCCTCCTTGTGCTTGTTCGTTTTTGGCGGCGAGTCGATTCGGATGTTCTCGCTTGCGATGGTTATTGGTTTGTTGTTCGGTGCTTATTCTTCCATCTTCATTGCCAGCCCGTTGTGGGTAGCTTTGAAAGGAAAACAAAAGTCTCCGGCAGCAGGCGGTGGTGCAGCCAAGACTGCAAAGTCTTAAATTATGCTTAACATCAGCAGTATGAATTAAAGAGAAAGCCGCGTCTGCATGGGCGCGGTTTTCTAAGGTTTGGAGAATTTGAAATGGAGCATTACCGGGAAATTGTCAGTTCAGGATTGAGGGGGAGACGTTGTGAATAGCGAACGCAGCCGATCATTGGAAACTGCGGCGTGGAGCGGGATTGTGGGTAATCTTGCACTGGCTGTTCTAAAGGGAACCGTCGGTTATGCGGCAAACAGCAAGGCGCTGATGGGTGATGCGCTGCACACGGCTGCGGATAGTGCTTCCCGTTTGCAGGAGCTTTTGTTTTCCAAAGGTGCAGCAGAGCATGGTATACTGGCACGGTTGCGAAACGGTGAAAAAGTCCGGACTGTCATATCGGTAGTACTGGCTATATTGGTTCTAATGAGTGGTCTTCAGTTGGGCATATCGGCTGTTCGTTCTTTAAGCAGTCCAGATCCGCAGGCTCCAGGTCTGTATGCACTAATTACCGCTTTCACTGCTTTGGTACTGAGAGAGTCGCTGTTTCAGTTTCAATACCGCTACTCCATTAAACATGGTCATAAGGCTGAAGCAGATTTGTACGCTAATCATGAACGGTATTCGCTTTATGCGTCGCTGATTGCTTTGATCGGCATGATTGGGGCAATGACAGGCGAAGCGATGGAGTGGCCTGCATTATTATATCTTGACCCGACCGCTGCGTTGCTGGTAGCCTGTCTGGTGTTGCGTAAAGGATATCTGATGGTACTGAATACCGCCTATTCGGCTCCTGCACAACCTCTGCGTGAGGAAGACTCACAACGCTTTATGGAGACGATACAGCGGGTGCATGGTATCGTAACAGTTGAGCATCTGCATGCACAGGAAGCAGGTCATTTTATAACTGTGGATGTAATCATTAGCGTGAATCCCCGGATTACCGTGCAAGAAGCGCAGGAAATTGCTGATCGGGCAAAAAATCTGCTACTGGCGCGTTTTCCGCAGGTGACCCATGTACAGATGCAGTTCGTTTCTTATCAAGCCGGGTATCCTTACAAGTCTAATCATGAACTACCGGATAATGATGTGTCGTCCTTGCTGCAATAATAACAGGGCGACTATGAAAGAAAGGTGAATAGGATTGCTTCATTCGCAGTACCGATGGAAGACCCCGGAGGTTAGCCTGGAAGCGGCTCAGCCGTTGACGGAAGAGCTGGGGATTTCACCATTGTTGTCCCGGCTTTTAGTGAATCGGGGTGTCACTACGGCCGGGGAAGCAAACCGTTTTTTGTACGGGAGTGCAGACGACATACACGACCCTTTTCTGCTCCTGGGCATGAAAGAGGCAGTGCCGAGGATCCGTCAGGCGCTAGAACGTGGCGAACACATATTAATTTATGGTGATTATGATGCGGACGGGGTATCCAGTACGTCATTGATGATTCAGCTTATGCGCTTCCTGAAAGCTTCGTATGATATTTATATTCCGCACCGCTCCAATGAGGGATATGGACTGCACAATCATGCCCTTGATTGGGCTAACCAGCAGGGGGTTACGCTCGTCATTACAGTGGATACGGGAATTAGTGCAGTAGAGCAAATCGCTTATGCGGCAACCTTGGGTATAGATGTTATTGTTACAGACCATCACGAGCCTCCTGCTGTGCTTCCTGAAGCGTATGCTCTGATCAATCCTAAGCTACCTGGCTGTCCCTATCCATTCAAGGGTCTTGCTGGTGTAGGTGTCGCTCTAAAGCTGGCGCAGGCGCTGCTGGGTGAAGTACCCGAGGAATGGTTTGAAATTGCTGCTATCGGTACGGTAGCTGATCTGATGCCGTTACATGGTGAGAACCGGACGATGGTACGCAGAGGGATTCAGTCTATGAGAAGCTCTGCGTTTCCGGGTATTCGGGCGTTGCTTGGTGTAGCGGGTGTGGATATGTCTACAGTGACCTCTGTCAACATTGCATTTGCCTTGGCTCCCCGGATTAATGCCAGCGGACGTCTGGATCATGCAGGACGGGCGGTCTCCCTTTTGACGACAGAGCAGGAGGAAGAAGCTGATCAGCTCGCGCATGCGCTGGATCTGCTCAATCGGGAGCGTCAGCAAGTAGTTGAACGTATTGTGGAGCAAGCCGAGCAGCAGCTGGCAGCCAAGCTGAATGGAGGCACGCTGCCGTCTGTCATCGTATTGGCTGGTGAAGGCTGGAACGTGGGTGTCGTGGGGATTGTGGCATCCAAGTTGCTGGATCGCTATTATCGTCCAACCATTATTCTGGGCATAGATGCAGAGACAGGAATGTGCAAAGGGTCTGCCCGTTCTATTCCGGCCCTGGATATTTATAGTGCTCTGACAGACAGTCATGACCTGATGGAGCACTTTGGCGGTCATCCTTCGGCTGCGGGTATGACGCTGTCTCGCGACAATCTGGCATTATTTGAGGAACGGTTAAATCGCTATGCCGCTTCCATTTTGACGCCAGACAATCTCGTTCCTGTAGCCGAGGCAGATATGGTCTGTCGTCTGGACGAGGTATCTTTACAGGTGGTTGAAGAACTGGAGTTACTCCAGCCCTTTGGTATGGGGAACCCTTCTCCACGTTTCGTGTTACAGGGTCTTCAATTGCGTGAGGCCCGTAAAATGGGGCGTGAGAAAAATCATGTAAAGCTGTTGCTGGAGCAGAACGGATTATCGCTGGATGCGATTGCCTTCCGGCGTGGTGATCTGGCTGATTTTTTGCAGCAGCAAACCGAGCTTGATCTGATGGGCGAGCTTTCTATTAACGAGTGGAACGGCAAACGCTCCCTCCAGCTGATGATGCAGGATATCCGTGTACAGGCTCCGCAAATTTTTGATTATCGGGGAGTATCGGACCCTTTTGCTGAGCTGGAGCGGGGGCTTAAGATTTTTCATCCTCGTATAGAAGAACGAAAAAATGACGTTGCTGTTGTGATGCATCCATCGTCCAGGCTTCGTCCGTCTCGTCCAGTGAACGCCGAATCCATATGGGTATATGATAAGGAGGGCGGCGTTACTCCCGGTGATGATCGAAGGGATACGCAGCACTCTGTAAAGTCACTGTTCGTGTTGGAGCCACCGGATACGCCAGAGCAGTTGCAGGCATTGTGGTCTACGTTTGAAGATGTGGAGAATGTGTTTCTTCTTCATTCGGTCAGTGAACGAGGCGGTCGGCTCGTCAGCCCGGACAGAGAGCTGTTCAAGCGTATTTACGTTGTGCTTTCCCGAGTAGGGACGCAGCCTGTGGACGAAAAAGCAATGCTGCCTGCCCTTAGCCGCCAATGCTCCTGTTCAGTACGAATGCTATCAAAAGTGCTGGACATTTTCGAGGAGCTTGAGTTTATAACGCGTACAAAAGGGCGATTCTGTTTTGTTTCCAATCCACCCAAGCGAGATTTAACGGCTTCTCCACGTTATCAGGAATTGCATGATATGGCTGAAATGGAGCGTTATTTGCTGGATGCGGATACAACCCAGATGACAAGCTGGATTATGTCGCTTATGAAGGGCGCGTCTTGAGGCGTACCCTCAAAGTCAATGATGTAGGATGGACATACTAATTAGAAGTTTACAGTAGGAGGAACTAAGTTGGACTACAAAGAATATATTCGGGTGATTCCCGATTTTCCACAACCAGGGATTAGTTTTAAGGATATTACGACCCTGATGAAAAATGGAGAACTGTACCGCAAGGCAATCAATGATATGAAGGAACTGGTATCGGATTTGAAAATTGATCTGATTGCAGGTCCTGAAGCACGTGGATTCGTTGTAGGTGCGCCTCTGGCTTATGCGCTTGGTGTTGGTTTTATTCCCATCCGTAAAAGTGGCAAGCTGCCTGGTGATACTATCGAGGAAGCATACGGCTTGGAATACGGCAAGGACATGCTGGCTATGCATAAGGATGCAATTGAGCCGGGACAAAATGTTTTGATTGCGGATGATCTGCTTGCTACAGGCGGAACCATCGCTACATCAGTGAATTTGGTACGTCAGCTTGGTGGAAATGTGGTAGGGACTGCTTTTCTTATAGAGCTGTCTGATCTGAATGGACGGGCGAAATTGCCTGACGTAGATGTATTTACGCTGATTACGTACTAAGCGCTCTAAAGCCTGGGGGTTTCCCGGGAAATATTTGAGCATGAATAACAAAAATAGCTCGATGGAACCTCTCTTTTCTAAAAGAGTTGCTCCATCGGGCTATTTTTGTATAGGTATGTGTTTTTGGTTAGAAATGTAATTAACATAAACTTTCAATTCATTTACGAAAATCGTTATAAAAAAATTGAACGAATTGTCGATAAACAATAAAAAGGGGCAGGGGTGGTCATATTGCGTACATTTCAATTTAAAAGCTTACAAGCACGAACATTCTCTACCTTGGTTCCCCTTGTGCTCCTGACTTTGATTTTAATCAGTTTTTTGTCTTACTTTTTCGCCAAGCAAAAGTTGGACGCGGAAATTAGCCAGAATGCTACCCACTCTCTGTCGGGAGTTAAAGCAGATATTGCAGCTAATGTGGATCGGCATGCTTTACTTGTCTCCATGCTGGCCAAGAGTGCAGAACAGCTGGGGACAGGAACGAAAATTGAAGATTATGGTCATTTGTATGAACAAGAGTTGGCATTGAATGATATGACCTATGGTCTGGGTGTTTTTTTCGCCAAGGATGCGTATGAGCCTGATACGACATATCGATCCAATTATGTGTATAGAGATGGTAAACAAATGAAGCAAACGACTGAATATGATGATCCCCAATATAACTATTTAACAAAGTTGTGGTATACAGGGGCTGTTGAGCGAGGTAAAGATATAAACTTTACGGAGCCTTTTTACGATTCCAAAATGAAAGTAAATATGATTACTGCCGGAAAAGCATTTTATGACCGAACAGGTAAGCTGATGGGTGTCATTACGGGTGACTTAAGTATGGCGAGTATTCAAGCCTATATCGAACGGATGAAATTCGGTGCCCAAGGAAGCGCGGTTTTGATGGACAAGAATGGAGCGATCCTGTCATCGGGACTCCAATCCATAAAAGCAGGTGAACCGCTGGCGAAAGTGTTGGGTATGGAGGAGGCAGAAGCTATCCAAAATGGTGCTTCCGGGCAGTTGTCCGCGTCCATCGGGAATGAGGATTATCGGATATTGTATGATACAATACCGCAAACCGGTTGGAAAATTGGGGTGCTGCTACCGGATTCGGAGCTGAATCGTCCTGCGAACGAAATGCTTAAACTGCTCCTTATCGTTAGTGCTATCGGAATCCTGTTGATCATGGGGGCTTTGCTGGTTAGCAATTCAGGAATGGTCAAAGAAATTAAAAAAATAATGCAGATAACGAATCGCATGGCCGTTGGAGATTATACAGTTGAAGTATCTCATCATCGTAAAGATGAGTTTGGTCAAATGGCAGAGGGAATCAATGAGGTGATTGCTGCTACAAGGGGGATGGCAAGTCGCTTGAGCGAAGAATCCGGCGTGATTACGACGGTATCCTCAACTATTTCCGGGGATATTTCTGGCGCAGCTGAGGATGCGAAGCACAATGCTGACGAGCTGGCTCAGGTAAAAGAAGGCGCAGAACTACAGTTGGCTGCTGCGGCAGAGAGTGCGACTGCGATGGAGGAAATGGCTGTTGGCGTTCAACGTATTGCCGAATCCATACAGCAGGTATCTGAAGCTACCACAGGCATTGAACATAAGGCTCATCAAGGAAATGAACGTTTGACCGAGGTCACCCGAGGAATGCACAAAGCGAAGGTATCTATGGATGAAGCAGGCAAGGTAGTAGGTTCGTTGAATGAACGGTCGGCCCAGATCGGCAGCATTATCGGGATCATTCAGGAAATTAGCGGGCAGACCAAGCTACTGTCGCTGAATGCCTCTATTGAGGCCGCACGTGCGGGTGAGCATGGCCGAGGGTTCGCTGTTGTGGCTTCAGAGATCGGCAAGCTTGCCGTAAATGTCAGCCAGTCAGCGGAGCAAATTACGAGCCGAATCCGATCTATGCAGGAAGAAACGAAATTAGCAATGGAAGGGATGCAACAAGGCACTCTGGAGATGGATGAAGGGGTGGCAATTTTGCAGGAGGTGGAACAGCGTTTTGCTGCGATGAATCAGGATATCCAGCAGGTGGCGATTGAAGTGCAGGAGGTTTCATCGGCTTCGGAGCAAATGTCAGCAGGCTCAGAGGAAGTTGCGGCATCTATTAGTTACCTTGCCGATATTGCAAAAGCTTCTGCTGAACGTGCTGGGCAAGCCTCTGAACGATCTGAACGGCAACTGAAAGCGTTGGAAAGTCTGGGTAGCTCAGCGAAGTCGCTTACAAGCGTTTCTGACACGCTCAATCAGGTGGTATCCCATTTTCGTGTGTGATGTTGTTTGAAAATACAGGCGCTGCAATAAAAAAATCGCCGTTCTCCATGGACTGTGGCTCAACACGCTTTGCCGTTTTGGCAGGTGGTGTTCATTCGCAGCACATGGAGTCGGCGATTTTTAATGTGATGGGACAGGCATCAATCCGGTGTTTTTTCTGTCAAGGGTTCCTGAGTTTTATCATTGGACCAGCCGAGTACGTCAATTAGCTTGAAGAACAAGCTAAGGATGATCCCGATGATTGTAGCCAACGCCATACCTTTGAGGGTAACAGCGCCCCAAGTGAGTGTAGCACCACTGATTCCGACGACCAGTACGACCGTAGCAAGCAGCATGTTAGTCGGCTTGGCGAAATCAACTTTTTGCTCCACGAAGATTCTTAGACCGGAAGCAGCGATGACACCGAACAACAGCAAGGATACGCCGCCCATGACCGGAGCCGGGATATTGGAAACAATCGCCGAGAAGGTGCCTGAGAAGGACAACAGGATGGCAATGACAGCGGCCCCGCCAATGACCCATACAGAGTACACTTTCGTTAATGCCATGACACCGATATTTTCACCATAGGTTGTATTGGGCGTCGAGCCAACAAAACCAGAAAAGATAGTGGAGATACCGTTACCCAGCAGCGAACGATGCAGGCCGGGATCTTTGGACAGCTCGCGTCCGACAATATTGCTAGTCACAAGCAAATGCCCGATATGCTCCACGATAACGACCAGAGCGACCGGAAGAATCGTCAGCATAGCCGAGGTGTTAAATACTGGAGTGGTAATTGCAGGATGTCCGAAAAAAGGAGCATCCGCAATTGCTTGCGTGTTTACCATACCCATAAAATAAGCGAGCACATACCCCACCACGATACCAATCAGAATATGAATGATTTTGGCAAACCCGCGAAACAGCACGGCTCCCAGAACAGTGACACCTAGTGTAACAAGGGAAAGGGTAATGGTTTTGGGATCCGGGGTCCAGGCTTTGGTGGGATCGGCATTGATAATGCCTGCCATGCCTGCTGCAACCGGAACCAGTTCCAGACCAATCAGGGCTACGATGGAGCCCATGACAGCCGGTGGGAATACAACGTCCAGCCACCGGGTTCCGGCATATTTGATCACCAGCGCAACAAGGCAGAAAATAATACCTGTAACAATGAAAGCGCCGAGGGCCATGGCATAACCATTGCCACCAGGGTTGTTTTTAAGCACGAGACTAACTGGAGCGATAAAAGCGAAGCTGGAGCCGAGATAGGCGGGAATTTTGCCACGGCAGATCCAGATGTACAGCAATGTGCCAATTCCGTTCATTAGCAAAATCATGCCGGGATCGACACCGAAGATATTCGGTACCAGCACGGTACTGCCAAACATGGCAAACAAATGCTGTACGCTGAGCAGGAACCCGGGTCCTGCCGGAAGCTTTTCATTAACTTGAATTTCGCGTTGCAACGCAGTTCACTCCTTAGTTCTTTCAATTATTCTTATATACATTAATTACTTTTCGTATTTTTTTCAATATAATTCGTTTCATTTCGCCAACAATCCTGATTTCATTGACCTATATGTGTCGGAATGACACGACAATGCCAAACCTGTAATAGTTGACGTGTGACGTGGTAACCGTCATAATTATAGGAAATCACTTTTAAAAGGGAACCTTTGCGCGACATGATCGGCGGGTTCCATTTTGCATAGAAAGGACACGGAATAGAGCAGAATGGGGATAGAGCAATTACTTAAAAAGGCCGGGGCCTATACCAGAGAAGCAGATCTTATCCGCATCAGGGAAGCCTACGATTTTGCCGAGCAGGCCCATTCAGGCCAGACTCGCAAGTCCGGTGAACCTTATATTCTGCATCCGCTTGCGGTTGCTGATATCGTCGTTAATATGCAGATGGATACCATCTCCATTATCGCCGCTCTTTTACATGACGTTGTGGAGGATACGACAGTGTCTTTGGCGCAGATTCGCGAGCATTTTGGCGATACATGTGCGATGCTTGTCGATGGTCTGACGAAGCTGGAGCGTATCCAGTTCCGTTCCAAGGAAGAACAACAGAACGAAAATTATCGAAAAATGTTTATTGCCATGGCACAGGACATTCGCGTCATTGTCATCAAGTTGGCGGATCGTCTGCATAACATGCGCACCTTGAAATACCAGTCCGAGGAAAGCCAGCGCCGGATCGCTTATGAAACGTTGGAAATTTTCTGTCCGGTTGCGAACCGACTGGGTATTTCAGCGATTAAATGGGAAATGGAAGATATTGCTTTGCGCTATCTGAATCCTCAGCAATATTATCGCATCGCCAATTTGATGCATAAGAAGCGGGCAGAGCGGGAGCAGTTTATTGATAACGTTATAGAACGCATCGCTGAGAAGCTGGAAGAGATGGGCATTCAGGCCGATCTATCCGGGCGTCCCAAGCATATTTACAGTGTGTTTAAAAAAATGACGACGAAAAACAAGCAATTCAATGAAATATATGATTTGCTGGCGATTCGGATCATTGTGGATAACATTAAGGACTGCTATGCCACACTGGGCATTATCCATACATTGTGGAAGCCGATGCCGGGGCGGTTTAAAGATTATATAGCCATGCCTAAGGCCAACATGTATCAGTCCCTTCATACGACAGTAGTAGGTCCGAATGGCGAACCAACCGAGGTACAGATTCGCACGGTGGATATGCACCGTACTGCTGAGTTCGGGATCGCGGCTCACTGGGCCTACAAAGAAGGAAATGGATCGAATAACACCAATTTTGAGGATAAAATCACCTTTTTTCGCGAAATTCTGGAGTTGCAAAATGAGGCGAAGGACGCGTCGGAATTTGTGGAATCGCTCAAAATGGACTTTTTCTCCGATCTTGTTTTTGTATTTACGCCAAAAGGAGAGGTTATTGAGCTGCCAGCCGGATCGGTTCCGCTGGACTTTGCTTTCCGGATCCATACCGAAGTCGGGAACCGCACAATTGGCTCCAAGGTAAACGGAAGAATTGTGCCGCTGGACTATCGGCTTAAAACCGGCGATATCGTCGAAATTATGACGTCCAAGCATTCTTATGGACCTAGTCAGGACTGGCTCAAAATTGCCCAGTCCTCTCACGCGCGCAGTAAAATCAAGCAGTGGTTCAAGAAGGAAAAGCGTGAGGAGAATGTCGAAAAAGGCCGTGAGAATCTGGAACGCGAGCTGAGAAAACGCGATATAGAGCCTTCGGTGTGGATGAGCGACGACAAGCTTCAGGAAGTTGCGCAAAAGTTTTCTTTTAACGATATCGAGGATATGCTGTCTGCCATCGGCTTCGGTGGAATTACAGCAGCGCAGGTCTGTACACGTTTGACAGAGAAGCTGCGACGAGAGCAAGAAGAGGCGCGGCTGATTGAGCTGACGACCGAGGTCAAGGAATATAAGCCGCAGGGCGAACGGAAAAAAACACCGACCAATGGTGTCAGCGTCAGAGGCGTAGACAATTTGCTCGTTCGTTTTGCACGATGTTGTAACCCTGTGCCGGGAGACGACATTATCGGTTATGTAACACGTGGACGCGGGGTATCTGTTCACCGCACGGATTGTCCTAATATCCCTTCGGGTACGGGCGAAGATCAGGCGCGTGTGATCGAGGTTGAGTGGGAAGAAGCCGCAGAAGTGAATTACAGCGTCGATATTGAGATTACGGGACATGATCGTAACGGCTTGTTGAACGAGGTGCTTCAGGCTATTTCAGAAAATAAAACCAGCTTCTCAGCCGTTACAGGCCGTACGGACAAAAATAAAATGGCGATGATTCACATTACGATTCTCATCCGCAATACGGATCATTTGCACTCTGTTGTTGAACGAATCAAACGGGTGAAAGATGTGTACACTGTTCACCGGATTATGCAATAGCCCTTGTGGGTGTGCAAATAGGTTTACAGCCTTTGTAACGCATTTTGGTATAGAGACACGTTATGTTGCTAAAAGAGACGTGGCGTGCCTGTAGGAGGCTTTTAAAGGGCAAGGATAAAGGAGACAGCGGACAGGCGATGAAGATTATTATTCAACGCTGTAAAGACGCTCAGGTAGCGGTTAATCAAAAGGTGGTCGGCAAGATCGGAACCGGATTGATGCTGCTGGTTGGTATTGGTCAGGGAGATACGGCGGCCGATGCCGTTTATTTGGCGGACAAAACAGCGGGATTACGTATATTTGAGGATACTGAAGGCAAAATGAACGACAGTGTGCTGGATGTTGGCGGAGCTATTTTGTCCGTTTCTCAGTTTACGCTGTATGGTGACTGCCGTAAGGGCAGAAGACCAAACTTCATGGGGGCGGCCAAGCCTGAGGAAGCAGAGAAGCTGTATGATTTTTTCAACAGTCAGCTAAGAGCAAAAGGCTTGGAGGTCGAGACGGGAATTTTCGGGGCCATGATGGATGTGTCATTGACCAACTGGGGTCCGGTAACGCTGATTCTGGATAGCGAACGTTCGTAACGTGGAGCAGTATAAAATGACCGTTCAAGGGGGAGGATAATGTCATCTCCGCTGGTGTTTAGCCAGATGGATAGCTTTAAGGGTGACAGGAGAGACGAAGCCATGCGTCAAACCCCGAAAATGGACGGTTATCGAACTGCTGCACTTTTTTTCCCGGTAGCATTCAGGAGGCAACCAGCCTCACTCGTGAGAGTGATACGTTATTGCAGCATGTTGCAGCAGCTATGGACAAGCCGGGACGTGGCGCTTTGCCACGCAGATAGGGAAGGAGCCGAGAGGCTCCTTTTTCTTTTTCACTGCTTCGAATTGTTATAAAAATAGATCAAGCGGGTAATAACAAAGCGTGGTAGACAAATCAAAATTTGTCACAAACTTAACTTACAACTCATCTTTGAGGATAACCGGAAAGGAGATCTGAACGATATGAGTAAAATTGCGTTTTTGTTGGCCGACCAATTTGAGGATTCCGAAATGCAAGTGCCCTACGATGAATTAAAGAAAGCCGGACATGAGGCGGATATTATCGGGCTAAAACAAGGCGAAAAGGTGAACGGCAAGCAGGGAAAAGTAAGCTACACCATCGAAAAATCCATTGCGGATGTGGAGTCAAGTGACTATGATGCTGTCGTTATTCCCGGCGGATCATCCCCGGAAAATCTGCGTCTGGATGCGTATGTTCTAAAATTTGTGACTGAAATTAATGAAGCAAAGAAAACGATCGGCGCGATTTGCCACGGTCCGCAAATTTTGGCGAGCGCTGATTTGTTACAGGGACGGACGATTACAGCTTATCCTCCTTTGAAGGATGACTTAATTAATGCGGGTGCGCATTTTGAGGATCGCGAGGCGGTTGTGGACAGAAACTTTATTACGTCTCGTACACCTAAAGATGAGCCTGCTTTTGTGCGTGAGCTGTTGAAGGTACTGTAAATTCCACTGGAATTCATGCCTGTACAATCCCATTTTGAGGAGGATTTGATATGGAAAAGCAAATTCAGGCTTATTTTCGCACTGAAGATGAAGCTGAGGGCGCCAGATCTTCGCTGCAAGCCTATAGAACGGAGCATTTGGAAGTAGGTGCGCTGGATGATGCGCTCGGCAGGGACACGCGGGTATTAATCCCAATGTTACCCTATAACAACACTGGCACTGCTGGCGCGGCGATACCTGTCGCTGGGGCTTATAGTGAGAACATTATTCCAGAGGCGGAGAATGGCGAGGCTGACCGTGGCACTGCACGCAGGGATTTGAACGAAGACCGCAGCGGAACGACGGATCACGACACAGGCCTACTTCATGCGACAGACGTCTACATTAACGGTGATCAGGATGAATTACGGTATGTGTTATCTGCGAAGGTGAACGATGCTGACTACGATGAGGTTGTTCATAAGCTTCGTTCCAATCGCGGTTATGTAGCACAATTGGATTAAAGCTGAAAAAACTGTCACGGGTTTGTCGAAAAATTGAGGAATTCAGATGTTATAGAACGGCTGTAATACAATTGTAATATTCGAAACATCATTCCTTAATATTCGTTGTTTATAATAACAGCATGACCCCCTTTTGATATATCTTTTGAACCTGCGGACCGTTTCCGCAGGTTATTTTCTTTTTATAGGACTTATTTGTCTTATTGTGAAGGGAATGTCTTGACTTTGTCGAAGCGGTTCTTTAAAATCATAAAATAATGAAAAATGATTTGATGACGGGACCAAGTACTCCGAACCCACAAGCGCAGAGAGGAATTTCCAGGCTGTAAAAATTCCCTTGATGAGCGGACGAATGACTTCCCCGAGAACAGACGGCGAACAATTGAGGCATACACGCTTAGAGTACATGGTAATTGTACCAAACAGGCGATGATCCTGCATAATAGCCGTACTGCGCGTTACGGGCGTTATACGTATGAGCGGAGTCAGCGCAATGCTGACGGGCACTGAGCGTTTTTTACGCTGGTTGTCCAGGCAAACTCCGGAATGTGGGTGGTACCACGGGTGATTCGTAAACGACAATCTCTCGTCCCTGTTAATTTAACAGGGCGAGGGATTTTTTGTTTTATATTGAAACAAGAAATACACAGACGGGGGGATATGTTAATGGCCTTTCAAAAACCGACGGGAACGCAGGATTTGCTGCCGGGCAATGTAGAAAGATGGCAAGTTGTCGAGGAAAAAGCCCGCGAAATTAGCCGCCGCTTTAATTATCGTGAAATCCGTACACCGATGTTCGAGCAAACGAATTTGTTCGTTCGGGGTGTGGGTGAAACAACGGATGTGGTGGAAAAGGAAATGTACACCTTTGAGGATAAAGGAAAACGTAGTATGACTTTACGTCCGGAAGGGACAGCAGGCGTGGTTCGCTCCTATGTGGAGAACAAGCTGTATGGGGAGCCGGATGTAACGAAGCTGTATTATATCGGTCCAATGTTCCGCTATGAGCGTCCACAGGCTGGACGTCAGCGCCAGTTCCACCAATTCGGTATTGAAGCTTTAGGTGCGGTAGATCCTGCACTGGACGCAGAGGTTATCGCTTTCGGGTATCAGTTCTGCCGTGAGTTGGGCTTGAAGGGGGTAAAGGTAGAGATTAACTCAGTCGGCAATGCAGCAAGTCGTGCAGCTTACCGTCAGCATCTGGTAGATTTCCTGTTGCCGATCAAGGATACATTGACCAAGGAGAGCCAAGCGCGTATTGAGCGTAACCCGTTGCGAGTGCTGGATAGCAAGGATGACCAGGACAAATTTGGCGGTGCGCCTTCCATTTTGGATAGCTTGGACGAGGAATCAAGCACGCATTTTGAGAAGGTAAAGCAAAATTTGGACGCCATGGGCGTGGAATATACAGTCAACCCGCGATTGGTACGGGGGCTGGATTACTATACGTTGACCGCGTTCGAATTTAAAGCCGAAGGAATTGGAGCCATTGACACCATCGGTGGAGGCGGACGCTACAACGGATTGGTTGGCGATCTGGGCGGACCGGATCAGCCGGGTATAGGCTTCGGCATCGGACTGGAGCGGATTCAGCTAATCTTGGAGCATCAGGGTGTCGAACTGAACGAAGCCAAGCCGCTGGATGTCTATATGGTGGCGTTGGGTGAAGCGGCAGAAACGGAAGTGACCAGACAGCTGTTCAAGCTGCGCCAAGCCGGATTTGCCGCAGAGCGAGATTATCTGGGTCGCAAAATGAAGGCACAGATGAAATCGGCAGATCGTTTTAAAGCACGATATACTGCGATTTTGGGCGAGGATGAGCTGGTACGCGGTGAAATTGCACTGAAAAACATGGAAACTGGCGAGCAGCGTACCGTCAAGCTGGATCAACTGGTGGAAGAGCTAGGTTAAAATCCAGAGTAACATTCAGTCGGGTGGAACTTCCTTCGGCTGGTCAGATAGCATCAACTACTAAAACATAAACAGGAGTGTGTATTATGAAAAGGAGTCATCAATGCGGCGCATTAACCCATGCGCACATCGGAGAAACAGTTACATTGAACGGCTGGGTACAAACCCGTCGTGACCTGGGAGGCGTACTTTTTATCGACCTGCGTGACCGCAGCGGGATTGTACAAATCGTGTTTAACCCGGCATATTCCGGTGACGCGCTGCAAATCGCGGACCGTGTTCGTAGTGAATACGTGCTGGAGGTTACCGGTACCGTCGTCAAGCGGGATGCAGAAACCATTAACGCGAACCTGCCTACTGGTGAAATTGAAGTACGTATTACGGAAATTGAAGTATTGAATGCAGCCAAAACACCTCCATTCTTCATTGAGGATGGCGTGGAAGTAGACGAGTCGCTGCGTTTGAAATACCGTTATCTGGACCTGCGTCGTCCTGAGATGCACCAGACGCTGAGACTGCGTTCCAAAGCAGCAAAAGTATTCCGTGACTTCCTGGACGGAGAAGATTTCATCGAAGTGGAAACACCGATTTTGACGAAAAGCTCGCCGGAGGGTGCTCGTGACTATTTGGTGCCAAGCCGTGTGCATGAGGGCGAGTTCTTTGCATTGCCGCAATCGCCGCAAATTTACAAGCAATTGCTAATGGTGGGTGGCGTAGAGCGCTACTACCAAATTGCACGTTGTTTCCGTGATGAAGACTTGCGTGCTGACCGTCAGCCTGAATTTACCCAGGTCGACATTGAGACCTCCTTCATGCAACAGGATGACTTGTTGCCTATGATGGAGAAGCTTATGGTCAAACTGTTCAAAGAGACGATTGGTGTCGAACTCGAAACACCGTTCCAACGGATTACACATGCAGATGCGATAGACAAGTACGGCTCTGACAAGCCGGATCTGCGTTTTGGCCTTGAGTTAATTAATGTCAATGATATCGTGGCAAGCAGCGGCGTGAAGGTATTTGCTTCTGTAATCGAAAAGGGCGGCGAGGTTAAAGTCCTCAATGCTAAGGGCTGTGGCACATGGAGCCGTAAGGACATTGATGATCTGGGTCCTTATGCTGCACGTTATGGTGCCAAAGGTCTGGCTTGGATTCAAGTGAAAGAAGGCGAATTCAAGGGGCCTATCGTTAAATTCTTTACACCGGAAGAAATCGAAGCTCTGCGAGAGCGTACAGGAGCCGAAGAAGGCGACTTGCTGCTCTTCTCTGCGGATAACAAAAAAGTAGTCGCTGATGTATTGGGCGCGCTTCGTCTGAAAATTGGCCGTCAACTGGGTCTGATCGACGACAACGTATACAAATTTGCATGGGTTGTAGACTTCCCGCTGCTCGGCTATGACGAAGAACAAAAACGTTATGTGGCGGAACACCATCCGTTCACACGTCCGAAGGACGAAGACCTTGCCCTCTTGGATACAGACCCGGGTCAAGTTCGTGCCCAGGCTTATGACATCGTGCTGAACGGCTACGAAGTGGGCGGCGGCTCGATGCGGATCCATAAACGTGATGTTCAGGAAAAAATGTTCAATGCTCTCCGCCTGTCGCCGGAAGAAGTTAAAGATAAATTCGGCTACCTGTTGAATGCGTTCGAATATGGTGCTCCTCCACATGGAGGTATAGCCTTCGGTTTTGACCGTCTTGTAATGCTGCTTGCAGGCCGTACAAACCTGCGTGAAACGATTGCATTCCCGAAAACAGCCAGTGCGACAGACCTGCTTATGGATGCACCATCCGAAGTGGATCAAGCTCAATTGGAGCAGCTTCATATCCGTCTTGCTCCGAAGCCAGTTGCTCCTAAAGCTTAAGACGAACATTTGATTCTATAAGTGCCTTACTTGGGCCTGTGAATAGCGAAGAAAAATGCCATGAACCCGTTACCCTCTTATGGATAATGGGTTCGTGGTTTGTATGCATGGAGTTCAAGCATAGTGTCTAAATCAGTGAGGGAGGATATATACCATATGCTGCATCAATTTTCAAGAACAGAGCTGGCCATCGGGACTGAGGGGCTAGAGGTTATGAAAAATAGCACGGTAGCCGTGCTAGGTATCGGTGGTGTCGGCTCCATTGCAGTGGAAGCGCTGGCGCGTACGGGTGTTGGACGCATCATTTTGATTGATAAGGATGTCGTGGATATTACTAATATTAACCGCCAAATTCATGCCCTGACGACAACGGTAGGCCAAAAAAAGGCTGATCTGATGGTAGAGCGCGTGAAGCTGATTAATCCTGAATGTGAAGCGATTGCACTGAACATGTTTTATACGGAAGAAACGTATGAGGAGCTGTTCAAGTACGATCTGGATTATGTGCTGGATGCCTCGGATACGATTATTTACAAAATTCATTTGATCAAGGAATGTCTGAAGCGGGGCATTCCGATGATCTCCAGTATGGGCGCGGCCAATAAAATGGACCCAAGCCGTTTTCAGGTGGCGGATATCTCCCAAACGAAAATGGACCCAATTGCCCGTGTAATCCGCACCAAGCTGCGTAAGGAAGGCATTACAAAAGGTGTCAAGGTCGTATTTTCGGATGAGGAACCGATGAAGCCGCGTGAAGAGATTACGAAAAAAATCGTACCTGCGAACGCACCCGAAATCCGGAAGGCGAAGCAGCCGCCTGCGAGTAATGCTTTTGTACCTCCCGTGGCAGGATTGATCATGGTCAGTGTGGCTGTCAAGGATTTGTTAAACAACGCTGGCGTGTAAGTCTGAAATTAGTAGGTACAGATCGAACAACTTGCTGGAGGGTTTTGGTATGAAGGGTGGACTATTGTCCAGAAGTCTCGGTTTCAAACCCGAGCATCATTGGAAAAAGGAAGTGGCTGCTGGTGCCATTTCCTATTTTTCCGTTGTATATATTGTAATGGTCAATGCGACCATTTTGGCAGATGCCGGGATTCCATTACAAGGGGCAATGCTGGGTACACTGCTCACGTCGATTATCGGCTGCCTGCTTATGGCCTTTGGCGGAAAGTCCCCAATGGTTGTGGTACCAGGGATGGGGATTAATGCCTTTTTCACTTATACGCTCGTACACTCTATGAAGCTGAGCTGGCAGGAAGCATTGATGGTGGTCACCATTACAGGCATTTTATTCGCCGTTGTTGCATTTACGTCCTTGTACAAGCTGATTAGCCAGGCGATTCCCCATAATTTGCAGCACGGAATTACGGTAGGAATTGGTTTGTTTTTGACCTTTATCGGATTGCAAAAAAGTGGCATCGTGATTGCTCACCAAACGACTTTTGTCGCTATCGGCCATTTTAATGATCCAAAGGTAATCACGGCTTGTGTAACATTGCTGCTCGCTATTGTGCTGTTTGTGCGCAACGTGCAGGGAGGACTGCTGATTAGTATTTTGGCAGGAACAGGGCTTGCTTACGTGCTGGGAGCTGTAGAACCGACAAGCGGGGTGCGAACCTCTGAAACAGTGCGGCAGTATGGGCAATTGTTTGGTGAGCTATCCTTTTCAGGCATCGTTTCGGTAGCCTTCTGGATCGCTGTTTTTCTGCTACTGCTGATTGTTCTGTTCGAAAACATTGGGATGATTGCAGCGCAGACCAACATGATCGGAAGACCGGACACGTTCAAGAACAGCCTGCGAGTGTTAGCGGTAACCAATATTTTTGCCGGTATTTTAGGGAGCAGTCCGGCAGTAGCGGCTGCGGAATCGACGGCTGGTATTGCAGCAGGAGGTCGCTCAGGGGCGACGCCGCTGGTAACTGCCATTTTATTCGGGGCAACCTTCTTTTTTATTCCGTTGCTAGCTTACATTCCGGATAGTGCCATTGCACCCGTGCTCATCATCATTGGCGGTCTGATGGTGCAAAATGTGCGTGAAATGGATTTTAGTGATTTTACCGAGGCGTTTCCTGCATTTCTGATCATGGTGATGATGCCTTTTACTTATAGCATTGTAGACGGGATGGCATTTGGTTTTATTGCATATCCCGTAGCCAAACTTGCAGCAGGGCGCGGCAAGGAAGTGCCTGTCGCATTGTATATCATTTCCGTGCTATTTGTGGCTAACTTTGTGCTTCATTCTCTGGTGTAGTAAACTCAAATTTAGGCTGTACTGTTCATACCCGCGCAGAGCGCGGGTGTTGTTGTTTGGACAAGAATGGTCAGACAGGAAGTGAGGTTGATGGTTTATGGAAAAGGAGCACAATCTACAGCAAGATGAACAGCAGAACCGAATGAAGGAAAAGCCGGATAAAAAACCCGATAAGGCTGGCATGGGCCGATTTGTCAAATTGATTGCAAGCGCACATCCTCCCAAGGCCATTCTCATGATCGCCCTGATTCTGACTCTGATTCAGACGACTGCCGGTTTAATTGTACCGCTGATGACCAAGGGACTGATCGATGGTTTGACCTTTTCTTCATTGAACAGAATGGTCATTTTTGGCCTGCTAGGGGCCTTTGTGCTTCAGGCTGTGGCTTCAGCGGTTTCCATTTATATGTTGAACTATGCCGGACATAAAATTGTAGCTAATTTACGTAAACGCTTATGGCATAAAATTTTGTCTCTTCCCATTCCGTATTTTGACCGGAATCGTTCCGGGGATACGATGAGTCGTGTCACCAATGATACAAGTCTGATTATGAACCTGATTACGGAGTATCTTGTGAATCTGATTTCTAACGTAATTGCCATTATTGGCGGTATTGCCTTGCTTTTTTATCTGGATTGGGTCATGACACTCATTATTATGGCTATCGTTCCATTAACAGCGCTGATTTTATTTCCCGTGGGCAGGAAAATGTACCGTATCTCCAAAAAGCAGCAGGATGAGATGGCTGATCTGACCTCGGTGCTGAGTCAGGTTATCGGAGAAATCAGGCTGGTAAAGGCGTACGGAACCGAAAGCAGAGAGGCACAGGCTGGGGAGGATCGGATTTACCGGATGTTCCGCTTTGGTTTGCAAGAGTCCCGTATTTTGGCCCTTGTAGGTCCAATTTCTACCTTCTTGCTGACCGCTGTACTGGTTATTATTTTGGGTGTAGGTGGTGTTCGCGTCGCATCGGGTGTGCTGACCGCAGGGGATTTGGTAGCTTTTATTTTGCTACTGTTTCAGGTGATTACACCGATGGCCCAGTTCACGACCTTGTATTCACGTCTGCAAAAGGTGGTGGGAGCCACGGAACGAATTCAGACGATTTTGGATCATGAAGAGGAACCGCTGGAATTGAAGCAGGAAGCGACAAAAGAGAGCAGGGATATCGTGCTGCGTGATATTGCCTTTTCCTATACCGAAGGTGAAGAGGTTCTTCATCATGCCAGCTTGGTCATTCCGGCTAACCGGACAACTGCATTTGTCGGACCGAGCGGGAGCGGCAAGTCCACTCTGTTTTCGTTGCTAGAGCGTTTTTATATACCAGATACAGGAGAGATTCGTTATGGAGACGAACCGATATCATTGTATACATTATCCTCCTGGCGCTCCAAAATCGGCTATGTGTCCCAGGAAAGCTCGATGATGACCGGAACGGTCAGAGATAACATCACGTATGGCTTGGGACGGGAAGCTGATCTGGAGGAAGTGAGACAAGCAGCCACGATGGCGTATGCGGATGCATTTATTATGGATTTACCGCAAGGATATGAGACTGAGGTGGGTGAGCGGGGGATGAAGCTCTCCGGTGGGCAACGTCAACGGATTGCCATTGCTCGTGCGCTTCTGCGTAGCCCGGATATTCTTATGCTGGACGAGGCTACATCCAGTCTGGACAGCTCTTCCGAACATGAGGTGCAGAAAGCGCTGGCAAATCTGATGGAAGGCCGTACGACCATTGTTATCGCTCACCGTTTGTCTACTGTGGTTCATTCCGATCAGATTATCGTGTTAGACAAGGGGAAGGTGACCGGTGCAGGAACCCATGCGGAGCTGATTGAGTCCCATGAAGTGTACCGAGAGCTGGCTCAGAAGCAGTTTGTGGAAGTGTGAGGGAGAGGAGTATGGAGCGCGTTTGAGGCCGCTTCGCGTGTGATTTGATCCTCCGATCGCTGTTGCCTCTGAATTCCTCTGATTGTAATAAGACAGAAGGTTGGAATTCAGAGGCAAAGGCGAACGCTCCGCTTCTTCGGATTCAAATCACCCGCTTCGCTGGTGCCGCAAGGGTCCATACTTTATGTGAAGGGCAGGGGAAGTTCAAGGGCTAAGATCAAGATCCAAGAACAAGAGCATAAGAGCCAAGGGCAAGGATTTTTCATATAGAAATGGGCGTATTAGGAAATAAGGTTGGATTTTTTGGGTTTAATGTGTTACGCTTACTTTCCTTTTTTTGTGTCGGAGCAAATGAATGGGATACAGAAATCGAGACTTGATATTCTTAGGAGGTAACTGAAATGGAGAACGGGTTTCAAAGTGCCTATCAAGAAGAACAGCACAGGCTGTCGCTTGCTATGGAGGAAATTGATCGCAGATTGGAACGGCTTCGCAATACGCCAGTGTACACGGGACATGATTTTACGGAGCAGGTGCTGGAATCCGGGCGGGAGGAAAAACGCCAGGCTTTGGCAAAAAGTGCGCAGGAGCCTTATTTTGGACGCATGGATTTTGACGAACGTGGCAGGGGACAGCGTAAGCCGCTCTACATCGGCAAAATCGGAGTGGAGCGCGAGGAAGCGTCTGCGTATCCGCTTGTGATTGATTGGCGCGCTCCGATTGCCAGCTTGTTTTATTCTTTTACAGGCGGTGAAGAAACCGCGTCCTACGAAGCTCCTGAGGGAACGATTGAGGGCTTGGTGTATTTAAAGCGCAACGTTGTCATTCGTAAAAGAATACTGGAACGGGTAGCCGATACGTACAACCGTGAAAGCAACGAGCCTGCGGTTTCTGATGAATTTCTCGTCTATCGTCTGGGAGAGAACAAGGATAATCGATTGCGGGATATCGTATCTACGATTCAGGCAGAGCAGGATCAAATCATTCGTGCCGCTAAAAATACAGCCCTCGTCATTCAAGGGGTAGCGGGTAGTGGCAAGACGACGGTAGCGCTGCATCGTCTCGCATTTTTGCTGTATCAATACAAGGAGCAAGTATCGGCGGACAAGATGGTTATTTTTGCACCGAACCATATGTTTCTCGATTATATTTCAGATGTACTTCCAGAGCTGGGGGTCGGAAATATTCAGCAAAGTACATTTGCGGACTGGGCACTTAACCTGTTGGGTCTGGATTTACCTATAGCAGATCCTGCTGAAACGTTAGCTTATTGGTTTGAAAGCGGCAGCCTCAGAACGGAATCTATGGATGAGGCGCCGGGGCGATTCAAAGGTTCGATTCACTTCATGAAGCTGCTTCAAGCTTTTGTGGAACGGCTGGAGCCTGTCTCGGTGCCGGAGGGAGATTTTTCACCATGGGATGGGGCGGTGCTCCCGCGAGCCGAGATTTTGAACTGGTTCAATGAGGAATACAAGCCCTATCCGCTTGCAAAGCGAAAAGAACGCGTGCTTGCAAGAGTCCATCGCTGGATTGAAATGGAGCTGAAAAAGTCGCCCTCGGCGGTTGCGCTCAAGGAACGCAAGAAAAAAACGGGACCCCGGGAAAAGGCATATGCTAAAAAATGGCCCCAATACGACGCGCTGACGCTTTACAAGCAGCTTTTTCAGGCAGCAAAAGGATTACCCGCAGACACGGCTGCGGAGCTGAAGGCTTCTTTGCCTGCTGCTATTTTTAAGACCACACAGTCGGATCTGCGTAAACAGGTTATCCGCGAAGAGGATCTTACTGCGTTGGTATATCTTCACGTGCTGATTCATGAGGTAGAATCGTCTCAACGTTTTGACCATGTAGTCATTGATGAAGCGCAGGATTTTTCACCTTTTCATATCGCACTATTGGATTTGTTCGTTAAAGGGCATTCATTCACGATATTGGGTGATCTGTCGCAGGGTATTCACGAATACCGTGGCGTACATGCCTGGGAAGAAATGAGTTCTCTTTTTGCGCCGGAACATACGGGGTATTTTGCACTTACCCGAAGCTACAGATCTACGCTGGAGATTATAGAGTTTGCAAATACGATTTTGGAGCAGGGGGTTCGCGGCGGCATTGCGGCCGTTCCGGTATTCCGTAGCGGCGATCCGGTGCGCACACTGCCATACGGTACATCGGGGCGTGAACAGAGTTTGCTGACCGCTCTGCAAGAGCTTTCTTCCAAGGAATATCGCACTGTATCTGTGCTGACGCGTACCTTGAAGGAGGCAGTGGAGCTGCATGAGGCTTTTACGAATGCAGGATTAGATGTGAATCTGATTGACGGCGGTAAAAAGCAATACGAAGGCGGATTGTCCGTTCTACCTGTGTACCTGTCCAAAGGGCTGGAGTTCGACGCAGTCATTGTAGCGGATGCCGACCGAGAACATTATGGAGAGCTGGCATGGGATGCCAAGCTGCTGTATGTGGGCTGTACCCGTGCGCTGCATGAGCTGTGGCTGTTACATGAGGGTACTCTTCCAAGTTATGTACAGGAACAGGTGAAGTAAGGAAAGGGTATTTTAAATTAGCGTCTAAGTGGATGCGTAGTAACTGCTTAAGCTACCATAATGGTGAACATCATGGGAGTCATATGTCATATCAGTAATAAGAACAGCCACGAAATTCATCTTTCGTTCGGCTGTTCTTTCTTTTGCTTGCCAGGTTGCAGGTATGTAAATATATAGCCATGCCGTGACTGTGCTATCTGCAACTTGTCTGCGGGTATGGTAGAATAAAAGGCGGTTCATACCGTTTTTAGGATAATAGATCGCTTGAAATTTCAAGGTTTCAACCGCATGAGCGAACGCGATGTATATGGACCCCACAGGGGTAGAGTGTTCCCTCATATCACCATAAGGAAGTGAATGAAATGGACTTATTTTCATATTCCCAAGAGTCGACGCCAAGCAATCGGTTGCTTGCTGACCGACTGCGTCCGACTTCGCTGGACGAATATATTGGACAGGAGCATGTCGTCGGTCCGGGCAAGCTACTGCGAAGAGCTATAGAGGCAGACCAGGTTTCTTCCATCCTCCTGTACGGGCCGCCGGGATGTGGCAAGACGACGCTGGCGCATATTATTTCACAACACACGCAAGGCGAATTTGTCCGCCTGAATGCAGTGGAAGCGTCAGTGAAGGACGTGAGGGAAGTCATTGACCGTGCACAAACGAATAAATCGATGTACGGCAAAAAGACGATCCTGTTTCTCGATGAGGTACATCGTTTCAACAGCTCGCGCCAGGATGCACTGCTGCCTGCGGTGGAAAAGGGTACGATCGTGTTTATCGGCGCCACAACCGAAAACCCCTTTCACTATGTAAACGGCGCCTTGCTAAGCCGTTCTACGTTATTTCAGCTCGAATCGCTGACGCAGGAGCATTCGCTGGCAGCCATGCGCCGTGCCTTGGGTGATGCGGACAAGGGGCTCGGCTATATGCAGCTTCAGGTGGACGAAGCTGCGCTGGATCACATCGCGTCCATGGCGAACGGCGATATCCGTCGCGCCTTGAACGCGCTGGAACTGGCGGCGCTCACGACGCCTCCGCTGGCAGACGGCACGATTCACGTGACGCTGGAAGTCGCGGAGGAATCCATTCGCCGCCCGATTGTCAAGGCAGACGAGTCCACGCAGTATGACGTGCTGTCCGCCTTTCACAAAAGCATTCGCGGCTCCAGCGACGCGGCGCTGTTCTGGTTTCTGTACGCTGTGGAGAAGCTCGGCATGAACCCGATGACCTTTCTCCGCCGTCTTATCGCAGCGAGCAGCGAGGATATTGGCCTGGCAAATCCGCAGGCGATGGTGCAGGCAGTGAGTGCGCTTGAAGCCTATCGCAATAACGGCTGGCCGGAGGCCAAGCTGAACATCGCGCAGGCTATTTTATTCGCCGTGGAGAGTCCGAAATCGAATGCTGTATATACGGCGATTTCACGGGCCATGTCGGCTATGGACGACATCAAATCTGCTGAGGTGCCGCTGCATTTGCGAGATGCACATTACAAAGGCTCGGAGAAGCTCGGTCATGTCGGTTATCAATATCCGCACAATTATCCGAACCATTATGTGAAACAGCAATATTTGCCTGATTTGATAGCAGACCGGACCTTTTACCAGGCTACAGAGCAGGGGAATGAGTCGAAAATCAGACAAAACCAGCAGTGGCGGGATTCACAGTCGTAAAATATATGTAGCAGACGGATATACGTAGTGTGTAAGATCAGGTTCAGCCGCTGTTATGGTTACACCATGAATACTGCAAGAGTGAAGAAGGGGATATAAAGATGAAAGACGTGCTATTCGTCGGGGCAGGTGGAGCACTCGGAACCTCTGCCCGTTACGGCGTACAAACATTGCTGCCTGCGGCAGGGGCCGATTTTCCACTTGGCGTACTGTTCATTAATTGGATCGGCTGTCTGTTTCTCGGCTGGTTCTTTACGGTAACTTTGCGATCGTGGCGGATCAAGCCTCGCTGGCGACTTGCCATCGGAACAGGCTTTACTGGGGGGCTTTACAACCTTTTCCACCTTTGCAGTGGATGCCGTGCGTCTGACGGTTCATGATCGTGCGCTTACGGCTGTGTTGTATCTGTTGCTCAGTGTATGTGGAGGTCTGTTTTTGACATGGACAGGTATTCGTCTGGGCACGAAAATGACGCAAGCTGCCCCCAAGGAGGACAACTTATGATCTGGTGGGCGGCGGCAGGTGGAATGGTCGGTACATTGGCGAGATACGGGCTTGGCATGTGGGTTGGAAAAAGGTTTGGCACCGCATTTCCGTGGGGAACGTGGATCATTAACATCAGTGGTTCATTGCTGCTCGGCTGGCTGTACGGCGAATTTACGCAGCATAATCTGTCTCCTGCACTCTGGATGCTGCTGGGGACAGGCTTTTGTGGTGGCTATACCACCTTTTCAACATTCGGGTATGAATCTCTCCAACTGATCGAACGTAGAGAATATCGGCGTACGGCTGTCTATGTGCTGTCTTCCGTGGTGGTAGGAGTAACGGCGGCGGCGGCTGGATATATGATTAGTTGAACTTTATAAGTCTCCAAAATAGTCTGTAAAACGCAAAAAAAGCCTCCAAATCCCTCACGCGGCATTTTCAGCCATGAGTAAGGCTTTGAAAGCTTTTTTTATTTGGTATGTTAACAAACACATGATAGAGTACTTGCGCCTGCGAAGCTATTTTTTATCCCGTTCTTTATACAGCTCAGGCAAAAGGGATTCCAGTTCCGGTCTTGGTTCAGGATCGGACAGCTTCATCTCCTCCAGCGTTTGGACGGCAATGCGCAGCACAGTATAATCCCTGTACCAACGGTTATCCGAAGGAACGACATACCACGGAGCCTGCTTGGTTGCGCTTAGCTCCAGCACGTCCTCATAATATTGGGTATATTGCTTCCAAAATTTACGTTCCTGCAAATCACTTGGATCAAGTTTCCAGTTTTTATGCGGCTTTTCAATTCGGTCGATCAGCTTTTCCAACTGGAATTGCTTTGAAATATGTAAAAAGATTTTGACGACCTTTACACCGTTATCCAGCAGCAGTTGTTCAAAATGTTTGATGTGTTTAATATTTCGTTTGGCCTGCTTGTCGGATACCTGGCCGTGAACACGTGTAATCAGTACATCCTCATAATAAGAGCGGTTGAATGCCGCGATATATCCACGTCCCGGGGTTACGCTGTGGGCACGCCACAGGAAGTCGTGACTTAATTCTTCGGCTGTAGGTGATTTAAAACTGTGGACAGTCACCCCCGCCGGATTGAGGTTGGAAAATACCTGCTTGATGACGCCATCTTTTCCGCTGCAATCCATACCCTGAAATACAAACAAAACAGCATGTTTTTTCTCCGTAAATAATTTGCTTTGTAGTTCCGCGAAGCGTTCCTTCAATTGATCTGTTTCCTGCTGAATTTCTTCTTTATTTTTGATATCCTTCGTATCCTTGGGGTTCCATTCTTTTAAAGAAACTTTTTTACCCGGTGTCAGCATTCCTAATGAATCAGACATAAAAGGCACGCTCCTTTTCAATTGAAGTATGATATCTTGTCTACATCATATACCCAAATGGGGGTGTTATCAAAAATTCCTTATGTATCTTTGCTTTTCTTGGTCTAAACGGCTACATTTTCGACTTTCTGGTCAGTCTTTTGGTCACAGAGTTTTTCTTCAATTTCTAGTGGATCAGATACTTCTTTTTACTCAGTAAATTATTCTATCTTTCTTTTCATCAGCCTTGTAATTGTGTTTGGGAAAACTTGCTTTCCAAATATTTGTGCAACAGACTAATTCAATATCTACATACATTTCTCCAGCTAATTCTTTTTCCATAAAGACTCTTTCATGTTGCTTCTGCAATATTTCAATTACTTCGTCTGATATCAATCGAACATTGAGATTTCTAAATATGGCCTGATTTTTACGATTGAAGTATTTTGATGAACGATTTGACATGGTAAAGACTTACTCTTGCTGAGATAGGTAGACTTGAGTACTCTTTTCCATATCATTAATTAGAAGTAAGCGATCTAAACCCGAAATTTTTATGAAGCCTTGAGCTTCAAAAAGCGTATATTGAGCCTGAAGCAGAGCTATAAACTTACATTTCAAGTAGGAATAAAGAATCAAATTGATGTCGAATTATGAAATATTTTGTTTAAATGGTAGATTGTTGTAACGGTAGACTGTATATTAATAGTGGAAATGTCCAAATAAAAGGGAGGATTGAGTTGAAAACAAAATAAAATAAAATCTCAATGACTCTAGTTGTAGTGTCTTTAATACTGGTGGATGCGTTTGGACTTAGTAGTGTAGCAAGTGCTGCCAATGATTTAGTGGTTTTCTGTTACGTCAGGAATGATAATAAGATTTCCAAATTTCCTAAAAGGGGTGCTAACCTTGAAAAAACTATTAGCTTCCAAGAAAAAGCTATTTTCCATGGTCGGAATATTATCTATTGCCGTGATTTCTATTAGTTCCACTTCTTTTGCAACTAGCTTTACCGGAGGGAGAAGCTCAGCCAATTTTAATGCATATTATGATTCCTCTGTTTCTACGAATGGCTATACCAGTGCCTATGATACCGCACGTTCTGATTGGAGCGCTGCGTCTGGATCAGTAAACATCGGTAAAACGACATCGACGAGTGGAACTCCAGACAAATATTATGTTGGTTCTACAGCTACTTCTGGTTTATTGGGAGTAACGACTCCTTATAACACATCTGGTGGTGTAGCAGGTGTAAGCGATAGATGGGCATTTGCTACTGTGGCAATTTATCATAATCAGATGGAGGCTTTCGGTATGAATTCCGCACAAAAAACCTCCAACGCAACCCATGAGATTGGCCATACGTTATCTCAAGCGCATCCATCAACTTCTAGTAGCTCTGTTATGAAACAAGGTATTCAGTCTATCGGTGTTCAAGCATATGACAAGCAATCCTTAATTGCCAAGTGGGGAAACTAATTATCGTAATAACTAATTTAAGGAAGGGGCACTATTATGACTTTTAATAAAAAAATAAAGTTGGGTATTTCTGTATTAGCGGTAGGGGGACTGATTGCTTCAGGGAGTCTTTTTTTTACATCCACGAATGCTTCTCCAAAATTTTCAGAATTAAATACTCCAAAAATCTCGTTAGAAGCTTCTTATATTGAATACGGAACGGCAGACGAGTTGGACTCCAATGCAGAACTTATTGTGATAGGGACTCCTTTACAGGGTTTTGACGATCGTCAACATATCGTTACGAGCTTTGATGATGGCACTATTCAAGACTTTTACACACTTACTAATGTAAAAATTGACAAGGTAATTAAGTCACCCGAAGGTGTAGCACTGAACGCAGAAGAACCTTTGTCTATAGTCGAACCGATTTCTTATATTAAAGATGCTGGGGGCAAGAAAAAAATAGCTTATGAGGATTATACTGAATTGAAGCAAAATGAAAAAAGTATTATTTTTCTCAAGAAAAATACACAAGGACAGTATAGCGTAATCAATATGGATCTCGGAAAGTTTGCTATTGAACCTTCTTCTCAATCCCCTAGTATTTCGGGGGGAAAAACAAGATTCAAAAGAACAATTCCGAAAATCAGTATTGGAAAAATATGATTTGAAATAAATTCAAAAAAAGGTCTGTTCTTTATTTAAACAAAAGAACAGACCTTTTTAGCTAATCTTTAATTCTCTCAAGTAATTTATTTATCGAATTTGTGGAGTTGACTGATATCTTGTACGCAGTATGAGTATCGTCCTTATTCACATACATAGCATTGTTGGTTGGATCGTTATTGTTAATCCATAAATAATAAGAATCTTTTGTTCCATCTTTTTGGAATGTAACTTCGTAATTTGGAGAATCCGTATTAACTATACCTGATAACTTTTCTGATTCCTTAATTGCATTGATAAATATCATAGTGTCCGAAGTATCATTAAATGTAGCAATTACATCTTTTTTTGTTTGTTGTTGCAGTGTTGCGTCCTTCTGTAGTTTGTAGACTATTATTTTCTCCTGCCCCTTCCCGCTTTGAGAAATAACTATTTTTTCAGCGTTAGAGCTACAAGCTGTTATTAACAACAACACGATAATCAAAAACAATATTCCATTCTTCCGCATAATAGAACAAATCCCCTTTCTGAATTTTACTCTATAGACGATCCGAATTGGTGAAATGTTTCAGTTTAAAGAATAATTTTGTTGTAATGTATAAAAATAGATAATAGTGTGGGAAGAATTTTGACCGACCTCGCTATCAGGCAATGCGGTTAATGATTCGTGAGGGTGATTTTGGAAGGCTTCTTGAGGATCAATTCCTAAGTATGCTTGCTTACGTAGCTGCACAGGAAAGGTTGAAAAATAAACAACGACAAAGTGAAGGAATAGAGGTAGCCAAAGCAGCAGGGGTGAAATTTGGTCGTCCTAAGCAGGAGATCACGCCTGATTTGTTAGGGTACTCCTTCATCTAATCATACAAGTACGACAACGAATCCACATCCGGCTAAAGGTGAACCTAACTCATCTATTGATATTCTGGATAAAAATACAGGTGAGATAAAAACAAGAAGATATTATGATGAGAATGGAAGAGCTGTACACGATGTAGACTATACGAATCATGGAAATTCAAAGCAGCATCCAGAGTGGCCTCATGAACAAGTTACTATAAGAATGATAGCTATTGGATTAGCCAGAATGAAGAAGAGTACTTTCTTACTCGTGAAAGAGACAGTTTTTCGCAGTCGTTTGAATCAGCAAGAGAGTTGTTTGCTAATGGGAAGATTGCCGACAAGACTATTTTAGAATTGTGGGATAACATAGTGATTTGAAAAAAGTACAATTTCAGCTTGCCCCTTAACAATAAAAAGGGGCGAGCTTTTTTACATAGTTGGCCTATCTGAATAAAGGGGGATTTAATTTGCATACACCTTATTATGGATACTCTTCAGCTAATGGTAATTCGATATGACTAGAATGAAAAGTAGTGAACGAAAAGCATTGATACAATAAGGTTTTTTGAGGTTTAATGAGACTAGATGAGAAGCTTATTGATATCTTGTCTACATAATATACCCAAATGGAGAAAAGAGCATCTTTTCATAAAAAAAGCGTCCCCCCCATAGATAGAAGAGACGCCTCCTGTTTAAGCATTTATGCCAACATCAAACGGGGATTACTTTAAACCGTTTCAGGCTGGAGCTTTTCAACCTTGTCAATGGTTCCGCCGCCCAGACACCGTTCACCATCGTAAAATACGACGGCTTGTCCAGGGGTAATGGCTTTTTGATGTACGTCGAATGCGACGTGTACGGTTCCATCCTCAAGCCATTGTAAAGTCACTTGCTGGTCAGGCTGGCGATAACGGAACTTGGCTGCGCAACGGAATTCGCCGGACGGACGCGTATCCGCGCCTTCAATCCAGTTCACGTCGGTTGCAATTAGACTGGTGGAATACAAGCTGTGGTGACGGTCGCCCTGTACCACATACAAAATGTTCCGCTCCAGATCCTTGTCGGCTACGAACCACGGTTCGCCTGAACCGGAGCCGCCTATGCCCAAGCCTTGCCGTTGGCCGAGTGTATAGTACATCAGACCATCATGGCGTCCTTTGACTTCACCTGTAGCGATATCCACCATGTCTCCGCCTTTAGCAGGCAGATACCCGCTCAAAAACTCCTTGAAATTACGCTCGCCGATGAAGCATACGCCAGTGCTGTCCTTCTTCTTGGCCGTATACAATCCTGCGGCTTCCGCAATTTTGCGGACCTCCGGTTTCGGCAAATGACCAATGGGGAACATAGTCCGAGACAATTGTTTTTGGCTCAATGCATTTAGGAAGTAGGTCTGATCCTTGTTGCTGTCCACGCCCCGCAGCAAGGTGAAACGGCCGTCTTCTTCCACAACCCGAGCGTAATGTCCTGTAGCGACATAATCCGCGCCCAAATCCAGCGCTTTATTGAGAAATTCGCCGAATTTAATTTCACGGTTGCACATGACATCCGGGTTTGGAGTACGTCCAGCCTTATATTCATCAAGAAAATACGAGAATACCTTATCGAAGTATTCTTTTTCAAAATTGACGGTATAGTAAGGAATGTCGATCTGCTCACAGACACGGCGTACATCCTCCGCATCCTCCTCAGCCGTACAACGGCCAAATTCATCCGTGTCATCCCAGTTTTTCATGAAGATGCCGATTACGTCATAGCGCTGCTCCTTCAGTAGCAGCGCGGTAACGGATGAGTCGACGCCCCCGGACATGCCGACGACGACACGGGTTTCATGATTGGCTTTAGCCATGGTCATCACCCAATTCTCTCAATATTGTTGTAGAACCCTCCTATTATAACATAAACGATAATAAGTTACGATGGATGGACGATCCAACGACACAGAGAACGATGGGAGAAAGTTCTATAAAATGGGCCAAAGCCGTTTCAAATGGCCCGAAAACAACTTTTTTTAAGATTGTTACCGTAATATTTCCCTTTACCTGCCCTAATATGTTAACATAAGCTGAGGGTTAAGATCGGAATAGAGAGGTTTATAACACCAGTTATTCCGCGTGTTTAACGGAATTGTTACTATAAGTGAGGTGGCACAATTGAAAATATCAACAAAAGGCCGCTACGGCCTGACGATTATGATGGAACTTGCAGCCAGGTTTGGCGAAGGCCCGACGTCTTTGAAAAGTATAGCCGAGAAAAATCAGCTCTCCGAGCATTATCTGGAGCAGCTTATTGCGCCTTTGCGCAATGCAGGTTTGGTAAAAAGTATCCGTGGTGCTTACGGCGGTTATATTCTGGCGGGTGAACCGGCAGGGGTAACGGCAGGAGACATTATTCGTGTATTGGAGGGTCCGATTTCTCCAGTAGATTTCACTGAAGAGGATGATCCGGCGAAGCGTCAGCTATGGCTACGGATTCGTGACAGTATTGCAGAAGTACTGGATTCCACTACGCTCAAGGACTTGATCACATACCAGGAACATGATGAATTGGATAACTACATGTTTTACATTTGAGGTGAATCGACATGAACAGAATTTATCTGGATCATGCCGCATCGACTCCTATGCATCCTGAGGTTGCGCAGACTATGATGGACATCATGACCGGCCAATTCGGTAACGCTTCAAGCGTTCATGCCTTTGGCCGGGATGCCAAGCGCACCGTCAGCGCTGCACGGGATGCCGTTGCGGCCTCTTTGGGCTGCAAGCCCGAAGAAATCATATTTACAAGCGGAGGGACAGAAAGCGATAATCTGGCCCTGTTCGGGACGGCTACGGCAGATGGCCGCACTTCCGGCCATATCATTACGACAACCATTGAGCATCATGCGGTGCTTCATGCTTGCGCTGAACTCAAAAAAGCGGGATATGAAGTGACCTATGTGCCAGTCAACAGCTTTGGGCGCGTCAATCCAGCCGATATAGAGGCTGCGATCCGGCCGAATACTTTTTTGATCAGCATGATGTATGCCAACAATGAGGTAGGCGTAATTCAGCCGATCCATGAAGTGGGACAGATTGCGGGAGAACATGGCATTGTATTCCATGTAGATGCGGTTCAAGCTTACGGTCATATACAGATAGACTGCCAGAGCCTTCCGGTTGATTTGTTTAGCGTATCCGGTCATAAGATTAACGGCCCGCAAGGCGTTGGAGCTTTGTATATCCGTCAGGGTACACGTATCCAACCTTTGATGCACGGGGGACTTCAGGAGAAGAAACGCCGTGCTGGTACGGAAAACGTTGCCGGGATTGCAGGTTTGGCTAAAGCAGCAACTCTTGCCAACACCTCTATAGAGGAACGCTGGGCGCACGATATGACTCTTCGTCAAACTCTGCTGAAAGCGCTGGAAGACACTTTGGGCAAAGACGCTTTTGTGATCAACGGCGATCCTGAGCATTCTTTACCGAATGTTCTGAATCTAAGCTTCCCGGATATCGGTACGGAGACCATGCTGATGAATCTGGATATGGAAGGAATTGCAGCGGCCAGCGGTTCAGCTTGTACTTCCGGGTCTTTGGAATTGTCGCATGTGTTGCAGGCGATGGATCTTCCTGAAGATGTTTTGAATTCAGCGATTCGCTTTAGCTTCGGTTTGGGTAATACTACGGAGGAAATGGAATACACGGCCAAGAAAATTGAAACCATATGGAAGCGGCTACGTACTAGGTACTAGGGATTTCTCCGCACTTTAATAAGAAGGGAGGGGCGGTTTTCCATTTCATGGCATGAACGGAACCAAGGTCTGACACGCATGAAGGAAAGGACCGCACCTCCGTTCGGATTGCAGAATGAGGAGGTACCCTATTATGAAGCTTCAGGATATGATCGGACTTGCCGTTTTCGACGTAGAGGACGGGAAGCAGATCGGTAAAATACAAGATTTTATGGTGACGGCTGATTGGAAAATTACAGGGATCGAGTTGGAGGGCAAAGGCCTTTTTTCATCTCAAGTGAAAATGGTGGCTTGGGATGACATCGTTGCTTATGGCGAAGATGCGATTATGATTCGCAATCAGCAAGCTGTCCGTAAAACGGAAGCCAACGATATTCAACTTACGTATTTGCTTGGACCCGGTAAATTGAAGGATTTATCCGTGCTTACAGAGGAAGGACTTATGCTCGGACACATTTCGGATGTTTATTTTGACCAGGGAATGGGCAATAACATAATAGGCTTGGAAATCAGCGATGGTTTTGTATCGGATATTATAGAAGGGCGGAAATGGCTGCCCTGCACCGAAGAAATGTCCATCGGGGAGAATGCCGTTATGGTGCCCCCGTTAAGCGAGCAGCGTTTGGAAAAAGCCATATATTCTGTTAATGGATAGGGTGAGTTTATTGAGATGTCCGAATTGTAATTCCAAAGATATCGGCAAAATCGGCTCCCATCAATTTTATTGCTGGGGATGCTTCATCGAACTTCAAGTGAATGGTGAAAAAATGTCCGTCTACCAAGTGGAAGAGGATGGAACGCTCAGTTCGCTGGACGACCTGTTCTTTGGAGATGAAATGGCACAACAGGATCTGCCCCAGATCCACGCTTCTTCCTAAGTTTAAAACTGAAGCGGGGACAGGCTGTCCATCTATATGAGATGTGACTATACTGTTCAGCAGATGAACGGATCATAGTTTGGACCATGCTTGATGAATAACGAGGAGGGTGACTCCCGATGGCTGTAATAGCCTGGGGGTCACCCTCTTTTTCATGTAGATTCCTGTCTGGATGTATAGCATGCTGTTTATCTGTTTTTTTGGGCAGAAGTGTTTTACAGCTTAAAGCGTTTAACCTCTTCCAGCAGCAGGTCTGCGTGCGAGTCAAGTTTGGCGGAAAGCTGGGCAATATTGTTCATGGAATGCCCTTGCTCCTGCACGGAGGAAGCCACTTCCTCGGTGGAAGCTGCGCTTTGCTCAGAAACGGCGACCACGCTGGAAATGACATCGGAAATATGTCCAGCGTTTGTACGGAGATGGTCAGCCGCAGCGGATACGTCCTCAATCTGGGTAAGCATATGCTGAGAAGCTCCCCGTATGGACTCGAACGCCTGTCTCGTAGCGGTAGCCGCATGCTCCTGTTCTACTGTTACAGCGAGAGCCTTCTTCATTTCCTCTGCGCTCCGCAGTCCCGCAACCTTGATTTCCTCCAGCTTGTGCATAATGCTGTCACTGGAGCTTCCTGCTTGTTCAGCCAGCTTGCGTACTTCCCCGGCAACGACGGCAAAGCCGCGTCCGTGTTCCCCGGCACGGGCTGCTTCAATGGAAGCATTTAGCGCCAGCAGATTGGTTTGGGCTGCGATATTATGAATGGCCCCAGCCAGCCGTTCAATATCCTGTGTTTTCAACGTGAGCGAGTCTACAGCTTCACCTACAGCGGTTGTTGTTTGTCTGGACTCGGCTGCAAGCTTCGCTTGACGCTCCGCTGTTTCGTACCCAGCCAGCACGGCAGAGTCTGTTTCCAGCACGGCGGTTTGGGTTCGCTTGACACTTTGGCCGATTTGGTCGATGGAGCCCGTCATATGCGATAGCTTTTCAGAGCCGGAATATACAGCCTCGGCCTGATCACTTGCTCCTTGGGCAAGCTCCTGAACGGCACTGGAGATTTGTGATGCAATGGTCCCGGTATCCTTGGCGTGCTGGTGCATGTCATGAGAAGCTGAGCTGACCTCGCCAGCCGTATCTGCCACTTTGCGCAGTAAGTGAGAAAGATTATCCGACATGATATTAAAATCCGTACCCAAGCTGGCAATTTCATCTTTGCCCTTAATATCCACACGTGCTGTCATATCCCCTTCAGCAATCCGCTTGACGTTCGCTTGAAGCCTCCGAATCGGCTTGATAAAGCTGTTCGCCGCCCAGACCGCCAAAAGCATGGCAACAACGAAAATAATAGCTACAGTAATCAACAGTTGGTTACGAGTGGAGTAGTACTCCTGAAAAGCAATATCTTTTGAGATAGACAAACCTACAATCCAGCCTGTGCTGGGCATTTTCTTAAAATAAAGCTGGCGATCACTACCATTGTAGTTGTAGTCGGATTTTCCCGAAGGGGCACTGAGCAGAGTGGCCGTTGATGAACCCAACTCGGGCGTATCCTTGAGATTTTTACCAGCCAGCTTGCTGTCCGGATGCGCGACGACAACTCCATTCTGGTCAATCAGAAATGCGTAGCCTAATCCGTTCAGGTTTATGTTCTTAATGATTTTTGTCATGTCGTTTAACATAATATCTTCACTGATCACCCCAGTGATAGAGCCATTGGAGTCCTTGAGAGGCTTTGCAATGGAAATGGTGAAGTCCTGGCTTCCTGCATCAATGTACGGTGAGGAATAATACAATTCCCCCTTGGTTTTGGCATCCTTGTACCACGGACGTGTGCGAGGATCGTAGCCCGCATCAGACCAGCCGGAGCCATCCCAGTAGGTTCCATCCTCAAATCCTGCATAAATGTTAGCGATACTTTGATCCTTATAGTTTTGAAAGGCCGCCTTTAGAGAAGCTATTTTGGCATCTGGTGGAATATTGCCGGATTCCAGACCTGCAGCTAATGTCTCGATAATTTTGGCATTGCCGCTTGTCCATCCGTCGAGCTGATTGACGGTTTCGGTGGCTTTACTGTTCATAAGCTCTTGTATGTCACGGTTGGCCTGATTTTTAATGCTTGTCATGCTAATGACGGACAAAGGCCCAGCTGCAACGATAACAATACAGGTGAAAAGGAGAATAAGCTTCATTTTTAAGTTCATGTAACGACCCCCGATGATTCAGAAATGTGAAAGCTCAAATAGTTCTTTGTACTTATATCGTCAGATAGAATGACTTTGTTAATCATTTTCAATTGTTTTCATTCTTTCTTCATAATCATTATTTAAGGCGCCTCTACAGTTATGGGAAGGATTAAAGTAAAGGTACAGGCATATACTTAGAAGAGGCTAGTCCGGTAAGGGGGCACGATATGGAGCAATTAACGAAAAGCAGGCTGTTCCGATACGGAATATGGACACTGCTGGGACTTGTCATTCTATATTTTATCTGGCTGCTTCGGCCTTTGTTTTTGCATCTGTATGATTTTCTAAAAACAATTATTGCGCCATTTGCGGTGGCGATGATTATTTCCTATGTGCTTAATCCTGTGGTCAATATGCTGGGCGGACGCAAGGTACCTCGAAGCGTAGCCGTCCTGCTCATTTATGCTGTATTTTTGGGCAGCCTCGTCGTTATTCTGATGCACCTGATTCCGATGTTTATTGATCAACTGGATGAACTGAATGAGCATCTGCCTGAGCTGACCATGCATGCACAGGGATTAATGACGAATATGGATGGAAGTATTTTACCCCAAGGGGTACGCTCAGGTATGAATCAGTGGTTTTTTCAACTCGAAAATCGGATGGCTACAGGGATTGCTGCTTTTATGGACAACATCGGCGGGATGATCAATATGTTGTTCAATGTGTTCATTGTGCCGTTTCTCATTTTTTATATTTTAAAGGATTTCGATGTGTTTGAACGGGCTATTGTGTCTTATCTCCCGCGATCCCGCCGCAAGGCTATTGTAACGGTGCTCAAGGAAATTGATCAGGCGCTCGGTAACTATGTGCGCGGACAACTGCTGGTGTGCGTCATTATCGGGGTGATGGCCTATATCGGATATATGCTGATTGGGATGCCTTATGCGCTGCTGCTGGCAGGAGTGGTGGCTGTATTCAATATCGTGCCGTATTTAGGCCCGTTTTTGGGGGCTGCTCCGGCGGTCGTAATGGCTTCTACGGTTTCTTTTAAAATGGTGCTGCTGGTCGTAGTCGTCAACACCTGTATTCAAGTGTTGGAAAGTAACGTCATTTCTCCCCAGGTGGTTGGACGAACCTTGCATTTGCATCCGATTGCCATCATTTTCGCACTGCTGGTGGGCGGGGAAATAGCGGGAATAACCGGGTTAATTTTAGCGGTTCCGGTGATGGCGGTCTTGAAGGTGGCGCTTCAGCATTTTTTTGCTTATTACGTGAAGCGCAAAACGATCTGATTTCGTTCATATCCCCGTCTGAAATCGCGTTGACACGGCTAAATGACACGGATATACTGAATTGAGTATGTTTAAATGTGTTTATCCAGTAGGGAAAGCTCATTTCGGAGTGCGGGCTGAACCCGCCGGGATGCTCCCGTTACCAGTGAAAACAAGGCGATCGCTCGTCCGTTAATCAGATGTTGGGTGCGCAGCTTGCGCATGTAGCATTTCGTACAGAGGGGACGACGATAACCAGGGTGGTACCGCGATACAATCGTCCCTGATCCGTTCAGGGGCGTTTTTCTGTTTTTTTATGGCCTGTGCCAAGTACAAGTGACACCATAATTAGGAGGCTACTTATATGAAAGCTAGTGAAATCCGCTCCAAATGGCTGGAGTTTTTTGAAAGCAAGGGACATGTGATTGAACCAAGCGCACCGCTTGTTCCGCATAAAGATCCTTCCCTGCTGTGGATTAATGCAGGGATGGCACCGCTTAAGCCTTATTTTGATGGACGTGTGAAGCCTGAGAATCCGCGTATCGCCAATTCGCAAAAATGTATTCGCACGAATGACATTGAAAATGTCGGCAAAACGCGCCGTCACCACACTTTTTTCGAAATGCTCGGTAATTTTTCGATTGGCGACTATTTTAAGGAAGAAGTCATTGTATGGGCGTGGGAATTTCTGACTGATCCGAAGTGGATCGGCTTTGACCCGGAGCGTCTGGCTGTAACCGTATATCCTGAGGATGAAGAGGCGTACAAGCTGTGGAACGAAAAGGTAGGGCTTCCTGCTGAACGTATTATCAAACTGGAAGATAACTTCTGGGATATCGGCGAAGGTCCTTGCGGGCCTTGTACGGAAATTTTTTATGATCGCGGCGAAGCTTATGGCAGCGACATGACGGACCCTGAAATGTATCCGGGCGGGGAAAACGAGCGTTATCTGGAAGTATGGAACCTCGTATTCTCACAATTCAACCATAACAAGGATGGTAGCTATACGCCGCTTCCGAACAAGAATATTGATACAGGCGCGGGATTGGAGCGTTTTGCATCCATTTTGCAAAATGTGGATTCCAACTTCGATACGGATATTTTCCAACCTATTATTCAGAAAACAGCCGCTATGGCAGGAGTCAAATATAACGAAAATGTGGACAGCGATGTGGCTCTCAAAGTGATTGCTGACCATGTCCGCACCGTAGCTTTTGCGATTGGTGACGGTGTGCTGCCTTCCAACGAAGGCCGTGGTTATGTTATCCGTCGTTTGCTGCGCCGTGCTGTACGTTACGGAAAAATGCTGGGCATGAACCGTCCATTTATGTTTGAACTTGTGGAAACGGTGGGGGATGTCATGGGCGTGTACTACCCTGAGGTGGTGGACAAGCGTGATTTCATCATCAAGGTGATCAAAACAGAAGAGGAACGCTTCCACGAGACACTGACAGACGGATTGGCTATTTTGGCTGATATCAGTGCTCAGGCGAAAGCGGAAGGTCGCAATGTCATCAGTGGAGCAGACGCCTTCAAACTGTATGACACGTACGGCTTCCCATTTGACCTCACAGAGGATTATGCGGATGAGCAGGGTTTGAAAGTAGACCGTGAGGGTTTTGATGAAGCGATGCAGGAGCAACGGCAACGTGCGCGTGACGCTCATCAGGACAATGCCAGCATGAAGATTCAGGGTGGACCCCTGTCTGACTTGGCGGTTAAAAGCGATTTTGTTGGATATAATGACCTCGTAACCGAATCCAAAATTGTGGCTATTGTATATGAAGATGTGCTAGTGGATAGTGTTAGTGAAGGACAGACTTGTCAGGTTGTGCTGGACGTGACTCCTTTTTATGCTGAAAGCGGCGGACAGGTAAGTGACCATGGCTTGCTGCGCGGAGGTACGGTAACGGCGAAGGTCGAAGGACTGTTCAAGGCGCCTCAAGGCCAGCATGTACATCAGGTCGTCGTGGAAGCCGGTGAGCTGAACGTTGGCGATACGGTGAAAGCGGAAGTGGAACAAGCATCCCGTGGTGAAATCGAAAAAAATCATACGGCTACGCATTTGCTTCACAAAGCGCTTAAGGAAGTGCTGGGCGACCATGTCAATCAGGCAGGTTCACTGGTGGAGCCTGGGCGTCTGCGTTTTGACTTCTCCCATTTTGGAAGCATAACGCCGGAAGAACTGGCGGATATTGAGTTGCGTGTAAATCGCGCTATTTGGAGCCAGCTGGATGTAAATATTGAACTGAAACCGATTGATGAAGCCAAGGCTCTCGGAGCGATGGCGCTGTTCGGTGAAAAATATGGAGATATCGTACGTGTCGTCAAGGTAGGCGATTACAGCATTGAGCTGTGCGGCGGCTGTCATGTGAGCAACACCTCACAAATCGGACTGTTCAAGCTTGTCAGCGAGAGCGGCATCGGATCGGGTGTTCGCCGGATTGAAGCGGTGACTGGACGCTTTGGCTTTGAATATATGGAAGGCCAGTTGGAACTGCTAAAAGTATCGGCAGGTCTGGTGAAATCCAAGCTGTCCGAGGTGCCAAAACGCATCGAATCCTTGCAACAGCAAATTAAGGACCTCAGTCGTGAAAATGAATCGCTGCAAAGCAAGCTGAGTGTTATTGAAGCGGGCCAATTGACCGATCAGGTCGTGCAAGCTGGCGGAGTACAGCTGTTGGCTGCACGTGTACAGGCTTCCAGTATGGATGCGCTGCGTGCGATTGCTGATGAGCTGAAAGGCAAGCTTCCAGCTGCTGTGCTGGTACTTGGGGCTGCAATGGATGACAAAGTCAATTTTGTCGTAGCTGTACCGGCAGAGCATACCAAGGCTGGGCTTCATGCAGGCAAGCTTGTGAAGGAAATTGCTGCAGTATGCGGCGGCGGAGGCGGCGGACGTCCGGATATGGCGCAAGCCGGAGGCAAGGATGCCAGCAAGCTGGACGAAGCGCTCGTGCGTGCCCGTGAATTGGTAGTGGCGGCTACTCAAGGATAAAGTTCGATAATTTTTGCGGAATTTTGGAAAAAACCGGACTTAGACATTTCCTTGAAGGGCTCTGCTTATGGTATGATGTATAAGAATAAGCTGGCATAAACATGTACACATGTTTTGTGGAAGCGAGGTGTCAACAGTGGATTCCATGGACAAAACGGTCAAATTTAATGTCAAGGCGGATGAGAAGGAAGCTTCTGCTCAGGAGATTTTGTTGACCGTATATGATGCTTTGGTGGAAAAAGAATACAATCCGATCAATCAAATTGTCGGGTATTTGTTGTCAGGTGATCCGGCTTATGTGCCACGGCATAATAATGCCAGAAGCCTGGTACGCAAAAAAGAACGCGATGAACTGATTGAAGAGCTGGTTCGTTTCTATCTGGCCAAGCACCGTTAGGAGACAGGCATGAAAGTAATGGGATTGGATTACGGGGACCGCCGAATCGGGGTCGCCGTAAGTGATGCCTTCGGCTGGACCGCCCAAGGATTGGAAGTCATAGAACGACGCGGTGACGACAGCGAGTTCGGTAAAATTGCAAATCTGGTACGTGACAATGAGGTCGGCGAGGTTGTAGTAGGCTTGCCGAAAAACATGAACGGTACCGTGGGTCCACGCGGTGAGATTTGCATTGAGTTTGCAAACCGACTCAAGGAGTTACTGGGTTTACCCGTTCACCTTTGGGATGAACGGCTGACGACGCGTTCGGCAGAGCGCACGCTCCTGGAGGCCGACGTCAGCCGAAAAAAACGCAAGCAGGTGGTAGACAAACTGGCCGCAAGCCTGATCTTGCAAAACTATTTGGACGCACACAGTACAAGGTGAGGGGGATTTCGTAATGGCTGAAAATCAAGTGGGTATGGAAGAAGAGCCGGAAATTATTTACATTGCCGATGACGAGGGCAACGAGGAAGAGTTCGAGGTCATTATGAAGTTTGAGGTAGACGGTTCCGAAGCGAAGTACATGATGGTTGCGCCAGTGGACCCTGAAGCCGACGAGTCCGATGTGTACGCCTTCCGTTACGAGGAAGAAGGCGATGATATTAAATTGTTTGTGATCCAAGACGATGCCGAATGGGAAATCGTTGAAGAGACCTTTAATACATTTGTGGAAGAAGAGGACGAGGAAGACGGGAAATGACGAACTATTCACGTGAAGACCTGAGCTGGACCTCTGATTTGAAGGAAGCGTTCGGCGGCGATGTAGAGCTACAGGATGAACAGGGCCGTGCAATACGCATGGAACTGGAAGCAGAGTTCAAGGTAGGAGAGCAACGGTACGCCGTATTGCGCAAGCCCGGAACTGCTGAAGGCGAGCATGAGCTGTATCATGTGAGCCCATCCCCGGAAGGCGATATTTCCATCACCACGATTGAGGATGACGATGAGTGGGAAGATATTTCCGAGCTGTATGATGAATGCACACTGCCGGAAGAGCTGTAAGGTCTGGATAACGAGGAGATCAAACCTGAAAGGGCGGACCAGTCCGCCCTTTTTGGCTGTGAAGGAGTTGGGTGGAAGTGAAGCGAAGGATGACGTTGGTTACGTTGCTTCTATTGATTGTGATCATAGCAGGCGGAGCAACTCTCTATATTTGGAATGCCATGCAGCCTGTTCAGGCGAAAACGCAGCCGGTTGTATTTACAATAGTGAAGGGAACGGGCACGTCCGCTATAGCTGATACACTGGAGCAAAAGGGACTCATACGTAATGCGCTCGTGTTTAAGGCTTACCTTAAATTCAAACAGCAAGGAAGCGCATTTCAGGCCGGAAAATATGAGGTTCAGCCCGGTGCTACCTTCGATCAGCTGATTGCCAAGCTCTCGGCAGGGGACGTTGTGAAAGAGGAAATGATCCGTTTTACGATACCGGAAGGATTTACGATCAGACAGATGGCTGATAAGCTGCAAAAGGAAGGACTGGCGGACCAGAAGCAATTTTTGCAGCTGGCCAACGATCCGTCCGCTTTTGACGTCGCACTGGTGCGTGACATTCCAAAGCAGGCGGGGCTTCGCTATGCGCTGGAAGGCTATCTTTTCCCGGAAACCTATGAGCTGAAAAAGGGCAGTACGACCAAAGATATTATACAGGCGATGCTGGAACAGACGCAAAAACGTCTGGAGACCGTTCCTGATGTGGACGCCAAGCTGAAACAGCGGGGGGAAACGCGGCATCAACTGCTGACCGTTGCTTCTCTGGTGGAGCGCGAGGTCGTTGTAGATAATGAACGGCCTGTCGTTGCTGGCGTTATTTATAACCGGCTCAAGCAGGATAAGAAGCTGGAAATTGACGCTACCGTTCAATATATGCTGGACAAGCAAAAGGAACGGCTGTACTACAAGGATTTGGCTGTAGAAAGCCCATATAATACGTATTTGCATCAGGGACTTCCACCGGGGCCGATTGCAAGCCCCAGCCTGAAATCAGTGGTGGCAGCTTTGCAGCCGGATGCTACGGATTATTTATTTTATGTGACCAAAAAAGACGGAACGCACAGACATTTGTTTGCCAAGACATATAAAGAACATTTGCATAATATTCAGGTAAGCAACCGTAAGACAAATTAGGAGGTGAGCCTATGGCTTACAAACCCGAACTATTGGTAACTGCCAGTTCTCCGGAGGATGCCCGTCAAATGCTGGAGGCTGGAGCGAGCGCATTGCTTATTGGAGATGACCGCTTTGGGATGCGATTACCGGGACATTTTACACCGGACCAAATCCGTGAGGTTGTGGAAGAAGCTCGAAAGCATACGGCCCAGGTATATGTATCCATGACCAACTTGATGACGAACGAGCTATTGCCGTTCCTTTCCGAATACGTACAGACACTTGCCGGATGCGGTGTAGATGCCATTGAGTTTAATGATCCGGCCGTATTAATGGCGGTAAAGGAATATGCCCCTCATTTGAAGTTGTTCTGGAACGGTGAAATGATTTCCACCAACTTCGCAACCGCCAACTATTGGGGAGAGAAGGGGGCTTCGCGCGTCATTTTGGCCCGTGAGCTGAGTATGGACGAAATTACGGAAATGGTGCCAAAGTTGAACATGGAGGCGCAGGTTCAGGTGCATGGCATGACTAATATTTATCATTCCAAGCGCAAGCTTGTACAAAGCTATATGCTGCATCAGGGACGCACGGTGGAAGGTGATCTGGGCAGAGAGCGCGGCTTGTTTTTGATCGAAGCAGAGCGGCAGGAAGAGAAGTTTCCGATTTATGAGGATATCAACGGAACGCATATTATGAGTTCGGATGATTTTTGCATTATGGAGGACCTGCATATTCTGATGGAAGCAGGCGTGCATAGCTTTAAGATTGAGGGCTTGTTGAAGCCTGCGGCTTATAACGCGGCGGTCGTTCGTGCTTATCGCAAAGCGATGGATACTTTTACAGCTGATCCGGACGCTTATGCTTATGATGAAAGCTGGCTGGATGAGGTTCGCCGTCTTCAAGATCCTGAACGGGAACTGTCCTTCGGATTTTTCTATAAAGAACAGGTTTATTAATTTGAAAAAGAGTACACAGAGGGGGGAACGTCATGGGAACGATGACCAAAACGAGAAAGTATACGGGCAAGCGGAATCGTCTGGATAAGCCGGAGCTGCTGGCTCCTGCCGGAAATCTGGAAAAGCTGAAGTTCGCTATTCACTATGGCGCGGATGCCGTGTACATTGGTGGACAAAAATACGGTCTGCGCTCCAATGCCGATAATTTCAGCTTTGAGGAAATGCGGGAAGGCGTAGAGTTTGCGAAAAAATATGGCGCCAAAGTTATTGTTGCTACCAATATTTATGCGCACAATGAGGATATTGCGGGAATTGAAGAATACCTGTGTAATTTGTACAAGGCGGGTATTCATGCTGTAATTGTCGCTGATCCAGCGATTGTATCTGTGGCATTGCGTACGGTGCCGGAGCTGGAAGTGCATTTGAGCACCCAGCAATCGACGCTGAACTGGCAGGCGGTAAAGTTCTGGAAGAATGAAGGATTACCGCGTGTGGTACTGGGCCGTGAGACCAGCTTGGAGGAAATTGAAGAAATTAAAAAGCATGTAGACATCGAAATCGAAGCCTTTGTCCATGGTGCGATGTGCTCTTCATTTTCCGGTCGCTGCGTGCTGTCTAATCACTTTACGGACCGGGATTCCAATCGTGGGGGCTGCTGTCAGTCCTGCCGCTGGAAATACGATTTGTTTGAGGATGCCCGTCAAGACGAGGTGTGGATATCAGAGGAAGAGGCGCAGGATAGCAACGTTCTGAAGCAGTTCCAGCTTGGCGTTAATCAGATTCCATTGTTTGAGGAAAGTGATAATGCCTTTTCTATGGGCTCTAAGGATCTGTGCATGATTGATAATGTCCCTGATCTGATTGATGTCGGTGTGGACAGCTTCAAAGTAGAGGGACGTATGAAGTCCATTCACTATGTGGCTACGGTTGTAAATGTCTATCGTCAAGCGATTGACTCCTATATGGCTGATCCTGAAAATTATGTGCTCAAGCCGGAATGGATTGATGAAATAAACAAGGCGGCTAATCGTCCGCTGAACACTGGCTTTTTCTACGATACACCGGATCACGAAGATCATATTTATGAGCCGGAAGAAAAGGCTGCGCCTTATGATTTTGCCGGACTGGTTATGGACTACGATGCGGCGAGTGGTATAGCTACCATTCAACAGCGTAACCATTTTAAACCGGGACATGAAATTGAATTTTTTGGTCCGAACGGAACGTTCTTTAAACAAACGGTTGGAACAATCTGGGATGAAGAAGGCAACGAATTGGATGCTGCCCGTCACCCGCTTCAACGGATCAAAATGAAGGTAGATCAGCCTGTATCTTATTTTGACATGATGCGTAAAAAGAAGTAATTAAGTCTTAAGTCTCGGATAAAAAGATTCAAAAGCCTCTCCTATCGGTTGGAGGGGCTTTTTTTTGAATACTTTTCTAGGAAAAAAGTTTCACAAAATTTAGTGGTTGTTGAAAGGAAAGCTACATTCCTTGTCGAATAGTTCTGATAGATATGATATAGATAATAGATACATAACGGATACGTGGATCAGGAAACTAATTATAGGGTGGTAGGTGAGAGAAATGGCTTTTTGGAAAAAAGAGGGGAATACAACGAAGAAGCAGCCAAAGAAAACGGCTCTAATTAAAGGGTTGAAGGGCAGCAAGGCGACAACGGCTAAAGGAGACAAAACAGTTGGGGGGTATTCGAAGGTCGCTCCCTGGTTGTCTAAGGCTACTCGTGTAGGCGCATACAATTTAAAGCGCTTACTCAAGCCGGAAAAATACAGTAAGGATTTTATGCATTTGGTTAAAAATTATAATCCGGTCCGTTCAGTTGGCATGAAGCTGTTTTTGATCTTTTTTACAGCGATTATGTTGTTTGTGATCAGTCTGGGAATGATTTCATACTTTAAAGCCAAAAATACAATTGAGCAAAATGCGGCTACGGCTTACCAGCAAACGGTTCAACAAACCGCAGAGAAGCTGGATATCATTTTGGAACGCTTTCAGGATACCTCGACACAGGTGTTCTTCGATACTGAATTAAGTGATCAGCTACAAAAGGCGGCAAAGCAGGAGAAAAATTCGTTTGATTCATTTGTCGCTATGGGTGAAGTAAACAAGAAGTTAACGAATATTGCATTTACAAACAAGGAAATTGATTCGCTTTATCTGTATCCTGAACAGACGGATCTGGCTGCTATGGGCACAGGAACACAAAAGGACGTACGACAGGAAGCATGGTTCAAGGATATTTTAAAAAATAAAGGGATTGTCTGGTTGCCTACACAGGTAAATGAAAACGGCAGTAAGACGTTTCGTCTGGCTCGTTCCATGAACAGCATGTCGGGCTTGGGCGGGACTTACGTCTTGGTCATGGATTTGAAGTCCAGTGCCGTGGATGATCAGTTGAAGAGTATTGATTTGGGTGCGGGCAGTATGATTAGCCTTATTACACAGGATGGCGTTTTTATAGGCTCCAACATTGATGCTCTGGCAGGAGGGAAACAAAAGTTGGATTACGTTTCACAGCTCCAGGGTGTTGAAGGAAATCAAATTTTGGAGCAGTCCGCAGATGGGAAAGTGCAAAATGTGCTGGCGGTGCATAATACACTGGGCACCTCCAAGTGGATTCTTCTGGGTGTCGTACCTGTATTTGTGCTGGTTAAAGATGCCGAAGGGATTTTAACGGCGACCTGGATTTTTGCTGCGGTGGCGGCACTGATTGCGTTGTTCATCGGTTTGTGGATGGTGCGACTTGTGGCGCTCCCTTTAACGCATTTAAAAGATCTGATGCTGGAAGGAGCCAAGGGCAATCTGCAGGTTCGTACTAACTACAACGCTAAGGATGAAATCGGGCAATTGTCTGAAAGCTTTGATACGATGATGGAGCAGATTACTTTGCTGGTAGAACAGACGAACGTTTCAGCCCAAGAGGTGCTGGATACAGCGACGGAACTGAGTGATGCCTCAAAGAAAACGGCCATCTCAGCCAAGGAAATTGCAGCAGCAACGGAGGAGATTGCTCACGGCTCCGCCAGCTTGGCGACAGAGGCTGAACGTGGCAGCGGACTGACCGGAAACATATCACAGCAAATGGATACGGTTATAGCTTCCAACCATGAAATGAGCAAGGTTGCACACGAGGTCGAGCAATCCAGTGAACAAGGAACGGTTCAGCTGAAAAACCTCCTGAGTAAGACCCAGGTCACTGAAGAAACGACGCATGCGCTTGTGAGCAAAGTAGACAAGTTGAAGGAGACGACTTCCGATGTCTTCAAGGTGCTGGACGTGCTACAAGATATTGCGAAGCAAACGAATATTTTATCGTTAAATGCAACGATTGAAGCGGCAAGGGCCGGAACAGCAGGTCGCGGATTTATGGTGGTGGCCAATGAGGTTCGGCAGCTGGCTGAACAATCACGTCAAGCCATTCGCACGGCGACGGGAATTATTAATAACATCGTCGGCGAGATGAATGAGACGGTTCAGGCGTTATCGGAGGTTTACCCACTGTTCCGACAGCAGATGGGAGCGGTACAGGAGACGACGGACATTTTCCAATCGGTACAGCAGCAAATGGGAGAATTTGCGCTTCGATTGGGTACGGTTACCTCATCCATTCAGGAGCTGAGTGAATCGCAGGCGATCTTGTCGGAGGCGATGACCAATGTGAGTGCGGTAGCCGAGCAGTCCTCCGCCACTTCGCAGGAAGTCGCTTCTCTCAGCACCGAGCAGGCGAATATCGGGAATCAGCTGGTAGGATTGTCTGATAAGCTGGAAGGGGTATCGGTCAATTTGAAGGAGCAGCTTTCACGGTTTACAGTGTAAGGGTATACGTATCCATAAATTGTAGAGCTTGCTGACGTTTGAGGATTATTGTGCTATATGAATTTATTGTTTACCCAGAAGCCCTTTCCTTAGCCAATACTTTGCATAGCCTATACAGTACGCTAAAACAAAGGAGGCGTTCTTGTGGGGGAAATGGAAAGAGGCTTCGGAGGAGTGTGGACATCAATAGCCGCTATCCTGACACTGTTTATTTTGCTAGTGATCATCTTGAAAACATTTCTCTTATAACATTGTGGGCTCTACTGCATCGTACTGGTAGAGCCTTATTTGTTTGCCTGAATGCCCTGCCGTTGAGTAATCTTCTACATATGCTGAAGTGTACTACACATCAAAGGAGGGATCGAGCCATGGGTGGATTTGAAGGTGGTTACGGCGGTTGGACTTCTACTGGTGCAATTTTGGTACTCTTTATTCTGTTGGTTATCATCACTAAAGCAATTTGGATTTAGTTCATAAATAATCGTGAAGGCAATGTTCAATAACTAACCACTCGGCTTCTCAAGCTGGGTGGTTTTGCTTTTCAATAAAACGACATGCCATATAACATACAGATTGGAAAAAACATTTACAGGACATACTACTGGAAAAAAGATGAAAGAAGGATGCATGTGCCGAGGCGTGGCAGCAGTTTTATTCGAAAACGTCGCATTGCATATATGGCTGTGGGCATTACGACATTGCTACTCATTTTGCTGTTGCGGCTGGCCTGGATACAGGGGACGGCGGGTATCCAAATGTCTGCTTACGGGGGGCATTCGCTCAAGGAAATGTCTGTACGCCAGCGGCAGGAGGGCATTGCAATAGACTCGGGGCGGGGACAATTTACGGATCGGTACGGACGACCGTTAACTGGAGGCGTGGTATGGACGCCAGTGCTTTTTCCTGATGTAGACGGTAAAACAGCCGGGCATGGAGAACAGCTTGCCAAGCTGCTGCGGACAAATAAGAAGGAGCTGCTGGCTCAATGGAAGGGGCTGCAATCCCCGCTGTTATGGCGAGACGGGCATGGACAACCCCTGCATATCAAGCCGGATGAAGCAGACCAACTGCTTAGCCTCACACCTTCTCTGGTAGAGCTTGTACCGTATTCGACACGCTACAACAATGTACCCAATGGCAAGCAGTGGCTTGGATTTCTGTACGAACGACCAGATCGACCGGGGCAATTGCCAATCGGGGCAGCCGGGCTGGAAAGAACGCTGGAGCCACTCCTGAGTGGTGTGGGTGAAACCTTCGTTTCTCGATTTGTGGATGCACAGCGCCGTCCGCTGGCTCATTTGCCGTTACGTGTCAGTGCCCCGTCCAATGGCCACTATCCTCTACAGGTCCAGACGACCATTGATCTCCCATTACAGCAGCAGCTTGAAAAGCTGACGGAAACCAATCAGCTGGCAGAAGGGGCGGTGGTTGTGCTGGATGCGGGGAACGCCGATGTGCTGGCGATGGTGTCTCGTCCTTTTTATAACCCTGGTCGCGTCGATCCACACCAGACCACAGGTTGGGCTAACCGTGCGCTCAAGGCAGTGACACCCGGCTCTATTTTTAAGCTTGTTACGGCTGCTGCTGCGCTTGAATCGGGGGTAGTCCAACCGAAGGAGCAATTCCATTGTCACGGGACCTATGGGAAGTATGGTTTGGCATGCTGGAAAAAAGAAGGACACGGCGCTCTGAACCTGGAGGAAGGGCTCGCCGTATCCTGTAATATCGTGTTCGCTCATCTGGGTGAACGGCTTAGCCCTGCCCAAATTCAGGCCACAGCCTCTGCGCTCGGATTGAGCCGGACCGTCGGCTGGCAGGAGCGGAATCTTGCAGGCATGTCGCAGTTCAGTCCATTGGATCACGAAGAAAAGGGAGCCGTATTCGGCTCCCTTACAAATGCGACTGATCCGGGTGTACGTGTCCAGACAGCTATAGGCCAGCGAGACGTGCTGGTCACGCCCCTCCAAGTCGCCAATCTCGTCGTGACATTGCTGCATGATGGTCAGGTGCATGCTCCACGGCTGGTGAAGCACGTCGGCTACGCAGACGGAGGTACGTTGCTGGATCTGCCAGCTCACGCTTCTCTATCACCCGAAGGAAGCCATCCGATTCACGCTTCCACAGCTCGTACGCTTCGCGAAGCGATGGAGAAGGTCGTAGCCCACGGCACAGGTGCATCCTTGCGTGGCAAGTCGTGGCATCTGGCTGGAAAATCGGGCACAGCCCAGGCTCTAAAGGATGGTCAACCCGTGAATCACCAATGGTTTATCGGGTATGGCCCGGTGAAGCACCCTCGTTATGCCGTTGCCGTCTTGGTACAAAATGCGCCACAGCATTCTGCAAATCAGGCAACAGCACTGTTTGGTCAAGTGATGGACCTGTTAGCTCAATTTTCCTCGGTCCCACGAGAAGCTACACGCTCTTCCTCCTGAATTTTGACGATAAAGGGAGGCTCCTCGAATTCTTCTGTCGGAAATCGAATCCATTGCTGCAAATAGCCTTGCTGCCATAATTCCTTCAGTAAAATGATCAGGATTGGAGACAGGATCAACCCGGCCAATCCGAAGATCGACAGTGAGATGATGGCAAAGGAAAGCATCAGATAAGCAGATGAAACACCGATGGAATTACCAGTGATTTTAGGCTCTGCCAGCTGGCGGACGATTACCGTTACAGCCATGACAATGAGCAGCCCTACAGCCAGGCCGGTGTTGCCCGTGATGAACAAATAGACTGCCCACGGAATAAAAATAACAGGTACACCCAGCAGTGGCAAAATATCGAACAAAGCCGCCACAAGAGCCAACGACAGGGCATTATCCACCTGCAAAATGAGTAAACCTATAAATACGAGAACAAAGGTAATTCCCACCAGCATGGCTTGTGCCTTCAGAAAGGCTGAAATCGCTTTGAGTACATGATTTTTCAGAAAAAGATAAGCGGTTTTAAGCGTCTTGGGTGTTTTACTGCGAGCAATGCCCTTCCAGAGATTGATCTCCATACTTAAAAAGAAAGCTAAAATAATGGCAACTGCAAAGTTGCCCATAAAGACAGTGAAGGAGCTGAGAAACTGTATGAAAAAGGAGAGCCCCAGCTGTGCCCATTTGGTGGCAATGGCGGTCGCAGTTTCAAAATAATCGTTAACACGTTCGGTAATCCCCGGCGGCAAAGCGGCAATTTTATCTTGGGAAAGATGAAGATACCGTGTGAATTCCGTTTGGATAATCTGGGTATACTGTGGGAGATTTTGCGCCACTTTCGTAAATTGCGTAACCAGAATCAGACCTAATCCAAAAAAAATAGCGAGTAAAAGGATGATAAACAGCAAAACAGAGAGTGCGGAAGCGAAGGGCTTCTTCATACCTTTACGGTGGAAATAACGGGCCACAGGTTCAATGCACCAAAACACAACGAACGACAGGAATACAGGGGCCGCGAGCTGATACAGCTTACTGGATACGAACATAATTAAATACACAGTTAATACAATCAGGCCGATATCAAAAACGGTCCGCCAATATTTTTTGTACAATGGAAGCATATGTATACAACGACTCCTTTAAGATTTTCACCTATTGTACACTAAATTGGATCTCTATGCTGCTTACACAGTGCTAAAATACAGAATCAAAACCGACAGTATAACCGCCTAAAGCAGCAACGGGTTAGCCCAGTAGCTGATCGTTATGCTCAAGAAAGAATGCAGCAAAATCTCGGCACGCTTACGTCTTTGTGATAACATAAAAGTAAGTGAGTTTTCCTCAGGAAGCCTGCTTGGTAGTCCAGAAATAGAAAAGTGGGGATAAAACGTGCAGACTTTACTGTTATGGATGTTTTACATTTCAACTTTTTATGCTTTTATTCCGGCGCTGGTCAGTCGAATGTTTGGATTTCGGGTGTTTCGGCGGGGCAAAAGCGAGCAAGAGTATGCGCTCACCTTCGATGATGGTCCTGATCCAGTGTATACGCCGCAGTTGCTTGATTTGCTGAAGCGTTTTGATGCCAAGGCTACTTTTTTTGTCGTAGGCGTACATGCGGAAAAACACCCGGAGCTTTTGAAACGCATGCATGACGAAGGTCACTTGATCGGTATTCATAATTATGTGCACAAATCGAATTGGCTTATGCGGCCCGTCACGGTCAGAAGACAAATTGCCCGGACAGAGGCTGTTATTCGCCGGGTAACCGGGGAAGGAACGACCTTTTACCGCCCACCATGGGGAATTGTGAATTTCTTTGATATTTCCAACTCGAATGGTCGCCGAATCGTATTATGGTCCTCCATGTTTGGGGATTGGAAGGCAAGCATCGGAGCAAAACAGTTGGCTGAGCGGATGCTCAAAAAGCTGAGGGGTGGCGAGGTGATGCTGCTCCATGACTGCGGTACAACACTGGGGGCAGACGCAGGCGCTCCGCAAAACATGCTGATTGCGCTGGAGAAGCTGTTGGTGGTTGCCCAAGAACGGAAGCTGCGCAGCGTACGTGTCGATACCTTATTTTGTCGTGAGTCTGCCAGCAGACCTGCTACTACCGAAACATCCAATACGAGTTGGTTTAAAAGAACGTTAGTATTCGGATGGTTGCTGTATGAGCGGCTATTTCACGTTCTGTTCCGTCTACGTCCGGTGCGTAAGGAGGACACGATCTTTTATTACAAGCGTAGTATCTATCACGGGCCAAATGTGAACATGGAGAACGGCAGGTGGCTGGAAAAAGGGGACGCCGTGGTTGAGCTGCATTTTGATAATAAAATGCTGTTTCAGTTAGGCACAACCGCCAAGTCTATGGTGCATTTGGCCATTCAACTGATTCGGATTGTAAAACGACAACTTCCTGATCTCGCCTATCGAATTGCGGATGACCCCAAAATGAACGGTATTAAGGCCATCTATGCAGTGAGTATGATTAATCGGGGACCGGAGAAGCTGGGTTTTCAGATACGAGAGCTTCCCAAGGGACTGTTCAGGATAGCGTCAACCTTATATTTAAAGCTGTTATTTAGTGTTATCCACCCTTCCGGCCCAGAGCGGTTGAATGAAAAAAGGGACGAGATGGTGCCGAAGATGATTGTGATGCCGATTGATACTCTGTTTGACCGTTTCTGGCTGGGGGATTCATACCCTACGGATCAAGGCCAAGGCAAAACCGATCCTATTCAGGAAGCAGTTAGAGCCTCGCAAGCAGCAGATACGAGATCAAGTAGTTGAATTAACGCTAAAAAAGCCTCCCAACCCCTGTGATCAGGGTGTTCGGGAGGCTTTTGTTTATTCGTTTTTAAAACATATCATGATAAGGATTAGATTTTCATAATACCGCCGTTGCTTGCATTGGTCACCAGCTTGGAGTAACGTGCCAGATAACCTGTTTTAACCTTCGGCTCGAAGCCTTTCCAGTTTGCGCGACGACGTTCAAATTCTTCGTCACTAATTTGCAGCTCAATCGTACGATTGTTCAGATCCAGCTCGATAATATCACCGTCCTCAACAAAAGCGATAGGGCCGCCTTCTGCTGCTTCGGGGGAAATGTGACCGATGGAGATACCACGGGATGCGCCTGAGAAGCGTCCGTCTGTAATCAGGCCGACCTTGGCACCAAGTCCCATACCGACGATTTGCGAAGTTGGAGCGAGCATTTCAGGCATACCCGGTCCACCCTTAGGACCTTCATAACGGATAACAACAACGTGGCCTTCTGCGATTTTACTATTGGCAATACCAGCCAGCGCATCTTCCTGTGAATCAAAGCAGATGGCAGGGCCTTTGTGATAACCACCAACAGACGGATCAACTGCACCGACTTTAATGATGGAGCCTTGCGGTGCCAGATTACCGAATAATACAGCCAAACCGCCGCGTTCGGAATAAGGGTTGTCCAGCTTGTGGATAACATTGGTATCCAGAATTTCCTGCCCCTCTACGTTTTCACGGATCGTTTTTCCGGTTACGGTAATACAGTCACCATGCAGTGCGCCTGGCTTCTTCAACAATTCATTCAGCACTGCGCTGACACCGCCTGCATTATGAACATCCTCGATATGATAGTCGGAAGCAGGTGCCAATTTGGACAAATGAGGTACGCGGTTCGCCACTTCATTGATCCGTTCGATAGGGTAGTCTACTTCAGCTTCATGAGCCAGTGCCAATGTGTGCAATACCGTATTGGTGGAACCACCCATTGCCATATCCAGCGCAAATGCGTTATCAATAGCTTCTTTAGTCACGATATCACGTGGTTTCAGGTCCAGCTTGATCAATTCCATCAATTGACGTGCAGATTGTTTAACGAATTCTTTACGTTCTTCCGCTACTGCGAGAATGGTGCCGTTACCAGGCATAGCCAGACCCATTGCTTCAGCGAGACAGTTCATGGAGTTCGCTGTGAACATACCTGAGCAAGAGCCACAAGTTGGACAGCCGTATTGTTCTAATTCCAGCAGGCTTTGATCATCGATTTTACCAGCCTGATAGGCACCTACGCCTTCGAAGACGGAGGTCAGGGAGATAGAGCGCCCGTTCTTGTCTTTACCAGCTTTCATGGGGCCGCCGCTGACGAAAATAGTCGGGATGTTCACGCGCAATGCGCCCATCATCATGCCGGGTGTGATTTTATCACAGTTTGGAATGCAGACCATGCCGTCAAACCAGTGAGCGGAAACGACAGTTTCCAGGGAGTCGGCAATAATTTCACGGCTTGGCAGAGAATAACGCATACCAATGTGTCCCATGGCAATGCCGTCATCTACACCAATGGTGTTAAACTCAAAAGGTACGCCGCCTGCCTCACGAATGGCTTGCTTGACAATTTTGCCGAATTCCTGCAAATGGACGTGGCCCGGTACGATGTCGATATACGAGTTACACACCGCGATAAATGGTTTGTCAAAATCTTCTTCTTTAACGCCCGCTGCGCGCAGCAAGCTGCGGTGAGGAGCGCGGTCAAAGCCTTTTTTAATCATATCGGAACGCATTTTCGTCTTAGCTGTCATGATGCTGGTTTCCCCCCAAAGTTAAAAAATGGTATGGCGTTCGAATGACGCCGAATTAGCGCAGATGTTTTCTAAAGAGTCTATCATACATGTGCGCATATTTCTACATATATAGAAAGTAATCGATTGGATTTTTGTGATGTCGGCAAAATATGAAAAAGCCCACTCCGCAATAAAGCGGGATGGGCTTGAGCTTGCTTTTATAGTTACGAAGGGTGTTTTATGTGGTACTGCACATTAATTTCTGCCGCCTTTGCGTCCAATGTCCCTGTAGAAATCTTTGTCATGGGACTCAGCCGTAGCATCGCCGCCACGTTTACCAATTTCCTGATAAAATTCTTTATCGTGGGAGTTAGCGGTAGCTTGCCCGCCTTTTTTACCAATCTCCTGATAAAATTCCTTGTTGTGCTTCTTGGATGTTGCTTCCCCACCCATACGACCTGCCTCTTCGCGACTCATTTTACCTTGATCCTGATTACGTGCCATTACAAATCACTCCTTTATGAAAAGTTGTTTTTTGTTGCGCGCATCCTTTACTTACCACATCATGCCTTGATGAAACAGGCCCCTTGCTAAGTAAAGAGGATCAGGGTCCGCCTAGTTCTTCGTCTGATCGCCGTTTGTCGCGTACTGACGCTTGTTATAGGATGGACATAAAAAGTTATGCGGATCGTTTAAAAAGATAAGGAGACGGCTTAAGCATCCAGTCGACCCGTGGCTCGATTAAAGGATGTGTTGCATTTCGCACCCAAGGCAGAGTCAGTAGACAGCACAGACCCGCAGCACACGCTACGATCAGAATCACTTCCACCGGAGTGTCTATATAGTCGTAAATTCCCTTGGCAGCAGCGGTACGGACAATCAGACCATGGAGCAAAAAGACGTATAATGTCCGCCGCCCCATGTCAGTCATACGTCCAGTGACGGCTGGAACAAAGCTCAAAAACGCGATAGCCGCTATGAATTGCACTCCATAAATGCCAATGCGGTAAATCCCCGCATACCATTCGGCATGGCCCAGCTCACCATAAGTCATGCTGCCATACAGCCAGCCTGCCGGAATGCCGTAGTACGACGTTCCCGCCAGTACCATAAGCAGAAGGGACACTACGCCTGCGATCACACGGACTGGAGTCGTGAAGAAGCGACGAACATCGGCATAATGCAGATGATACCCTGCTACGAAAAAGGGCAAATAAACAAAGGTTCTGCTTATGCTGAGCCAGATGCCATCCACTGGTAGATACCCGACAAGGATACCCAGCAGCACGGAGATACCTATTTGGACAACAGGTGACATTCCCTGGAAAGCAAGCATCAGCAGTCTCCAGCAGATATGGCTGGCGAGGAACCATAGCAGCAGATAAGGTGCAAAAAAAGAATGATGAATATGGGGAACATGGAAGAGTGCAGCATCCAATATCGAATAGAGGGTTTGAAAAATAAGATATTGCATACCGATCTGAAGCAAGACTTTCCGGCCTGCGTACCCAGCTAACGATGTTTTGGCAAAGTACCCTGTAACGAGCACGAACAACGGCATATGAAACATGAATATCCAGCTAAACCATTGCTGGGCGATGTGAAGCGAGCCAACCAAGGGCTCCAGAGCATTGCCTGCAAATACGCATATGATCAGCATAAAGCGCAAATTGAGAAAGAAGCTTTCTCCTTGTATGTCATGGCTTGTCGTCATGTAATTCCCTCCGAACGGCACTCAGCCGAGTAAACTCTGTGCAAAATAATCCTTACAAGGAACAAGGTACGATACTCTGAGTCTTACAATTGTGATTTTATTCACAATGGTAAGCGCTGTCATATCCTTATTATGTGGCAGAAGCTTGAACAGGGGACAAAGACCAGGCAAATGTCTGGAAATGTCTTCTTATTTGACCCTGTGTGCGCAACGATGGTACCCTAACAAGGTTATAGATAAGCTGATTTACGCAGCAAAAAATTTCATACACCAATCATGAATCATGAGGTACGAAATACGAAAGGAACCTTTAAAATGAGAAGAAGGACGAGAAGATCATACAGCTCATATGGGACACGCACTCCCCGGAAAATATGGAAAATTCTATTGGGTATCCTGATTGTCATTGTGCTTATCGCAGGCTGGGGAGCATGGAAGGTATTCACGCCCTATCAGCCTGACAGCACAGCTACTGCTGCATTAGCAGAATCAGCCGATGCTGTGAAGGTGAACGAACAAGAGTATTGGGTTGGTTTTGAGCCTGTAAAAAGAATCGGTGCCGGAGTTATTTTGTACCCGGGTGCGTTGGTGAAGCCCGAAAGCTACGCTCCTTTGGCCCGCCGTCTGGCGGAAAAGGGTCATCATGTGATCATTGCAAAAATGCCGCTGAACCTTGCACTGACTTCCCCGGATTTGGCGGGTGAGGTGTTGAAGGCATATCCGAAAGAAACCTTTGTGATCGGAGGCCATTCGTTAGGCGGTGTTATGGCTGCCCGTTATGCCGCTACACATCCCGATCAGGTCAAGGGCGTATTTTTCCTTGCTTCCTACCCGGACAGTAAGGGGAATTTGAAGGATAAAAATCTGCCGGTCATTTCCCTGCTTGGAAGTGATGATGGAGTTATTAAAATGGATAGTGTTCAAAGTGGAAGGGCTTATCTACCAGCCAATACGCTGTATTTTACAGTTGAGGGCGGCAATCATGCCCAATTTGGCAGCTACGGAGCCCAAAAAGGAGATAACCCTGCGAAAATTAGCCCGGCCGAGCAATGGAATCAAACGGTTTCAGCTTTGCAGGACTGGATGAAAGAGAGTGTAGATTCAGCTAAAAAAAACCAGTAAAAGGAGGTGGGCTGCATGTCTGAGTTAGTCGTGCAGGGACAGCGGTTTCCATGCCGTGGCATTTTATTGGACAAGGATGGCACGCTGCTGGATTTTATTCAGTTGTGGGGTCCCTGGGCCCGTTCTATACTGGATATGTTGGAACAGCATCTTGCCGTGGCAGGTACTGACTTTACGGTGGAAAAAGGCAGCATTCTGGGTACGATCCACGACCCTGAGGGGCGCGTGATTGGCTATGATCCTTCCGGCCCGCTGGCGATGGGGACAGTGGATGAAAGTACGGGCGTGCTGGCTTGGCAGCTTTATACTGCCGGTGTACCGTGGAATGAAGCAGTGAGGGTTGTTCGGGATTTTAACAAAATGGCGATGGCTGATGTGCGGCGACATCGGGCCGCGAAGGTGTTTCCGGGTTTACGCACGTTACTGGAGCAAAGCCGTCGTGCCGGATTGAAGCTGGCGGTCGTGACCTCTGACAGTACAGAGGCTGCGCAGGAGCACCTGGAGTGGATGGGGCTGACGTCATATTTTGACGAGGTCATCGGACACGACAGAGTTACATACGGCAAACCGGACCCGGAAATGGCTGAAAAAGCCTGTGCTTTGCTAGGACTGTCGCCAGCGGATGTAGCTGTCATCGGAGACAGCAACGGGGATATGCAGATGGGCAAGCGTGCCGGGGTGCGGCTGGCCATCGGATTTGCGTCAGAGCCGGAACGTTCCGGTCATTTGCTGGATGCGGACATCATCGTCCGCGGATATGAAGAGCTGGAGGTGCGTGAAACATGGACAAAGTAAAAACGTTGGCTGAATGGATACAGCAATCACAAAATATTGTTTTTTTCGGCGGGGCGGGTACGTCGACGGAGAGCGGTATCCCGGATTTTCGTTCGGCGGCTGGTCTGTATCAGAGTGAGGAAAAATTGCCTTATCCCCCCGAGGTTATGCTTAGCCGTTCTTTTTTTGTAAAGCATCCTGAAGTGTTCTTTGGCTTCTATCGCAGCAAAATGCTGCATCCGGATGCGGAGCCGAACGGCTGCCATCGTTTCCTTGCATCACTGGAACAGCAAGGGCGACTCAAAGCGGTCGTGACGCAAAACATTGACGGATTGCATCAGGCCGCAGGCAGTGTGGATGTGCTTGAGCTTCACGGCTCGGTGCATCGCAACCATTGTATGGAATGCGGGCGCTTTTACAGTCTGAACGAAGTGATGGACAGCTCTGAGGTGGTGCCCAAATGTCCAGTAGACGGGGGAATTATCAAACCGGATGTCGTTTTATACGAGGAAGAGCTGGATCAGGATACGCTTGTCCGGTCCATTCAGGCTATCTCGCAGGCCGATCTGCTATTAATTGGAGGAACCTCGCTGACGGTACATCCTGCGGCGGGACTGATTACTTATTTTCACGGTAAACATACGGTATTGCTTAATACAGACCCCACTTCATATGATCACAAGGCGGATCTCCTGATTACCGATCCCATCGGCAGGGTTATGGGAGAACTCGGCAGTCAATTGAGTTTGTAATCGTTTTCTTGTCAACGGCCGGATAAAAGCGCTATGATGTTGTTGTAATGGACATAACAATGTTTCGAGAGAGGCTGGGATAGCATGGTTTATTTGGCTGGCGATGATCGTTATGAAAATATGAAATATAACCGCACAGGGAGATCTGGCCTTAAGCTGCCTGCCATTTCACTGGGCTTGTGGCACAATTTTGGCGGGATCAACAATGCAGAGAACGGCCGTAACATGGTTACCCGTTCCTTTGATCTGGGGATTACGCATTTTGATTTGGCTAATAACTATGGTCCTCCGGCGGGTTCGGCAGAGGAATTTTTCGGACAAGTGTTGGCTAGTGATTTGAAGCCGTACCGGGATGAGATGGTCATTTCGACCAAGGCGGGCTATTATATGTGGCCAGGACCTTATGGTGATTGGGGCTCACGCAAGTATCTGATATCCAGTCTGGATCAGAGCTTGAAGAGATTGGGTATGGATTACGTCGACATATTTTACTCCCACCGTTTTGATCCTGATACGCCGCTGGAAGAAACAATGCAGGCTCTGGATCATATCGTACGTTCCGGCAAAGCGCTGTATGTGGGCGTGTCTAATTATAGCGCGGAGCAAACGGCAGAAGCCGCTCGTATTTTGAAGGAGCTGGGAACACCGCTGCTGATTCATCAGCCAAAATATTCTCTGCTCGACCGCTGGATTGAAAACGGGTTGCAGGATGTACTGGACGAAAACGAGATCGGCAGCATTGCCTTTTGCCCCTTGGCTCAGGGATTGCTAACCAATAAATATTTGAACGGAATTCCCGAGGATTCGCGTGCAGCGAGTGCATCTGTCTTCTTGAATGAAAACAATGTGACACCCGAAACACTTCGTAAGGTGCGGGCGCTCAATCAAATGGCAGCTGCGCGCGGACAAAGCTTGGCTCAATTCTCGTTGGCCTGGGCTCTGCGTGGTGAGCGTCTGACCTCCGTCCTGATTGGGGCCAGCCGTGTGAGCCAAATTGAAGAAAACGTTGCTGCCTTGTCCAATCTGGACTTTTCACAGGAAGAGCTGGATCGGATTGATTCGATTCTGAATGCCGGGAACTTACAGGACGGCGGCACAGCCTAATGCTCAAAAGCTATTCCATCATCATCGGTATAACGTGCAATTTTTCATACCCAATATACACGCGACAGCCCGCATCGTTGAAGGATGCGGGCTGTTTGCCATTTTCCAAACCATACCAGCTTGGTCGTTGCTCATTCATGCTGGAACTGAGGATCAATCATCAGACGGAGCAGGGCAGGATATGTGATCGGTTAAAGTCTGTTAAGGATGCGGATATTGCTGAACCTTGCTTCGATACTGGGTTGGCGACTGACCGCAGAAGCGCTTGAATTGACGCGAGAAATACAAAGCGTCTGTCAATCCCACCGAAGCGGCCACCTGCTCCACCGAAAGCTCGGGACGCTCGCGTAGCAGTTGACGAGACTTGTCAATTCGCAGCTTGAGCAGATAGGTAACAGGAGAGACGCCCGTTTCCTTCTTGAATATACGTGACAAATACGCACGGTTATAACCAAGTCCTTCGGACATTTGTTCAATAGAAACGGGATGCGCATATTGAGTGGACATATATTGGACCATCTGCTTGACCGTCCGCCGAATTTGCGAATCCGCCCCGGTTGGGTCAGACCAGTCGCTTAAATGATTACCCGCTTCCCCCATGATCAGATACAGGTAGCCGAGGGCTGCAAGATGCGAGCTGGATTTTCGGCTGTAAAAGGCTAACTGCATCTGCTCCAGATAGCTGGGGATCAGGCTTTCACTGGAAGCGTGGAAGACAGGCTGGTGCACGCGCAGTCCTGCTTCCTGCACCATGGTTTCGGTATGCTGTCCTGTAAACGCAGACCAGCGATACCGCCATGGCTCCTCTTCATCGGAGGTGTAGCTTACGAGCTGACCGGGATGGATCAGGAAAAAATCGTTTTTTTCAAGCTGATATGAGTGCTGCTCTGTTCGGAAGATGCCTTTTCCAGATTCTACAAAATGAAGCAGATAGTAATCATAGAGCTTCGGCCCGACGGCATGACCGGATTTGGTTTGGCTCTCGCCGGCAAAAAGCACGTGCAACGGGCTATTTTCATAAAACACCGGATTGGAGGCCACAGCATAGCTATATGAATGCGTTTGCAAATAGGGTCATCCTTCCTGGATTTGTGAATGGTTTATTAGATACGGTATACTTACATTGTACATATCCAAGTCACATTTATCCATAGCTTTAACACATGGATGCATTACATTATTTAACGCTTTCATTTATACTGAAATCATAAGAAGTGTCAACCTGATTAAGTTTGTTACAGGGAAGTCAGGGGGCCTTTACTAACGGTGATGAGGTGGATGTGGATATGAACACTACTGAAATAAAGAAACGTTTTATCGACAAATATGGTGAAAGCAGCCATGAGCTGCGGATATTTCATGCTCCCGGGCGTGTTAATCTGATTGGGGAGCATATCGACTACAACGGTGGTTATGTACTCCCGGCTGCACTGGAATTCGGTACGACGCTGATTCTTCGTGTGCGTAATGATGATGAAATTCATTTTGCTTCGACGAACCTTTCCTATGAAGCATCTATCCCACGTGGAAAAATAGGTAAAAGTAAAACTGATGAGTGGGTGGACTATCCGGTCGGTGTGCTGGTGGAGCTGGCTGAAAAGGGAGTGTATCCGTCTAGCGGATACGACCTGCTCTATCATGGAGAAATACCGAATGGTGCCGGATTATCCTCCTCTGCCTCTATTGAGGTTGTAACGGGATACGCGTTCCTCACTACCGAAAAACAGGAAACGAACACAGTCGAAATTGCTTTATTGTCCCAGCGGGCAGAAAACAATTACGTTGGTGTCAATTGCGGTATTATGGATCAGTTCGCTGTAGCGAACGGTGCGGCTGATCATGCCATTCTGCTGATGTGCGATACGCTGGAATATCGTAAGGTGCCATTCCGTACCGATGCCTATAAGCTGGTGATCGGCAACACGAATAAGCGCCGCGGGCTGGTGGATTCAGCCTATAACGAGCGCCGTAGCCAATGTGCCGAAGCACTGTCCATTTTGCAGCAGCAGGAGCCGACGCTGGAATACCTCGCTCAGCTGGATGAGGCCCGTTTAGGTGAGCTCCAGCATTATATTGCGGATGAAACGGTACGACGCCGGGCACAGCATGTGGTAGAGGAAAACGCTCGCGTGCTGGCCTCTGTCGATGCTCTTGCGGCGAATGATCTCGAAGCTTTTGGGCAATTGATGAACGCTTCGCATGATTCATTGCGCGATTTGTATGAGGTTAGCTGCACGGAGCTGGATGTGATGGTCGAGGAAGCACGGCGCATTCCTGGCACGCTGGGTGCGCGTATGACGGGAGCCGGATTTGGGGGCTGTACGGTTTCACTTGTCCATGAGGACGATGTGGAACGGTTTGTGAAGGAAGTCGGCGAAGCTTATCAGACCCGGACAGGGCTGGAAGCCAGCTTTTATGTATGTAAGGCGGGAGACGGAGTTAAAGAACAGAAGGAGGACGAATAACATGGCCATTTTAGTAACAGGCGGAGCTGGATATATCGGTTCACATACGGTAGCAGAGCTGTTGGATCGGGGAGAAGAAGTTGTGGTGCTGGACAATTTGCAGACCGGGCACAAGGCAGCACTGCTCGGAGGCAAGCTGTATGAAGGTGATCTGAGAGATAAAGAACTGCTGTCCAGACTGTTTTCCGAAAACAGTATCGACGCAGTTATCCATTTTGCAGCCAACTCGCTGGTCGGGGAAAGTATGCAAAATCCGGGTAAATATTATGACAACAACGTATTCGGCGCGTTGAGCTTGCTGGAGGCCATGAAGGATGCCGGTGTGAGCAGGATCGTATTTTCCTCCACTGCGGCTACCTATGGCGAACCGGAAAAGGTGCCGATTGAAGAGGGCGACCGTACGGAGCCAACGAATGTATATGGTGAAACAAAGCTGATGATGGAGCGTATGATGTCGTGGTTTGATAAAGTATTGGGCATCAAATATGTGTCCTTGCGGTACTTTAATGCGGCCGGTGCGCATGAGAGCGGCAAAATCGGTGAGGATCATCGTCCGGAAAGTCATCTGATTCCGCTGGTACTCCAGACAGCACTGAAACAGCGCCCACACATCGCGGTGTTTGGTGAGGATTATGCCACGCCAGATGGAACGTGCATCCGGGATTATATTCACGTGAGCGATCTGGCGGATGCCCATGTGCGTGCAGTAAATTATTTGCGTGAAGGTCATGACAGCAACGTGTTTAATCTGGGCAACGGACAGGGCTTCTCGGTGAAGGAAGTTATCGAGACGGCGCGCAAGGTCACTGGACTCGACATTCCGGTGGTTACAGAGCCACGGCGCTCGGGTGATCCGGCAGTATTGGTTGCCTCTTCTGAAAAGGCACGTTCGGTGCTGGGCTGGAGTCCGGCGCGTACCCAACTGGAGGACATTATTAGCGGAGCTTGGGGCTGGCATCAGTCGCACCCTCAGGGCTACGGCGACGAATAGACGGGAGACGATGACATGATGAGCAAGAGTCAATCCGCAGATAGAGGTCAAGGCCGGGAACATTCCCGGCATGCGGCCCATGACATCGATGAAACTGTACAGCAAGCCGCTCTGTATGCGATTGAGCAACTGGCTGCATTCGCACAAAACCGGGGATTGATCGGTCTGCAAGATACAGATTACAGCCGTAATCTGCTGCTGGAGCAGTTCGGGTTTTCGGAGCCTTATTCCGGCGAGGAGGCAGGGGGCATCACAGCCCCCGAGGTTCTCCAGCCTGTGCTTAATGTATTGATTGATTATGGATATGCGATTGGACTTATATCGGAAAACACAGATACGTACCGTGATTTGCTGGATTCCAAAATCATGGGCCTGCTGATGGCAAGACCGTCTGAAGTCATCCGTGACTTTCATCAAACGGAGGCTGAACGTGGCATAGAGGCAGCGACAGATGCATTTTATCAACTGTCCATCGACTCGAATTACATCCGAATGGACCGCGTTGCCAGCAATGTGTACTGGAATCAGCCGACACCTTACGGAGATATGGAAATCACGATTAATCTGTCCAAGCCGGAGAAAAGTCCAAAGGAAATCGCAATGGCGAAGCTTCTTCCGCCGCCAGTTTATCCAAAATGTCAATTATGCCGTGAAAACGTTGGGTATGCCGGAAGGGTGAATCATCCGTCCCGCCAAAACCTGCGCATCATTCCGTTGGAATTGAACGGGGAACCGTGGTTTTTTCAATATTCGCCCTATGTGTACTACAACGAGCATTGTATTGTGTTCCATCACGATCATGTGCCGATGAAGCTTACGAAGGATACGCTGCGGCGGTTGCTGGCATTTACGAAAGCGTTCCCGCACTATTTTATCGGTTCCAATGCCGATCTGCCGATTGTCGGAGGATCTATTCTGACTCACGATCACTTTCAAGGTGGACGTCATACGTTCCCGATTGAAAAAGCAGGCGTGGACGTTGTATATCGCAATGAAGCCTTCCCGCAAGTCACAGCAGGGATTGTGAACTGGCCGATGTCAGTGATCCGCTTTACTTCAACGGATGGCGAAGCGTTGCTGGAGGCGGGGAATGCTGCATTTGAAGCCTGGAAGACTTACAGCGATCCCGCAGCCGATGTCCTCTCTCATACGGAGCAGGACGGAGAAGCGGTGCCGCATAATACGGTGACACCGATTGTACGCCGGGATACGGAAGGAAGGTACCAGATGGATCTGGTGCTGCGCAACAACCGGACGAGTGATGAGTACCCGGAAGGTATTTTTCATCCTCATCGCGAGATGCATCATATCAAGAAGGAAAATATCGGTCTGATCGAGGTTATGGGACTTGCGATTTTGCCGGGGCGGCTTAAGGATGAACTGGATGGTATTGCAGATATTTTATGCGGTAACGACGAGCTGGCTATAGCTATGCAGCAGGAAGGGCATCCGCTATTCAAGCATGCGGACTGGATTTACCAGTTGAACACCCGATTTGGTCGTCTGCCTGACAAGGAGACGGCTGTTCGCACTGTACAAAATGAAGTTGGACTGAAGTTCAGTGAAATTTTGGAGCATGCAGGAGTGTACAAGCGTGATTCGGAAGGTCAGCAAGCGTTTGGACGTTTTATAAAGCAACTGGGTTATACAACAGGGGAATAGAATAATTGCAGGCAGCGCATAATACAGTGCGAGAACCCTCCCAAGATATGACATGGAATCATGCTCCTTAAGGAACATGGTTTTTTTTCTGAAAAAGAAGCAAATTTGTTTCCTGTAACTGAGAAGGTTATAATAGAGTAGTTTCTTAACATTAAACTTTGAAAAATATTGGAGGCGAACGTTTGCGATGAAAGCATTCGAATTTTATAATCCTACTCAATTGATCTTCGGTAAAGGGCAATTAGAGGCTCTCAAGCGTGAAGTTCCTAAATACGGTAAACGTGTACTGCTTGTATATGGCGGCGGCAGTATTAAGCGCAGCGGCTTGTATGATAATGTAATAAGTCTGCTTAAAGAGATTGGAGCAGAGGTAACGGAACTGGCAGGTGTAGAACCAAATCCTCGCTTGTCCACAGTACATAAAGGCGTGGAATTGTGTAAAACACATCAAATCGACCTCGTACTGGCTGTTGGCGGCGGTAGTGTGCTGGATTGCTCCAAAGCGATTGCTGTCGGGGCGAAATATGATGGCGATATGTGGGATTTTGCAGAGCGTAAAGCGGCTCCACAGGCAGCATTGCCTTTAGGTACAGTTCTGACGATGGCAGCTACCGGTTCCGAAATGAACGCAGGTTCTGTCATTACGAACGAAGAAACACAGGAAAAACTGGGCTGGGGCAGCGTATTTGCGTTCCCTGCGTTTTCCATTCTTGATCCGGTGAACACGTATTCTCTGCCACAAAATCAAACGGTGTACGGAATCGTGGATATGATGTCACATACGCTGGAGCATTACTTCCATCTGGAATCTAACACTCCGGTTCAGCTTGGCTGGTGTGAAACGATTTTGCGTACAGTTATGGATGCGGCTCCGGGCCTGGTCAACGATCTGGAGAACTACGAGCTGCGTGAAACGATGATGTACTGTGGTACGATGGCGCTGAACGGCTTCCTGAATATGGGGCTGACAGGTGACTGGGCGACTCATAATATCGAGCATGCGGTGTCTGCTGTTTATGATATTCCACATGGCGGAGGACTGGCGATTTTGTTCCCGAACTGGATGAAGCACAATCTGCATGTGAAGCCTGAACGCTTCAAGCAACTGGCTGTGAATGTGTTCCATGTAAACCCGGAAGGCAAGAGTGATGAAGAAGTAGCGCTCGAAGGTATTCAGGCGTTGCGTGATTTCTGGAACTCGATTGGTGCGCCAAGCCGTCTGGCTGATTACGACATTGACGGTTCCAAAATCGACGTTATGGCTGATAAAGCTGTGAAATTCGGATCCTTTGGCGGATTTAACAAGCTGAATCGCGAAGATGTAGTGGAAATTTACAAAGCATCTCTGTAATCCAGTCATTCAGTCATTGGATAATTGTAAGCACGTTTGTACGTCATTAGACGTATGGACGTGCTTTTTTGGGTTTGATTTGGAATTTTAGAGGAAAATTTTGAAACTTTTTAAGGTTGAATACGTAAACATAGTTATAGGCTGGAAACCAGACTGAAAAGGGACATGGAAGGAGGAGCCGCATGGAAACTATATTTTGGTGGTTATTGGCAGGGGGCGCCATCTTTACCGTGGTCAGTGTGTTGATCGGGGATGTACTCGGTGGTTGGCTGGATGGATTGGAGCTTCCCGGCCTCGATTGGTTCAGACCCGTCGTTTTACTTGGAGCGATGACCGCTTTTGGCGGGGCGGGTGTGTTGCTGACGAAATATACCGGGTTGAGCATGAGCCGGGTTGTTCTGCTTGCCCTTGCGATTGCGTTTGTGATCGGAGTGCTCGTATTTTTTGCGTTTATCAAGCCAATGGCGAACTCGGAGGTATCCAGCGGCTTCTCGATGCGTGAGCTGACTGGCAGAATCGGTGAGGTCACCGTCCCGGTACCTGAGGTTGGTTACGGGGAGGTTATGATCCGCTTGGGTGCAGGCAACACCATACATACAGCATCGAGCTTTGATCACAAACCGCTGGCTGCGGGAACCCGTATCGTCGTGGTTGAGGTCGCAGAGGGTGTCGTCCGCGTAGCGTATCTGGACACATAGACGACGCATTCGCTTAACTTGAAGGGAGCGTGAACGGGAGTGTCAAGCTTGCAGGATATTGTGTTGGTCCCGGGGATTGTCGTTATCGTTATCGTCATATTAGGGATCGCCTTTTGGGCCCGTTACAAAACGGTAGGACCGGATGAAGGGATGATCGTGACGGGTTCATTTTTGGGAAATAAAAATATTTCCGAGGATGATTCCGGTCGCAAAATCAAAATTGTGCGCGGCGGTGGCGCCTTTATATGGCCTATTTTTCAGCAGTCCGAATTTATTTCTTTATTGTCCCACAAGCTGGATGTAACAACACCGGAAGTGTATACGGAGCAAGGAGTTCCCGTGATTGCGGACGGTGTGGCAATCATCAAGGTAGGCAGTTCCATTGAAGATGTAGCAACAGCAGCGGAGCAGTTCATCGGGAAGCCGCTGGAGGCCCTCAGGGGAGAGGCTCAGGAAGTGCTGGAGGGCCATTTACGTGCGATCCTCGGCTCGATGACGGTGGAGGAAGTATATCGTAATCGGGATCGCTTTGCACAGGAAGTACAGGGCGTGGCGGCTCGCGATCTGAAAAAGATGGGGCTGCAAATTGTCTCGTTCACGATTAAAGATGTGCGTGATAAGCACGGATATCTGGATGCGCTAGGTAAGCCGAGAATTGCCGCTGTGAAACGGGATGCAGAAATTGCCGAAGCTGAGGCGGTAAGGGATGCCCGGATTCAAAAGGCGCGTGCGGAACAGGAGGGCCAGAAGGCTGAACTTTTGCGTGATACAAACATTGCCGAGGCAGCCAAGGAGAAGGAACTGAAAGTGGCTTCGTTTAAAAAGGAGCAGGATACAGCCAAGGCGGAAGCCGATCAGGCTTATCACATTCAGGAGGCTCGTGCCAAGCAGACTGCTGTCGAAGAGCAGATGAAGGTCGAGCTGGTGCGCAAGGAGCGAGAAATTGATCTTCAAACCAAGGAAATTCAGGTACGTGAAAAGCAATATGATGCGGAAGTGAAGAAGAAGGCGGAAGCCGATCGGTATGCGGTAGAGCAAGCCGCGGAGGCGGATAAATCGCGTAAGATGCGTGAGGCGGAATCGTTGCAATACTCGATTGAGACACAGGCTAAAGCGTCAGCTGAACAAAAACGGCTGAATGGGCAAGCAGAAGCGGATGCGGAACGCGCCAAAGGTACGGCGGATGCTGATGTCATCCGTTTACGTGGTCTGGCGGAGGCCGAGGCCAAGGAAAAGCTGGCGGAGGCGTTCCAGAAATTTGGCGAGGCAGCCGTACTCGATATTATCGTGAAAATGCTGCCTGAGCTGGCCGGACGGATTGCCGAGCCGATTGCGTCCATTGATAAATTAACGGTTGTGGATACAGGCAAGGGAGAAGGAGCAGCGCGTGTCAGCAATTATGTCACAGAGCTAATGGCTACGGCTCCAGAGATGCTCAAGAGTGTGTCCGGTATTGATGTGGAGCAGTTAATTAAGGGGCTGACCACGGGGAAAAAGGGCCTTCATTCCGCACCGTCCTCCGGTGAAACGGATAAGCTGCACATTCATGCCCCGGTTGAGGTTGCGCCGCGGGATAAAGAATAGCCGCAGGGCTTTCAGGAGCGGATACCCCTTAACAGAAAGAACGCTTTTCATCACAGGTTTTCCCGGTTATTGTGATGAAAAGCGTTTTCTTTTTATTGACCTTTAGCGAAATATTTGGTACTTTAACGTGGATTCCTCTGAGCTTCATGCTCTAATTCTTAGGATCAAGGTTCAGATAAAAAGAGGTGCGGATGTGAGCAGCCTACAAGTGGCGAAAGCGCTGAATAACAATGTGATTATCGGGATGCATCCCGAGCATGATGAGGTTGTTGTGATTGGAAAAGGAATCGGTTTCAATCGCAAAAACGGCGATCTTATACCGTTGGATTCAGTTGAAAAATTATTTATATTAAAAAGCCATGAGGAGCAGGAGCAATACAAGCGATTGCTTCCCGAGCTGGATGAAAAGCTCATTGAGGTCATTGGTGAGGTGCTTCACCATGTTCAGCTTCAAGCGAAGAAGCCTCTGAATGAGCACATATTGATTGCTTTAACCGATCACATCGCCTTTTCCATTAATCGTCAGAAACAGGGCATTACGATCCATAATCCGTTTTTGTATGAAACGAGAGAAATATACCCTCAGGAATACAAGATGGCTGAACAGGCAGTCTCTTTGATCAAGGACAAGATGGGTGTGGATCTGGGAGAAGATGAAATCGGATTCGTAGCCTTGCATATTTACAGTGCCATGACGAATCAGCATATTTCCGAGGTCAGGAAGGATTCCCGATTGATTGCTGATATGGTACAGGTAGTAGAGACTACGCTGGAATATCGCATTCCTCTCCAATCCCTGGATTACTCACGTTTGCTGACTCATCTGAGGTTTGCGATTGAACGTGTACGTCGGGGAGAGATTGTGCAGGAGATTTACCGATTGGACAAGCTGTTGAATGAAGAGTATCCGGAAATGTATATGTTAGCCTGGAAGCTTACGAAGATTATGGAGAAAAGGCTTCGCAAATCCGTATATCCGGCTGAGGTTAGCTATTTGACGATGCATTTACAGCGGTTGTCCCAACGTAAAGAGCAGGGAGAGCAACGTTAGAACAGCTAGAATCGAAAAAAGTATTGCCTCACTTTTGGCAGAATGCTATAATAAATTTTGTAATGAGCAAGACAACAAATGAATATCTAACGTGTTACTGATTCGATCAGGCATGAGTTGTTTTAAGTTATGATTGTTTACAGCCTACCGGGGTAAGCTATATCCCAAGGTTGTGTTCAAACATACTTAATTCGGCTCATGCCTTTTTTGTTGTTTTGCCTCTGTATTCTAATTTTCAGAGAAGGAAGTGGAACGTATGTTTAAAAAGCTTTTCGGTGTTTTACAGCGTGTCGGCAAAGCTTTAATGCTTCCTGTAGCCATTTTGCCGGCAGCGGGACTTTTATTAGGAATCGGCAACATGTTGGTCAATCCCGATTTTCTCCAGTACATTCCGGCATTAAATGCGGGCTGGGTTCAATCGGTAGCGACGATCATGATGAATGCCGGACAAATTGTTTTTGATAATCTGGCACTGTTGTTTGCAGTCGGCGTAGCCGTCGGTCTGGCAGGCGGTGAAGGCGTAGCAGGATTGGCTGCGATCATCGGTTATCTCGTTATGAATATTACATTGGGTACAGCTGTAGGTGTTACACCGGGTCTGATTGCTCAAAAAATACCGGGCTATGCGAACGTGTTGGGGATTCCAACGCTGCAAACCGGGGTGTTCGGCGGGATTATCATCGGTATACTGGCCGCGGCCATGTACAATCGCTTTTTCAAAATCGAGCTTCCTTCGTATCTGGGCTTTTTCGCGGGTAAGCGCTTCGTTCCGATTGTAACGGCAGTATCTTCATTGCTAATCGGACTATTGCTGGTCATTGTGTGGCCTCCCGTACAGCAAGGACTGAACGTTGTATCACACTTTATGGTTGACTCCAATCCGACGCTGGCAGCTTTCATATTTGGGGTGATTGAACGCTCGCTCATTCCTTTCGGATTGCATCACATCTGGTATTCACCGTTCTGGTTTGAGTTCGGCGAATACGTGAACAAAGCCGGTCAAACGATTCATGGTGACCAGCAAATCTTCTTTAACCAGCTTCGCGATGGAGTTGCTTTGACAGCAAGTACGTTCCAGGTTGGTAAGTTCCCATTCATGATGTTCGGTTTGCCAGCCGCAGCGCTAGCGATGTATCATGAAGCAAGACCAGAACACAAAAAATATGTAGCAGGTATTATGGGTTCAGCAGCTTTGACTTCTTTCCTGACAGGGATTACGGAGCCACTGGAATTTTCCTTCCTGTTCGTAGCTCCATTGCTGTTCGCAGTGCACGCTGTGTTTGCAGGTCTGTCGTTCATGACGATGCAAATTTTGAATGTTAAAATCGGTATGACCTTCTCCGGTGGATTTATCGACTTCCTGATCTTCGGGATTATTCCGAATCGTACGTCTTGGTGGTACGTCATCATCGTCGGTCTGATTTTGGCGGTTATTTATTACTTCGGATTCCGATTCATCATACGGAAGTTTAACCTGAAAACACCAGGGCGTGAAGAAGCTACAGAAAATGTTGAAGGAGCCGCAGTCGGTACCACAGACGAGCTTCCGGGCAATATTTTGGCAGCTTTCGGCGGGGCGTCCAATATCAAGCATTTGGATGCTTGTATCACACGTCTTCGTATTGAAGTTAACGAGAAGTCCAACGTTGACAAGGCTCGTCTGAAACAGCTTGGCGCAGCGGGTGTACTCGAAGTCGGCAACAACGTACAAGCCATTTTCGGTACACGCTCCGATACGATTAAAACGCAAATGGCTGATATTATGGCGGGACGCACACCTGCTCCGGCTCCGGCCTCGGCTCAACCTGCTCCGCAAGAAGAGAAGGAAGCTGGCGAACAAAAACAGACCATCATTGTTGAAGATATCGTGATGCCTGTTAACGGAGAATTGGTTGATATTTCGACTGTTCCTGATCCGGTATTTGCAGAACGTATGACAGGAGACGGCTTTGCTGTCGTGCCAAATGATGGAACGATTGTGTCGCCTGTATATGGTAAAGTATTCAATGTATTCCCAAGCAAGCATGCCATTGGTATCCAATCTGACGGCGGTAAGGAAGTACTTGTTCATATCGGGGTGAACACAGTAAAGCTTAAAGGCCAAGGATTTGACGTTTTGGTGAACGAAGGCGATCTTGTGTCAGCCGGTCAGCCTATTATGAAAGTAGACCTGGAATACGTGAAGGCAAACGCAAAATCCATCATCTCACCAGTCATTTTTACCAACCTTCCAGAAGGCTCTTCGGTAACTTTAAACAAAACTGGAGTATTGAAGGCTGGCGAAGATGGTATAATTACGATAAAATAAACTCTATGTGTTTCGGATTCGTGATGAGGCGGCTTAGGTCGCCTCACATCGACCCGGTTTCACTACACGTATACTGCGTGTAAACAAATATTATCCATTAGGAAAGTGGGAGGAACAATTATGCAAACAACTTTTAGAATTACAGATGAAGACGGTATCCATGCACGTCCTGCAACAGCGCTGGTAAATACAGCTAACAAATTCAGCGGTGCTGAATCTTTTGCCGAAGCTAACGGTAAAAAAGTAACTTTGAAATCCATTCTGGGTGTATTGTCTCTTGGTCTGGAACAAGGCGATACCATCAACATCATCTGTGAAGGCGCTGAAGCTGCTGACGCTCTGAAAGCTCTTGAAAATGTAATCGTTAACGAAGGGCTGGGCGAAATTCATGCTTAAAATTTCCGGGATTGCCGCTTCGGCAGGCATCGCCATTGCCCGGGCGTTTATCTTGGAGCATCCGAATTACGCTGTAGAGAGACGCGCGGTTGGTGATGCTGAAGCTGAAATTGCAAGATTGGATGCGGCTTTAGTAGAATCTCAAACCGAATTGGAAGCGATTAAGGAGAAAACTTTACAGGAGCTGGGCGAGAAAAAAGCAGAAATTTTTGCTTCTCACCTGTTGATCCTGAATGATCCTGAACTGATCGATCCAGTTAAAGCTAAGATCAGAGACGAGCAGCTTAATGCTGACTATGCTCTGAACGAAGTAGCTACACAGTTTATTTCCATGTTCGAAAACATGAAAAGTGCTTATTTGCAAGAACGCGCATCGGACATGCGTGATGTAACCAAGCGGATCCTGAATCACCTGCTTGGTGTTCATTTTGTCAGTCCTGCAGAAATTGCCGAAGAAACGATTGTACTTGCAGAAGATTTGACACCTTCCGACACAGCTCAGCTGAATCGCGAATTTGTTAAAGGCTTTGCAACCAACATTGGCGGACGTACTTCACACTCGGCTATTATGGCTCGTTCACTTGAAATTCCTGCGGTTGTAGGAACTAAAAATATACTGTCCCAAGCTAAAAGCGGCGATTTGATTATCGTCGACGGTCTGGATGGTCACGTATTCGTGAACCCTTCCGAAGAGATCGTTGCTGAATACCAGGCTAAACAGGTGGCATACGACAAGCAACGCGAAGAGTGGCGGAAGCTGCGCGGCGAAGCTACGGTTTCCGTCGATGGTGTGCATGTCGAACTGGCAGCCAATATCGGTACGCCTAATGATGTAGCTGGTGTACTGGATAACGGTGGCGAAGGCGTCGGCCTGTATCGTACTGAATTCTTGTACATGGGACGCGATAAGCTTCCATCCGAAGAAGTACAGTACACAGCATACAAAACCGTTCTGGAAAGAATGGAAGGCAAACCGGTTGTAGTTCGCACGTTGGACATCGGTGGCGACAAAGAGCTTCCTTATCTGGATCTGCCGAAGGAAATGAATCCGTTCCTCGGATTCCGTGCTATTCGTCTGTGTCTGGACCGTCAGGACATTTTCCGTACTCAATTGCGTGCTTTGCTGCGGGCAAGTGTACATGGTAACCTGCGGGTCATGTTCCCGATGATTGCTACGCTGAACGAATTCCGTGAATCCAAAGCTGTGTTGCTGGAGGAAAAAGAAAAGCTGGTAGCCGAGGGTGTAGCCGTATCTGAAGAAATTCAGTTGGGCATCATGGTAGAAATTCCTTCTACAGCGGTATTGGCTGACCAATTCGCAAAAGAAGTTGATTTCTTCAGTATCGGTACGAACGATCTGATTCAGTACACGATGGCAGCGGATCGCATGAACGAACGGGTATCTTATTTGTACCAACCATATAACCCATCCATTCTGCGTCTGGTGAAAATGGTTATTGATGCCGCTCACCGTGAAGGACGTTGGGTTGGTATGTGCGGTGAAATGGCAGGGGATACAACAGCAATTCCATTGCTGCTGGGTCTGGGACTCGATGAGTTCAGCATGAGTGCTACTTCCATTCTGCCAGCACGCAGTCAAATTTCGAAATTGTCCCGCGCGGACATGGAGAAACTGGCTGCAAAAGCTTTGGACATGCAAACAGCCGAGCAGGTTGTTGAATTGGTTCAAAGCATTGAAGGCTAAGGAAGGGTATCACATTTTCAAGGTATATCTTTTTCCAACAAAAATTGCTGTTTACATACAGCGGCCGGTATCTAACAGATACCGGCCTTTTTGTATGCCCCAAATTGGAGTTTGCTTTTAGCTGCATGAGCAATTCAATATAGGCTTGCGAGCTGCAGTTGCTTCGTCCAGTCGCGTGACTGGAGTGGTATATGGAGCATTCAGCACCAATTCAGGCGTTTCCTCCGCTTCCCGCGCAATTTGGATCATGGTGTCAATGAAGGCATCAAGCGTCTCTTTGCTTTCCGTTTCTGTCGGCTCGATCATGATACATTCCTCTACATTCAGCGGGAAATAAATCGTAGGCGGATGGTAGCCGAAATCGAGCAATCGCTTGGCAACATCAAGTGTACGCACTCCGAATTTCTTTAAGCCCCGTCCGGACATCACAAATTCGTGTTTGCAATAGCCTGGATAAGGGATGTCAAAATGCGGAGCCAGCCGATGCATCATATAATTGGCATTAAGTACGGCACATTCGGATACCCGCTTCAAGCCGTCAGGGCCATAGCTGCGGATATAGGCATAGGCACGGACGAGAATACCGAAGTTTCCGTAAAAGGCTTTGACCCGTCCGATGGAATCGCCCTGTTCTCGGTCCCAGTGGTACGTGCCCTGTGGATCACGCACGACAAGCGGCTTGGGCAAATACGGAATGAGCCGCTGCTTTACCCCCACAGGTCCCGCGCCGGGTCCGCCTCCGCCATGTGGGGTACTCATCGTTTTGTGCAAATTGAGATGCACCACGTCAAAGCCCATATCCCCGGGGCGGGTGATCCCCATAATGGCGTTGGAGTTCGCGCCATCATAGTAGAGCAGGCCACCCGCTTCATGCACAATCGCGGCAATGTCAGCGATTTGCTTCTCGAACAGCCCGAGCGTGTTCGGGTTGGTCAGCATAAGCGCAGCGGTGTCGTTGCCCACGGCTTGACGCAGCGCGTCCAGATCCACCAGCCCCTGCGGTGTGGAGGGGAGGGTGACCGTTTCGAAGCCTGCCACAGTGGCGCTGGCGGGGTTCGTTCCGTGCGAGGAATCCGGCACGAGCACCTTGGTACGCCGCTCACCACGCGCTTCGTGGTAGGAGCGGATCATCATCAGCCCGGTCCATTCGCCATGGGCGCCCGCGGCGGGCTGAAGGGTGACGGCATCCATGCCGGTTAACGCGGCCAGATCGTTTTGAAGCGTATGGAGCAGCGCCATGGCCCCCTGGATGCTGTCCTCCGGCTGGTACGGATGGATTTTGGCGAAGCCTGCATAACGGGCGACATCCTCATTCACCTTGGGGTTGTATTTCATCGTACAGGAGCCGAGCGGATAAAATCCGTTGTCCACGCCAAAATTACGCCGTGACAGTGCAGTATAATGTCGAATAACGTCTACTTCGTATACCTCGGGCAATGCCGCAAGCTCGCTGCGCTGCGCATAATCCGGCAAAAGCTCTGCCACCGGACGCCGGGGAACATCGCATTCAGGCAGGGAATAGGCGATACGGCCCGGTCTGCTCAATTCAAAAATGAGCGCCTGCTCATGCTTTTTCATCTGATTCCGACTGGATTCGACTTCTGGATTCGGTGTACCCTGATCTTGTCCTGTAGTATGCGTCATAGCAATCCCCCCAAGGTATGCACGAATTGATCGATCTCTTCCTTTGTTCGTTGCTCTGTCACGGCAATCAGCAAGTGACCTGCATATTCCTCATAATCTCGCCCTAAATCGTAGCCGCCGATAAATCCGGCAGCAAGCAATCCGGCTTGCAGTTTATTCATATCGGTACCCTCAGGTAACCGCAGGGCAAACTCGTTAAAGGTGGGTGCAGTAAAGGAGGCAGTCACGCCCTTCAAGCCGAGTAGTTGCTCCAATGCGTAGCGGCTTTTGTGCAGGTTTAGCTCGGCTACTTCCGCGATGCCCTGTCTACCCATGACGGACAAATACACAGAGGCAGATAAAGCGAGCAGTGCCTGATTGGAGCATATGTTAGAGGTGGCCTTTTCCCGACGGATATGCTGCTCCCGTGCCTGCAAGGTCAGCACGAAGCCGCGTTTACCGTTGCGATCTGTGGTCTGGCCCACAATACGGCCGGGGATACGGCGCATATGCGCCTGAGAAACGGCAAAGTAACCACAGGTTGGGCCACCGAGGGAGGAGGAGATGCCAAGCGGCTGCGCGTCTCCTACGACAATATCCGCGTCCTGCTTGCCGGGCGCTTCCAGCAAGCCCAATGCCAGTGGATTGGCACTGACGACCATAAGACCCTTGTGCGCATGGATCAGGTCAGCCATCGGCTTCAGATTTTCCACGGCCCCGAAAAAATTAGGGCTTTGGACCAAAACTGCCGCCGTCTGCTCCGATATGGCCGCCGTTAATGCCTTCACGTCAGTTACACCATCTGCACAGTCGATCTCCACGACATCCAAATCCAGCCCGCGTGCATAGGCAGCCAACACCTGACGTGCCTCCGGATGGACGGTCCGCGATACGATAAGCTGCTTGCGGCGGGTGGCAGCGGCGGCCAATGAGCCCGCTTCTGCCAGCGCAGTCGCTCCATCATACATACTGGCATTGGCTACAGCCATGCCTGTTAATTCGCATATATACGATTGAAATTCGAAGATGGCTTGCAGCTCGCCCTGGCTTACCTCCGGTTGATAAGGAGTGTAGGCCGTATAAAATTCCGAGCGTGAAGTGATATGCTGGATGACGGATGGAATATGATGATCGTAAATCCCTGCGCCGAGAAAGCTGGCGTGCGTGTCAGTATTGGCATTTTGCCCGGCCAGTCCTGATAAGTGGCGGGTTAAGGCTCTTTCGTCTAACCGAGAAGACAGGAGCAGCTCCCCCTTATACCGGATCGCCTCGGGAATATCGCTGAATAAATCGTCGATGGACGATGCGCCGACCACGCGCAGCATTTCAGCTTGATCCTGCTCGGTCATGGGAAGATAGCGGTGTTGTTTCATTGGGTCTGGCTCCTTTCAACCAACAAGATCGTAAAAACGTAAAACGATTAACAAATGATTAATAAACGATTGCCCACTGGGCAGCGGTTAGTAACGGATCACGATAGTTATAGTAAGACGAGCGTTTAAATCAGCGTGGACGTTTATAAAAGGGCGCTGCTACCACCTCGGCGCGCAGGCGCTTGCCACGAATCTCGACCTCCAGCGGTGTGGATAGGGAACTGAAATGACTGTCCACCAGAGCCAAACCCAGATTACGCTTTAAGGTGGGCGACTGGGTTCCCGTTGTGACCTCGCCAATGTGCTGTCCTTCCGCAAAAACGGGATAATGGGCACGCGGGATGCCGCGGTCGAGCATTTCCAGTCCGATCAGCTTGCGGGGAATACCTTGTTCTTTCTGACGTTGCAGGGCCTCTCTCCCGATAAAATCTCCCTTATTCAGCTTGACGAAGAAGCCTAAACCAGCTTCCAGTGGCGAAATGGTAGCGGACAACTCCTGTCCGTACAGCGGTAGCCGTGCCTCGAAGCGCAGCGTATCCCTGGCTCCAAGTCCGGCGGGAACCAGACCATACGGCTCACCGATGCGAAGCAATCCGTCCCACACTGCCGGTGCATCCGCCGTGGGCACATAAAATTCAAAGCCGTCTTCCCCCGTGTATCCGGTGCGGGAGACGAGCGCTTTTGCCCCGAACAATTGCACATCCTCATTGAATCGGAAGGATGCCAGCTTCGTAATGTCCGTGTCTGTCACGGCTGCGGCAATACGCGCAGCTTCAGGTCCTTGCAATGCCAGCAGTGCTACCGCATCTGATACGTTTTCCAGATGAACGGATGCAGGAGCATGGCGAAGCAACCAATCCCAATCTTTGTCGATATTCGAGGCGTTCACAACGAGCATGTAACGCTCCGGCCCTTTGCGGTAAACAAGCAGGTCGTCTACTACACCTCCATCCGGGTAACACAGCAGCGAATATTGGGCCTGGCCCGGCTCCAATTGGCTGACATCGTTCGTCGTCACCTGTTGCAGAAATGCTTCGGCTTCCTGGCCCTCGACCAGGAATTCACCCATATGCGATACATCGAACAATCCCGCACGTTGTCGGACAGCCTCATGCTCCTTTTGAATGCCGCTGAACTGTACAGGCAGCTCCCAGCCGCCAAAATCAATGCAACGAACCCCCGGCAGCGTGCCGTAGGAGGAATACAGCGACGTTTTTCGCAAGTTAGTCATTTTTTCACTCCTATCCAGTGTGATCAGCTAAACAAAAAAGACAGGCTGAAAAAAACGTATGGACGGCAGTCCACACACTTTTCTTCAGCTCTGTCCTTGATACCTGAGAGTTACCCCGGTGTGTACCAGGTTTCCCCTTGGGTGATCCGCCTGTATGGCGAATGCTCTCCAGAGATGCGTCCGGCAGAGGTCCTTTTGCCTGAGAGATTCACCTGCGGTGCAGGTTTACTCCTTCGGCGCTGCCCTTGGATCAGCTATACGTCATCCGGCCCTGCCGGTAACAGCTTGATCCGACTCGCTTGCTACCTTGTTTTCACAGGCGGCAACAGCTATGCGAGTTTTGGCAGTCTCTCCCTCCACGTTCATCCGCGTTTACAGTTATCGGGTATTTCTAAAAGCACTTGTTATAACCCATTAATACGCAAATTTATTTGAAATGTCAACAAAAATGTCATCAACATCATTTTATAAAACATTTTATTCATAAATAAGGATATGTAAGCGTTTGTTATATCCTGCCGTATTTTTAGTTAGAACGATATATGGAGAAATGTGAAATATTTTTGTTAGTATTATTGACATGAGAGTTCTTGTTGTCATAATCTTAACCTGTCACAGACGGGTAGGCGAAACGATGTAATCCATATGGAAGCGAGGCGAGCAGGATGAGTGAAGTGAAGCAGCAATTTTGGTACACAGAGGAACATGAGTGGGTTCAGCGCACAGAGGATGGAACGGTACGAATCGGTATTACGGACTTTGCACAGCATCAGCTGGGGGATATCGTTTTTGTGGAGCTGCCTGGGGAGGGAGCAACGATTGAGCAGGGGGCAGAGATCGGTACTATTGAATCGGTAAAGACAGTATCCGACCTGTTCGCTCCGGTGACGGGAACGGTGTTGAAGGTGAATGAAGCGCTGGAAAGTACGCCTGAGCTGGTGAACGAGTCTCCCTATGAAAAAGGCTGGATGATCGAAGTGGAGATTGGAGGAGATGTAGAGGAATCATTAAGCAAGCTGCTGTCTGCGGATCAGTACGAGCAGTTGACTGCCAATGAGTAATAATGGGGCAAATTAGGTTGGATAACTGAATAAGAGTGGCGTTTGTCCACTCGGTTTTGTATAAAAATAGTCGCGATGATTGGGCATAGCGGCTATTTTTTGCTGTCTTTTTTGGCAAGCGTAATTACGTTCTTTTTCCCTTGTTTGGAGGATATTCCTTGTATAGAAATGGTATAGATGACGCATGGTTTCTCGACTAAATTCTAACGTTTCAGGCCACATTAAGAGGAATTATGCCTAATGATTTCGCGCCTGTTTATCTTAAATTTAAATGTTGTCATCAACGTTCATGACGAAAGTACGTTTTCATTTCGTTGATGAAGATAGCGTTGTCATTTAGTATGAATTTTAAGAAAAGGTAGTGATGCTTATTACCTGGGTATTTTGCAACAATCCCAAGAGCGATTTCAAATCAGCAATAGATAGATCGAAACGGTTTAGTTCGTTTATCTATTGTACTTTCGAGCGTTGGGAATCGAATGATGCAAAATACTGACCTATAAGGAGGATATGAATATGAGCACAGTGGACGCAAAGTCCAATTCAAACGGAGGCGCTCGCGTTGCCGTACAGCGTTTCGGTCGTTTTCTCAGCGGTATGGTTATGCCCAATATGGGGGCCTTTATCGCGTGGGGATTGATCACGGCACTTTTTATTCCGACCGGATGGTTCCCGAATGAGGGTTTTGCACAACTGGTTGATCCGATGAAAAATTATTTGCTGCCGCTGCTGATCGGTTATACGGGTGGCACAATGATTCACGGACAGCGCGGAGGTGTGATCGGGGCCATTATGACGATGGGTGTCATTGTCGGGGCGGACATTCCGATGTTCCTCGGCGCGATGGTAGCGGGTCCGCTGGCTGCATGGATATTGAAGAAATTCGACAAAGCGATTGACGGCAAAGTTAAATCAGGCTTTGAAATGCTGGTCAATAACTTCTCGGCAGGGATTATCGGGGCGATTTTAGCGCTGCTTGCTCATGTGGCAATCGGACCGTTTGTACAAATTATCAGTCAAGTGTTGTCAGCAGGGGTACAGTTCCTCGTGAACGCAGGGCTTTTGCCGCTCGTCAACCTCATTATTGAGCCCGGAAAAGTATTATTTCTAAACAACGCACTGAACCACGGAGTATTGAGTCCGATTGCGCTGGAGGAGGCTTCAAGAACAGGCAAATCCGTTTTGTTCATGCTTGAATCGAACCCTGGACCAGGGCTCGGTATTTTGCTGGCCTACTGCCTGTTTGGTAAAGGCCCTGCGAAGTCGTCGGCTCCTGGCGCGGTTATCATTCACTTTTTCGGCGGGATTCATGAAATTTATTTCCCTTATATTTTGATGAAGCCGATTCTGATTCTTGCTGCTATAGCAGGGGGTGTGGTGGGAACGTTCTGTTTCATGCTGACAGGTGCCGGACTGGTAGCAGCTCCTTCACCGGGTAGTATCATCGCTTATTTCCTGATGACGCCAAAAGGCGGATATTTGCCAATGCTGAGCGGTGTGATTGCTGCTGCGGTCGTATCGTTTGCTGTTGCTGCTGTGTTACTCAAGACAGGTAAGCAAAAAGAAGAGGGGCTTGAGGAAGCGGCATCCCGCATGAAGGATATGAAAACTCAAAGCAAGGCTGCAGGCGAAAATACCACTGTAACGGAAGATAACCGCGAAGCTGATCGGGCTGCGGAGATTGGTGAAGTTCAAACGGTCAAGGATAAATCAGATGTGAACAAGATCGTCTTTTCCTGTGATGCAGGTATGGGCTCAAGCGCTATGGGCGCCTCGATTTTACGCAAAAAAATGAAGCAGGCGGATGTGGATGTCACGGTAACGAACACGGCAATCAGTGAGATTCCGCAGGATGCGGATATTGTTATTACGCAAAAAACGTTGACGGACCGGGCTAAAACGGTGGCTCCAAATGCCGAGCATATTTCTATTGATAATTTCCTGAAGAGTCCTGAATACGAAGCGCTGGTGGAACGTCTGAAATCCGATTCTTAATCCCCTGTAGTAGTCAGGCCGCCTTGTATGCAGTTCGTGTGTTCTGCGGAAGGGATGAGCTTGGGAAGGAACGGTATGCGCTTATGAATATTACGAAACGACAACGTGACATCGTGGAATATCTTCTGGAGCAGTCCCAAGAGGTAACGGCCGGGGAAATTGCCACGAAGATTAATGTCAGCACAAGGACGGTTCACCGGGAACTCAGTGCAGTCGAGCATTGGTTAGCGGCTCATGAGGTAAAGCTGGAGAAAAAATCAGGGATTGGTATCTATGTGGATGCCGACCCGGCTCAGCTTGTATGTCTGCGGGAGCAATTGATGCATACGAAGTCGGACGAATATTCGGCTGAGGAAAGAAAGATCGTGGTTCTCTGTATGCTGCTGGATACACAGGAGCCGATCAAGCTGCTGGCGCTGGCTGCTGATTTGAAGGTCGCAGTAACTACTGTCAGTCATGATCTGGACGAATTGCAAGGCTGGATCGTGGAACGGGGACTCGTGCTTGTGCGCAGACGCGGGTACGGCGTCGAGATTACAGGCCGGGAGACGGACAAAAGACGGGCGATTTCCGAGCTGGCTCTAGAGTATTTGGATGAATCGGATCTGTTTTCCAGCCGGGAGGAGCTTCGTCCTGTGACACGTGTCGCTGACAAGTTGCTGGAGATGATTGGCAGAGAGAACCTGCTGACCGTGGAAAATGCCCTCTGGCAGCCCCATGAGAAATGGCTGAAAAACATGGTGGAAAGCAAATATATGGAGCTGTTGATTCAAATTTGCGTTTCGCTGGCACGTCTGCGGCTCGGATACGTTGTGGATCATCGTCTCTCGTATTCCAAAACAGATTCGGATGAGAATATCATGCTGCGCACAGCTATGGTGGAACGCATATGCACGGAATTGTCAGAGGCGCTGGATATTGATTTTCCAGAGCCGGAACGATCTTATTTCAGACTGCTATTCCGTGATGCCGAGGATCATTCAACCCGGCTGCTGCCGCTGGATGATCTCGTACTGCTGGAGTCGGTTCATGAGTTGATTCGTCGTGTAGAGGAAGAGACAGACACGCCATTGGCAGAGGATCGTGTTCTGCGTGAAGGACTGATTGCCCATATGGCTCCGGTACTCAAACGTTTGAAGGAAGGCAGATCCATCCGTAATCCCCTGCTCCAGCAAATCCGCAAGGATTACGGCAGCTTGTTCGACTCGGTGAAGAAGGCTGCGGCGGGCATGACAGAAATGGAAGTGCCGGATGAAGAGATCGGATTTCTCGTCATGCATTTCGGCGCTTCGCTGGAGCGGCTGCGACAATTGCGGCGGGAGGTGCGGGCCATCGTCGTCTGCACGAGCGGCATTGGATCATCCAGGCTGCTGGCAACAAGGCTCGCCAAGGAGCTGCCACAGATCAAAATCGTGGATAGGGCCTCATGGTACGAGGCGGCGCGGATTCCGAAAGAGGATTATGATCTGATCATTTCGACGGTGGAGCTACCGCTGGAACCGGATCGCTATCTCAAGATCAGCCCGCTGCTGACGCAGGAGGAGAGTGACCGTCTGCGACATTTTATCCAGCATATTACACTCAAGCATCCCAATGATCAGCAGCAGGAGCAGGCCGTCCAGCCCGGTCAGGGCATGGAGTGGCTCACGGGGCTGCGAAAAAGTCTCGAGGAAATTGTACACATTGTACAGCAATTTCAAGTGTATACGCTGGAAAATCAGGGGATGGATATGCGCGCTACCGTACAGGCTATCTGCATGCTGGAGGCGGGGCGGGGGGAACGTCACAGAGCCTTCTGGCATTGCTGCACAGCTCATGGAAAGAGAGCGCCAGGGTAGTCAGGTGATCCCTGATACCTCCATAGCTTTGTTTCATACGCGCAGCCACTATATTCGCGAGCCTTCGCTTACGCTGTATAAGCTGGCAGAGCCGCTGCTGGCGGATGCAGGCGAACAGGTAGATTGCGTGCTGCTTATGTTGGGACCTCGCGAGCTGCCGAGAGAAAGCCTGGAGGTATTGAGCGAGATTAGTGCATTACTACTTCGGGAAGACATGGTTACGCTACTGAAACACGGTAGCCGTGAGCATATCGCCAATTATATATCGAGTGAACTGGCTGAATTTTTTCACAGTAAATTAGGGACAGGGAGGAACCTACCGTGAGCATTATGACGATAGACAAAGTAAAAATGAACGCAACCGCCAAAGACAAATATGAGGCGATTCGCATGGCCGGACAAATCCTGCTGGATGCCGGACATATTACAGGTGAGTACATTGACAAGATGCTGGAACGCGAGGAGATCGTGTCTACCTATATCGGGAACGGGTTGGCTATTCCACACGGCACGAAGGAATCCAAGACGTTTATTCAGTCGACAGGCATCTCGATCATTCAGTTCCCGCAAGGTGTAGATTTTGGGGAAGAAAAAGCATATATGGTGATCGGCATCGCAGCACAAGGCGGCGATCATATGGAGATTTTGACGAGTATCGCTGTGGTATGCGCGGAGGAAGAAAACATGGATAAACTCCGCAACGCGGTGACCCCTCAGGAAATTATCGATCTGTTCGAAAGTGAGATGGAGCTATGAGAGCCGTCCACTTTGGAGCAGGAAATATCGGTCGCGGATTTATCGGATTGATTCTATCGCGGGCAGGTTATGAGGTTGTCTTTTCGGATGTTAACGACACTCTTGTATCCGAGTTACGCCGGCGCAAGCAATACACTGTAGAGTTGGCGAATGATACCAAGGATGCGGAGATGGTCACGAATGTAACCGCGATTGATGGCAAAGATGCAGCGGCTGTAGCGGATGCGGTAGACCAAGCTGATCTGGTAACGACCGCAGTGGGTGTCAGCATCCTCAAGCATATTGCAGCAGGCATTGCCGAGGGAATTAAGCGGCGGGTAAAACGCGGGGCAGCGCCGCTACATGTGATCGCCTGCGAAAATGCAATCGGAGGCAGCGCCCAACTGAAAGAGCATGTTTTTGCGCTACTGGATGAGGCGACTCGTGCCAAGGCGGAGGCTTCGGTTTATTTTCCCAATGCTGCTGTAGACCGGATTGTGCCGATCCAGCATCATGAGGACCCGTTGCACGTGCAGGTAGAGCCTTTTTACGAGTGGGTGGTGGATCGATCGCAAATGGCTTCTGACCATAAAGAGATCGAAGGCATCCTTTACGTGCAGGATTTGGAGCCTTACATTGAACGCAAGCTGTTCACGGTGAATACGGGGCATTGCGTGGCGGCCTACCTTGGTTATGCCGCGGGTTATGCTACCATTCAGGAAGCGATGAAGGATGACAAGGTGGTGGATTCGATACAAGGTGCACTGGAGGAAACAGGGGCGGTGCTTGTGAAGCGCTTCGGTTTGGATCAGGCGGAGCATCAGAAGTACATTTCCAAAATTTTGGGTCGCTTCCGCAACCCTAATCTGATAGACGAGGTTACTCGGGTCGGACGTTCACCGTTGCGGAAGCTGTCTCCCAATGACCGTCTTGTACGTCCGGCACTGCAAGCGGAGGAGTATGGCATCTTAACGGATCATCTGGCGCTAGGAATGGCTGCTGCCTGTAAATTTGATATTGCGGAGGACCCTGAGGCAGTCGAGCTTCAGCAGGTGATCCGCAGCGAAGGACTGGGTGTGGCGCTGACACGCTATACATCCATACCCGCAGACCACCCGCTACATCGGCAGGTATTGGAGCAATATGATATTATAAATTCATAAAACAACCTAATATCGCGCGTTATTTTCGATAATCCTCTTGAAGCCAATACATCTACATCAACACCCACAAAAGCGTGTTCTGTAGAGATATGCTTCAAGAGGATTTTTTTATGCGTGATTTACATCACATAACAACCTGTCTAAATTGTTTATATTGATAATGATTATCATTATCCATCAAATGGGTCATCATCATATCTTTTTAGGGAGGATTACAGTGAAACCGATCTATGTTACCTTAGGGTTTCTATTTTTGGCGCTTGGAGTGATTGGCGTGGTGGTACCGTTGCTGCCGACTACGCCGTTTTTGCTGCTGGCAGCCTTTTTCTTTATGCGGGGGTCTAAACGGATTCACCAATGGTTTTCGAATACCTCTTTGTACCATAAGCATCTGGAAAGCTTCGTCCAAACGAGATCGTTGAAGCTGTCCACTAAAATCACGACTCTGGGATTGGCGTCAGCCATGCTCATTACCGGCTTTATTTTAACCCCACCAGTGTGGGCCAAGGTGATTATCGGGTTAGTCATCCTCTTCAAATATTATTACTTTATATTCAGGATCGGGACGGTGAGAGGCACTACAGCGGAAACTCCATCCCCAACTCCGTCTGCTGATACCACGAAGAAAAGGTCTAAAATGGTCGACAGCCGTCTGCTTGGTCTGGTGGAGCATTCCCGAAAATATATCGTTCTGGGTGTGCTTGTCCAGTGGATCGGTCTTTTGGGCAGTATAGCCGCTGTTTTGTCCATGTCCTTTGTTTTGCAACAGGCATGGACGGGACAAGTTACCCGTAAGCTGATTCTATCTGTGACGGCCATTGTCATTGCTGCGATTGCAGTCCGATGCTTGTGCAATTATGCAGCCAGTATGCTGTCCTATCGGGCCTCAGTGAATGCCAAAAAAACGCTGCGCTCGCAAATTTACGGCAAGCTGCTGAAGCTGGGGCCAGCGTATACGGATCATACCTCCACATCGGGGGTTATTCAGGTTGCTGTAGAAGGAGTGGAGCAGCTTGAAACCTATTTTGGCAGATACATGCCCCAGTTATTTTACAGTCTGCTTGCACCCGTAACGTTGTTCATCACCTTATCCTTTGTCAGCTTCAAGGCTGCCATTATCTTGTTGATCTGCGTTCCGCTGATTCCGGTGTCGATTATAGTCATTATGAGGATGGCTAAAAAGCTGTTTCGAAAATATTGGGGCAGCTATGTCAATCTGGGTCACAGCTTTTTGGAAAATGTACAGGGCCTGACCACGCTTAAAATATACGGGACAGACCAGGAGAAACATCAGGAAATGAACACGGCGGCCGAGGATTTTCGCAAAATGACAATGAAAGTACTGACCATGCAGCTAAACTCGGTGGCAGTCATGGACCTTATTGCATTTGGCGGTGCCGCTGCGGGCGTTCTGGTCGCAGTGAGCGAATATTCTGCTGGTCATATCGGCTTGGCGGGAGCGTTGATCATTGTGCTGCTGTCGGCGGAGTTCTTCATTCCGCTGCGGCTGCTGGGCTCCTACTTTCATATCGCCATGAACGGCATGGCAGCGAGTGACAAAATATTTCAAATTCTGAGTACAGAGGAGCTAGTACAAGGAAAAAAAAGCATCAAGACTACCGATATTCGACTGGATCAGGTGAATTTTGCCTACGACGAAAGGGACACCCTGCGAAATATATCTATGGAAATTCCTCAGGGCAGTTTTGTTTCCATTGTCGGGGAATCTGGCTCTGGTAAAAGTACAGTAGCCGGATTAATCGTTGGTCATCATGAGGGTTATCAAGGAAGTCTGACCGTTGGAGGAACCGAGCTTGCCGCCATTTCAGAAGAAAGCCGTATGCGGCATATGACCTGGATCGGTTTCAACAGCTATATTTTCAAGGGCACGGTCGAAGCTAATTTGAAAATGGGCAATGAGCACGCGAATGAGGAACAGATGCTGGAAGCGTTGCGGCAGGTGAAGCTGTATGACTTTGTTCTCTCACAGGGAGGGCTGGAAGTAGAGCTGGAGGAGCAGGGAGCGAACCTGTCAGGGGGACAACGCCAACGGCTAGCGCTGGCAAGAGCGCTGCTGCATGATAGTAGCGTGTACATTTTTGACGAGGCTACCTCTAACATAGACAGTGAGAGCGAGGCAGGCATTATGGAGGTTATACATGCGCTGGCAGGCAGCAAAACCGTTATTCTCATCGCGCATAGACTGGAAAATGTTGTCCAATCCGACCGCATTTATGTGCTGCGGAACGGCCAAGTGGCAGAGTCCGGCACACATGCTGAACTAATGAGCCAGCAAGGGCATTATGCCGAGATGTATCTCAGCCAACACCAGGTAGAGCAGTTTGTAAAAGGAGGTGCTGTATATGCGTAGACACGGAATGCGGATTATGGCCCAATTACTGGTACTGGCCGGGCCTCTTTTACCCGTTCTGCTCATAACGATCGTTACTGGAGTGCTTGGATTTGCTTGTGCTATTGGCATTATTGTCTATGGAGCCCTTGCCCTGCTTACAGCAACGGGCATCACGACGGGCTACAGCATGACGTTCCTGCTCACGCTCATCGTGGTTTGTGCTGTACTGCGCGGCGTGTTCCGTTATGGCGAGCAAATGAGTGGTCATTATCTCGCATTCAAGCTGCTGGCTGTGCTGCGTGACAAGGTGCTTCAAGCCCTGCGCAGACTGGCGCCAGCCAAGCTCGAAGGCAAGGACAAAGGGAATCTGATCTCGCTGATTACAAGTGATATTGAGCTGCTGGAAGTGTTTTATGCACATACGATAGCGCCTGTTATGATCGGAATCATTACTTCCCTGTTGATGGTATTCTTTATCGGTTCCTATGAACCTGTGTTAGGTTGGCTCGCTGCGCTTGCTTACATAACGGTCGGTCTGTTCATTCCCCTGTTAACGTCGCGTATGGGCAGACGTCAGGGGATGGAATACCGGAGCAGCTTCGGCAAGCTGAGCAGTTATTTCCTGGATAGTCTACGTGGTATGAAGGAAATTGTGCAATACGGGCGCGGGGAACAACGACTGGCGGAGATTAACCGTCGCACGGATCAATTGGATGCCAAGCAGAAGAGCTTGAAGCATCATGAAGGCATCACAAGAGCGATAACGGATGCAGCGGTCGTGGGTTTTTCATTTCTGATGCTGCTGGCTGGATTGTATGGCATGTCCAAGGGGCAGGTCAGCTTTACAGGGATGCTTGTTTCCGTCATTGCCCTGTTTAGCTCGTTTGGCCCGGTAGTTGCGCTTAGCAATTTGTCCAACAATCTGCTGCAAACGCTGGCGAGCGGGGAACGCGTGCTGAGTCTGCTGGAGGAAACCCCGGAGGTCGAGGAAAATATCGGGGGAATGAGCGTTGCTTTTTCCGGGGCGAAGGTGGACAGGGTTACTTTTGCATATGATGGTCAGACGGTGCTGGATGATGTAAGTCTCACGATACCGCACAAGCGGATTACAGGTATTCAGGGTAAAAGCGGCTCTGGCAAGTCCACTTTGCTCAAGCTGTTGATGCGGTTCAGGGACCCACAGCAGGGCGGGATATTGCTATCTGGACATGATTTGAAAGAAATCGGAACGAAGCATTTGAGAGGTCTGCAAAGCTATGTGGATCAGGATACGTTCCTGTTTGATGACACGATTGCGGCCAATATTAAAATTGGAAAACCTGATGCTACGCATGAGCAGGTTGTGGAAGCAGCCCGCAGGGCGTCGGTGCATGATTTTATTATGACCTTGCCTCAAGGATATGACAGCCGTGTTGGAGAATTGGGGGACAGGCTGTCCGGTGGTGAACGTCAGCGGCTGGGGCTGGCCAGAGCCTTTGTTCATGATGCTCCGCTCCTGCTGCTCGATGAGCCTACCAGCAATTTGGACAGCCTGAACGAAGCGATTATCTTAAAATCATTAAAGGAACAGCAGCAGGATAAAACGATTGTCCTTGTTTCCCACCGAGGCTCTACCATGCGGATTGCGGACGATATGTTTCAGATGGATAACCGTAGGCTGTCCTGACGTGTGTGAAGGGATAAAGGGAATTATTTATGGTGCTTGAAGGGCTGCTGCTGTAGCCTGTTCATGGTTTTGTCATAAAATGGAGTGTGCGTGTGAAATGAAAGCAGCATCCGTATTTGAAATCATCCAACTTTTCAAGCTTGTCTTATTTTGATAGCCTAGTAGGTGAGGATTTTGCAAGAATCCACAAAGCGACGTGTAATCAGCAATATATAGATCGAAATGATTTTTTCCGTCTATGTATTGTACCTTGGAGCGACTGGAATCGAATTTTGCAAAATCCTGAGGTATACTGACAAGTCGTATACATCATAAATGATGGATGAACAGAGGCTGAAAGCCGATGTACAGAAATGGGTGGTGAACAGGAATGTCTGATTTCAATCAACTCAAGGAGCTTGAGCACACAACATATCCCACATATGAAGGCCATGATTTGGGTCTTACTTATACGCCTGCGGGCAGCATGTTTAAAGTATGGGCACCGACTGCGAAGCAGGTCCATGTAGCGCTGTATGACAACGCTGGATTGTATGACCAGGAAGGTAACGTTCAGGACCATAGCGGTGGCCGGGAATTTCCGATGAGCCGTGATGAGCATGGTGTATGGTCCGTAGAGCTGGAAGGCGACTGGAACAAGTGTTATTACATGTACAGGCTGGAAGGGGCAGACAGTACCCTTCATTATGCCGCCGATCCTTATGCGACAGCGGTATCAGCCAATGGACAGCGCACGGCAATCGTTGATTTGGCTCAAACCCATCCGGACGGATGGAAAGAGGATGCTGGACCCACACTTGCCCGGGCTACGGATGCCATTATATATGAGCTTCATGTGCGTGATTTTTCAATGGATACACATTTTAATACTGGAGAAAAAGGCTTATCTGCCGCACAAGGACGGTTTGCAGCCTTTACGTATACGGGACTAAAAGATTCGGTGGGCAACAGCATCGGACTGGATCATTTGCTGGAGCTGGGCATTACACATGTCCATCTGCTTCCAGTAGCTGATTTCCATACGGTAAATGATTTTGCGGAACAGGGCACGGAATATAACTGGGGTTATGATCCCCAGCACTATAATGTGCCGGAGGGATCTTATTCTTCCAATCCGGCTGACCCGGAGGCACGTATACGGGAGTTGAAGCTGCTAGTGCAATCCCTGCATAATGCTGGCATCGGTGTCATTATGGACGTCGTGTACAACCATACTTTCTCGGTGGAAAAAGGGCCGTTCGACCCTGTTGTACCGGGTTACTATTACCGTACGGATGAGCATGGGCAGCTTTCCAACGGCTCGGGTGTGGGTAATGAGGTGGCAAGCGAACGCCCGATGGTTCGCAAGTATATCAAGGATTCGCTGCGCTATTGGGCAGAGGAATATCATATAGACGGCTTCCGTTTTGATCTGATGGGACTGATAGATACGCCGACTGTGGAGCAGCTTACACAGGAGCTTCGCTCTGAGGTTCGTACCGATCTGCTTATCTATGGAGAGCCTTGGACGGGGGGAGAATCCCCGCAGCCTCTGCTGACGTTAAAAGGAACACAACGGGACAAAGGCTTTGCCGTCTTCAATGACAACTATCGTTCTGCTATTAAGGGTGACAGTGATGGTACCGCAAGTGGCTTTGCCACGGGGGCATGGGATCAGGAGGAACTGGTGCTTAAAGGTGTTTTTGGAGCTATTCATGATTTTACAGCCCAACCTTCGGAAACGGTCAATTATGTCACGGCTCACGATAATCTCAATCTGTGGGATAAAATTTTGACGGTGCGGCATTTGCGGGAACGCTGCGGTTTTCCTCAATGGGAGCAGGGTCAGCCGCAGGATGGGAGAGCCGCCGAACAAGCCGTGGCGGATGCAGACCCGTACCGGGAAGTGAATGAGCATGACTTGCTGGAGAATGAAACCGTACGCAAATCCTTGCTGGCAAACGGCATGGTGCTGACCTCCCAGGGCATTCCCTTTATCCATGCAGGTGATGAACTGTTGCGCTCCAAATATGGAGACCATAATAGCTACCGTAGTGTGGATGTGGTGAATGCTATTCGCTGGGAGAACAAAGCGAGATTTCGTCCCGTATTTGATTACTATCAGGGACTAATCGCTTTACGGCGCAGTCATCCGGCATTCCGGATGGATCATCGGGAGCTGGTGAAGCAGCATATGGAAGTGCTGCACAGCAGCGGGCATGTGGTAGCTTTTGCATTAAGGCACCATGCTAACGGCGATGCCTGGAATCAGATTGTGGTGATTTATAACGGCTCGGATACGGAGCAGACGATACTGCTGCCTGTGGAATCGGATCGCTGGCATGTCGTTGTGGATGCTCACGGGGCTGGAAATGAGATACGGTATGAAGTAGCAGGCCATCGTGTGACCGTTTTGCGCTGGTCGATGATGGTACTGTATGATCAGGAGGAACCCGCTCAGCCATCCTTTTTGACCGGACAGGATCAGACGACCGAGCTGGCGGAGAACGGATTGGAAGGTTCGGATGAGGGAACAGACCAAGAAATCGCAGGTTACTACGAAGAAGTGGCGTTGTATCGCACCATTGAGTTGATTTACGAGCGTGCGGATCGACAATATTCTGGCTGGAATGTGTGGGTATGGGGCACCGGATGCCGGGACGGACATGTAGAATTGAGTGAATTGGATGACGGTCGCGCAGTAGCGCGTATTCAAGTGGCTCCTCATGTGCGGCGTATCGGCTATATCGTCCGCCTCAATCAGTGGGATGCCAAGGATATTGAGGCCGATCGGTATATTGATGTAGACCTGAACCGATCTGTGATGCAGGTATTGATTCACAGTGGCAGAGAAGAATATTTGCTGCTGGTCAACGACAACCGGGCAGGATAGCTTTATAGGAGTGGTTGTCTTTCGTACATTGAATAGCATTTTTCGATTATTTCGAGAGATGCTATTTTTTTATGCAAACGTGTGTCATTTTCAGAAAAAAGGGGTAATATAGAATTATGGACTTGTTTGATTTTGCCAGCTTGCTGGCTTATACCTTTTAGTGCGACTGGTGAACAGGCAAGATTCTTGAGGAATAATCATTTGTAAGGTAACCTGAAGGAGGTTGTATATCATGAGTTCTAATGGAGGAAGTATTCAACTGACCGCCCAGCCGAGAACAGAGAAGAAGGGTTCGGCACTTCGTGGATTGAGGTTAAAAGGACGGATTCCAGCTGTGGTTTACGGCTCTGAGCTTGAAGGAACCCCTGTACATGTCGATGCCAAAGAATTTAATAAAGTAGTCAGAACCGGACGTTCGGAGGTGTTCAACCTCACCGTAGAGGGTGGAGAAACCATTCCGGTCATCATTAAGGATTATCAGCAGCGTGACAACCAGTGGTTGCATGCCGATTTTTTGAAAATTTCCAAAAACAAGCCGCTTCGCGTGCGTGTTTCTATTGATTATCAGGGTACACCTGTAGGTACAAAAACGGGCGGTATTCTGCAAATTCAGGAAAACGAAGTCGAAGTCGAGGGTCTTCCTGCTGACCTGCCATCTACCATTGAGGTGGATGTATCCGCACTGGATGTCGGTGACAAGCTGAGCGCGAGCGACCTGAAACTTCCTAAAGGAGTAACGTTGCACGTTCCTGAGGAAGAGTTGCTTGCTTCCATTATCGTTCCGCGTGCGGTTGAGGTGGAAAATGCTGCTGTGGCAGGCGATGCAGCTGCAACAGAAGGTACAGAAAAGGCTTCCGAAAACAAGGAGGCCTGATGCTGTAGGTCATCGGATAGATGAGTGTCTTCCTGCCGAAGACGGCTATTCAAAGATAAATGTAAAATCGCTCCCTGATCAGGGGGCGATTTTTTGCGTTTAAATAATATGCGATTACATCCATCTAGTGATGATGTCATTTTGTGACTTGGTAATTAAAGGTGATTGGAAACCACCATATTGATTTGCTCTTTATTTTTGCTGTATCCGTCTTACCGATACTTTCTGGTGGCTATGATCTTAAATCTGTGTAATATTTTTGTGCAAATTTCGATCGGTACGTCTGCAGTTCCACCTGTTACCAGTTCTTTGCGCTATGTTCACGAGTTTGTGATTGTTTTATTAATTGGGCTTTTGCTGTTAGTGGTGTCGGTATTGAATCAAATGCAGTATCAAAAAAGTGAAGAGCAAAATAAAGATATTAATGCGACAAGGCAACGTATTGATTTTCTTTTTGAACAGGTTAGACAAGCTGTGGCTGGATTGTATAGCTTTACCGAGCGTTTTAAAGTGTAACCGAACAGTTAGTGCGGCGTCGGAACAGATTTTTGCTGGTGTGGAGGAGCAACAAAATATAACCTCCAACATGGTGGCTGGCTTCGGTGAGCTGGAGACGCTGATTATCCAATTGAAAGAGCTGGTACAAGAAAAGAATGAGGACAGTAACCATATCGAAACCAGCAAAAGCAAGTAATCAGATAGCTTCATCATCGGGCTAATGAGCCGAGGAATATCGCTATCAGACGGTAATCCCCGGTTTTTTGCTGATGTAGAGTTGAGAGTATATTTCTAAAAGCTATAATTACATAGGCTGAACTAAAAAAGGTACATGGAAAACGGAGTAGGCGGAATGGTGCTGTACAAGCGAAGCGGTCGCTTTTGTCCCCGGATTTCTTCCCTGATCAGAGGCTTTATTCGAGAAATCCGGGGGGCAGTGGCGATGGGAAGCACTATCCGACTGCGCAGTGGCGCAATAGGTAACTTTTAAGTTCAGTTTATATAGATGGAAGTTGATGGTATAATTTGTGGCAGTTTAAATGCTTCGTATATAGGGGGAATGACCATGATCATGGGAAAGCAAGCGCCCAAACTAAAGGCTGGAGACGAGATACGCATTCTTTCGCCGTCCAGAAGTTTGTCTATCGTTTCTGAGAAAAATCGTCTAATTGCCCAGCAAAAGCTGGAGCAACTCGGATTTACGGTGAGCTTTTCGCAACATGTGCTGGAAAGCGACGATTTTACATCTTCCTCAATAGAATCCAGAGTAGCAGATTTGCACGAAGCTTTTGCCGATCCGAAGGTGAAGGGCATTTTGACTGCCATTGGAGGGTATAATGCTAATCAGCTCCTTGCCCACCTTGACTATGAACTGATTGGCGCTCATCCTAAACGGTTATGTGGTTATTCGGATATTACTGCTTTAAGTCATGCCATATATGCGAAAACAGGACTTATCACGTATGCAGGTCCTCATTTTTTGACATTTGGCATGCAGCAAGGAAATGAATACACGACAGCATATTTTCAAAGGATGATGTTGGAAGAGGGTAGTATTCAAATCCAGTCTTCGCCAGAGTGGAGTGACGATACATGGTATTTGGATCAGGATCAACGAATCTTTCACCGCAATGTCGGGCCTTATGCGATTCACGAAGGAGAAGCATACGGTACGATTGTGGGTGGAAACCTGTGTACCCTGAATTTGTTGCAGGGAACCCCGTATATGCCGAGTCTGGAAGGAACGATTCTATTGGTTGAGGATGATTATGAAAGCTCTCCTGCTACGTTTGATCGAGATTTGCAATCATTGCTGCACCAGCCGGGATTCGATCAGGTGAGAGGAATCATCATCGGACGTTTTCAGCAGGCATCTCATATGACGGAAAAGTTGCTGCGGCAAATCATTAGCTCGAAAAAGGAACTGGCCTCTATTCCGGTGATTGCAGATGCCGATTTCGGACATACCACACCGCAATTTACATATCCGATTGGCGGGAAGGCGAGTATCCGTGCCCGGAATGACATGATTGATCTTGAAATATGTGAATAGTGAGTGGGATAGAGAAGGCTTAATGATGGGTTTATATTTAGGAGGAACGCATGTGAACGGCTTTTTGGAAACGCTGATGCAGCTATTTGAACGCGCAGCGTTGTTGCTGATTTGTCTATTTTTTATTACCCGTATTCCCCGGTTTAAGGAGACCTTGCAGAAGAACAGTCATTCCCCGGCAGAGCTGACGCTATTAACGATGATTTTTTGCATGTTTGCACTGTTTGGCACGTACACCGGGATTGAAGTCGAAGGCTCGCTTGTCAATGTCCGGATTATTGCGATTATGGCGGGTGGCATCTTATTTGGACCGTGGGTCGGGATTATTACGGGTATTGTATCGGGTATTCACCGTTATCTGATTGATATCGGGGGAGTGACCTCAATTCCGTGTCTGATTACGAGTATTCTGGCAGGTGTGGTATCGGGATATATTGGGCGCCGGGTCGACCGCTCCAAGAGGTGGCTGGTCGGTATTGCCGCCGGGATGATCTGCGAAACATTAACGATGCTCCTTATTCTGGTGATGGCACAGCCGTACGAGCTTGGTTTGGACATCGTCTCTAAAATAGGTTTGCCCATGATTATCGGGCAAGTCAGCGTCGGTCTGATCGTTCTGCTGATTCAGAGTGTCGAGGGGGAAAAGGAAAATATCGCGGCCAGACAGGCCAAGCTGGCACTAGATATTGCCAACAAGACGTTGCCTTATTTTCGCTCCATTAATGCGGAATCGTTGCATACCATTTGTTCGATCATTAAGGAGGATATCAAGGCGGACGCGGTGGCGATTACGGATACGAGAGATGTATTGGCCTACGTTGGTTTTGGCGAGGAACGTTATCATATCGGCGACGAGATCATTAGCGATGTGACCAAATCGACGATCCGCAGCGGTAAAATCACGATTCGCAACCATATTGCCGACGATAAAACACCCCAAATCCAGTCTCTGCTCATTATCCCGCTGGAGGAACGGGGAGAGGTGACCGGAACCCTGAAAATTTACTACCGCAAAGCTTATAAAATCACGTATCCGTTGCAAACGATGGCGATTGGCTTGTCCCAAATTATTTCCACATTAATGGAAGTATCGCGGGTGGAGCAAATTAAGGAAGCGGCGAATAAAGCCGAGTTGAAGGCGCTCCAGACTAAAATTAATCCGCATTTTCTGTTCAACGCACTGAACGCCATTGCCTCTACGACGCGCACCAAGCCGGATAAGGCACGAGAGCTGATCATTAATTTGTCGGGATATCTGCGTTATAATTTGGAGCTGAATGATGATTTGATCGAAATTCATAAGGAGCTTCAGCAGGTGTCTGATTACGTGGAAATTGAAAAAGCCCGCTTCGGGAACCGGCTTCAGGTGGAGTATGTGATGGACGAGGTGTCCGTGCGCATTCCAAGCCTTATTATTCAGCCGCTGGTTGAGAATGCGATTAATCATGGAATTCTCAAGAAAAAGGGACCGGGTACAGTGACCATTTCCGTAAAGGATCGGGGAGAAAAGGTGCGGATTTCTGTGGCAGATACAGGAGTAGGCATACGGGATGATGTCGTGGATAACCTGTATCATGATCGGGTTCCAGCCAAACAAATTGGCTTGTATAATGTGCATAGACGACTCAAGCTCATGTATGGAGAAGGGGTCATTATTCTCAAGCATGAGCAAGGCACCGAAGTTTATTTTGACATACCAAAGGAGCAGTCATGAAGGCCATCATTGTAGAAGATGAAATTCCGGCGCGTGAAGAGCTGGAGTATCTTATTCAGACCCACAGCCATATTGAAGTGACGGACAGCTTTGAGGACGGGCTGGACGTGTTCCGTTTTTTGCAGGACCATGAGACGGATGCTATTTTTCTCGATATTAACATTCCTTCGGTGGACGGGATGCTGCTGGCGCAGAACATTAGCAAATTTGCCAAAAAGCCTTATATTATTTTTACGACCGCCTACAAAGAGCATGCCGCGCAGGCTTTCGAACTGGAGGCATTTGATTACATCCTCAAGCCGTATGATGAAAAGCGGATCGCCGCCATGCTGCGCAAGCTGGAAAATGCTTATGAGCAGCGAAACGTTCAGGTACAGGAGAATGCCCAGCCTGCGCAGCCCCGACCTGCTGAAACCAGCATCGTTAGCGCCCCGGGCCGTATCAATCTGCTGAAAAACGACAAAATCATCGTAACGGATGCCAACGATATTTATTATGCGTGCGCACAGGAAAAGGTCACCCTTGTCTTTACTAGACATGAGGAATATACGATGCCGATGAGCATCTCGGAATTTCATGCCCGACTGCCGCAGCAGGACTTTTTCCGCTGTCACCGATCCTACACGGTTAATCTGTCGCAGATCCGTGAAATTGTACCTTGGTTCAATCATACGTATCTCCTGCGCTTGCGGGGTCTGGACGCGGAGATTCCGGTAAGCCGCAGCAAGGCCAAGGAATTTCGGCAAATTATGCGGCTATAAAGGCATTTCATTCCGCTATAGGTGCATTTCATTCCTCAAACGATTTCTGGCTAACATGCAACGTTATAATGATCCATGTAGAGAGAATCCTTACAGACTTGCTTCTCCCAAGGCGCAAAGCGTACTGGATTCCCGGTCATCATGATAACGAATTGAAGCTATAGAGCCGGAATGAAAAGAGGAGATTCATATGAAAACAAACAGCGGAAACCGTTGGCTGGTCGTGCTTGGAACGATCATCGTCCAAATGGGATTAGGAACGATTTACACATGGAGTTTATTTAATCAACCGCTGGTGGACCGCTTTGGCTGGAATCTCAGCTCGGTCGCCATTACATTTTCGATTACCAGCTTTGCGCTGGCATTTGCTACGTTATTCGCAGGCAAGCTACAGGATAAATGGGGACTACGTCGTCTGATTTTGTGTGCGGGCGTCGTGTTGGGCGCTGGACTCATGCTCAGCTCACAGGTAACTTCCCTGTCCCTGTTGTACATTTTGGCGGGTATTGTTGTAGGATTTGCGGATGGTACGGCTTATATTACATCACTGTCGAATCTGATTAAATGGTTTCCTGAGAAAAAAGGACTCATTTCCGGTATCTCGGTTGGGGCATACGGAACAGGCAGTCTTATATTCAAGTATATTAACGGTTCGCTGATTCAGTCCGTTGGCGTATCGCAGGCGTTTCTGTATTGGGGAATGATCGTGCTAATCATGATTGTGGGTGGTTCTTTCCTGGTGAGAGAAGCTGCAGTCGTGAACAAGCCTTCGGTACAAAATGGAGTTGTGCAGCGTGACTACACTGTTAAAGAAATGCTGCGCACCAAGCAGGCGTATCTGCTATTCGTCATGTTCTTCACAGCTTGTATGAGTGGCTTGTATCTGATTGGAGTTGTAAAGGATATCGGCGTACGGATGGCGGGGCTGGATGTAGCTACAGCCGCTAATGCGGTTGCTATGGTCGCTATTTTCAACACGGCGGGTCGGATCATATTAGGTGCGCTGTCGGATAAAGTTGGTCGTCTGAAAGTAGTAGCGGGTGCGCTGCTAACAACAGCGGTCGCAGTTGCAGTGCTGAGTCTGGTGCCGCTGAATTACGGTTTGTTCTTTGCCTGTGTAGCAGGGATTGCCTTCTGCTTCGGTGGTAACATTACAGTCTTTCCTGCCATCGTAGCTGACTTCTTCGGTCTGAAGAACCAAAGCAAAAACTACGGTATCGTGTATCAGGGCTTTGGCCTTGGTGCGCTGGCGGGATCCTTTATCGCAGCCTTACTCGGCGGATTCATCCCGACCTTTACCACGATTGCTGTGCTGTGTGTCGTATCGTTCCTGATTGCGCTTACCATCCGGACCCCGGATCAAGGCAATCTGCGCAGCCAACGAAAGAAAGATACCAACAGCATGCGCAGCATGAAGCCTGAAACGAAGCTGGGTTAAAAGGGATTGAGAACAAAGTACCAGATGAATGCCAAAAGACCTGTCATCATTTCTCTGAGGGAGATTATGGCAGGTTATTTGTTTTTCCATTATTCGATTATACGGTATAATAAAAAGATATGTGATAAGCCGATATATACAAAAGACATAAGCTAAGAACCTGACAGGAGGACGAGTCATGATCGTGGATACAAGCGGGAATCTGCTTGCCCGCAATACGAAGCTGCGAAATACATACCAAATTCGAAGCGCCTTGTCCCGCAGTGAGCTGGCCATCGTGTATACGGCAAGGCTGTTGGATAATCGTGAAAAGGTCATTGTTAAGGAGTTTTTTCCGAATGCGCTCGCTTTGCGGGGATCGGATCGAAAAATGGTGACCTGCAGTGCATCTATGCAATTCAAATACGTGGAGTTTATGCATTATTTTTTGCGTGAAGGGCAAATGCTCAAGGAATTAAGCCATCCGGGTATTGTCGGTTATATAGATCACTTCGAAGAAAATGGAACCGCTTATCTGGTCATGGAATACTGTGCCGGCAAGACGCTGGACAGGGTGATGAAGGAAGAGGATGCTCCAACATCCGATCCTGCTTTTTTGTACCATGCGCTGCTGCCTTTAATTGATGCCATGGAATACATTCATGATAAAGGCATTATTCATCGGGATATTAAGCCGGGCAACATTATGATCGGGGGGAATGGCAACATCAAGCTGCTTGATTTCGGATCGGCTGTGCATTTTGAAGGCAAAGAGCATCCGATTTTCACCACGGCGGGCTACTCTCCGCTGGAGTTCTACTCTAACCGCTCGCAGCAAGGACCCGTGTCAGATATCTACAGCCTGGCGGCCACGCTGTATTATTGCCGAAAAGGATCACCTCCACCGGATGTGCCGGGCAGATTGTTTGCAGATCAGGCTGACCGGATTCAGATCGAAAATGCAGGTCTTTCCCTGCTGCCGTATGTGATTCGGCGTGGTCTGGAGGTACAGGCTAACAAGCGTTGCCGCTCGCTCAGATGGTTTAAAGCCGCACTGCGTGCGGAATATTGGATAAAAAAGGGAAGCGCCCAACTCTTACGGTTCGTTAATCGTAAGAGACGGCGCTTCCCTTTTTTGTTTCCGAAGTACGTTATCCTGTTGGGGCTTGAATATGATCGGTGTACACGGAGGTATTGGGCTTGATCGCCTTGTACCGCAGCTCGATTTCAGTAACACCGTCCTCGAACGTAATGTACAGCTTGTCGCTGTACTCCAGCACGGCCTTTTTATTGCGGGTAATTCTGACTTTCCCGTGCTGCAAGGCGCAGCGTGTATCATGTTTGGCTACAAGAGTCCCTTTTTTACCCGCGGAAAAGATGATCCGCTCCGCTTCTGGCAGAGGTTCGTGAACGTCAAGCGTACGGAACAACTCCTGTAAGCTAACCCTCCGGCCCGGAAAGGAGGTGAGCGGCCAGGATTTTACCGGAATTTCCTGTCCACTTGCCGTCGCGAGGAAATATCCTTCGATTCTTCCTGCAAACTGCGGTTTTGGCCGCAAGAACCAGTACAGAAGTGCCGCCACTACGATACTGACAGCTACCGTCCATTTGATGGCTGTATACCGGGACTGTACGGAAACGGTCAGCGTAGCGCTACTGGATGCTCCTTCCGAATCGGTAGCGGTAATTTTCAGCTCGGAGTCGCCCGTGTGAAGCCCGGATAACAGCAGATCTGTGTCGTTAATCTCAGCATTCGCCGCATCCCCGGAGGCTCCTGAATCCAGCTTATAGGTGAGCTTGTCATGATTAGGATCAGCAAAAAATTCGCTTAAACTCCGGCGGGCATCCCCGTCTTCCTTCACCAGACGAATCGTCAGGTCCTTTAAAGCCTGCGGTGCAGCATTCGCTGCATGGACGGTATGGACTGCTCCCTTGCGATACCATTGCGGACTGTCCAAAGACAGCTGCCACGTATAATCTCCCGTTAGAGGGAACGCGTATTCGGCCTGAAAGAATCCCAACTTGTAGGTCATAGGTACCTTTTTGCTTGTACCACCCTTTACGGGTGTAACCATGATATGGGCTTGAAGTGATTTATATATGGCTTCGTCTGTAAGCCTTTGACCATCCGGCAGCAACAACTGAGCTTTGAACGGTATGGCTTGTCCTTTAAGTAGCTGCACGGGTTTGTTTCCAGTGGCTTGTGTTTCCTTAATTCCTGTCATGGTGGCCTCGGCTTCCAGTCGATAGCTGCCAAGCAAATTGATTTTGACCAAATCTCCGCGAATGCCCCTCAGTTTCAGCTTTACTTTGCCTGCCTGTGGATGCTCAATTTTTAAAATTGCATATCGGCTCGATTTGTACCTGCGGACATTTTCTGAATTGGAATAGAGCTGTGTTTCCTGAAGAGGATGCTCCGACAAAAGTACCAGATTGGCTTCTTCCATACTAGAGTCCGGTATATCCACGGTTAATTCCTGCATTTCGCCAGTGGTTGTAATCGCCGCGACTGGAACGAGCTTGGAACGAATTTGGCTGGCGAAAATACGGTTTAATATTTCTGGCAGATCCTCGGCGCTGCTCGTTATAAAAGAAGCTCCCCCCGTTTGCGAAGCGATTCGCTCCAGTTCCTGACGGTTCACCGTCCCGTCATGATTCAGACCAATCGTATACACCGGGTATCCTTTAGTCTGTGCAGATTTAATAACGGAGGACACGTCATTACTTGAGTCTCCTTTGGATCGGGAACCGGAAGAGGCTCCAAAATCAGTCTCTCCATCTGATAACAGGATCATAAAAGGCTGACGTCCTTTAGAAGCCCCTGCGGAAAGCAGTTCCGAGCCTTTACGCAATCCAAGTCCCAAATCTGTATAACCGGAACGGTTTAGCGTTCTGATTTCCTGCTGAATTTGTGATTTTTGCGCTGCTACCGCAATAGAAGTCAGCGACTTCGAGGCGACTACATGATGGTTGTAAGCGACGAATCCGACGCGTGTACGGTCTGCATCACTCAAATCCATAAACATATTGATAACTTCGGCCGCAATGCCCTCGGGATCGGTATCCCTCATGGAATAGCTGGTATCCAATACAAAAACGGCATCATAACCCTCGACCGGAACAGTTCCCAAAGATACGGCATTGGCCTGATTTACAGTCCCAATGACCCCGTTTGAGCCAATTTGAAAAAATAGTACAAAAGTCATAAAAGAAATGATTCCCAATTTCCTCATTCTGAACATAAGCCCCTCCATCGACGAGGCCAATGCGGGCGCGCCCACTCTCCTAATCCTTGGGATATAAGGGATAAAGGATAAAAACAGACTGTTAACCCTCACATTAGCCATGAATTTGATACTTTTACGCTTAACAGATATATCCAATGGATTTCTATCGGCAATTGAGTTCCATTTGTGAATAATTCCCTGAATAAACAGGTCTAACATATCATGAAAATTACGTATTTACGCATAAAATGAGTCGAATTGCCCTGTTTCAATCTGGGGCTACAGAAATTGACAAAACTAACGGGTACTTTGTATGATAGCTCTCGTATCAACGGCAAAAAATGGGATAGCAGTAGGATCACGGAATAGCAGAAACGCAATATTCCTTGTTATCTGAACAACATATCTCCGTTTGTTAATTTTGTAATTAAAAGTTAAATGAACGCTTCGGACTAATTTTCGAGGTTACATGCCTGTACTGCATATGCAGTATGAGCCGAATCCTTTGGCCAATTTGAATGTTATGTAGGGGGGGGAGGAGGCAAAAGAACTAAGCGTGGAAACCCGGCTGCTCTAAATTGGACATCCCGTGTCCGTGTATGGGGCTTTCGGCGTATATCCATACTTTATTCGTTTGCCGACAGCGATGGAAATCATTTATCAAACAAACCGGACAATGCTTTTTGAAGAAATCAACCCGGAAAAGCTGGACCTGATCACAATTGTAGGTGATGTGAAGGGCATTGACAGCTTGAGTGATGAGAAAATCAAGGAAATTAACCAGCACCTTCTGGTGCGCAGCTTCGACGAATTTTTGGATAAATTTTCGCCGACTGTGTATTCGTTTTTTAACGCGGCTAATCAAAAAGTGGTCTATACCCTCAAAAAGCCGGAAGGGATTGATGAGGACAGCATTTCTGAAATTCGTGTGAACCAAAGTAATGATTTTCTGAAAATGTTGTTTACGCTCATTGACACCAAGCGTAGTCAAGGAATCACAAACGTAGATTTCAAGTTTGAAAATCTGCTGGACATGATTTCTCCGAAAAAGGTTATGGACGATATTCGCCAAGTCCGCAAAGAAATTCACTATATGTATGGTGAATATGACAAGCTGGATGATGGCGATCCGAAGAAACTCGACATGGGCGACAAGCTGAATGGCATGTTCGAGGAAGCAAGCCAGAACTATAACAACGTTATGGCGATGCTGCCATTGGCGATTGAGGATATCAAAACCCGCCTTTTGCTCGGTGGTGCCCAGGAGGAAAACTCCGGTGAGCTGATCCAGGTGGGTATGCTCTCCATTGGGGAAAGCGGCGAGCTGAAAATCATTGAAGCACCGAAGAGTGACAGCACCGAGCTGATGCTGCTGGATGAGAACAGCACGGGCGATCTGTCACAGGTGTTCGAGGAAGATTACAACTCTATTACGGATACGCCTTCCGACTATGTGAAGGATTTGGTGGTGCGCACGTTTGTGCCGCTGCCAGCTGTTCAGACCAAGGTCGATACAGCAGTTGAAGTTCAGAACTACAACACGTATCTGGAGTTCTATAAAAATGCCAAGGATGATTTCGTAAAGGCGGTTAAGCCGCTTGTGGAAAAAATCCTCGGTGTCAAAATGTTCTTCGATCAATATGCAACGAAGAGTAAAGGTATGTTACCAACCATGCTGGTGGCAAATAACAAGCTGGACATGCTGGTGAAAAGCAGCAATATCCCGCGTCTGGAAACATACCTGAATACCGTGAATGCCAAAAATGAATTCAGCGACACGATCTGGTTCGGTATCGTCCCATCCGTCGAGCTGGAAGCAGCTGGTAAGGTGAAGGTTTCACGTGAACGCTTCAAAGGCAACGAGAAGGTCGTTAAGCAGGGCGGAAATTCTATGGAATCGCTCTCGATGCTGCTGCAAGTCGTGAAGGATTACAAAATTCAAATGTTCTTTAATTTTGAATCCGGTGAAGAAACGACTTTCAACAGTATGGCGACAGCAGGCATCGATAAATATGTCGATAAATGCGCCAGTCTCGTTCGCAGAGAATACAGCGAATTTGCAATTCCTTGCGTACCGAACTTCACGATTATTCCGAAGGACAAATCGGGTGTCATTATCGACAGCAAAATGCTACAGACCGAAAGCGGTGTGGAGCTCTCCAAGGAGAAAGAGGATATTCTCAAGCTGTGGATCGAAGGCGTTTATGTGGGTGCAGCCTATGTTGCCGCTGGTTTGGTCGCTTCTTATCAGTGTCCTGAGTACCTGCGTGAGACATTCAAAACGGTCAACAAAAACTTCCCTGGCGTACGCTTTGACATTGAAGCGGGAGACAACAGTCTGCGCACGGTGACGACGATGGCCAAGGAAATCACCGGGTTCACCAACACGATCAAGGATGCCATCAACCGTAAAAACTTCGGTTTTGTGTTCTCGTCCGAGAATGCTCAGATTCAGGATAAGGATATCCGCCGGATTACCGTCTACAAGGCGAGAAGCATGGCGATGTCTGAGGACGGCTTTGACTCCATCTACAAGACGCTGGTCAGCACGTACATTGAACGTATTTTGCGCTACCAGACAGGAGACTTCAAGCACGAAAATATCGTCCGCTTCTTCAGTAACAATCCGAGCAGCCAAAAGAGCAAGTGGTTGGGCAGCAGAGGATCTGTTAACTCGATCATTCAGGACGGAGACGATATGAGCTTCATTATTGATGAGAAAAGCAATATGTGCCATATCGATCTGGTCTTCAACGGCAATGTGAAGAACCTGGAAGTCATGATTACTAAAGGAACCAGCTCGGTCAAATCATGATCCGAGCGCTACGAAAGATGTTAGAGGCGATTCTATCCAGAACTGCCTTTATACATAAATTGCGGAGAAGCCCTGCTTCTCCCGCCATCATATTACCTAATTTCAAGGAGGCAACACACATGGGATTCAGACTGAAAGTTGAAGGACAAGAAACAATCGAGCTGGGCTTGGATAACATCCAAACGGTTATTTATGACACCGATACACCGGACGACTCCAATGCACGTTCCACTGACGTAGGCTCCACGCTGCGCATCAGCGGTAAAATTATCACAGCCGTAGACGGCGACAGCGCGGATGACACGCTGAAACTGGCTTTGTGGTCCCTGGTTCCTGCTGAAAAAGCAGACAGCTACCGTAAAGTAACACTGGAAGTTATCGCAGCTGACCAAGTTGTGCGTAAAATCCACTTCCCGAATGCATTCGTTGTAGACTACAACGAGCACTTTGGCGACACAGAAGGTGTAGGTGCGTTTACACTCTTCATCAAACAAAAGAAAGACAAAACCGAGCTGGCTACCATCGACGGCGGATATCCGGTTTAAGCTTGACGTCCTGACGTTAAGCGCAGCTTGAACACACACTCACTCCACGTGCAAGCGTAGGGTGGATCAATATTAAGAGGCCCCCGGGTCTCTTAATATTTGTTTTTTTCGGAGAGGGGAACATCACACATGACCAATTATTATGAGCTGCTCGGTGTCAGCCGGGATGCTTCGGAGACAGAGATTAAGCAGGCTTACCGCAAACTGGCCAAAAAGTATCATCCTGATACCAACCAGGGAAGCGAGGAAGCAACGCGCAAGTTCAAGCTGATTCACGAGGCTTACAATACCTTGCGTGACGAAGCATTGCGGCAGGCATACGATGCCGAGCTCATCCGAAAAACAGAGGGAGCTGGCGGACCGCAACAAGATAGAGGAAGAGGGTCAGCATCTTCCAGCGGTGCTCGCACCGCAGCCAAAGGGTTTAATCCGGCTGATATAGGAACTGATTTTGAGCAATTTTTCGGTTTTCATCCGAAAACGAAGGAAGGCTCACCGGGGAAAAAAACGAAAAAATCCGGTGATCCGACGGATACCTCGGCGATGTTTAATCAGTTTTTCGGTATTCGTAAAAAGTGATGATTTCAGGATAGAAACGGGGGAAGCAAGCAGTGAAAACGGCGCAGAACAGATGGGTTTTCATCATAGATGTTGCCATGTTCGGGCTGATGCTGGCGATCGCCTATTATATGTTTAGTCGTACAGGCTATAGCGGTTTGAAAACCGTGGTCGTGATAGGTATCGGAATCGGCGTGCTTGTATACATATTGCGTAATCTGGTGTCAGTTGAACGTGTAGCGAAGCCAAAGACACAGCGCAATCGGATTGCCAAGCTGATACTGATGGATGAAGAGGGTGAGTCCATTAAAGAATGGTATATCGAAGGCGAAACTTCGCTCCTGATCGGCAAAACAACGGGTCGCTCCGAGGCGGATATTGATTTGGCAGGCACAGATTATGCATCTCTTGTAAGCGTGGAACATGCAGTCCTCAATCGGGTGAACAGTGACTGGTTTGTGGAGGATGTGGATTCTGGCAATGGTACGGGGTTGCGACCTGCGAACGAAAGTGTAACCAAGAAGCTGGAAAGCGGTGAGCCGTACCGGATTTACTCAGGTGATTTATTATATATTGCCAATACGAGGCTGCTCGTTAAATAGCTGAAAAGACAATCATGACAATGGGGGAAGGAACCGATTATGAGTTTGACAAGATGCCCGAACGGACACATGTTCAGTACACGAAAGCATGGAAATACGTGTCCTTATTGTAATACGGTGGTAAATGTAGCCGCACCCAAAAGTGTTGAACCAACGGCAAAAACCAACGGTGCGGGAGACGATGACAGAACGATGCCGTATTTGGGCGAGACTGTGGGGATTCACCCGGTAACCGGGTGGCTGGTATGCATCGAAGGAGCGCAGGTGGGTCAGGACTACCGCATTATGGCCGAGAAAAACTTTATTGGACGCGCCGAGGAAATGCATGTCCGTATTATTGGGGACAACACGATTTCCCGCAGAAATCATGCGGTCATTGTGTATGATCCGAAGAAGCGTAATTTCTACTTGCTGCCGGGGGATTCGTCAGGCTTGGCGTATCACAATAACGAGGCAGTATATTCACCAGCAGAGCTGGCTGCTTATGACGTGATTCAGCTGGGACATAGCAAATTTATCTTTATCCCGCTGTGCGGTGCCCATTTTGAGTGGGACAACGAAAACTAGGACGGAAGTGGGCATGGTGCAGGGAGGTAACGAAATGCAGCCTTATTTTGTTGTATGCGGAGCTGCGGTGCTATTCGCTGTTCTTCTCATGATCCGCATGCGGCTGACGCGAAGTCCCGGCAGCCGTACCGTGAGTGGAATTGAGATCGGAAATGGTCAAACGATCGGGAGCCGAAGCGAGCAGGATGATTATTTTGCAAGTATGACGACAACTGTCGGTACGCTGGCGGTTGTCGCAGACGGCATCAGCGGACTGGCTAATGGGCGCATGTCCAGTACGTTAGCGGTGACAACCTTTACGAAGGCGTTCGTCAAACTGGAGGATGCGTCGAACCTGAACGGTTATTTTGCAGAAGCGGCAACTCAGAGCAATCGCGGTATTTTGCAAAATTTGAATGGGCAGGGTGGAGGAACGACGCTGGCGGCGGTCATTATTTGTGGCTATCAGTTGTATTACGGAGCGGTGGGCGATAGCCTGATTACGATTTACCGCAATGGTCATTTTCAGAATGTTAATTCCAAGCATACGGCGGAAACCTTGCTGGAGGAACGCGTGCTGGCTGGGCAAATGACCTCGGAAGAGGCCAAAACGAGTCCGGTTCGCAATCAATTGGTCAATTATTTGGGCTATGAGGGCTTTGAGAGCATGGAGCTTGGTGCGGCACCGATTCGCCTGTACGCAGGCGATCATGTGCTGTTGTGCAGCGATGGCATTCAGGAGGCACTGACTGAGATTGAGCTGGAAGAGATCATGCGCAAGGGTGGAGCACCGCAGGAAATGGCGGAAGCGATGATCGATACGATTAATGATAAAGGCTTTAAAAGTCAGGATAACGCGACAGTGGTTATGTTGGCGATAGGATGAAACCAGAAAGACGGGGGTAGCGATGCGCAAGGACAACAGCGATTTTAGTACCGCCTTTGTGTCGGAAGCGGGCTCTTACATAGACAACCGGGACTATTTTGCATTCATGGAGACGGACGACATGGCCTGTTATGTCCTCGCAGACGGTCTGGATTCGGATCAGGAGCTGCGCAGCGCGGAAATGGTTGTCAAAACGGTACTGGAAAACTTCATGGAGAAGCCTTCCATGTCCAAGCGGCGCCTGATGAGAGACCTGCGTGAAGCGCAGGATTGGCTGCAATTCGAAAGCCGCCGTGTGCGGCTCAAGGCCAGTCTGCTCATAGTGGTGACCAACTACAACAAAATGGTATATGTTTCGTGCGGTAATGTGAGGCTGTATCATTTTCGCAATGGACGGCTTAATTTTCGCAGTAAGGATCATAGCTTGGCTCAGTCATTGGCGGATGACGGACGTATTCCCGACGAAGCGACCAGCACGCATGAGGAACGGGGCAATCTGCTGGAATACCTGGGAAATCCGAATGGAGTTCATGCCCATTATGCCAAAAAGACGCAGCTTGCAGATGGAGATGTAATGCTGCTTGCCACATCCGGGATGTGGGAAGATGTTGAACTGGCGGAAATGCTGGGTGCGCTGGAGGAAGCAAAGGACCCGGTCGTGCTGACGGATACGCTGGAAGAGGTTCTGCTGAGCAAGCAGCGTCGGGCGGTGAACAATTATACGGCTGCCGCCATCTATGTGAACAAAATTTTTCAGGAAAAGCCTAAGAACCGCCGCAAGCTGATCAAACGGATTTTGATTGCGTTGCTCGCTTTTGTGATTGTAGGCGGAGGAGCATGGATTACCCTGGCCCGTATGGCTGCGAACAAGGCGGCTGCGTTGGAAACGATGGTCGAATCGGCTCAGGCCGCGGATGATTACGCCAGGGCAGGAGATTATGCGAAGGCGCTCAAGTCCTACAGTGAAGCGAAAAACGCGGCAGTTAAAATTAACGATAAGATTCACAAGCGACTGTATACGGCAGAGCAGAAAGTATCTCAACTCATGGTTGACGGAGACGGATATGTGGAAAAAGCAGACTTTGCCAAAGCCGAAGCGAGCTACGATAAAGCGAGGAAAAGTGCCGGTCTGTACCCGCCTTTCAATGTGAAGGATATTGAGAAAAAAATCGACCAGCTGGACAGCTATGCCGAGACGGCGAGCTGGATGAAGGACGGAGATTTGAAATTTCAGGGCGGAGATTACGCGAGTGCGCTCAAGCTGTATACGAAGGCGAATAAAGCTGCGATGGAATCCGGTTATACATCTGCGCAAAAAGAGTTGGAGAAAAAGATTACCGAGACTAATGATAAAATGACGGCCATCCAGCAGCAGCTCAAGGAAATTCAGGCTGGCAAGCTTCAGGCCAGAGGGGATCGGCTGATGAAGGACCTCGATTATGAAGGAGCCATTGACGCTTATAGCGGGGCACAGGAGATTTATCAGGAAATCGGCAAGCTAGAAAGTGTGCTGGCATTGGAGCGAAGTATTGCGAAGGCAGAGGAGAAACAGAGCGCGGACCAGCAGAAAAATGGTCAGCTTGCTGATGGAGCGTCACTATCTGACGGAGCGCTGAACGATACAGGCACCGGGGACGTAGCGGACGAAGCTGCGGCTTCGGCTGCTGCGCCAGCTGCTACAACATCGCAAACCAAGGCTGCGACAGCTACGGGTAATGCTGCGACAACGAGTTCAGGGGGTACAGCGGACGCGAAGAAGGAAGCTTCATCAGCTACAAAGAACGGCAGTACGAGTGATGGAAATGCTTCTTCGACGAAGGCAGTTGTCAACAAGGAGAAAGGAACTGCTGATTCCACTTCCAAAGAAGCAGGTACGTCTGATTCAGGCAGCAAGGATCAGGCGGCTGCGAACGGGAATTGAGGTTTTCATGTTCAATGAATGCTGGAGCCGGAAAGGAGTGAGGCGTCGTGAAAGAGCTGGTGCAGGACCGTTTGAGCAAGATGGACGATTTGGAGCAGAGACGTTTGCTTAAAAATATGATGGCGGGGGTGTTTATGAACCTCGTCGAATATCAGGAAGAAATGACCCGCCAGCTGGAACGGCGGGTATTTGAGGAAATTGAGAATACGGAAGAGAAGTTTGACGTGTACGTGTCATTGACATCACGTGAGGACTATGATCCGATTCATGAATTTTTATTTCCGGTGTTGCCGACAGATACCAAGGACAAGGTGATGGATATCAGCCGTGTGGCAGAGGTCGTTCGGGAAGGCGGAGCGTTGCCGTTGTTTACTCTTTTTCTGGAGATGGAGACCGAGCAGATCACCGCGCTTGTACGCAGCAAACGGGTTTTCGGGGGAACATTGGTAACGGAAACCGGAAGCTATCCGATTCGTTTTCGTCTGGAACACAACCGTTCTTATATTTTAGAGATTGAGAAGCTGTATCTGATGTTCATGCAAAATGGCATGCCGTGGAAAACGATTAATCACCCGTACGCTTATAAATTTGTCGATTGTGTACTGGTTGGAGGAGAAGGCGAGCCTGACGCTGATGAGGAAATCCACGAAATTACGATCTCATTGGAGGAATTCGACGTTTTTAAGAAGGTGGATGTTTTTCCACTTTGGAACATTGAACGACTGTCTCTGAAAAACAGTGGTTTCCCAATACCAGCTATAGATCATGTGAACTATGAGCATGTGCTTCCTTTAAGTAAAACAGGACCTGAGCACGGCTACCTGATTGACGGAGTGGAAGGCGATATCCGGTATATCAAACGCACGGAAGAGGAACTGACGATTGTCACGCCACGTGATAAGTCCGGCGAATGGAATGTGTTGAAGGTTACGAAGCCCGTCCCAACGCGGCTTAGTCGTCAGACCTATCCGGTGTTGTCCAATCGGCGGCAGGACAGCTTTTTGGGCCGCTATGCAGGCAAACAGGCTGTGATCGTTCGAGCCAAAGCGGAGATTACGCGCATTGTACATTCTTTTGAAGCTGCACAGGGATTGGAATTGGAGCGTGTGGACATTTGGGGAGGCACAGGCAGAAATGATGTGAGCAAGCTTTTATCCAAATCCCAGACGTATCCGTTAAATCCGTTTGTCAGTGACAACGTGCGGACGGAGGAAGGCAAGCAGATCATGCGATTGGGGTTCAGACACGGTTCTGCGGAAGCTTCGTCAACATTTCCTGCATACATTTTATCCGACTTGATGAGCTTTCTGGTGTCGGAAGTGCAAATGTATTTCCCGGAGTACAAGTGTGAAGGAGAATGGCTGTGAATTACGTCTGGGATTTGCTTATGCGCGCAAAGGAACAGGAGTTAGATGTTAACAGCTTCCGGTTTGTACCCGCTGTTAGCTACTCCCCGTATATGGAGCTGAGTCTGACCGAGCTGAATACATCCGAGCTGGAGCAGGTGGTGGAAATCAATCCATACTACCGCTTTTATTCTATTTTTCGGGACCTGTTTCCGCCGGATGCTGAGGAGTACCTGGAGCTGAGAGAATCGCTGTTCGATATTATGATACATTTTCTGGCCGAAACGGATTTGTATCAGGGCATGAATCGGCGGGAGTACCATATCCGGTTTGTTCAGCGTGACATCGGGAACGGCATTTTTGGCCCGAAGGTGAGCGAAAGCTTTGTACAGTTAAACCGTGATGAGCAGGATGCGATTGCCGAAGGATTGCTGCGGCTGTATGAGACGGGGGAAGCTGTACATCTGCTAAAAGAAACGATGCGCCGTGTTTTTCACCGCTCGATCATTTATACCAATTGTGAGGAAAAGGACGAATTGCTCATCTATATCGGTCAGGAGGAAACGCAGTTATCACGGACCAAAGCAGATTTAATTCTGGATCTGTTTCTTCCGGCGCGTTTTACGATTGAGCTGTATTGGACACGTCATTTCGGTATTTTGGAGGCAGACCCGACGATGAAAATAGACGCTATTGCCCTCTATTAAGGCCAAATGGCAGAGAAAGGACATGTGAACGATGAACGGACCCTATACATACAGACTGCTTGACCCGCTCACCGATCGAAAAGGTATTCGCTTCACGGCGAAATACACGCGGGCGGAGCTAGAGCAAATGACAACCTTTCAGTTGCGCGGAATATGCGATAAGGAGCGGCTGGTCGAGGGCTTTGCTAATCGTCTGGCACGTGAGGAACTGATCCGTGTGATTCTGCGGTTTCGGAGTGCAGAGGAGCACCTGCTCATCACACGGCCCAACCCCGGCGGCTTCGAGCGCATCGAATCGGCACTGCGGCAAAATTGGAATGATCGACGGCAGGAGAGCGGCGGTATCCGGGTTCCCGCCAAAATCACGCTGTATCAGGGTGTGCGTACAGGTCGAATGGACAATTACCGGATTGAATCCGACTTGCCCTGGCTGAATGCGTCTAATGTGCTGCTGGTGAATGCGGTAGGCGACCTGTGCGGTATTTTGAATTTGGTGAAGGACGAGGGGCGGACAGGCGTATATTACCTTTCCCGCCATCTCGACGCTGAACTGCGGGAGACGACCAACCATAATTACAGTCTGCTGTTTTTGCGAAGACAGGAATCGGAATATTTTTATAACCTCTACTATGGAGATAAGCCGATGCTGCCATTGAAGCTTCAAGGCCAACGTATTCCGGTGGCAGAGCTGATCATTCGCGGTACTGAAACGACAGATGCAGTATTGGCGGTTGATTTTGGCACCTCGAACACCACGGCAGGCGCATATCTGGATAGTTCCTATGTTACTGCCCCGGATGCGGGCATGAGCAGCACGGTACGGCTAAACGCGATCAACTATGTGTCCTTCCCCGGCCCGGAGGGAGCGGAGGGGGATTGGATCGAAGTGTTGCCGACCGCCATTCGTGTCGCGGACTGCTCTAACCCGGAGCATATCGTATATGTATTCGGAGAGGAAGCACTGCGTGGAACGGATGTAGCGGGCAGCCGGGCGACAGTACTACGGGGTATCAAGCGCTGGGTCAACGACTATAAGCGAACCGAGGAATTAATGGATTCCGAGGGGAATACGGCGACTGCTTTCCGCAGCGAAATTCTGGCGGCTTTTATACGCTATGTGATTGCCACAGCCGAGCAGCAATTCAAGTGCCGGTTTCGTAACCTTCATTTTTCAGCACCCGTCAAGCTGCAGCCTCAGTTTATCGAGATGTTTAGCGATATTTTACCGGATTATCGGATTGAAGCAGAGGATGCACTGGATGAAGGGCTGGCTGTGCTGTACAATACACTGGCAGACCAGATGGAACGAGGGACGTTTGCGGATGGTGAGGAATATCAGGCTCTTGTGATCGATTGTGGTGGAGGTACAACGGATTTATCATCCTGCCGATTTCGCATTGAGGATGGACGTATTGCCTATAAGCTGGATATCCACACCACGTATGAAAATGGGGATACCAATTTTGGCGGAAACAATCTGACGTATCGGATTATGCAGTTCATGAAAATTGTGTTTGCAGGCTATTATGCTGCGGAAACGCGATTGCCTGACACTGATATTGATGCCTTGATCGGCATTCCTTCAGGGGATTTGTACCGCCATGTGGATGAGTTTGGCGTAGATGCTGTGTATGCCGGACTGGAGGAACGTTATCGAGAGGCAGAGGCCATCTTGCCTACGGCATTCAAGCAGTACGAGCATGCCACACGGGATGAATATCAGCGGGTGCTAAGCAATTTTCATCTGCTGTGGAGCGCGGCGGAAAATATGAAAAAGGAATTTTTCTTACGCACAGGCATCCTGCGCAGCCGCTTCGAATCAGAGCAGGTATTTTCATCTGAAAGCGATCTGAACATTGCCGTGATGGATCGTTGGCTGGTTTCAGTCATCGAAAATGGACGTTTTCGTGATGAATATGGATTGCCTGATGTAGTGTTCAATATCCGTGAAATACAGCAGCTTCTCAAGGCGGATATCTATAATATTGTGCGTAAGTTTCTGGATGATTTTTATCAGGAGGGGCGCTTGCAGGATTACTCGATTATCAAGCTGACCGGGCAGTCCTGCCGAATTGATGTGTTCCGTGAGGCACTCAAGGAATTTGTGCCGGGGCGCAGTATTGAGTTCCGTCAGAAGGCGGAGGACCTGAGTCGGGTGCCCGAGCTGAAAATGGCCTGTCTGCGCGGCGCTATCCGTTACTTGAACGCCAAAAAAATGGGCACGATTGAGCCTGTCATTACCAATCATATTCCAGCTATTCCGTACACCGTCAGCGCATGGACGCATACGGGGCGCGAGAAGGAGCTGATTGCGAGCTTGGAAAGCAACCGCGTGCGCGGCTCTATTTCCAGGCCGTCCCATGCGGCCGAGGTGGAATTTTTCCTGACGGCGAACGGTGGCAAGCTGCGTCAGCGCCATGTGTACCGCAGTCGGCCAGAAGCCTTTGAGCCGATGCCATATGAGGAAATCGCCGTGCTGTACGGGCGGGATATTCCGCAGGATGATACCGACTCTATTCGCAACGGTGAGACGAAATATTTTGTTTTTGCAGGCGACAGCCGTTGGGGCTTTTATGTGGTGCCGGTTACCCGCCGGGATGAATTGCTGCATCTGGGACCCAAACGCTTTTTTGCCTTCGAAAACGATCTCTCCGAGCTGGATTTCTTTGACGGTACGAAGTAGGACAGGCCAACAGAGGCAGCATACAGCGCGATACGAAGACACTATGAAGTGCGAAATACCAGGAGACACCGTGGAATAAAAATACAATATATGGAGGATATAGTATGTTATACGCAGGTTTTTGGAAACGGGTTTTGGCGAGTATTATTGACAATCTGTTGATGTGGTTCGTGTTTATGATTCTGGGTCTGATCTGGTTTGTGATTCAAGCCATTGGGGACTGGGGGGTCTTCTTCGGTGGAAACCTCTTTACTCACAGACGGATCGCCCCCTATTTTTACCATAAAGATGGTTGGACAGACTTTGCTTAATTGGGGTGCGCTGTGGCTGTATCACGCGATTATGGAATCTTCCAAATGCAAAGCCTCGGTGGGCAAGCTGGCTCTCGGGATCGTCGTGGTAGATGAGTTTAACCAGAGGCTCAGCTTTGGACGTGCCAGTGCCCGCCATTGGAGTAAGTTTATATCCGCTATCATTCTGTGCATCGGCTTTATCATGACAGCCTTTACAGCTAGAAAACAAGCCCTTCACGATCTGATCGCTCGTACCTACGTCGTGGATAAACGCGAGCTGAATCATATCCTGCGTGAGCAGGCCGAGCGGGGAGCCGGGCTGTAAAGGTAGATAAATAGATCTTAAAATCCTAATGAATCGCAGTTTTCAATCAGGGGGAGCACGATGGATATACGCAGATTTTTAGAAAAGAATTTTCGCCTGTTTACTGGATTACTCGGAGGAAGTAAAGCTCAGCCCACCGATGATGGAGTTACTGTTCCACCTCCTGCGCCCGGTGTGAATCGGCTGTCTGTTCCCCTGAATAAAGAAGAATTGTGAAAGGAGGGAAACCATGTTAACCCATATCGTTCCGAAGTTTGAGAAAGGCCGTATTCTTAAAACCGAGATGCTGGAAAATCTGCGAGATTATCCTCGCAGTTTTCTGGATATCCGGTATCAGGATTATTCGGATGGCATTATTACCGGGATGAACGTCACTGTCGGGGAGCACACGCTGACCATTGGCAGAGGCATTGTAAAGCACAAGGGCAGGCTGTACCTGCTGGAGCAAGAGCAGGAAGTACCATATAAGGCTATGGGGCGGCTGTCGGTGTTGAAGCTGCTATTTATGGAACAAACGGATCGACCGGATTTCACTGTTCATCATGCGGATATTGTGCTGGAGGATGAGCCAGAGCTGGGTCTGGATGAACTGGAGCTGGGCAGGTTTAAGCTCAAAGATGGAGCCGTGCTTCGCTCGGATTATCAGGATTTTGCTGATATGGCTACCGAATTCAATACATGGAGCGATATCCATGCTCCCTTTGCAGGCTTGCATCAAAGTACATTGCGCCCGGAAACGATGCGGTATTTTGCATCCGAGCTGCTTAAAAGTGGCGCAACCGATCCGATGGATTGTATGTTTGCGCTCATGTGCCTGAACCTGGAAGCCGTGGACAGAGAATCAATCCAGCATTACATTGCAAACCGAAGCGGTGCGGAATACAGAGACTATTCCCAGGTACAGCTACACAGACAGTTGGTTCTTATTCTGGAAGGCGCTGGACGGGGGAAACGTACAGCAGGGCGTTGGCAAGGCGGCGGAGCCGGACGGATGATTGTGGATTAGTCTCAAAATTTGACAAAGCCCTCAATATGGAAGTAGGATGCTTTAACGTATTCTTTTAAATAAAAATTTACATATGTCCAAAAGTAGGAATAAAGTCGCTGGGGCTATTAGACACTCGTTTGATGAATTGAAACTTCCTTTATTTGCGAAAAATCGACATTCATTTTGACAGAGGTAGATGTGTTGAAGGGAGTTATAAGTAAATGGAGTTGCCGTAGCAACGAACTAGGCCTCGTGAATCAGCTGTTTTTTGTTTATTTTACTTGTTACAATAAAACCATTAAACGACCGTATCCTTTTGATATGTAATTCCGTCTACCTCAATGAAACACTCAAACTCAAATGGACTGAACAAAGGGGGGCCCCAAATATGGCCTTTGTGATATCCGAACGGATGAAAAATGAATCTTCCCACTCTAAGGGAAATGAACCATTCCAAAAAGTACTTCCTGCGTTGTATCGCTACTGTCTTTCGTTGACAGGCTCCACATGGGATGCGGAGGATTTGGCGCAGGCGACTTTTCTGCATATGCTGCAATCTGAGAAAAAACTGCATGAGCTGGAAAATGGCGAGGCTTATTTAATACGTTCCGCGCGGAATCGATGGATTGATGATATTCGCAGGCAAAATGCTCAAAAGCGCCTGTCTGCGCCTGGCGAAGGAGATTATACTCGAAAGTATGATGAGCCTTCACCGAGTTATGAAGAAAATTACACACCAGATCTGGAACTGGCGCTTCAATATTTAATGACACATGTATCAACATGGCAGCGGACCATCTTGGTGCTGCGGGATGTATGGGGCTATACGGCGTCGGAAACGGCAAAGATGCTGAATACGACGGAAGGTGCGGTAAAAGCGGCCTTAAGCCGGGCCCGCGCTTTGCTTGCCCAGAAGCACAAAGAGGGAAATGGGCTGGAGTCTGTAACCCTACCTGAGCATGAAGAGGAGCGGGAATGGCTTAAGGCTTATTTGGCGGCCTTTTGTGCAGGAGACGCACAACGCTGGATTGCGCTTGGCTTGAACGATATGGCTGAGCCAATAGCGATTGCCGGATCTGTGCTGTATCAGAGCTTTTATTCTTCTGGCGCTCAAATGAACTCTAATCCTTCCCATGGCATGCAGGCTAGGATGGCCGCTTAACAAGAGGGGGGTTTTGGCAAATGAGCACCATTCCTTATGTAATTGAGCAAACGAGTCGCGGAGAGCGAAGCTATGATATTTATTCCCGGCTATTAAAGGATCGTATCATTATGGTGTCGGGTGAGATTGAGGATCAAATGGCAAATGTCATTGTAGCGCAACTGTTGCATCTTACCGCCGAGGATTCCGAGAAGGACATACAGATGTATATTAACAGTCCGGGCGGGTCCATTTCAGCGGGGTTTGCCATTTATGATACGATGCAATTTGTGAAAAATGATATATCTACCATATGCACAGGCATGGCAGCGAGCTTTGGTACGATTTTGCTGACCGGAGGCACGAAGGGCAAGCGGATGGCGCTGCCCAACAGTGAGATTATGATTCACCAGCCGTTGGGCGGAGCCAAGGGACAAGCTTCGGATGTGCTGATTTACGCCGAGCGTCTGATCAAGAGCCGGAAACAGTTGAACCGTATTTTGGCAGATCATACCGGGCAACCGCTGGAGTGTGTGGAAAAAGATACCGATAGAGATCACTTCCTTACGGCTGAGGAAGCGGTAGCATATGGCTTGGTGGATCAAATTGTTACTCGGATCTAGCCTTTATTGAAAAATTTCATGTAGTCCCTCGCTAATTCTGAAAAAATTCAAGGTTTGTTCATTGCAATTTCAAAACAATAGGTTTATAATTTCAAACGGATTCAAAGGGGCTTATCCCGGAATCCATGGGAATTCATCCTATCTGAGCTTGCGTGTGCATGCTCAAATAAGAATTAAGCGAGGGATTTACAATGAAAACCTGCTGCACCATCCAGGTAGACGAAGACAGTTTAGTTATTGATTTGCCGGAAGAAGGAACCACGCTGGACTCCCTGCTCGGTGATATTGAGAGCTGTGGTGGAAGTGAAGAGCCTTGGCTGCAACTGATCGACAAGGTAATGGGCAACTCATCTGAGACTATACTGACAGGTCAAGTGACGGATGGCGGCGATACGAAGGAAGATCAGACGATCAAAAAACCTCAGGCAGCCGCTCAGGGGTAATAGGCAGATCATACGTTAATACGATATTTTTAACACGATCCGATTCACATACATGATCATGTATAAGACTGCTATACCGGGCCGAAGGGCATGGGGGAGCAGTCTTTTTTTTAGGCTTTTTAGAAGTTTTAGGATCCTTTTTCGTAGTGGCAAAATTCGTCAAATTTCGCAATTTTCAGGTGGGTCTTTTGTCCCGAAACCGTGACTTCCTGTTCATTTTCCACCATAAAGTCGAAATATAACATGGAACTAACTATAATAGTAGTAACATCCATATACAGGTAAGTGACACCTAATGTTGGACCTGATCCTCTTGCTGTATAAAGGAGGGGAGCGAAAAGGCGGAGAACAACGTACTGATAAGCTTATCCACTTTATTAAAAGGAAGGAATGTGTAAATGATGAATGGGCAATGGGTCCTGCCAAGGATCGCAAAAAGAGTAGCGGTGATGTTAACTGCGGTGTTACTGTTGACGTTAACGAACGGATTTAACTGGAATGCGCAGACCGCAGAGGCTGCCGGGACAACTCCCGTGGAGCGTTACGGACAACTTTCAGTGAAGAATGGTAAGCTGGTGGATAAAACCGGGAAGCCTGTGCAGCTCAAAGGGATCAGCTCTCATGGTGTCCAATGGTTTGGGGATCTGGTGAATGAGGACTCGATGAAATGGCTGCGGGACGACTGGGGCATTTCCGTGTTCCGGGTTGCGCTATACACCGAGGAAGATGGTTATATTGCCAATCCTTCATTAAAAAATAAAGTGAAGGAAGCCATTGAAGCAGCACAGAAGCTGGGATTATACGTTATTATTGACTGGCACATTCTCTCGGATGGTGATCCGAACATTCATAAAAATGAAGCCAAGGCTTTCTTTAATGAATTTGCAACTCAGTACGGGAATTTGCCAAACGTGATCTACGAGCTTGCCAACGAACCGAACGGGAACGTGAACTGGAACAACCAAATTCGTCCTTATGCGTTGGAGGTATCCCAGGTTATTCGAGCCAAGGACCCGGACAATATTATTATTGCAGGTACAGGCATGTGGAGTCAGGATGTACACGATGCAGCAGATAACCCACTTCCAGACAAAAATACGCTGTACACCGTGCATTTCTATGCGGGTACGCACGGACAATACCTGCGGGATCGCGTCGATTACGCGCTGAACAAGGGCGTGGGCATATTTGCTACGGAATGGGGAACCAGTGATGCTTCGGGTAACGGGGGGCCGTTCCTGAATGAGTCTAAGGTATGGACAGATTTCCTGGCTAGTCGTGGAATCAGTTGGGCAAACTGGTCGTTGGCCGATAAAAATGAAACCTCTGCTGCGCTTTTACCTGGCGCTAACCGTAAAGGGGGATGGCCTGATTCACAATTGTCAGCTTCCGGTAAATTCGTAAAACAAGCCATTCTGGAAGGCTCCAACAACAATAATGGAGGCGGAAACAATGGTGGCGATAACGGTGGTGGAAACAACGGCGGCGATAACGGCAACGGAGGAAGCACACCAGGCGGGGACGATCAAGGGATTGTGCTTCAGTATCGCACCGGAGACACGAATACCAAGGATAACGCAATCCGCCCTGAATTTAATATCAAAAACACAGGAAAAACGGCTGTCAAGCTGAGTGATTTGAAAATTCGCTACTATTACACAGATGAAAGCAAACAAGGTCAGCAATTATTTGTAGACTGGGCCAAGGTTGGAAATGAAAAGGTAAAATCGACTTTTGTAACATTGCCAGAGCCGAAGGCCAAGGCTGATAAATATGTGGAAATTTCATTTACTGATGGAGCGGGTACTATTCAGCCCGGCGGGGAAAGCGGAGAAATTCAACCCCGTATCCATGCTGCGAACTGGAGCAATTTTGATGAAACCAATGATTATTCGTATGGTTCCAGCCAAACTGCCTTCGCAAACTGGGACCGTGCAACCGTTTATCAACAGGGCAAGCTGGTATGGGGTATAGAGCCTTAAGGCACAACAGGGATCATGCCCGGAATGAGTAAAGAACATGGGACTTTTGGGTCCATACTTTTCAATATTGGATTATATAGTATGCGCCTTTGGTATATGTGTACCGGAACTTTAGGAGGGCGATTTAAGAACTTTGGTTCCGGTGTTCGTACTACTAAAGTACCATGTGATATTCGACTTTAGTGGTGCTTGAACTACTTCCATAGCACAGAGGGCTTGGTCCTAATGGACCGTCCCTTAACAAAGAACCCCCGTGTTTGCCATTACAGGCAGGCGGGGGTTCTTTGCGTTTCCAAATATAGGTATTTCTAGGTTCAATCGTGTTTAAGCTAAATTAAAAGCTTTGGCCAGCAGACGATAGGACTGAACGCGCTTATCAAAGTCATGAATGGATGAGACAACTAGCACCTCATCGGTACGATACTGCTCAGCCAAGCGCAGTAATTGCTCCTTACACTGATCGGGTGTACCGACAACGCGCCATGATGCTGACTGACGCAGTCGCTCGCGATCAAACTCCGTGTACGGATAGGACAGCGCTGTTTTCACTGATGGCAGTGAAGTCATTTCTTTGCCTTGCATAAGCAACAGGAAAAACAGGCTGGCGCTGGAAGCCAACTGCTCGGCCTCTTCTGTAGTTTCGGCGCATGACACAGTAACTGCCGCCATGGAGCGGGGCTTATCGCCCAGGATGGAAGGCTGATACTGATCGTGGTAACGTGCGGTAGCTTCTACCCCACCTGGTGTGCCGAAAAATTGGGCAAAGGCATAGGATGCGCCCATCATCGCGGCTAATCTTGCGCTTTCTCCACTGGAACCGAGCAGCCACAGCTCAGGAATGGTCGAAATCGTCGGTGCCGCATGAAGTCCGGCAAACCGATGGTTGGCAGGCACAGAATCATGGAAATAATCAATTAAATCGAGAATCTGTTGTGGATATTGCTCGACGGATTGGTACTTACCTTCCTGCAAGGCACGTGTTGCCAGCGGCAAACCGCCCGGAGCACGTCCCAGACCCAGGTCAATTCGACCCGGATGAAGCGCCTCCAGCAGCCGGAAATTCTCAGCGACTTTATATGCGCTGTAGTGTGGCAGCATAATACCGCCTGAGCCGACACGAATACGTGACGTATTCGCAGCCAAATGTGCGATCAGCACCTCAGGACTGGAGTGTGCAAGCATTTTGGACGCATGATGCTCAGACACCCAATAACGGCTATATCCCAGCTTGTCGGCTTCACGCGCTAACGCAGTTGTATGGGATAAGGCATCCTGAGCAGTACCACCTTCAGGAATATGAGACTGGTCCAGTATACCCAGTTTAAGCATTTTGCAATCACCTCTTACACAACTGTATCAGACACAACTCATTTGGTCAAAACTTGAAGTTGGATTATTTGGAGTTGAAGCTGAATCGGTTGGAGTTTAGGAATCTTTTCGTTATAATGAAAGAAGTGCAGGATGAGAGAACATCCTTGCTTTTGGAAAGGGGAACGAATTTGTGTTAAGAACACCTTTGGGGCGTGTCCGACTCATGCTCTGGATTCAAGGTATAGCGTATTTGGCAATACTATTCACCCATCAGCCGCTGCAAGCTGCGGGCATGACCCAGACAGTCATGGTGATCGGTAACATATACCGGATCAGCTTTTTGCTGCTCCTCGTCGCTTTGATCTATGGCAAAACAGCACTGAATTGGTCCCTACGGCGGCCTCTATTCATTATGTTTGCGTCCTTCATTCCTTTTGGTCTGATCATTATGGATTGGATTTGGGTGAAAAAATGGACAGGGGATTCGGCAGCAGAACAGCGAGCCGCATCGTAATATTTTAGTAAAGGTCGAGTGAGATTCGAGGATCTGCTCCTTAAGCCCCTCAAGCGGGACTAGCCCCGGTGCAGCAGAGAAGAGAGCATTGCGCAGATTGACGCGTGGTGTTCTTTTTTTGTGCACCGGAAACTAATTTAATTGAATGCCTTCACTAAAAACTCAGCAGTTTTACGTCTTTGAAAGCCGTCCACCCAATGACCGGTAAATGGATAAATTTCAATCGTTTTGGGCGATTCAATGCGATTATATGCGGCAAAAATCGTTTCCGGCATACATACGGTATCCTTGAGTCCCACTGATACCATGACAGGAATATGAATGCGATGAGCAAGATTCATCACGTCAAAATAACTTAATGTATGTAGCACCTGCTCCAAATGCTCTGGAAATCGGTTTGCGAATTCGGCAGCTTCCGTCAGCGAGCTGGTAGAATTCATCATACCAAAATCCATATGGCACATATTAGGAATGTCAGCCACCGTAACAGCAGCTTTATCACTGAGTGCAGCTACCATTAATGCAAGTCCGCCGCCCTGGCTAGCCCCAGAGATTACAATTTTGCTCGCATCCACATCCGGCTGCTCTGCCACCCAATCTACGGCTCTGAGGGCATCTGTCGTTATCGTTTTGTAGTAGCAGGTATCCTTATCCAGGATTCCTTTCGTTACCCAGCCTTTAACCGTACCATGAGGATCATCCAAACGATCTCCTGTTTCACCACCCTGACCGCGTACATCTACGGCAAATACAGCAAAGCCAAGCATCAGCCAGGACGAGTAATCCTCAGGATAGCCCTTGCCACCTGTGTAGCCATGGAAAAGGACAATACACGGCAGCTTTTGATTTCCGGCAAATTGGGGGCGTATATACATGCATGCAGCGGCGTATCATCTACACCTTCAAAGGTAACCCGTGAGGCATGAATATGAGGATACGGCGTTTCCACTGGTGTTTTGAACGCACACACGGGTTTAGCCTGTACATCTTCCAGTGTTTTGTCCCAGAACTGCTCGATGTCCTTCGGGGCGGTCAGATCCGGTTGATACTGCTTCAATTCGGCAATTCTTTTTTCAATGAAATTCATAGTGAAAAAATCCTCCTTCATATATAGAACGAGTATCTACTCAAGCTTTACCCGGTAGAGTAGACTCTTCCAGCTCTCTCAGCAGCTCAAATGCTTCTTCGTTTGTGCTTCCGCACGTATCCTCATCAGCATGAAATCCACTGCATACGGCTGGCCGCTCAGGCTTGCCAAACAATCGGCAACGGTTATCCGAAGTGAGCTGTGGGCAAGGGACACCAGCCGGTTTTCCATCAGGCATGCCGGGAATAGGAGATGAAATCGTAATAGCAATACAGCACGCGGCGCATCCGACACGACACTCCAGTTGGGGTCACTCCTTATCATCTGTTATTTTTGCAACGTATGCATGAAGCGACTTCAATGAAGCCATAATGTGAGGATGGCACAAAAAAAGCAGGAATACAAGGATGACTGTATTTTATACACACTTTTCACACAAGGGTTATAAATAAGCAGTTAGGCACGTAGGATGGTATCAAGCTCCTAAGTCATTGTTCTGTTCATTAGGTAATATTAACCATTTGTGCTCAACGTGTTCAAAAGGAGTTCGAGTGGTTAATAATAGAACACAACGATAAAAACTTAAATGAGGTGAAGTAAAATGAGTTGGTTATGGGCATTGATTGTTGGAGGTATTATTGGTTGGTTGGCAGGAATTATCGCAGGTCGTGATGTTCCGGGTGGCGTGATTGGTAACATTATCGCTGGTTTTATCGGTGGATGGTTGGGTGGCTTGATTCTGGGCGACTGGGGTCCTGAAATCGGATCGTTCTACATTGTCCCTGCATTAATTGGTGCGATTGTGCTGGTTGTTATCGTAAGTTTGATCTTCCGTTCCGTTGGACGGAACAGAGGCTAACACATAATGAATCGATTCCACTAGCCCTTATAGGGCATAAGGCTACAAAATGAAAAGAAGCTGCTTCCCGCAAGGTTCGCAAATGAACCTGCAGGAGCAGCTTTTTTTATTGAAACCGCCTGATATGAGGCACACATAAAACGCCCAACACGATGCACATGCCAACGGTTGAAAACAGACTGATAGTGAAAATGCCGCCAAGCTTGTCCGCCATCGAACCCACAGCCAGATAGCCTAAGGGCAGTAAGGCAAAGGAAAACATCAGATCCAGACTGGCTACACGGCCAAAGGATTCGGCGGGAACCATTTCCTGAAGGCTTGTTTCCCAAATGATCGCAAATATCATAATGCCGAACCCTTCAAGCATCATGCTCATAATCAGTCCCGGCATCCAGGTGACTACAGACAACAATAATAAAGCAAGCCCGCTGACAAAAGCCCCGAGGTAAGCGAGCAGGCCGCGATGCTTCCAGTGCTTGCGCGACCCGTATACAAAGGCACCCAGCATAGCGCCGACGCCGCTACTTGCCATCGCAACGCCATACACGACTGGACTGTAGCTATGATGAACCTTGAACAGCCACGGAATGAGTACTGCAATAATGCCTGAGTAACAAATATTAATGAAGGAAAAAGCCAGAATCGTAATCCACAGCCACGGATGACTTTTAAGAATCGTAAAGCCCGCAATAAAATCTTTGAGAAAATGCTGACCTTCCTGATCCTGTTGTTCTGCATTTGCCTGGCGCTCACCGATGAGCGAGGCCAAATGACTGCTCAGCATCCAGAAGCAGGCAAAAGATATCAGATAGGCGACAGAATCCAGACCAAAGCCGATCCCTGGTGAGGTGAAGGATACAATGAAGCCGCCCAGTGGAGGGCCGAGAAGGCGGACGGCTTGAATACTAATCTGACTGAGCGCGTTAGCCGCATTGCGAATGTCCGGCGTAAACACCTGTGCGCGCAGGGCAGAATAAGCCGGATTAAAGATACCGTCCATCAATCCGTATAAGGCAAGGCCAACGAACAGATACGGCAGTTTCATCCCGTCGGTAAACATCAGCACCGCCGCAGCGAACATCAGCCCAAAGCGGGCAATGTTGGTGAACAGAAGCAGACGGATTCGGTCGATCCGATCTACAATCATCCCTGCAAAGGGCAGAATAAGCACGTTAGGCAGCATATAGACAGTCATCGCCAGGCCCATGATTGTAGTCGAGCCCGTCAGGGAATAGATAACCAGTGGCAAAATGACGGTGGTGACTGAGGTTCCCAGCATAGCGATCCAATGTCCAAGCCACAGAAGAGTGAACGCTTTGGATTGCCTTAAAGGCGAAGTGAAGGTGGCCCAAGCTGAACGTCTTCCTTCGGGTGAAGCAGAGGATAGGGTTGAATTTTGGGTTTCCATAATGCCTTCCTTTCAATCGAAAACGAGGTAAATATTACTAATCTTCATATTGAAATCAATTATACGAAACCTTGGACGTAAAGGTACAGAAAAAAGTTACTGTGAGGATAGATAAAATGAATAGTCTGTCTATGAATGAGTCAACCTAGGATAACTTTGGGCCCAGAAATGCTATAGCTCACCTTTTGCATAGGGATTATTGGATAAAAGCATTGACGTGTAAAAATGAATGATGTACTATTCAATGAGCCAGCTAAGTGCTAGGTTATCAAGAAAAAGGAAAAGAGTGTGGTTAACATGAAAAAATTTAGATTTTTACCAGTCGTACTGATCGTAATGGCTTTGCTGGTTTCGGCCTGCGGCAACAACGACAAAGGTGCTAATTCAAATAATGCTTCTACCGGGGATGCCGGGTCTACTAATGGAAAAGCAGATATAACCGCCACAGCTACTTTGGAATCTGTAAAAGCGAGCGGCAAGCTGCGAATCGGTACGGAAGGTACCTATGCTCCATTTACCTACCATGATGCTGCTGGTAAGCTGACAGGCTTCGACGTCGATATTGCAACTGAAGTAAGTAAGCGTCTGGGCGTACAGCCGGAGTTTATCGAGACGCAATGGGATGGTATATTCGCGGGATTGAACTCCAAACGGTTTGACACGGTGTTCAATGAAGTGTCCATTACCGATGAGCGCAAGCAAAAATACGATTTCTCCGATCCGTACATTGTCTCCAAGGCAGTGCTGATCGTGAGCGAGGATAATAATGACATCAAAAAGTTTGCTGATCTGAAAGGTAAAAAGGCCGGGCAATCCCTGACCAGTAACCTGACTCAAATCGCGAAGAGCAATGGCGCGGAAATTGTGGCAACGGATGGATTCAATCAGGCGATTGATCTCCTGACATCCAAACGAGTGGATGCGACCGTCAATGATGGTTTGTCCTATCTTGATTTGAAGAAGCAAAAGCCTGACGCTCCCATCAAAAAGGTAGATGAATCTCCAGATGCTTCACACAGCGCGGCTGTTTTTAATAAAGGCAGTGAAGACTTGATCAAGGAAGTCAACAAAGCGCTGGCTGACATGAAGGCTGACGGTACGTATCTGAAAATTTCCGAGAAATATTTTGGAGCCGACGTATCCAAATAACACACGAATAACCGGAGTCTCGCCATGTCGAACCGGACTTTCGCAAACTTATCTTTTTAAAGGATGTCTGCACAATGGATGATCGCCAGATACAAATTATTATCGATTCATTACTGCCTCTGCTGAAAGCAGGGGTTTCTTTCACGATTCCGCTCACACTTATCTCTTTTGCTCTGGGCTTGATACTGGCGCTGGTTACGGCGTTGGCTCGACTGTCCAAATGGAAAGTACTTAAGCTGATTTCCGGCTTCTATGTGTGGGTGATTCGGGGAACACCGTTGCTGGTGCAATTGTATATTATTTTCTACGGCTTGCCTTCAGTTGGCATTACGCTGGACCCTTTCATTGCTTCAGTGATCGGCTTTACGCTCAGCGTGGGGGCTTATGGCTCCGAAATTATGCGTGCGGCTATCATATCCATTCAGGAAGGTCAATGGGAGGCTGGCTACTCCTTGGGGATGACGCGCTGGCAAGTGCTGCGACGTATCGTGCTTCCGCAAGCAGCCCGTGTGTCCGTACCGCCGTTAGCGAATTCTTTCATCAGTTTGGTAAAGGATACTTCGCTAGCTGCGACGATCACCTATGTGGAAATGTTCAGAACAGCTAACCAGATTGTAGCCACCACGTATGAGCCGTTATTGGTGTATACCGAGGCGGGGGTTATTTATCTGCTGTTTAGCACCGTATTGACCGTGCTGCAAAATTACCTGGAGAAGCGGCTGAGCCGTTTTTCCGTCAGATAAAGGAGATTGTACGGTGATCCAAATTCGGAATATACACAAATCGTTCGGCTCGCTGGAAGTGCTGAAGGGTGTTAATGTGACGTTGGATAAAGGGAAGGTGCTGGTAATCATCGGCCCGTCCGGCTCTGGAAAAACAACGCTTTTGCGCTGTCTGAATTTGCTGGAGGTTCCCGATCAGGGTGAGATTCAGGTGGGGGATATTGCACTGAATTTTGCCAAAGGAACGAAGCTGCGGCAGGAAAGCATCTTGGCGCTGCGCAAGCGAACGGGTATGGTGTTTCAATCCTACAACCTGTTTCCGCATATGACAGCAGTTCAAAACGTAATGGAGGGACAAGTCACCGTTCAAAAGAAAAACAAGGACGAGGCACGCAAACGCGCATTGGAGCTGCTTAAAAAGGTGGGACTGGCTGACAAAGCGGAATCCTATCCCCATCAGTTGTCGGGCGGACAGCAGCAACGCGTCGGTATTGCCCGGGCAATGGCGGTCGAACCTGAGGTGCTATTGTTCGACGAGCCGACCTCTGCGCTTGACCCCGAGCTGGTAGGTGAGGTGCTTAAAGTTATGAAGCAACTGGCTGCCGAAGGCATGACCATGGTCATTGTCACCCATGAAATGAAGTTTGCCGCTGAGGTCGCGGACCATGTGATTTTGATGGATCAGGGTGTGATCGTTGAACAGGGGACGCCACATGAGGTTCTGGAGCAGCCCACCAGTTCACGAGCTATTCAGTTTTTAAATCGGTTGAGCGGGGAAACAGAATAAAAATGAAGCTGGAAAAAAGAAGAACCTCTAAATGCGCCATTATGGGCATCAGAGGTTCTTCCTTTTTATGATGATTTAGAAGAATCCAACGCGTCCTTCGGCCACATTTTTTAACCAGTCCTGCTTACGGCTCTTATCAAGCTCGCCTCTCATACCTTTAATAATCAGCTCAATATCTGTTTTTCCACTCTCATGCCATTCCAGAGCAGTGCTGACATACAGCTCGCCGAGCTGAGCCAGGGAGAAGCCGTCAGTCATCGCTGCTGCCTTCTGTGTACCTGTCTCTCCTGCAAAAATAAGGAAGTTGCGCAGCTTGAGATACGCCAGTCGCAGCGCTTCGTCCGGCAGACTGATTTCATAGGCGCGATCGAAACGACCCGCCCGGTTCATCAGACCCGGATCAATTTTTTCGGGATAATTGGTCGTTCCGATCAGGAAGATGCCCTCCTTGGAAGTAGCGCCATCAAGCGTATTCAGGAAAAAGGAACGAACCTCCTGCGGCATGGAATCAATATCCTCAATGACCAGCACCATCGGAGCCAGACGGGTAGCCGCCTCGAACACCTCTTTGACCGATTCACTAGTTGTATACTCCGTAATTTGCCAGTAGGCGGCCGGACCTGGTACGCTGCTCGCAATAGATTTAACAAGCGTCGTTTTCCCGTTGCCCGGATGGCCATACAGCAGAATACCGCGTTTGTATGGAATATTATAAGTCTGATAGAATGTACGATCTGCTTCAAAAAACTGATCGAGTGAACGGAAAATATCGCGCTTGATTTCCGCTTTCAAAATAACGTCATCCCGCGTAATGGCACGGGTAATCGGCTCCGCCTGCCGGGATAATCCGCGGCTTGTGTCCGTAAAGACGGTGACCCGCTTCATGTTCTGCTTGCGTTCACGCCCGCGTACCCCCGCGAGGAAGCCTTGCAGTTCCTGATCGCCTGTCGCAAATACGTAATCTTCATTATATACGCCATTTTCACGGAAAAAGGGAACCCGCGCCAGCGCGATGCCCCACTTGGGATAGGCGAATACATTATTACGCATAGACAGGTGCACGCCGTATTCTGGAGTGGGCCCGTCATCGTCATATTGGATGGTACGTTCCTCCAGGCGATCAAAGACCCGTGCCACATGCTCCAGATCCGGGCTGCCTGAACGAATGTCCTCCTCCAGCAAGTCCCAATACTCAATATTGGGATCGTCGCTGGCATACAGCTCATATTTTACGCCATAGCGGTTATATAGGGCCTCACTGATGCCGTCGATCAGACGGGCATAAGCGGCATAGCCGGTAATACGCCCATCTGTACGTTCATCAAATTCGTAAATAGCTGGGATGTCTATACTCAATTATTTGGCTCCTTTCAGGGCGGCCAGCGGCTTGCATTTAGCTACAACGGCTGCGAGTCCTGCCCCGGTGACACTTTCAATAATATCATCTACATTTTTGTAGGCTTGGGGAGATTCGTCGAGAATGCTTTCCAGCGATGACTGATTGACCACAATCTCGTCGTCTGTCCCTACACCAAGTGCTCCGGCAAAATCGTCCACACTTACGAGCCGTTTGGTCGCAGAGCGTGAACGGATACGGCCCGCTCCATGGCAAATGGAGTGGAAGTTATCCTGCCCGCCCGGCAGACCGACCATAATATAGGAGGACGTCCCCATAGAGCCGGGAATCAAGGCCGGATGTCCTGTTTCCCGGTAAGGTTTTGGATTGTCGGGATGTCCGGCTGGAAGGGCGCGGGTAGCCCCTTTACGATGCACAAACACGTTACCGTGATCCGGGTGGGATTCCTCCCAACCATAATTGTGCATCAGATCGTACAAGGTGCGCAACTCGCACTTTGTACCAAAGACATCACGGAAGGCTTCACGCACGGAAAAAGCGATCAAATGTCGGTTCACCACCGCATAGTTCAGCGCCGAGTACATCATATTGATGTACTGCGCAGCTTCGGGATGCTCCAGAGGGGGCAAATACCAACCTTGGATCAGAGGTACCAAGCCCAAGGCGACCCATTGCTTTGGCAATGGCAGACGAGCTGGTTTGGCTGACCGCTCCACCCCAGGCACGTGATCCGGAGTGGACCATGACGGCAACCTGACCGTCGAACATTCCCCAGGCTTCGGCTATTTCACGGTTGTGCTCGGCAATCTCAATCGCCTGAATTTCAACGAAATGATTGCCTCCACCCAGCGTGCCAAGCTGTCGGTGAGCCCGGTGCCACGTGCGATCTTCGACGAGATTAAGTACCTCTTCATCAAATGAGAATTTACTGTGCTCTACATGGGTGAGTGAGGTTGATTTTTTAGGCGTGTAGCTGTCTGGAATATATTTATTGGGTAACCCATGCAGGCCCTTGCGTACAATATGCTCCAGCCGGATATCTGAATAATGTCCCCGCTGGTGGGCTTCCATCGGCAAATATTTATCAATGGTCTTGACCAGCTTGCGTCGCAGCTTGGTTTCCTTCAAGGCATCCTTGTGCAAATTTGTCAGGTGTACGCGCATGCCGCAGCCGATATCGCTGCCGACGATGGAGGGAGATACATAGCCGTCCTCCATTCCCCATACCGCTGTCGTGCCGATGCAGGTTCCGACGCCTACATGCACATCCGGAGTATAGCCCATATAGCGGATACCGGGAATTTGTAAATTGTTATTAGCCATCTCGAACACCTTGTAATCCAGCGAGGAGAAAAGCTGCTGAGAAGCATATACGGTCAAATCGCCAGCCGGAAGCTTCATAAGATGGCTGTATGGTCCCTTTTCTAAGAACGAGTCTGTTGTGTGCTGTATATTCATATGGTTGGATAGTTCCCTTCTTCATGTAAATCAGGATTTTGCAAAATCCTGAAATCTAAAATTACTTACAAATTAAGCTTTAAAAAAGAAAATAAAAAAAGCCGCAGACTTGTCGTCTACGGCTTCCTGCACCGAAAGTGTCATTACACGTCATGATCTATACATCATTAATACGTAAAATAACCTGTTCTTCCAATAGCATTAAATACAGAAAAAAGCCTGGTTAATCACGCCGTCAGACAGCGCGATGTCACCCATCATGTCGCCCGAACGGGGCCGATGAGACGAAAATTCATATATATGGTTTTGTCATGCTGCCTGTCTGTCACCATCATGTAAAGCTCAGTCATGTCTGTCGCCCCCCTTTTCCTAAAGTTAATTGCTATGTTAATGGAAACCTGTGGAAGCTGTCAACCCTGAAAAGAGGGAGAATGGAAAGATGTGACTTTAATCATAGTGAAGTGTGAGTTAGATCATAGTTCAAATGACCCAAACCTGTTATTGTCTAAATATTCAAATATTCAGAGATTGTTGATGGTTTACAGGACAATTTTTGTGAGGGGGACGGAGCAAGCATGGAAGGGGATCTCCAGAAGTTTAAGGCCGACTTTTTCAAAGCATTGGCTCACCCTCTGCGCATCCGCATTCTGGAGGTGTTAAGTGAAGGGGAGCGGAACGTAAATGAGCTACAGACTGCGCTCGGTTCCGAAGGCTCTGCCGTATCGCAGCAGTTGGCCGTGTTGCGAGCCAAAAATTTGGTGAGCAGCATCAAGGAAGGCACGACGGTCGTTTACTCGTTGCGGGACCCGCTCTTGACGGAACTGCTTGCGGTGGCGCGGCAAATTTTTGACAATCATCTGGTCGAAGCGATCTCGTTGCTGGAGGGTATTCGGAACGAGAAGTAATGCTACTACAGAAAAGAAGGGTTACAGAGGATGAAGTGGATGGGAAGGTTCGAGGGATATAACGCAGGAGCTTTGCGAAAGGACCTGATTTCCGGAAGTATCGTGGCAATTGTGGCAATTCCGCTCGGTATGGCGTTTGCCATTGCATCAGGAGTAAAGCCGGAATACGGGCTGTACACGACCATTGTGGCAGGAGTTTTGGTTTCACTGTTGGGAGGGTCCAAATTTCAGATTGGCGGACCGACGGGCGCTTTTATTCCGATTTTGCTGGCTATTGTCATGCAGTACGGTTATGAGAATTTACTCATAGCCGGTTTTATGGCGGGGATTATGCTCATCTTAATGGGCGTGCTGAGGCTAGGCGCGTTAATTAAGTTCATCCCCAAGCCGGTAACGATTGGCTTTACGGCGGGCATTGCCGTGACGATTTTCAGCGGTCAGATTGCTAACTTTCTCGGCTTGCGCGGAGTAGAGCGGCATGAAACGTTTCTGCCTTCTATGGCAGAGCTGATCCATCGCCTGCCTTCACTGAATGTGTACAGTATTCTGACGGCGGGTATCTGTCTTGCCGCCCTCATTCTGGTGCCTAAAAAATGGCCCAAGGTACCCGGTTCACTCGTTGGCTTGCTCTTATCCACGTTGGTGGCAACCTGGCTTTTTCCGGGTCAGGTGGCAACGATCGGCTCCGCATACGGCGCAATTCCGGCATCTCTGCCTGAGCTGCATGTTCCAAGCGTGACCTGGGACCTGATTGTGAAGCTGCTGCCGCCCGCACTTGTCATCGCAATGCTGGGAGCTATCGAATCCCTGCTTTCGGCAGTGGTTGCTGACGGCATGACAGGAGCCCGGCATAACAGCAATCGTGAGCTGGTCGGACAGGGTGTTGCCAACTTGCTCACACCGCTATTTGGCGGCATTCCTGCGACGGGGGCGATTGCACGCACAGCCACAAATATCCGCAGTGGTGCCGTGTCTCCCATGTCGGGTATTGTACACGGCTTAATTGTACTGCTCATTCTGGTGGTTTTTGCTCCGTATGCATCCAATATTCCGCTGGCGAGTATGGCTCCGGTGTTGATGGTGGTCGCCTGGAATATGAGCGAGCGCAAACATTTTGCACACATCCTCAAGACGCGGACAGCGGACTCTATCGTACTGGTTGTCACCTTTTTACTGACAGTATTTACGACGCTGACCACGGCTGTTGAAGTAGGTCTGATTCTGGCCGTTGTGCTGTTCGTCAAGCGTATGAGCAGTGCACTTTCAGTGGATAAGGTACTACCCGATCCTTCCGTTAAGCATGAAAAAGTCGGTGCCCATATGGTAACAGAGCAGCATGATTGCCCACAGGTGGCGATTTATAGTGTGGAAGGCCCTCTATTTTTTGGTGCCGCTTCGGCATTGGAAAATTCGGGGATGGGAGGTCAGGCTAACCGCCAGCAAGGGATTTTGCTGCTGCGTATGGGTAAGGTTCCCTTTATGGATATGACAGGAGAATCTAACTTTACCACATTGATTCAGAAATATCGGAAATCCGGTGGAACGGTGCTTGTTTCCGGCCTTCAGCCGCAGCCTCTGGCATTACTTCACAAAACCGGATGCTACGACATGATCGGACATGAGCATTTTTTCGAGCATACAGGAGAAGCCCTCACGGCAGCCATAGCACTGGTGGATCGGGATGCATGTCGCGGGTGCAGCCAAATGGCTTTTCGGGAATGTGCTGCTCTATGCGGTAGATCGCAAGCACTATCAAAACCATCCATTTCGGATGGAGCTGTTCCGGTTCCCATACCTGTAAACAGCGGCAGATAGCCCTCTCTGAACTCTTCTATTGGAGTGCAGAACGAATGCTGAAAAATCTCTTTTATTTTTACGATTAGCGGTGCGCCCTCAAGATTAGCACCTGCTCGTAAAAACGGAAGAGGTTTTTTGTTTTCGAAGAAAAAGGGAAAAAATTCAAAAAAATGCTTGTATATCTGTTTTTATGACATTATACTAGATTCAAAAGATACCAATTGTATCATTCTTTTGTTTTAATTTGGTTTTTAATGCACAGATATTAAACCCCTCGATAACTTCTAGCTTCCTACCCTACTTTTTCTTCACGTTTTTCTCTTACTTTTTCCAAAGCGATATAAGCTGAATTTTAAAAATTTACATGGGAACGAGGTAGGCAGAATGGTGCTGTACGAGCATCAGCGGTCACCTTTGCCCGAAGGATTACTGTTTCTTTCGGTCCTGCCCTCTTGGTTGTTCACCACAGAATCATGACCTATGGATTCCATGCTAGAATCTATATTTTTTGAAGGAGGTGAGGGCCAAAGGCTATTTTGTGAGCTTTTCACGTGGCTGTCGGCAGGTTATTCTTGAGAACCATAAAACCAAGTAAAGGGAGATGGAAAGTATTGATTAAGTCGAAAAATATCAAAAAGACGTTATCGGCTAGTTTTACTGCTATTCTTGCTTTTTCTCTGATTTCTCCGGTGTACGGAGATGCAAGCACAACCACCGCGGCAGGAGCTTCGACCATTTCCGCCAAGGTTTCAGCCAAGCTGAACCAGCAATTCAGTGACAGCGAGTACGTCACCTATCTGGTCAAATTAAAAGATCAGGTAGATACAGAGTCGGTTGCCAAGCATGCTTTCCAAAAGGCTTCCGCAGACCAGATTTCTCCGGCTGCCGCTAAGCTTTCTGTACGTACAACGGTTGTGAACTCTCTCATTGATACTGCTGAAAAATCTCAACAGCCTGTGGAAGAATACTTAAAGAAGGAAGTCAATAACGGAGGCGTCAAAAAGTACAAGAGCTACTTTATCGTGAACGCGCTTGCGGTAACGAGTACCAAGGAGGTATTGGATAATCTCGCCACACTTCCTGAGGTAGACAAAATTTTACCGGATGAAACGCGGGAGCTGCAAAAGGTTGAAATAGATAAGGATGCCCAGCCAGCAGTCGAGGAAGCGACAGCCGAACAAGCTGCTGTAGACACGGCTGTAACGGAAGAGAATGCACAAAAATCCGTGGAGGAATCCGTATATAAGGATGCTGTAACGCCGAGCCGAGCCGAATGGAATATTTCCAAAATTAAAGCACCACAGGTTTGGGCTAAAGGCATTGACGGCAAAGGGGTTGTCGTTGCCAATCTCGATACAGGCGTAGAGTACACTCACCCGGCGCTGAAAAGAAAATGGCGCGGCTTGAATGCTTCCGGTCAAGTCGTGAATCCAGAGCTGAGCTGGTATGATGCGGTTAATGGAGCATCACTGCCAACAGATTCAAATGGACACGGTACACATACGATTGGTACGAGCGTTGGCTCGGATAGTAACGGTACGAATGAAATCGGGGTTGCTCCCGGTGCCAAATGGATTGCTGTTCGAGTGTTCAACCCGAGCACGACAGATTCCATTCTGCTGGACGGAGGTCAATGGTTGCTGGCTCCAGTAGACAAAAATGGCAAGAAGCATCCTGAGCTTGCACCGGATGTGGTGAATAACTCATGGGGTGGCGGACCTGGGCTGGATGAATGGTATCGTCCTGTCACCAAAGCGTGGAGAGCGGCACAGATTTTCCCTGAGTTCTCTGCAGGTAACACGACTCTGTCAAATCCGGGCGGTCCTGGGTCTGTAGCCAATCCGGCGAATCTGCCGGAAGCTTATGCCACTGGAGCGACTGATGTCAACAACAAGCTGGCCAGCTTCTCGTTGCGCGGTCCTTCTCCATATGGCGAAGTGAAGCCTGAAATATCGGCTCCTGGGGTAAACATCCGTTCCTCTGTTCCTGGCGGAGTATATGAGGGGGGCTGGAACGGTACTTCCATGGCAGGCCCGCATACGGCCGGATTAGCGGCATTGCTGCTTCAGGCCAAGCCATCCTTGACAGTGGACCAACTGGAGGATGTTATTTCGAAAACAGCGACGCCGCTGACAGACAGCCAATATAAAACTTCACCGAATAACGGCTATGGATATGGCCTGATCGACGCGTTGGCTGCGGTCAATTCGGTACTTAACTAGAATGATCTGATCGTTCTTTAGAAAGACTTCGGAAATCCCTTGGAGCGGCTCGTCCAGAGATTGCATACACCTGCTAACCGTGTAATGCAACATTAACGCAGCCGCTACAAAGGGGTTTTCGTACATAGAAAATACAAAAATTATAAATTTCAAGGAAATTGCAAAAAAATCACTTGTATATCTGTTTTGATAACTATATACTATCCATAATATATGTTTTTATATCAATTTTTAATATAAAATGTAACGATATAACATGTCGTGTTATAGCATGTTCTCTCTTCGACATTCTCCTGCTTGTTCTCCTTGGTATCTGCTGAATTTCATCGCATGTTATCTTTGATTCACAAACTCATCTATGAAATACATTCACCTATGAAATAAACTCACCTAAGAAAATCCAAATCGTTTTATACCTGAGCATTTTGCAACAATCCCAAGAGCGATTTCAAATTGTACTTTCGAGCGTTGGGGATCGAATGATGCAAAATGCTGACCTCTATATTCTATGAAGGAGGTGGTTGCCAACCATATCATGTTGTACAGCCCGTAGATTTGATGTGAAGGCAAGAAGGCATGAGGTCTTACTCTCGTACAGGTTATACCAGAAATATTAAACCTAGTAAAAGGAGTGGAGAAGTAATTGATTAAACCTAAACGATTTAAGAAACCACTATCTATCGGACTATCTTTGCTTATGGCCTTTTCTTTTGTTCAACCCGCTTTGGCGAATAACACACCGGATGGCTCCAAGCTGGAGTTGAAATCAGCTGCGCACAAAGTAACGACTGCGAAGGTATCCCCTAAACTGACCAAACAGTTTGAGGAGAACAACTATGTAACCTATCTGGTCAAATTAAAAGAACAGGTAGACACGAACAAGGTTTCCAAAAATGCTCTCCAAAAGGCCTCGCTTGAGAAAATAACACCCTCTGCCGCCAAAATGGCTGTTCGCAGCAATGTGATCAGCTCTCTGCGTGAAACCGCTTCAAGAACCCAATACGGGCTTGAAAATTATTTGGATAAACAATCAGAGAGCGGCGGAGTGAAGGAATATAAAAGCTACTTTATTGTCAATGCCCTGGCGGTCACAAGCACCAAGGAGGTGCTGGACCATATTTCGCAGCTGCCTGAGGTAGACAAAATTTTGCCGAATGAAACACGTTATCTGCAAAAGGCGACAGTTGACAAGCAGGCAGAGGGAACAGCAGCCAAAACTGCTGAAACAGCGACAGTGGACACGGCAAAATCTGCAACCGCAGAGAAAGCAGTAGAGCTGGAAAAGGACGATAGTAAAACATCGGCGAAGCCAGACAATGCAGGTAAGAACGCTGTAGACCCGTCTACCGTGGAATGGAATATATCACATATTAATGCACCGCAAGTATGGGAACAAGGAATCGACGGAACCGGAATCGTCGTGGCCAATCTCGATACAGGCGTAGACTATACTCATCCGGCCCTGCATCGCAAATGGCGCGGTCTGGACGCGGCAGGCAATGTCGTGAATCCCGAGCTGAGCTGGTACGATCCGCATAGTCATGCGACGTTGCCGGTCGATCAGGAAGCGGATTCCCACGGTACGCATACGATGGGAACGATGGTCGGCTCCGAGGAAAATGGAACGAACCGGGTCGGCGTTGCGCCTGGCGCGAAGTGGATTGCCGTTCGGATTTTTAATCCGGAAACGACGGATGCAATTATACTCGACGGCGGTCAATGGCTGCTTGCGCCAAGGGATGCCCAAGGCAATCTTCATCCCGAGCTTGCACCGGACGTGGTGAACAATTCGTGGGGCGGCGGACCCGGCCTCGATGAATGGTTCCGACCTGTGGTTCAAGCATGGCGGGATGCACAGATATTCCCTGAATTCTCCGCAGGTAATACTTCCCTTTCCAATCCGGGCGGTCCTGGATCGGTAGCGAATCCGGCTAACTATCCGGAATCCTTTGCCACTGGAGCAACCGATCTTAATGACAAGCTGGCTAGCTTCTCACTGCTGGGACCGTCGCCATATGGCGAAGTGAAGCCCGAAGTTTCTGCACCGGGTGTAAATATTCGATCATCCGTTGCTGGCGGTGCTTATAAAGGCGGATATAACGGAACTTCCATGGCGGGCCCTCATGTAGCGGGACTTGCGGCTCTGTTGCTGCAAGCGAATCATTCGCTTACCGTGGATCAACTGGAAGAAATTCTGGAAAATACAGCTACACCACGCACGGATAGCACATATCCGACCTCTCCGAACAATGGCTACGGACATGGTGTCATTAATGCATTGGATGCAGTCGGCTCTGTCGTTCAGGGCTTGGGCTCCGTATCCGGTAAAGTTGTAACAGGTGGAGATGATCTGGAAGCGCCTGTTCTGGAGCATACACCGTCTGCTGCGGCATTCGAGGGCATTGACATACCTCTGACTGCTCATGTAACGGATAATGTCGGGGTGACAGCAGTTGAGGCCTTTGCCAAAACAGCGGGTACGTCAAACTATGTATATATTCCGTTGGAACGGACCTCCGGCGACAGCAAAGACGGTACATATCAAGCGTCCATCCCGACTTTCTTGGTGGATAGCGTCGGTCTGGAATACTATATTCGCGTGAATGATTACGGCAATAACGGTTTTGAAACCGAAGTGTACAAGGTTAATGTCTCCAAAGGCGTCAAACCTGGCTATACACAGGATTTTGAAAAGGATATTGCTGGTATCAATGTCGGTGGACAGGGTAGTGTCTGGAAATGGGGAACCCCGGTAAGTGGCCCCGGAAGCGCACATTCGGGAACGAAGGTCCTTGCGACCAATCTCGAAGGCAAATATGCGTCCAACTCTAACAGCTATTTCCTCGCTCCTCCGATTGATCTGACCAATAGTCCCAAAGGGGCGTTGCTCAGCTTCAAGCATTGGTACGATATTGAAAACAATTCTGATTTGGGCAAGGTGTATGTAGCCACCGCCAACAATCAGAATGCATTTGAGCAGGTATTATCATTTACAGGCACCAGCAACGGCTGGAAAACACAATATCTCGATCTGCGAGCATTTGCAGGTCAGAAGGTATACCTTCTGTTCAACTTTACAAGTGATAATACGGTTGTAAAAGATGGCTGGTATATCGACGATCTGTCGATTCAGGAGCCGGATACCGTTGCACCTGCCGCGCCAAGTAATCTGACTGCTGAAGCGGATACAGTCGGCAACGTCTCGCTGGCCTGGAATGCTTCATCCGATGAAGACGTGAAGCAGTATAAGGTGTATCGCTCCACCCAATCGGGCAAAAATTATACTTCGTTGGGTACAACCTCTGGACTGACCTTCACCGATACAATCACGGTCAGCGGCTCGACCTATCATTATGCAGTGGCGGCCGAGGATTACAGTGGTAACGAGGGAGCCAAGTCGAATGAGGCTTCACTGAGAGTAGAAGTGCCGGATACGCTGTATAGCGATTCGTTTGATGGCAACTCGGATAACGGCTGGACTCATTCTGGTACCAAGGATGAATGGGAACGTGGCATCCCCACAGAAGTGGGACCAGAGAGTGCAGTATCCAGACCAAACGTATGGGCAACCGATCTCGATAGTAACTATGAGAGCGGAGCTGACTTTTCGCTGGTTTCTCCAAAAATTAATTTGAATGGTGTGCGGAACGCAACACTTACCTTCAACCACTGGTTTGAAATTGAGTCCGGCTATGACTTCGGTTATGTAGAAGTGTCCAAAAATAATGGCGACACCTGGACCGAGCTGGGCAAATTCTCTCATAACACTAATGGGAAAAAATGGACTCCAGTTTACTACAATCTGGATAGCTATACCGGCAATGAGATTCAAATTCGCTTCCGCTTGAAATCGGATAACAGTGTGAACAAAAACGGTTGGTACATTGACGATTTCCGTGTACTGGGCATTCCAGCTTCGACAGTGACCAAGGATGTAGTACCTGAGTCGAATATCAAACTGGAAAAAGCGGAAGAACAATTCCCACTGTACAAAATTACAAGCACCGAAAAGAGTGAATTCCAGGAAAAAGTGAAGCCGACGGAAACAACGGTGGACAGTGGACGTGTCGGTCTCGAAAGTCTTCCTGCCAGCGCCACAGTTACCGTACTGGAAACCGGACGTTCGGTGAAAACCGATCCGACCACAGGTAAATACAGCTTCATTCACGTAGCAGGCGATTATACGCTGAAGGCTGAAGCCTATGGCTATGAGCCTCAAACGAAGCAGGTCACGATTGAGAATAATAAAGTAATCAGAGCGAACTTTAGTCTCCAAGCGGTACCTCATGGTACGATTCACGGAGTCATTACCGATAAGCAATCCGGTGAACCGATCCGAAAAGCGAAAGTGCTTGTGCTGGAGGATGCACGCATTGCTCCGGTAGAAACCAATGAGGCTGGAGAATTTACGCTGGATGTGCTGGAAGGGACATATACATTATCCATTGCAGCAGAAAATTATTACAGCGACAGTGTCACGATCACAGCACCTCCGAACGGCAGTGTGGAAGCGAATGTCGCATTGAAGCCATTTATCGGCTTCCAGGGGGGCATCGCTTACGATGACGGTACCGGAGAAAATGCCAGAGCCTTTAACGCGGCAGGCAACTCCTGGGCAGTCAGAATGACACCTGAATCAGAGGTGGCTCAAGTGACAGGAGCGTCGCTTCTGTTCTGGAATTCAACCTTCCCGAATCCGGGAGGAACGGCGTTCAAATACTCCGTATATGATGCATCTGGTGCGGCAGGTGCACCGGGACGTCTGCTGGCTGGTCCATTTGATGGCACAGCCGTTCGGGATGAAACACAGTGGACGACCGTACAATTCCCTGAACCCGTAACGGTTCAAGGCGACTTCTATATCGTCTATACGCAGCCAAGCGCAGGCACGCAAGCTCCGGGTCTTGCTACAGACGAGAGTGGACCCAATGCGCTTCGTAGCTGGCAAGGTGTAAGCGGCGCATGGAGCCAATCACCGGAGGATGAGGGCAATTACATGATCCGGGCGATCGTCAGATATCCGGTTAATGCGCCAACGATTACAACACCGACCAAGGCAACGTATACGAAGGAAGAGACAATCACCGTTACAGGTACTTCCCCGGCAGACGGAGCGGATATCCAGCTTTTTAACGGTAATGAACTGGCTGGTACAACCAAGGTGAAGGATCGCCAGTTCAGTCTGGCAGTCGATCTTCAGCCGGGTGCCAATCCACTGAGTGTTCAGGCGGCGGTATACGGCAAAGCAACAGATCGTTCCGAGCCTGTGGTCGTCATACTTGACCAGACTAAACCGGGTCTGATCTTGACTTCGCCAGATGAAGGAGCCCGTACAAATGCGGGTGTCGTCAGTGTAACAGGTACGGTGTATGATGAGTTCCTCACCAACTTGACGATTAACGGGGAGCCAGCCGAATTTGGAAGCGACGGCAGCTTTAACAAGCGGTTGCTCATCAATGAAGGGGAAAATCAAATTACGGTAACGGCCAAGGATCTTGCCGAGAACGTAACTACGGTTACCCGTTCGGTGTATGTCGATACAGCCTTGCCGAAGCTGGAAAATATCAGTCCTGCTGAGGATGTGCGTATCACTCCAGGGCAACCGGTGCAGGTATCCTTCGACAGTGCGTCCGGATTGGAGGCATCCTTCCGTGTGGAATTGCCTTTCAATCTGACCACCTTGGCCCGAAACGAAATTCCATTAAACGAAACTTCGTCAGGTCATTATGAAGGAACTTACTTCACTTCCTCTTCTCTGAGCCTGGAAGGCGGAGTCATCGTGATCCGGGTAAGGGATGCAGCAGGAAATGAAGTGGAGACGGAAGCACCCGGAAGATTGTATGTAACGAAGGGTGGAGGGCAGGACCCTGATCCGAATCCACCGACCTCTAACGAGAAACCAGTTGCAATCATTCAGGCGAATGATTCAGCCAAGAAGAACAAGAACGTTCAGTTTAACGGAAAAGCCTCACGTGATGTAGACGGTGAAATCGTCAGCTATAGCTGGAACTTCGGCGATGGCGATACAGCGTCCGGCTCCAAGGTAAAGCATAAATTTACCACAGCCGGAACGTATACCGTGGAGCTGACGGTGACAGATAATAATGGCGCAAGCGGAAAAGCTGCGCATACCATCACGATCCGTTAATAAGGTACACGGAATGTTTCTTTTAAAATAACAACAGAAGACCCACAGCAAGCCACCATTTTCGGAGGTCTGCTGTGGGTCTTTTTGAATTGTGGAACAGGTCTGGAAGCGATAGAATGAATAGAAACATATAAAGTGAATCTATTCACAATACTATTTTTTAGACAGGAGAGAATCATATGATTCATTTGCAAAAAGAAAGCGGGCGTATCCGCCTTGTGCTGGATGCCTATTTTATGGGAGAGGACATGGTCGTACTTATTTCCGGCGGCGATCAGCCGCATCTGGGAACGATTACAGCAGGCGCCAGACTGGAGCCGATCCAAACCGTTCAATTGCAAGCCCACAAGGAATTTTATATTACCGAAGAAATTGCCGTTCGTTTGCGAAAAGAGTTTGCGGGTAACTTTGCAATTTGCTGCGGGGCGCATATGGACCATGTAACGAAGGACGAAATCCGAATGTTGACGGAAATGGCTATACAATTGGGTAAAGAGCTGATCGATCAACTCAAGCAAAAACGTCTGTAACGACTGTAGCGACCTTTTTAAGAAAACTCCTGAATGAGCAGATTTCGGTATGGATATTTACTGTAAGGATACTTAAAAAGCAAAGCAAAGCCATGATCCTCGATTTGTACGGATTTCAGTGCAGTGGATGGAATCAAGCTGCGGATCATCAGAGTAACCGCACGCTGGTCTTTCTGGTTGATGGCTTTGGCTAAAGCAGAAGCAAAGCATCGATTGCGTGCCAATTCGAGATACAGCGGAAAAACGGCTCTGGCGATGGCGCGGTGAACCCTCGGCTCAAATGTAAACTGGACTGTACCGGGTGGAATCGTCGTTCCGTTCGTATAATACAGCATTGGTGGCTGGGCCAAGAAGGAGATAAAATAGCCGATGCCATTCGTGCCCAGTCCTTGCTTGGCAGCAAATGGCGCTACCGAGCAGAGAAGGGCCTTCATCCGATCCAAATTGCCATGCACTACAGCACGTGACCATTGAACGGCGAAAGAACGACGGGTGGCAATAGCTTTGTAAAATGGCAGCATGGCGGCGGATATTTTCCTGAGCATGTCAGCATTTAAGCGTTTGTGAGGCGAACACCTTCTGCGGGATGTTGCACGATATACCATAGCTCCGACCTCCTAGGCAGGATGCTCTCAGGGAGCGCATTTTATCAGTAATAGGTAAAATACTGTATGCCCGATCACTACGAAAAGTGATTATGTATCCATATTTTGTTGCTAATAATTAACTGTTTTTAAAATTTATTGGTCGAATTTCTGATCATAGAATTTTTCTTCAATTTCTAGTGATGTCTCTATCGCTTTCTTGTTTAATAAATGTGAATAAGTATCTAATGTTATAGTTACACTTGTATGACCCCATATCTCAGAAACTACCTTTGGATGTATCCCGATGGATAACATTAGTGAAGCTGCTGTGTATTCAATTCCCAAAGATTATTTTCAGAGCATACTAACAACAATGGCACTGGTATTTTGATACCAGTGCCATTGTTCAGGCATTTATTCACTTTTTTTCGTAAACTCTGATATTTACCCTAGATAAGCTTTTCATTCAACCACAATATGATTATTATCCACAATCACTTTGTTGTTACTTTTACTTTATAAGGATAAGTTTCACCATCCTCTTCAATATTAAAATGTTTAATTTCATCTGGAGTTGCGGATACAACCAAATAAACAGATTTTTCATCTCCTTGCAAATTCAATGAATTTTTCCCTTTGTTCCACATTGTAGAATATCGGGTATCCCCCGAATGCGTTACGGTAACAATGCTTGCTCTCCAATCAGCGCCTTTTGCTGTGCTTGTTCCTTGGAAATCAATGGTAACGGAAGCTTTGCTCAAATCAACATCTAAAGGAACAATGTTGTAGCCTGTCTGTTGTGGAGCCTTGTTTTCAGGGACGGTCATCCAGCCGCCTTTACCACTTTTCAGTGTTGTATATATCTTTTCATAATTGCCGTTAGTTCTCAAAAGTTCATCTAAATGTTTCAAATAATATTGTTGGCTCTTGAAGTCCATAGTTACCAATCTTCTTGCCATTCCACCCAGTAATTCTTTAGTAGAAACTCCAGTTACCTTTTCCATAGATTCAAAGTAGGTCGTATCTTTTCCGCCGTAAGACAATAAATCCAACATTGCTCGATGGCCAAGTCCGTTGATGTGATCTGGATTTTCATTAATATACAGGAGAATAGGCCATGCATCGTACCAATTCTTTACATGTGGAAAATGTGATTCCGAATTCAGTATAAAGGGGGCAAAAAAGTCAGAGTCTGGACCATATACCGTTCCACCATAACTGTAGTAATCGCTACCCAAATATTCATTACGCAAGAAGTTAGCTACCGCTTCATACCACTCATAAGGGACCTCTCCTCCATTATGATAGGTAAATACATGGCCTAATTCATGAGGAACTACCCAGCTTGGTGGGTCTACACGCATCGCAGCCGGCATCATGACCATGTAAGCAAATGCATCGTTGTCTACTGACATATAAGCCCAATCTTCGTCAATCTTTTTCAGTCCAGTGCTCGCAATGTAAATGTTCGTTTTATATTTTCCAGTTAAATTTGGAGAAGTTCCGATATCCCCCAATCCAAATTTATCCATGTAAAATGAACGGATACTTTCGAGGTTGGCCAAGTTGCCTTGAACAAAATCCCTATTTACTGTTCCAGTTGTATCTCTGTTTCCCCAAATAATTTGAAAATGCTCGGAGGTAGCACGATTTACAGAAGAATCAGATAAAGAATAAAAAGCATCTCTTGCCTTGTATTCGTTTGTATTCTTCGTACTTTCTGTAGTGATAACGCTTTCATAACCTTCAGCTTTTGCCGTTTTGGCAGTGCCTAGTAAATCAGCTACTGCCCCATAGCTTGTTACATTCAATAATAATAAAACCATTAACAAGCAGCATACTAGCTTTTTCATAATTAACACTCCTTTACATTAATGTAGTATATTGATTTCTTTTATATAATAACGCAAATTCCTCGATGCTGAAATGAAAATATTTTAATGTTTTATATTATTTTCCAATAATAAAAGAACAGCCTGCGAAATCAAATTGATTTAGCTGAGAATATTACTTAGTACCTTGATAAAATCAAATTTAAGGATAAGAGGTTTTGATTTTTTTGCTGCTGGATTCGAGTTGGCGAATGGACAGATATAGAAAAAGAAGATTACTATTATCGTTGCGTATACTCATATAGACCTGATGTTATAATTATAAGGACAGTGGCTCTTGTCTATTTTCTAGATCATTGTGCTAATTTGGGTCCTCTACGTGAGACTGCTGAAGGTTTGGGTGCCGATCGTCACCATTATTGTTGAATTGTACCAAAAGAAAAAGAAATAGACCGCTGCCCTACTTTGGTAAGGTAACAGTCCATTTCATGCTACAACCTATTGGCGACCACTCTTCAAAGCGGCTGTTGCCAAAGAGTGAGGATATTAGTGCATCTAAGCTTCTTTAGCTCTTGACTACATTTTATATAAAGGCCAATGATCTCGACAATTAAGTACAGACGTATTGCGGTAAAATGTATTGTGAACTTTAATCAGAATTGCATATGGCTTTAAAAGATAACCATCATTTTTTGAAATAAGTACTGTCCTGATTTGTAAGATTGTGGTACCCTAGAACGTATATATTGTTATTTTACATATTGGAGCTGAATCAGACAAATGAGTAATTTATACAAAGACCCCCAATCGTCCGATCCTTTTCAGGAGACGAATGGTTATAACGCCCCATTTAATCCGCCCCCACAGCTTCCGCCTACAAACAGTAAAGCTGTTGCTTCGATGGTGCTCGGTATTCTAGCTGTCGTCATTCCCTATCTGGGGTTCATTATCGGCATCATCGGTATCATTTTGTCCAGTCTTTCCCTGAAGGAAATTAACCGTCATGGCGAACAAGGCAGGGGTATGGCTATTGCCGGATTGGTATGCAGCATTATCGGAACACTGATCTATGCATTGATCATCATTTTCATAGTCGTTGTTTTTGTTTTAGCAGCCTCAAGTGGCGACAATCCGTTTTCCGACATTTAATGAAATCAGTGAGCTCATACACTTGTACTCTTCACGATGGGGATTCCAGATGCTATGATGAATGGAGTCCAATCAAGGAGAGTGAAAGTCATATGGCACGTACTCAAACACAAAAAGCGCTAAGCAAGGCGAAGCACGCCGGAAACTACTGCTCTGCACAGAGCCGCAAAACAAATGGTCATTATGGCGAGATATCGCAGCATGTGCGAATGAAGCCAACCAAGCAGGAACAATTACAAAGAATCAAGCACAAGAAGCGAATCGTTCAGAGCGACGCTTCTTTTTTTGTCTTCCGTGTTATTATTTTATTCCAAGTTGTTAAAAAAGGACTTGATAATAATTATCATTCTTGCTAAAATATAAAAAGAAAAAGGAACCCGGCTAGGGGCTCCTTTAGGGTAAACCAATGCTTTACAGAAATAACCAACCTTATTTTGCTTCAAAGGTTTTGCAGTCCGTTTCTTCGGACTTGTGAGTGTCTGTAGGTCTGTTGCTTACGATATAAATGGAGCTTGCGCTACATTTATTTTCTTGAGCCCAGTGTGTACATGAGTTCACTTCACACATAACGTCTTTTGCCATGTTGTTCATCTCCTTATGAGTTGGATGTAATAGGCTAAGCAAATAAATACGGTCAGGCAAGGTAGGACTTGTCCAACTGTGATTACCCTCTTATTGGAAAGAGGGATTTTGCTATGCCTACTTGTACAATATCAAATGAATCTTAAAATTGCAATGTTTGCTTCAAACAAAAGCTGTCCTCCATGCAGAGCGGAATACCCCTCTGACGGAGAGCAGCTTTTTTGCTGTCTGAACATATAACAATAACGGTACTAAAATGACTTAGCGAACGGCAGGGATATCCACGATCGGGTCAATGTCAGCCTCGTAATCCACACCCTCAAATTCAAAGCCAAACAGTTTAAAAAATTCGCGGCGATATCCTTCAAGATCAGACAGCTCGTAGATGTTGTCTGTCGTCAGCTCGTCCCATATTTTCGCTACCTCAGCCTGAACATCTTCTCGTAGCTCCCAATCATCAATGCGAATACGTCCTTCCTCATCCACAGGAGTTTCCGGAGCATAGAGACGCTCGGAAAACAGACGGTAGCTCTGCTCCACGCAGCCTTCATGTAATCCTTTTTCCTTCATTACCTTGTACAAAGCGGAAATATACAGAGGTACGACTGGTATAGCAGAGCTGGATTGAGTGACCAGTCCTTTGGTGACTGCCACGAAAGCGCGTCCGCCTGTGGCTCTCAGTTGATCATTCAGCTGATGTGCTGTCGCTTCCAGATGATCCTTTGCACTTCCGATCGTACCTTCTCTGTATACCGCTTGGGTAATGTCTGAACCGATATACGAAAAGGAGAAGGTGGTCGCGGAATCAGCCAGCACACCGCCCTCACGCAAGGCGTCGATCCACAACTGCCAGTCTTCGCCGCCCATAACCTCTACAGTCCCCTGCACTTCTTCATTTGTCGCTGGTTCCAGTGTAACGCTGCTCACTTCGCCAGTGTGGAAGTTGACTGTTTTATTTGTGTACGGCTTGTCAATGGGTTTGAGCACGGAACTAAACGTTTCACCTGTACGGGGATTGGTGCGGCGACCGGAAGCGACACTGTACACCACCAAATCGACTTGCCCCAACTCTTCGCGAATGACGTCCACCGTTTTGGCTTTGATTTCATCCGAGAAGGCATCCCCTGTCACGCTAAAGGATTTAAGCCCTGCTTCCTGAGCAGCCTTTTCGAATGCAGCGGAATTGTACCAGCCTGCCGATGCTGTCCGTGTAGCTGTAGCATTACTAGGACGATATACGCCGATTGTATTGGCCCGCGCTCCGAATGCAGCCGTAATGCGGGAAGCCAGGCCATATCCGGCAGATGCCCCGATCACAAGCACATTGCGAGGTCCCTCGATAGCAGGATGGGCTTGCACATAGTTAATTTGTTCCTGAACATGTCGGGCACACCCCACTGGATGAGCAGTGGTACAGATAAAGCCGCGTGTTCTTGGTTTGATAATCATTTTATTGTAATTCCTCTCTTCTTGTAGCAATCTTCACCCTTACTATTTTAACTTTTAACAATTTTTTTTCAAACGTGGATTTTATAGAGCCTTTCCTGGACAAAAGTGAATCCCGTATGCAGGGTGGCAAGTGCCTAAGAGCCTGCATATGATGCCGTAACGATAAATATGAGAAGGGAGAGAGCTGCTTGAAGAACAAGAGCCGAAAGACCACCAGAAGCAAAAAGCCGCTCTATCGTGTAATTGACCCGGATATGAATGAATTAAGTATGATACAGCGCTTGAAGCCACAGCCTGCGGAGAGGGAGACAGAAGCAAGACTTCATCAGGTTGCTTCTCCGCCTCCCCCAATGGTAGAGGAGGCGGAGCTACAGACCATTGCCGAGCCCGAAGTCCCAATCGGGGACGGGACGGAGAATAAAGATGCAGGTGCAGCAGAGGAAACTCAAGTATTGATGGATGTGCCCGAAGAGCCTGAGCTTCTATCTGAGCCTCTATCTGAGCCTCTGTCTGAGCCCCCGTCTGAGCCATTGCCTGAAGCGATTGACGTCGAAGAAATTTTGAACAATAAAAAGGCGCCACATGTAAACAATGCTTTCATCTATACAGACGATTTAAGTGATCTGGCTGTAACCGGTGAGAAGATCGCTCCCGCCTCCATAGATTCCAGCAAGCTGAAGCAAGAGAGCGTCCAAACGGAAACTCTGGCGGATTATGCTGTTCATACCATTAAAATAGCTGACGGTGCAGTAACTTCTTCGAAAATTGCCCCGGATTCCATTACGGTGGAGCATCTGTCGGACGCATCGGTGGCAGGCAGCAAGTTGCAGGATCGTTCCATTGGCGGTGAGAAGCTTCGTGATGGCAGCATCACCCCGGAAAAGCTGGCCGATAAGATTATCAGCAGCGATCATATCGCGAATGGCTCGATTGAAAGCCGACACTTTAAGCAATGGATTGTGTCTTCAGAAATGCTTCAGGATCAGGCGATCACCTCTGATAAAATTCGCAGCGGCACAATCCAATCTAACAATTTGGCCAATGAGGCCGTCGACAGCTCCAAGCTTGGAGATCAGTCTGTGACCACGTCCAAACTGCGGGATGGGGCTGTGGATGGCTCTAAAATTCAGGCTGGCAGCATTGAAAGTGCACATTTAACGGAGCATGCCATCACTGCCCGGCATCTGGCACCCGGTTCGATTAACCGCAAGCAGCTTTCCGACGGAATTGTGGGCAAGGAACAACTGGAAGAAGGAGTTGTCAGTGGGCGTCATCTGGAGTATGAGGCCGTCACCAGTGCGCATATTCAGGCTGGAGCGATTGAAAGAAAGCATCTGAGTCCCGGCTCCATTGGGGAAGAGCAGCTTGGAACGGGCCAAGTAACAGCTCGTCATTTGGCAGACCGGAGTATCCAGTCCAACAAGTTGGCGGATCAATCTGTAGGCTCGCTGCAAATTGTCGATCAATCCGTGACTTCATCCAAAATATCGGATCAAAGCATTTTACCGCACAAAATCGCCGATGAGGCGGTACTTACCAGACATATTGCCACAGCGGCTATACAAGGCCCTCAGCTTGCTCCGGAGGCGGTCTCTTCATTACATCTTCAGTCCGAAATTATTCGGGAAAATCATATTGTAACGGGTGCAGTTACGGAGCATCATTTACAGTCCGGGGCTGTCACGAGCGAGAAATTAGGGAAGGGCGCAGTTCTGGATCACCATGTGGCGAATCAGGCGGTCAAGGAAAATCACATTGCTTCGAACGCTATTAAGCCTGACAAAATTGCTGACGAAGCGATTACGGAAAGCAAAATTGCCGCAGGGGCGGTAACCAGAAATAAAATTGCGCCTCAAGAAATTGCAGATGTACACATTGCATCCGGGGCTATTCGTGAAAACCATCTGGCGGACAAAAGTGTGGGTGGTAAGGCATTACAGGCTGAGTCCGTTCGTTCGGCGCATTTGGCCGTGGGTTCTGTGCTAAGTGAACATATCGGGAACGGAAGTGTGGGAACCTCGGCTTTGCAAGGGCAGTCTGTTACCGCAGACATATTGGGTGAAGGCGCTGTTCAAACAGGGCATCTGGCGAGTGGAGCGGTGTACTCCCATCATTTGCAGGATCATGCGGTAACTTCGCTGAAACTGTCGCCAGAGAGCGTAGCTACGGATAAAATTAATGATCTGGCGATTACAGCTCCTAAATTGGCAGAGGGCAGCGTAACTTCCTCCAAGCTGTCCGCACGTTCCGTGCAGCCGTGGCATATCACGGATAAAGCTGTACAGAGCAATCATCTGGCTGTTGAAGCGGTGGAAGCGAATCATCTCGCTCCTGAATCCGTCACCTCCAACCATTTGCAATCTGCATCGGTCCTGACCAAGCATCTCGCCCCGGATAGCGTATCTGGTCATATACTTCAGGCGGAAAGCGTCACCTCGGAGAAGCTGGCGGCTCGGGCCGTGCAAGCGCCCAACCTGGCGGAAAGCAGCGTCGGTCCTGCACATTTGGCTGCGCAAGCGGTACACACCCAGCATTTGGCAGCCGGAGCGGTACAGGAAACGGCACTGGCTCAGAACGCGGTGAAGTCCGAGCATCTTGCACCGGAATCCATCCAATCGGAGCATTTGCAAAACGGGGTCATTCAGGGAGAGCATATCGCATTCCAGGCCGTGGCGACCTCGGCCTTACAGGATGAAGTGGTCACCTCTGTCAAATTGGCGGAGGAAAGCGTAACTTCTACCAAGCTGTCTGCCCATGCAGTGCAGTCCGGGCACATTTCAAACGAGGCGGTCCAAAGCAACCATCTGGCTGTGGCAGCTGTCGATTCGGCGCATCTGGCAGCCGGAGCGGTCACCTCGGTACATCTACAAGCTTCCACGGTGCTTACGAGACATCTGGCCCCGGATAGCGTATCCGGTCGTGCGCTCCAAGCGGAAAGCGTCACCTCGGAAAAGCTGGCGGCGCGCTCGGTACAAGGAATGAACCTCGCAGAAGGCAGCGTCGGTCCTCCGCATCTGTCTGCGCAGGCCGTACACCCCCGGCATCTGGCAGTTGGAGCGGTACAGGACAGAGCGCTGGCAGAGGGAGCTGTGAAGTCCGTGCATATCGCACCGGAGTCCATCCAGCCGCATCATCTGCACATCGGAACCATTCAGGGCGAGCATATCGCATCACAGGCGATATCGACCGATGCTTTGCAAAGTGAGTCTGTTACGTCCGACAAACTGGCGGAGGAAAGTGTAACCTCCACCAAGCTATCTGCCCATGCAGTGCAGTCTGGGCACATTACAGATGAAGCCGTACAAAGCAGCCACCTGGCTGTGGCGGCTGTGGATTCGACACATCTGGCAGCCGGAGCGGTCACCTCGGTTCATTTGCAGGCTTCCTCGGTGCTTACGCGACATCTGGCCCAGGATAGTGTATCCGGTCGTGCGCTCCAAGCGGAAAGCATCACCTCGGAAAAGCTGGCAGCACACTCGGTGCAAGCGACGAATCTCGCGGAAGGCAGCGTTGGCCCTGCACATTTGTCTGCGCAGGCCGTACATCCCCAGCATCTGGCAGCCGGAGCGGTACAGGACAGAGCGCTGGCAGAGGGGGCTGTGAAGTCCGTGCATATCGCACCGGAGTCCATCCAGCCGCATCATCTGCACATCGGAACCATTCAAGGCGAGCATATCGCATCACAGGCGATATCAACCGATGCTTTGCAAAGTGAGTCTGTTACGTCCGACAAACTGGCGGAGGAAAGTGTGACGGCCGCCAAGCTGTCCGCCCACTCGGTACAGCCGTGGCACATTACGGACGAAGCGGTGCAAGGGAACCATTTGGCAGAAGAAGCGATTCAATCGAGCCATTTGGCCCCGGAAGCCGTCACCTCTGACCATTTGCAGGCTTCGGCGGTGCTTACGAGACATCTGGCTCCGGATAGCGTATCCGGTCGTGCACTTCAAGCGGAAAGCGTCACCTCGGAAAAGCTGGCGGCGCGCTCGGTACAAGGAATGAACCTCGCGGAAGGCAGCGTCGGTCCTGCACATTTGTCTGCGCAGGCCGTACATCCCCAGCATCTGGCAGCTGGAGCGGTACAGGACAGAGCGCTGGCAGAGGGGGCAGTGAAGTCCGGGCATATCGCACCGGAGTCCATCCAGCCACATCATCTGCACATCGGAACCATTCAAGGCGAGCATATCGCATCACAGGCGATATCAACCGATGCCTTGCAAAGTGAGTCTGTTACGTCCGACAAACTGGCGGATGAGAGCGTGACGGCCGCCAAGCTGTCCGCCCACTCGGTACAACCGTGGCACATTACGGACGAAGCGGTGCAAGGGAACCATTTGGCAGAAGAAGCGATTCAATCGAGCCATTTGGCCCCGGAAGCCGTCACCTCTGACCATTTGCAGGCTTCGGCGGTGCTTACGAGACATCTGGCTCCGGATAGCGTATCCGGTCGTGCGCTCCAAGCGGAAAGCGTCACCTCGGAAAAGCTGGCGGCGCGCTCGATACAAGGAATGAATCTCGCGGAAGGTAGCGTCGGTCCTGCACATTTGGCTGCGCAGGCCGTACATCCCCAGCATCTGGTAGCTGGAGCGGTACAGGACAGAGCGCTGGCAGAGGGGGCAGTGAAGTCCGTGCATATCGCACCGGAGTCCATCCAGCCGCATCATCTGCACATCGGAACCATTCAGGGCGAGCATATCGCATCACAGGCGATATCAACCGATGCTTTGCAAAGTGAGTCTGTTACGTCCGACAAACTGGCGGAGGAAAGTGTGACGGCCGCCAAGCTGTCCGCCCACTCGGTACAGCCGTGGCACATTACGGACGAAGCGGTGCAAGGAAACCATTTGGCAGAAGAAGCGATTCAATCGAGCCATTTGGCCCCGGAAGCCGTCACCTCTGACCATTTGCAGGCTTCAGCGGTGATGACCCGGCATATTGCGCCGGGAAGTGTATCTGTTCACGCGCTCCAGGCAGGGAGCGTGAACGCTGAGAAGCTTGCGCTTCGGGCAGTGCGTGCTTCGAATCTGGCGGAAGCCAGCGTAAGCTCCGTACATCTGATGGAGCAAGCAGTACACCACCAACATCTGGCTGATGGGTCGGTACAGGAATCAGCGCTGGCAGAAGGCGCGGTGCAATCAAGGCATATCGCATTGGATTCCGTCCAGTCGGAGCATCTGCAAGCAGGTGCCATCCAGCCGCAGCATATAGGCTGGCAGGTGGTGTCGGAAGACGCAATGCAGGAAGGAGCGGTTACGTCCAGCAAGATCGTGAATGGAGCGGTACAGTCCTGGCATGTGGCCGAGGAGTCCATTGAAGGCCGACATATTGGCGAGGAAGTCATTGATACGTATCACCTGAAGCCAGGGGCGGTGACGCTGGCTCAGCTATCCACAGATATTCACCTCGCGGGGCTTTTGCCGGAGGAAGGTATCAGTGGCGACAGACTCCAGGTAGATAGTGTATCTCGAAGCCATCTGAAAGCTCAGGCCGTCGACAGCGAGGTGCTGAGCCCGGAAGCTGTAGGATCGGAGCATCTACAGACCGCTGCGGTACAAAGCCATCACTTGGCAGAGCAAAGCATTGAAGGGCATCATCTGGTGGAAGGCTCCGTAGGCTCGCGTGAGCTGGAGCTGAACGCAGTGAAGCCGGAGCATCTGAGCATCACCCCGGTTCGTACTTGTGCCAATCAGTCTGCATTGCAGCAGTTTGGCAGAGCGCCGTTTCTTTTGAAGGGCAGCGAAGGAGAGACGGAAGTGACCATTGTATTCGCAGAGCCTTTTATGAACCCGGACTATACGCTGGTAGCGATGACGAACCATCCTCTATTTCATGCGACGCTGAAATCGCAGACGCCGAATGGAGCGGTGATCGTAGTAACCAAATGGAACGAAACCGCGCACAACTACGGTATTGTTTCCTGGATTGCCATCGGTTAGTGAATGTAATTGTGTAAAACTTATAGCGTGCAGACTCACGTATTTTCTGAATACGGGGCTGCACGCCTTTTCATATACTTTTCACACATTTGTTCCACAATTATCCCGAATTCTCCTGATAAGCTAAAGATACTTTAAAGGAGAGGTGATACAATCATGAAAAAATGGACTAAAAATGCAGCAGCCGTATTGACCGTAGTAAGCGTACTGGGAGGAGCAAGCAGTGCATTCGCCGCTACAGCGACACCAACGCCAGCTACAACTGCAACAGCAACGAAAGCACCGGCGGTTACGACCCCGGCTACCAAAGCACCAGCAGTAAAAGCACCTGCGACGAAAACACCAGTGGTGAAAGCACCTGTTAAAAAAGCTGCAACAGCTCATAAATCAACAACAAAAGCGAAAAAAGCTCCAGTCAAAAAAGCGGTTGCTAAAAAAGTAGCCCACAAAGCAAAAACAGTAAAAGTGAAGCATCGTACCGTTAAACATCATGTGAAAAAACATCATGCCGTAAAAACAAAAGCGCCAGCTCACAAAACTCGTGCACACCATGTTGTAGCTAAAAAAGTGGCTCATAAAGCTCCTGTTAGAAAAGTGACTCATGCAAAAACAGTGGTAAAAACAGCTCCAAAAACAGCAGTGAAAACAGCCCCAAAAGCAGCTAAAGTGGTAACAACCAAGAAATAAGGTTGGAGCGCAATTCGCCTCCAGCTCGCCTGGCATATACAGCAGCGATTCATGATAAGAAAAGACGGGACCGGGGACGGTATACCCGTCTTTTGTCTATTTTGCTAGGCTTCTGTTAAGCTTATAGAGAGGATGAAATCATCCAGAACAACGGCAAGGGGTTAAGGTCATGACAAAAATAGTGGTAGTAGATGATGACGTGTTCATTTTGCAATTAATATCTGAATATTTAAAAAAGGAATCCTACGAGGTGGCTTCCTTTTCCAGTGGAAAAACACTGGTAGAGCATATCCGTACCGACCATCCGGATTGTCTCGTTCTCGATATCATGATGCCCGGAATTGATGGACTTTCCCTGTTGACTCAGCTGCGTGAATTTACGGAAATGCCGATTATTATGATCTCCGCTCGAGGGGAAGAAACTGACCGTATTCACGGGCTGGAGCTGGGATGCAGCGATTTTTTAACTAAGCCATTCAATCCTCGGGAGCTGGTTGGCAGAGTCAAAGCCATGCTGAGGCTGACCAAGGCCGGAACATCTGTACCGGACGATAAGGAGGCAGCAGAGGCAGTCGGAAATGTATGTCGTGCGGGCAATCTGTGTATTTTCGCTGAATTTCGTAAGGTAACGGTGGACGGTCAAGAGCTGAATCTAACCTCGCGTGAATTTGATTTGCTGCTGTTTCTTTCGAATCATTTGGAAAGACCTTTTGGCAGGGAGCATCTGATTCAGCAGGTGTGGAGCTATGATTTTATAGGTGATGTGAGGGTCGTGGACGATCTGGTCAAACGGATTCGTAAAAAGCTGGCGGAATGCCACTCTACGCTCGTCATTAATACCGTTTGGGGATTCGGATATAAAGCAACGGTTCAGGAGCAGTAGCCATGCGTACGATGAGAGCTAAAATACTGCTGTCTCTATCCATCGCAATGCTCATTACCGTTTGTATTACGGTGGTTTTGTTCATCAGGCTTATCGACGACCTTCTTGTAAATCAGGCTAAATCCAAGCTTCATGAGCAGGCACGCAAAGCCGTCCATATTATGAGCGACGGAGGCTTTGATCGGCTGGATAACGCTGAGCTTAACTATGTTATCAAAGGTATGCTTTTGTCTGCCGATTATTTTATTTTAAGCACGGATAACCGCATCATCGACTCCAGTGTTTCTGGAATGGAGGGCAAGAAGATAGAGAGTTTGCTATTGATCCGTCAGGGTTTTTTTGCATCCGTTCATCCGTCTGCCCATGATCTGGCTACCGTACATGAAGGGGTTGCTGTGCTCCAAGGTAAAAAGATACTGTTTACAAATGAAGAACTGCCCGGGCAGCCTTTTCGTATTTTTGTATATTCACCGCTGTCTTCTTTAAGAGCGCTGTATGTGCCATTAATGAGAACCACGCTGCTATCCATTGTCGCGAGCTTTGTCGTCATTCTCGTCATTGGACTGATGGTCGTTTCACGTCTGGTGCGCCCACTCAAACGTCTGAAGGAGGCCGTAGGCAACTACGAGCCGAATCAACCACAGGATAGTGATTTTCCACAAGCGGACAAAAGTGAGATTGGCGAGCTGATCGGTACTTTTCACTCCATGTCTACCCGTATACAGCAGCATCACCACGGTCAAATTGAATTTTTGCAAAATGTATCTCACGAGCTAAGGACACCGTTAATGTCCATTCAAGGCTACGTTTACGCCATTCAGGATCAGGTGGTATCCCAGGATGAGGGGCTGAGTATCATTAAAGTGCAGTCCCAGCGATTAATTGATATGGTGGAAAAGCTGCTTCAGCTATCGAGGCTGGAGGCGTTGAACGAAGAATGGCCTGTCTCTCTGATTGATCTTAGAAGCATGGCAGAGGACGCTGTTCATTTGTTGATGCCGGTGGCTGCCGAACGCTCGATCTCGCTTCGCGTGGAGGGGGAGGGCCTGCATGTAGCTGTTCCGGCCGAGCAATTATTCCGTATGATGCTGAATTTGTTGCAAAATGCGGTTCGACATACCTCCACGGAGGTTGTCATCCATTTGGAGGCGGGAACGACACCGGAGGTTGTATGGATAATCCATGTGGATGACGACGGAGAAGGTTTAACCGAAGAAGAGGCGGCTGAGGTGTTTGGACGATTCTATACCGGCTCGAACGGTGTTACAGGTCTGGGATTGGCTATTTGCCGCCAAATTGCCTCCCGGCTGAACGGAGAACTGATCTGCACACGCTCGCCATTGGGTGGAGCACGGTTCAGCTATATTCAACGCATGTTATAAATGAGTGCAAAAAATGGTTAAAAATGATCGTTTTTCTGGATAAACATTCCGTTAATATAACACAATATGACAGGTTTTAGGTATTATTGCAGATATAGCTTGACTGGCGGGTACTAAACTGAGTAAAATTAATCGTATATACCTTGACTCTTGAACGTCGTTTTTTTAGATAGTGGTCAATAATAGTGGTTAATAATAAATGAAAGAGTGATGAGATGAACCGCCTTTTGGAAGTGAAGGACTTAACGATATCTTTCAAGACCCGCCAGGGACTAGTGCAGGCCATTCGTGGCGTAAACTTTCATGTCAATAAAGGAGAGACGCTGGCGATCGTGGGCGAATCCGGCTCAGGCAAAAGTGTAACTTCACAGGCTGTGATGAAGCTGATTCCGACCCCCTCCCGGTATTTATCAAAAGGGTCAAATTATTTTTGACGGACAAGAGCTGATTAATAAAACGGAAAAGCAGATGCAGAAAATTCGCGGTAAGGAAATCGGACTGATTTCTCAGGACCCGATGACCTCGCTTAACCCGACGATGAAAGTCGGCAAGCAAATCACGGAAGTGCTTTTCAAGCATGAAAAAATATCCAGGGATGCTGCTCATAAACGTGGTATTGAGCTGCTTAATCTGGTAGGTATTCCACATCCGGAGCAGCGTTTTAACCAGTATCCGCATGAGTTCAGTGGTGGTATGCGTCAACGTGTCGTTATCGCGATGGCATTGGCTGCCAATCCGAAGCTCCTGATTGCCGATGAGCCGACGACTGCACTGGATGTAACGATTCAAGCTCAAATTTTGGAGCTGATGAAGGACCTTCAAAAGAAGATCGACACTTCCATCATCTTTATTACCCATGATCTTGGCGTTGTAGCGAAGATGGCGGATCGTGTTGCTGTTATGTATGCCGGACAAATCGTGGAAACGGGTACAGTTAATGAAGTTTTCTATAACCCGAAACATCCATATACATGGGGACTTCTCGCTTCCATGCCAAGTTTGGACAGTCACGGTCAGAAGCTGGCAGCGATTCCGGGTACACCTCCTGATTTGCTTCATCCGCCTGTAGGGGATGCTTTTGCAGCCCGCAGTGCTTATGCGATGAAGATTGACTTTGAGAAAGAGCCTCCGCTCTTTCAATTATCCGATACGCATTTTGTGAAATCATGGTTACTGCATCCGGATGCGCCTGCGGTTGAGCCGCCAGAAGCGGTAAAGGCCAAGCTTCGCAAGCTGGATAATGCATTTGAAAAGCCCGTTTTGGTAGAACAATACGGCGGTTAAGGTGTAATGTAGTTTGTAAATAAACCGAGTCAAAATAAAGAAGGGCTGTTCTCTCCGTGGAAGAATCTACGGTGGGAACAGCCTTTTTGGTGTGAAGCCGCAGGTTGTGAGAGCCTGTGGCTATTTGAGCTAGCGGGGCAGTTTTTTACAGCTTGCCGGAACCGGCTTGGGAAGTGACTTCTGCCTTCACGCTGGCGGATGGAGAAATCTTATCGTTCAGCGATGGTTTCCAGCCTACAGAGGAGCTTAGACCCGCGCTGGAGCCTGCATTTACGGCTTGTCCATTCAGGAGAGTGCCTGTGTCGGACAGGGCGGTGCCTCCAAAGACAGTTACGATTTTAGCTGCGGACAAACCTGCAACGTCGATAACATTGTTTTCGGCGAAGATTTTGGAGGATTTGCCTGCGCCCCATATATACAGCGAAGGATATTCGGAGCGTTTTACATCACCTGTATAGTAATTGTTGTACAGATGGACTTGTCCATACCGCACGCGTGGTGTGCGTTGTACTGTGTTTTCATAATAATTGTGATGCAGGGTTACACGTAAAGCCCCTTCATCTGCTGTTTTGCTGTCGCTGTTGCCAATAATCGACGTTTTATCATGATCGTAAAAGTGATTGTAAGAAGCAGTAACCAGATCGCCTTGGTTAATCACATCGAGAAGTCCATCATGATGCTGATATTCTTGACCGTAAAAGGTGCCGTTTCCGCTATCGGGGCGAGATCCATCATTGAAGGTATTGTGGTCTACCCATACATGTGTGGCGCCATTAATTGTAATGCTGTCATATTCCGAATTCCAGTTGCCTGTACTACCGTCAGTTGGGTCCCACTGAGGGAAATAATCGTAGGCATCCTGGAATTCAATATTACGGATAATGACGTTGTCCGTCCCTTTTTTCAGTTGGAAGTTTACGCCGTTAATGACGGCATCGCTACCCAGACCGACAATCGTTGTATTGGACGGAATTTCAATGACGACACGACTGGCTTGACTTTTTTGTGAAGCTTCACGTGCCTTTTCCAATGTACCGGACGGAACCTTTTTACCCCACGTAGATGGATCATATGCTTTGAGGTATGCATCGAAATCATATTTAGGGTCCTTGTAATCGTTTAATCCTAACGGCTTGTTATTGTCATCGACATTGACATTGATTGTGCCTTTGACATAAATGATTTTAGGAGTTGTATTACTGCTTTTACCCAAGGCATCCACAAGCTGTTTGCGATTTGTTACGGTGAAAATATTGGAAGAAGAGGCTGCAGATCCGCCTGTTGTGCCTGTAGAAAAGGCTGCCCATCCGTTCTTGCTGCCGAGCACCTCCTTACCAATATCGCCTGCCGCATGAGCGGGTGTGCCAAGAGGAGCAAGGGTAGTGAACAGCAGAGCTGCTGCAATGCCGAGTGAAAATCTCTTTTTCATAAAGTGACCTCCGTATATGGGGTTAGTGGAGTAGACGAACGAAGGGAGTCCCGGGTGCTCCTATGGTTTCTACTTTTCTATCATACTTCTTGTTCCAGTATTTGTTAATATAATAAAAGTTACATACTAAAATATTTGTCGAAAATTTTACATAATACAGCGTACCCCTACTTTTTTCCATTAATATCGTAGTTACACTAATGGAAACGTTAACAATCATATGAAATGGGAATTGTATATATGAATATATGGAATTGTTTTTGTATTTTCTACTCGGAAAATCATTATTTTCCGTATTCTGAATTCGCGCTTTCCGTGGAAAAATACTGGGAAACGAACAAATTTCATGCTACAATCAAAATTGGTAAATATAACAAAATTGAGCATATTTACCACAATACTAGCAATGGGTCGTACACTAGACAAATGGAAGTGAACATAGGTTAGCTGAAAATGTTAACGATTTCAATCTAAGAGGAGGAATCTCAAATGTTAAGAAACCGCTCATTTTATCGCAGATTTTGGCTGACTGCGTGGGCAGTCCTGTTACTCATACCAGCCGCTCCAAGCTGAAATATATAGATGAATAGCACCATTTTGATCTATATATTTCTGATTACAAGTCACTTTGTGGATTTTCGCAAAATCCTCAGGTACAATCCTTGTAATATAGCTGAGGAGGAATGGGCATCATGGCAGAGCATTTAGCAGATATCTTGAAGTTATTGAAGCAAAAAGAGTGGGTGGATTTGTCCCACGCCTTTTATCCTGAAATTCCTCATTTCCCGGTATTCGATGATGTTCAGGTAGACACGCTGTTTACTCATGACGATGGTTTTTTTGTGAAGCAATACCGCTTTCCGGGTCAGTATGGTACTCATATTGACGCGCCAGTTCATTTTGTGAAGGGCAAACGTTATTTACATGAGCTTTCCTTGAAGGAACTGGTTCTGCCACTGGTCGTTATCGATCGTGCAGCAGCTGTCGCCGCTAATCCCGACTATGAGCTTACGGTTGCGGATATTGTAGACTTTGAGAAGGAGCATGGACGAATTGTTGATCAAGCTTTTGTAGCCTTTCGCAGTGATTGGAGCAAGCGTTGGCCTGATTCGGAAGCTTTTTCGAACAAGGATGCAGCCGGAGACGCACACTGCCCGGGCTGGTCGCTGGAAGCGCTGCGCTTTTTGGTGGAAGAACGGAATGTGGCTGCGATCGGACATGAAACGCTGGATACCGATTCCTCCGTGGCCTATCGCAAAGCAGGCAAGCTGGTAGGGGAATATTACATATTGGAACAGGATCGTTATCAGGTTGAGGTGCTGACGAATTTGGACAAGCTGCCCGCGATGGGTGCTGTTATTTATAATATCGTTCCGAGCATTCAGGATTCCCCCGGATTTCCGGTACGTTCCTTTGCTATTTTACCTTAATCATAAACAAGGAAAGGTCGATTACAGACATGAATATCTGTGATCGGTCTTTTAAGATCTATATGGGTAGTATGCAGTTATGCCAATCGGTTGCTTTTCCATCCTCCTGGGCTGAAACAGTCAGCTCATTTGATTCACTCCTCTTATTCACGGTTTAGAACGTCCGTTTTTATTTGGTTACATATCCATTTTTATATTAATAAAACAAGACGATAGTTATCCTTTTTCGCCTTGCATAAATATCATTTGCAATTTAGTTAGTTATCACTTACTATATGCTTATGAACAAGAAAACACATGTAGATAGCAAAAAGAAGGATATTATGCAAGCAGCTATGCGCTTATTTGCAACCAAAGGCATCGACGGCATTTCTGTCAAAGAAATCGGGGAGGCTGCCGGTGTGACGGATGCCGCGATTTATAAGCATTTTAAGAGTAAAGATGCGATGGCCCTGGAAGTATTCGGGCAGTATTGCAACAGCTACACTACGTTGATTGACTTCTATCGCAAGCAGAGCGGGAGCTTTATTAGTCGTTTTCATCAACTGGTGGACGAGGTGCTTGTGATGCACGATGAAGACCAGTATGGTCTGCTTCTGTTATCACAGCATCATGAGCTGTATGTAGAGGCCAGCCAAAGCTCGAATGTCCGGCAGCCGCAGGATGCGTTAGTCGAATTTATCGAGCAGGGGATTCAGCACGGAGAACTGCCCAAGCAGGATGCCCTGCTATCTGGTGTGCTCATTATTGGGGCCATTACACGCTTGTCCGTGTCCAGTCTGGAGGGTGAATTGCCCCAGCAGCTTATTCCGTTTGCAACGGAGGTCAAGGAACGTTTAACCGCTTTATTAAGTCAAGGTCAGTAGTGACCTTTTCTTTTTAAATATAAAGTTAGTGTTTTCTAACTAAAAAAATAAAATATGAGGGTAGGAAGTGGCTCGAATGTCTAAAAAGATATTGGTTATTCAGGGAAATCCGGTCGTTGGCAGTTATGGAGAAGCGCTGGCTCAATCCTATGTAAAAGGAGCGGAGGCTGCGGGGGCTGAGGTGCGTTTATTGCAGTTGTCCGCGTTGGACTTTAATCCTAATCTATTAGGTGGATATCGCAATAAATTGCCGCTGGAACCGGATTTAATCAAGGCTCAGGAATCCATTAAGTGGGCAGAGCATCTCGTTTTCGTCTTTCCGATCTGGTGGGGCAGCTTGCCCGCATTAATGAAGGGTTTCATTGACCGTACCTTTATGCCGGGGTTTGCGTTTAAGTATCAAAAGGGAAAGTCGTTGCCTGACAAGCTCTTAAAAGGCAGAACGGCCCGCCTCATTACTACGATGGACGGACCGGGCTGGTATTACCGATTTTTCCAGGGACAGCCTGGGCATCGAATGATGAAGGATTCCACGCTGCATTTATGCGGTGTCAAACCGGTGCATTCTACTGTGATTGATCTCATGAATAAGAAAACAGATCAACAGCGCAACGATTGGCTGAGCAAGGTCGAGCAGCTAGGACGCAGCATGAGTTAAGTTTTCATGATGCCGGGATCAGTCTGATTCCATTGCTGGATTTAATGAATCAGTGGGGACAGGATCATCAAAAGCTGAGAGCTGCATCGGAGTAGATTGGTTAATAGAATAGGGTCAGCCTAACAGTCTCTCTTTGAAGTAAAAGAGGGGCTGTTTGTGGCACGTCTCACAGGGCTACATCTGGGAGATGATCCGGCTAAAGTAACATTCTCCCCTTTGAAAAGTTGATTTCCCTATCCCGTCCTGTTTTTCGTTCCCTCTATAATCAAATTAAAGATTCTAGGGGGGCATTCGATGAAACTGAAAAAAGTACACGCCTATGTGTTTGTATTCCCGAGTTTGTTTCTGACCCTTGTGTTTGGCATTTATCCTCTGCTTTGGGCACTACGCTATATGTTCTATGATTATCAGGGATTCGGGACGCCTGTTTTTATTGGCCTCGATAATTTTGCGCGAGTTCTGCGAGACCAGCAATTCTGGTCCTCCGTGGGAAATACCGGGATTTACGCTCTCGGCAAGCTGCTCATCACCATTCCAATGTCTCTGGTTTTGGCTATTATTTTGAATCGTAAGTTAAAAGGGCGTTCCTTGCTGCGGGCGATTTATTATGTGCCCACGATTTTCAGCGCCTCGGTGATGGCGATCGTCTTTTTTATTATCTTCAACTCCTACAACGGAATTTTGAACCAACTGCTGCTCAAGTATCATCTTGTCTCTGCCCCGATTAACTGGCTTGGTGCCGATCAAGCCATGATGACCACCATTATCATCGCCATCTGGGGCGCTGTGGGCAACTACATGCTACTGTTCCTCGCTGGTCTTCAAGGCATTCCCAACGACCTTTACGAAGCGGCTTCGCTTGACGGTGCTAATGAGTTCCAGAAGCTTAAGTATGTGACGATTCCGATGCTGGGACCTGTTATGCAGATGATCATCATGCTGGCCATTACCATCTCCCTCAAGGGCTATGAGAGCATCATGGTGCTGACCGAAGGTGGTCCTTATGGAAAAACAGAGGTGATGTATCTGTATCTGTTCAAATTGCTGTTTCCGGTGTCGGCTGAAAGCCAGTCGCTCCAGCAATTGGGTTACGGCAGTGCCGTCGGCTTCACTACAGCGTTGCTTGTAGGGGGAGTTACGTTCATCTACTTCCGTATTTCCAAGAAGCTGAATGATATTTACTAGAAGCAGGCAGGAGGAGAACAGAATGAATCATACTCATACCAACCATACCTTATCCCCGAAGCTGGTGCGCTGGACTGGCAAGACAGTGCTCTGGGTGTTCCTGCTCACGACGGCCATTCTAGCGATATTCCCGATTGTCATCGTGGTACTCGGCTCGTTCAAGACGAATCAGGAGCTGACCAGCAGTGCAACCATCTGGCCACAAAGCTGGCACTTTTCCAACTATGTTCAGGCCTGGAAAAACGCCAATTTCTCCCGCTTTACCCTGAACAGCATTTTTGTAAGCGTGGCTACGACAATCGGTACTCTGCTGGTCGCGTCCATGTCCGCCTATGCAGTGAACCGGGTACATTTTATCGGCAAAAAGGCGTACTCTCTGCTCATGGCATCCACCTTGTTTATCTCGATCGGGGCTGTGGTGCTGCGTCCGCAATTTGACTTGATGGTCATGCTCGGTCTGAACAAGACGCTGTGGGGCATCATCATTATACTGGTCAGCACACATGCCACCTGTTATTTCATGCTGATTGGATTCTTCAGAGGTATTCCCAAGGATCTTGACGAGGCAGCGATGATTGACGGCTGCAACTTTTATTCGGTGTATTGGCGGATTGTGCTCCCGTTGCTGCGGCCTGCGCTTGCCGTTGCCGGGCTCTCAGCCTTCCAGGGCTCATGGAATGAGTATATTTTGCCGCTTGTGTTCACGATGAGTAATCCGGAATTGCAGACGCTCCCAGTAGGATTGGCTAATCTTCGGTACGGTATCGGAGCTGCCGCGGAGGTTCAACTGATGATGGCTGGCGCCTGCCTGTCCATTCTGCCGCTTCTGGTGGTCTATGTGTTCGCCAGTAAATCGTTTATGCAAGTTACCGCTGGTGCTGTCAAGGGGTAGAGTAACTTGGGTTCTGTTGATACAATGGGCTTCAAGGAGTGGTGGCCAATGAGACTCAGTTTCTACAAGCTTTCTCTGAAAAAGAGAATTCAACTGCTATTTATTTTCCTGGCCATATTGTGCATCAGCGTGACGGGGATCTGCTCTTATCTCTTTGCCGCTCGCAGCATCGAGCGCAATGCCTTGCAGCTTAAGCAGGGAATTTTAAAAAAATCAGTGCAGGTGATGGATGAACATCTCAGGCATATTGTAGTTTCGTCTTATTCCTTTATGCTGAATGAAACGTTCAACCAGGTGATGAAGGATGTGCGCAGCAATAATGCTGTCAACTATTATCAGAATCTGTCCTTGTTGCAGACTTCGTTTGCCCAGTTGAAGCTGGTGGAGCCGCTGATTGATACAGCTTATCTGAGTACGCCAATCGGCGATTTCTTCTCCACCAAAGATTTTCCCGACCGGACGAAGCACTTTTCGGAAGAATATGGAACCTATACAAAGCAGATAGGCTGGAATACCCTGTGGATCGGGACCCATCGCAACGAGCTGTTTCAGTGGAAAGGCAACGTGCTGTCGTTGCTGCTAAAGCCGACGGTGCTGGACAATCATTATATTCCGAATGTATATATGGTTGTGAATATGAGAGAGCAAGCTATGCGGGCCATTCTGGAGCAGGATCTGATGAATAATCAGGTTCAGCTTTTTTTGCTACAAAAGGATGGAACGATGGTGATCCAGCCCGAAGCCCGGCAGTATGATTTTAATACAGAACGGGAGTTTATCGACCATTTTAGCAGGGGAGGAGAAGGGGATTTCCATTATACGAATGCCAAGGGAGAGGAATTGCTGGTCAATTACAACACACTATCCATGAATGAGGATTGGGTGATGGTCAGCATTCAGTCCAAGGCCGACCTGCTATATCCGTTGAAGAAGATCCGCTGGCTGATCATTTGGATTATGCTGTTCTGCATTGTGCTCGCGCTTATCTTGTCCAACCTGCTGGCCTCCGCTTTATTGAAACCGCTTCATAAACTACAGAGCCTGATGGCTAAGGTGGAATACAATGATCTGGATGTGCGGTTCAACAGCAGGTATGAGGATGAGGTGAGCAGTGTTGGCCATACATTTAACCGAATGCTGGATCAGATTCAGTTGCTGATTCAGGAGGTGCGGACTTCGGAGCAGGACAAGCGCAAATCCGAGGTCAAGGCGCTTCAGGCGCAGGTGGACCCTCATTTTTTATATAACACGTTGAATACTATTTTTTGGAAAAGCGAAAGCGGCGAGAAAAAAGATGTTAGTGAGATGATTGTCTCCTTGTCGCTATTGTTCCGGCTAGGACTGAACAACGGGAACGATATCACTACCTTGAAACAGGAAATTAAGCATGTCGAGCAATATTTGCAATTGCAGCAAAAATGCTATGAGGACCTATTTACGTATTCGATCCATGTTGAAAATCTATCATATCTTTCCATTTCAATGTTGAAAATACTACTTCAGCCGCTGGTGGAGAACTCCATTCTGCATGGGTTTCGAGATAAGGCCGTGCTTGGCAGCATCTTCATCAAAGTGTACCGCCAAGGCGAGTTCCTGCTGTTACAAGTGACCGACAACGGCTGCGGAATGGATGCTGAGCAGATGGAAAAGGCTGTGTACGAGCATAATGCGGACCGCAAGGGTTATGCGCTGTCCAATCTCCGGAGCAGGCTCAGTCTGCATTACGGGGGAGTCGGCTTCCATTACGTTCAGGAGTATTCCAGACATCGAGACGACCGTTACCATCACAATCCCGTTTATGTAGGAGGTCACAATGGATCACTTGAAGATGTGCGTTATGGATGATATTCAAGCCGTTGTAAAAGGGATATCCGCGACCATTCCATGGCCGGATCACAATATTGAGGTCGTAGGCACTGCAGGCGATGGTGAGCATGGTTGGACTCTTCTGCTGGAGAAAGATCCGGATATCGTCATCAGTGATATCCGGATGCCGAAGCTCAACGGTCTGGAGCTGATGAGGCGCGCTTCTGGCCAATGTTTACGCACCAAATTTATTTTTATTAGCGGTTATTCCGATTTCAGCTATGCGCAGGAAGCGATTAAGCTTGGCGCTTCCGATTATTTGCTAAAACCGTTCACTCCGCCGGAAATTCTGGAAGCAGTGCTGAAAGTGAAAAAGGTAATCGAGTCCGAACGGGCCAAGTCGGAGCAGCTTAAGCAGTTGGAGCAAAAAATGGACGCCAGCCATTTGCAGCTCCGCCAGGATTATTTGACCAGTCTGCTTCGCCAGGAAACAGGTGGCCGTCTAAGCGATAGCCGTTGGAGCGATCTCCATATTGATCTGGAAGCCGATAAACTAATGGTCATGGCCATCGAAATGGACTGCTATACCGAATACGGCTACACTCTGCATCTTGACGACAACGAAATCATTCCCTTTGCGATCAAAAATATTTTGGACGAGACGCTGAATTTGCATACCCGGGGTGTTGTGCTGCATGAGAGCAAGCAGCGGCTGGCAGCCATCTTTAATCCGCCAGATGGGATGGAGACTTCGGAGTTGCTGGAACTTTGCCGGGGAAATGTGGAGAAATTCAGCAAAAAAACCGTTTCGATTGGCCTGGGCACGATGGCCCGGGGACCCAGAGAAATCCATGCAGCGTTTGTGCATGCCGCCAAAGCGCTTGCTTACCGTTTTTACAGCGAGGGCAATTGTGTATTCCGGTATACGGAACTGGCGCAGGAGGATTTTGCAGCTCCAGACTACCCTGTGGAGAAGGAAAAGGAATTGCTGTATGCGCTGAGATGCGGTAATAAAACGAGCTGTCACCTCATGATTGACGACATTTTCCACCAATGGACATTGTCCCAAAAATTTCCGGAGCCACTGGCTATGATCCGCTTACTGTCAGGGCTCGCCTTCGCCATGTACCGGGCGTTTTGTGATGAGATCACCGAGGAAGAACGCATCCAGTTGGAGGCTGACTTAACAGCGCTGGAGGAGAACCGTTCGTTGACCTTCGGCGGCTGGAAGAGCTACATCAATCATTTCAGCAGTAAGGGCTGTGAATTTGTAGAGAAGAAGCGGCTCAGGGATGTTACGCAAGCGATCCATCGGGCCAGGGAATACATCCGCCTGCATCTTCAGGAGAATCTAACGCTTCACAATTGCGCTCGGGCGGTTCATTTAAGCCCAAGTTATTTTGCAAACGCCTTCAAGAAGGAGACAGGCATGACCCTGATCCAATATATTACCAAGATGAGAATGGAAAGAGCAAAGGAACTGCTGATTGCAGGAGTACAGGTGCAGGAAATTTCACAGATGCTCGGATATGAGGACCGTCCGTATTTCAGCGGTCTGTTTAAAAAGTATTGTGGCATGACGCCCACCAGTTTCAGGCAGATGTATTTGAAATGAACACCAAGCCGGGACAATCATTTTTTCCCCCATACAAAGTTAAAATGTCCCTCACTCCCGTGAAAACGGAACCACTATGATTACGTTAACGGGTAACCGCAGAGGTTGTCCGGAAAAACAAAAGGGGGCATAACGATGGTTAAGAAGTGGATTATCCTAACACTGAGCGCAGTCCTGGCCTTGAGCCTGGGCGGCTGTTCATCGGACAGTGGCAATAATGACGCTCCGGCCGATTCCAAAGGAACTACGGGAGCGAAAACCAAAATCATTTACTGGACGCCTGACCGCCATGATGCCGATTTCATGAAAGCAAAGGTTGACAAGTTTAACCAGACAAACCGAGATAATATTGAAGTGGAAATGAACGTTATGGGCGACAATTATCCGCAGGCGGTGGACATCTCGTTTGCCAGCAAGCAGGCTCCGGATGTACTGCAAGTCAACGATTTCCAGACCTATTACAAGAAAGGCTATCTGGCCCCGATCAACTCCTATATGAGCGACGAGATGAAGGCGACCTTCAAAGACAGCCTGATCGAGAATAAGAACACCATCGACGGCAAGATATTTACCTTGCCCAACACCGGGCAAATCTGGAGACTGATTTATAATAAAGATATCTTTAAGAAAGCAGGCATCGCTACTCCTCCCACAACGCTTGCCGACATGGTGGTTGCGGCCAAAAAGATTACAGAGGTCGGCAAAAGCGAAGGTATTTACGGCTTTGCCAGTCCGTTCAAGAGCGGAAACGGCTTCTGGCGGGCGGCGAATACGATTGCAGGCGTCAGCAACAATACAGGCATCGACGGTTACAATTACAAAACAGGCCAGTTTGATTTTGGCATGTACAAGGATATCGCTTTGGCGCTGCGGCAAATGAAAGAAGACGGCAGTATGCTGCCGGGAGTGGAGAATCTGGATATCGATCCGCTACGCGCGCAATTTGCCCAAGGTAAAATCGGGATGTACATTAACCACTCGGCTGAACCCGGAGTGTACAAGGACCAGTTCCCGACCACCGAAAACTGGGGAGCGGTTCCCGTGCCGTCTATTGACGGAACCATTAAAGGGGCATCGCAAATTATCGGCGGTTCCTACATTGGTATCAGCGCAGATTCCGCCCATAAGGAAGCGGCCTGGAAGTTTATGGAGTACGTGTACAGCAAGGAATTGCAAAGTGAATACTATGAAAAGGGTTATGGAATCTCCTTAATCCCAGCCGTGTTGAGCTCAGGCAAGAAGCCGAGTATTCCGGGCATTGAAGGATTCCTGCCAAAACGGGTTGACGCTATTTATCCAGCTAATCCAAGTATAATTACGGAAAGCTCTTTGGAAGGCATGAAATGGGCAGAAGCCTTTAACGTATTTGTATTCACCGGCGGTGATGTGAATGCCATAATCAAGGATTTGGATACCAGGTATAATACATCTCTGGAAAAATTAAGAGCATCTGGTACTACCAATATTGTAGCTGATCCCAATTTTGATGCTGCCAAGCTACAGGGCAAATTGTCCACAGAAGAATAACCTGTGGCTGTCCCGCGGCCGATTCCCCAAGCGGTTCGGCCGCTTATTTTATCTGAAAGGGGTAGAAAAGCATGATTATTGAAAATGGGGAAGCCAAAACGCATGTCATTGACGGAAGCAGCTCCCGCAAAATTCTCGGTATGGGTGGAACGCTGATGATGGTGGAGGTCACCTTTCGCAAGGGCGGAGTCGGAGAAGTCCATTCCCACGATAAGCATGAGCAGGTCAGCTATATTGTAAAAGGAAGCTTCGAGGTCCGAGTCGGCGACGAGACGCGCATTCTCAAGGCGGGAGATAGCTTCTACGCGGGTTATAACGTTCTGCATGGCGTGAAGGCGCTGGAAGACTCCGTCATTCTGGATGTGTTCAATCCCTTCCGCGAAGATTTTCTTGAGGATCAGCAATGAACGACTATTACCTGCCGCAGCTCGAATTGCGCAGGACTGCGGAGTATTACGCCCGCCATTTTCCCGGCGAAGCCGAAGCGTCAATCGCCATTGCCGATCATGCTGTGGTCAATGAATTTATCGTGCCTTACACCCATGACTTGAGCCGCTGGATTCCACTAGGCGATCCGGTAGATTGGCTGCATAATCCCTCCAAGGACCCGGAGTTCACCTGGGGAATCAATCGGCATTGGCATATGCCGGATCTGGGCAAAGCATACCTGATGAACGGCAATCCGCAGTACGTCTCCGCGTTTATCAACCATTATCGCGGTTGGCGAAAGCAGAACCCGGTTCCAGTCGTTCCGTCCTATGAAGAAGCCGTTTTCTTCCAGAAGCTTGGCCCTTGGCGGCTGCTGGAAACCGGATTGCGCGTGCAGTCCTGGATCTCTGCCTACAAATATATGGAGGACAGCTCACTACTGACGGAACCGTTTCACGCCGAATTTTTGCAGGGGCTGGAAGAGCATGCTGAGTTCCTCACCCGGTATCTGGGCAGTACCGAAATTAATCATGCCATTATGCATATGCAAGGTCTGTTCATGATCGCCACATTTTATCATTGGCATCCACGCGCGCCGTATTGGCGGCAGTTGGCGGCCGAGCGGCTGGAGCTTTGCCTGCTGCATCAGGTTGGCCCCGAAGGGGTGCAGATTGAGCTTACGACCCATTATCACAATGCCAGCATCGAAATGTTCGGTACCCCTTATTTACTGGGCCGGCTGTCCGGTTATCCCTTCTCGGAATGGTTCGGCGAGCAACTTCGCAAAATGACGGCATTCACGGAGGGGCTTATTCGGCCAGACCATCAATCTACCGGAGTCGGCGACTCCGACTGGGTTGGTGACGGGCGGCAGCGGTTGACGCTGTTGGGCGCGATTCTCGAAGATGACGAACTGATCTGCCGGGGGGCGGAAAGTTCGGAAAGCCTGTGGCTGCTGGGAGCGGAGAAATACGAACGTTATATGCAGCTTCAGGCTGCTTACAAGCCTTCAACGGCGAGCCGAGCATTTCCACAGACCGGGTACTATGTAATGCGGGATGAGCAGCAGTATTTGTTTTTTGACGCCGCCGCTATGGGCGGGGCGCACGGTCATGCCGATGCGCTGAATCTGGAATGGATGTGGAAGCAGCAGCTTTTTTTCACAGATACCGGACGGTATACCTACGAAGAAGGGGAATGGCGCCATTATTTCAAAAGCACACGGGCGCATAATACGATCACGGTGGACGGTGAGGATCAGACGCCGTATGTGTCCACGCAGCAATGGGGCACACCTGCGGCCGAAGCGAAGACATACCGCTGGGAGAGCAACAGCCGTTATCACTTCATTGATGCTTCCCATGACGGTTATACTCGCTTGTCCGATCCTGTAACACATCGCAGGTGGGTGCTGCTTGGTTCGGAGGTTCCAATTATGCTGTTAGTCGATTGGCTGGAAGCCGAAGCGGAGCACGAGATGGAGCAACGGTTTCATCTGCACCCGGAAGCTGTAGTAGAGCTGTTGGAGGGCGAGACGGGTAGTCTGGGCGCTTCCGCTTCCTTGGTTTATCCGGGTTCTTCTGTCAAGCTTGCTATACAATGGACAACGGCCGGGTTGACGGAAGGGCGCTTCACGGTCAGCGAACAGCAGGGCTGGGTATCGAAAATATACGGCTCCAAAGCGGAGACGCCTGTGTTACAGGGACAAGCCGCTTTTTCAGGAAAAGCAGGCATTCTTACGGTGTGTCTGCCGGAGGATTCGGCCGATAACGGCGAGCCGCTCCGCCTGACCGCGTGGGAGATCGATCCTGCGCGTCAGCGGGTCGAGGTGTCCTATGTGTATGGTACCGCATCCGGAACCATCGTAATTGATGGCACCACGCTGGAATGGAGGGATCATGGATGACGGGCGATGCTAAGCCGGACACACCTACCGCGTGGATCGCGGGGATTGATGTCGGCGGCACCAAGACCTTGTTTTGCCTCGCTGGGGTGGACGGGAGCATTCGCGGCAAACGCAAGCTCGATACGCAGCTGAGCAGGGACCCGAAAAGCTTTATGGAATGGCTGTTTGCCGAGCTGGGGCAATTTTGCCAAGCTCATGGAACCAAACTTTCCAAACTGGCTGGAGTGGGTATCGGCTTGCCGGGAGTGATGAATGAGCAGACAGGCATTCTGTCCAGCGCTCCAGCACTGGACTGGCCGGCAGAGGATATTCGCCCGTGGATTGCGCACAACTATGAAGGAATTGTGGTGCTGGACAATGATGTGAACATGGCGGCGCTTGGGGAGCAGTGCAAGGGTGCAGCGGCTGGCTGTGAACATTTTATAATGATTACGGTCGGCACTGGCATCGGCGGTGCGTTGTACCTGAACGGGCAGCTGTATAAAGGGGTGACCTTCTCCGCTGGGGAGATCGGGTACTTCGTGATCGAAATGGATCGGGAGACGCTGTCCGCAGGGAAGAGCGGTGTCTTGGAGAGGTTCGGGGCGTTGGAGAATCATGCTTCCGGTACTGGCATCGCATTACAGGCGGCGCGTTGTATGGAAGACGGGGAGCTGTGCCCGGTGCTCTCGCTGCAGGCGGCTGGCGGTCCGGTCACGGCCAAGCATGTCTTCGCGGCGGCTGCAGAGGGCAGTCAGCTCGCGGCCCGCGTGTTGGACCGGGCTTATCATCTGATGGCCGTTGCCATCGCCAACTTGACCATCACACTTAATCCACAGCTTGTTGTGCTGGGTGGCGGCGTCGTGGAGAAAAATGCGGAATATGCTGGCGAATTGGCCGAACGTGTCTCCGCATTAAGTCCTGTTGCTGTGGACATTCGCAAGGCGGCACTCGGCAACGAAGCGGGCGCGATCGGAGCGGTCGAGGCCATCAGGAGAGCGCTCCGGGGCAGTGGGCGGCTGACGGAATCTTAAGCATCCTGCAATACGTACCCCGTTATTTATGAGGAGGCCTATCTTGATAAACGTACTGAAATTAGACAACGTTGAAGATTTTGTACAAATTCGGGCCAACCTGATAGTCAGTCTGCTTCAAAGCCACTTCAACGTCGTTGTGATAGTCGATAAAAGGGTCGGAAATGCCTGAAATAGCGGTTGCAAGAGAGGGATTATCTGCAAAGTTAGAGTACCGACAAATAACCGTCTCCAGTTGAATGGTAAGTGTGCAGGATTGCACGCTCTGATCATCAACTGGGGAACGGTTTTTTGTTGCACGAACGATTGGGATGGGAAGCTTCATTATTCCTGAGATCGTAGTAGGGATAGTCAAATCAGCTTGTCTCCCTCATTACCAAGGTCAATCTCATTGTGACGTAGTGAATCTACTCTAATTTGTGAATGAAGCATGGAAAAGTTGATCGCGACAAAAATAATACTTCAAAAAAAGGATGATACAGGAAAATGTCGAAATGAAGAAGAGGGGTATACCTATAACACCATGATTTTACATAAAAGCATACTAATCGAAGATATAGAGGGATCGAAACATAATGGATGAACAGAAGTTTTTACTGATATTAAAAGATAGGGATCGTACTGCAGAAGTTCTTTCATTCGCGATACAAGGGAATAAAGCGACTGTGACGTTCCAAAATGACTCTAGTAAAACCTATAACTATCCGCTAGATCAGTTGCATACGTTAATAAGCCAAAATCCGAAAGTGATAGATGTATCCGAACAGGAAGTTTTTGTACAAGAAAAGCCTTTGAAAGATGTCAAGCAAGTCATTTTATTCGACCAAAAGGTGAAAATATGGCTTACATGGGGAAGAACACTGATTGTAGATGCTGATCAGCTTACACTGCACCATCGCGCCTTAACCAATGCTAATGCCATCCGCATTCTTCAATATTGGACGGAAATATCAGAGCATACCCAGATAGATAATGGAAACGATCTCGAATCCGAGTCTCAATCTTTTTTGAGTAAACAAATGGTAAGGTTGAATGCTTTTATTCATCTCCAAAGTGCTCTTAGCTGTTTTATAAATCAAACTGCCTTAACTCGGAATGCACCGCAGACAGATCATATGATTTTTCCTTTTAAATTTAATTTGAGTCAAAAGCAAGCCTTGATTCATGCACTCAGTAGCAATATTTCCGTGATTGAGGGGCCGCCTGGTACAGGTAAAACACAGACCATTCTCAACATTATTGCGAACCTGACGATCATGCAAAATAAGACAGTAGCAGTTGTTTCAGGAAACAATGCAGCGGTGCAAAACGTGAAGGATAAGCTGGAGAAGTCGGGGTATGGCTTTTTTGTTGCTTCGCTGGGCAATGCGGAAAATCAGAAAGCTTTTTTTGAGCATATTCCCCAATATGACAAGTCTGAAGAATGGAAAAGCGAGCAATCCGTGCCCGAATTGATGCACCGGATCAAAGAATTGGATGATCAGATCCATAAGCTGATGGAGCTTCAAAATGAGCAGGCCCAATTAAAGCAGCAGTTAGCGGCCTACCAATTGGAGCAGCAACATTATGAGCATTACTATGAGAATCAGGATTCCGAGGAAATTAAGCCAGGACTCTTATACCAAGTATATCGCAAGTTTTATCGGGAAAGTCCGCAAAGTATCCTTTCGTTTCTGGCTCATCATCATGTGGCTGCGGCGCAAGGAAAGCTGAACAGTTGGCTGTATAAGGCCAAAGCAGCGTTCAAATTCGGCTATACCGATTTTGTGAGCTTACGTGAACATCAAAATGATGTTTTGTTGAATCTTCAAAAAGAATTTTATGCCGCTAAAATTAAGTACATCGAGCGAAAAATAGAGCATATTCAAAAGGAAATGGATAAAGCCACATTTGATGAATTGTTGTGTGAGCATGAGCGGATTTCGACGACTGTATTTAAGCATCAACTACACAGCAAATACCACGCAAGACAAAGCTTGAATTTTGAACACCGCACCTATAAAAGAAAGTATAAGGAATTTGTTCAGCATTTTCCTGTGGTGTTGAGTACCACCCATTCCTTACGCAATTGTGCGCCACCAAACTTTCTATTTGATTATGTCATTATCGACGAGTCCTCACAGGTGGATCTACTGACAGGAGCTCTTGCTTTGTCATGCTGTAAAAATGCTATCATCGTAGGGGATACGAAGCAACTGCCGCATATCGTGGACTTAAAGATCAAGAACAAACTCAGTAAGAACGATGTTGCTCATCATTTCGATTATTTCCAGCACAATATCCTGTCCTCCATGCTGTCGCTGTATGGTGAAGCTTTACCCAAAGTCATGCTGCGAGAGCATTATCGTTGCCATCCCCAAATTATTGGATTTTGTAACGCACAGTACTATGACGACGATCTGATTCCTTTTACCACACACGAAGAGAATGTCGAGCCGCTTATTTTGTTTCATACGGCTAAAGGAAATCATATGCGTGAAGTGACGCGAGGGGAGAAACTAGGGAAATTCAACCAGCGAGAGCTGGATATTGTGGAGGAGGTACTGGAGCACCCATTTGTAACGGTGAAAGATAAGAAGGAAATTGGTTTTGCTACACCCTACCGAAAGCAGGTCATCAAAGCAGGGCAAGTGTTATCTGAGGAAATTGAAAGTGATACTATCCACAAATATCAAGGACGTGAAAAACCACTCATGATCCTTTCCACCGTGCTTGACCAGAGTGCTCAAGGTAAAAAGGGAATTCGCTTTGTCGATGATCCTTGCAAAATTAACGTAGCCGTGTCCAGAGCACAACAGCAATTCGTGCTAGTGACAGGGCAAAATGTTTTCACCAAAGCGAACAGCGATGTAGGCAACCTGATCCGATATATGGAGTACAGCACTTTGAACGAGAACATTATCAAAAGCGAAATCGTATCTATTTTTGATTTATTGTATAAAGAATACTCTGAGGTTTTAATTGGACTTCGCGATAAAAAAATAAAGATTTCCAAACATGAGTCCGAGAATATAGCGAATGTTTTTTTGCAGGAGTTATTGAAAAGGGAAGAGTACCGTATTCTGAACATACAGAGACAAGTATACCTCAAAAATTTCCTGAGCTCGACAGACCTGCTCGATGAGGGTGAGCGGAAATACATAAAAAACAACGCTTCGCTCGATTTTGTAGTGTACCACAAGCTGGACAAAAGGCCTCAATTGGTTATTGAAGTGGACGGGTTTGCTTACCATGAAAATAAGCCAGAGCAGCTGGAGAGAGATCGCAAGAAAGACAGTATTTTGGCGAAATACAAGGTTCCTTTTTTGAGATTAAAAACAGAGGGGAGTGGGGAGGAACAAAAGGTTCGGGAAATGTTGGATAGCGTGTTAGGCTATAAATAATATATCTTTTCTTACTGGTAAGAAGCTTAATATCCAATAGTTTTGAACATGCAAAAAAAGCTTATTCCCACTCATGTTAAGTTGGAATAAGCTTTTGAAAGGATGGGCTGCTATCATTCACCTGCGAAGCATGGACAACAGGCTTATTCAGCGGTTGCTGTCGCTTGCTCCGCTGCGAAGATGACAGGCTTCATAATCCGGCTCAGCATATCCTGTTTTGGACGATTCCAGGTAACCCAGTCGTCCAGCAGCAGCCCGCCTGTGTCGCCGCTATTCGGATTCAGGGACCAGTAGGTGAAGTACAGGTTGTTGGCACGAATATAGTCTACGAGTGTATTTTGCCATTTACCTTCTGTTGAGGACATATCGACATTACGACCGCCAAATTCACCGACCAGCACCGGAGCTATGTTTTGCTTGCTGATGTAGCCCCAGGTTTGATCCCAGATGGCTGGCAGGTTGGACGGGAAGGTAGGGTCGTTGAACCATGGCTGCGAGGACACACCAGGGCCGTAATCATGCGGAGAATATACGACGCGGTTCGGTACATCCAGAACAACAGGGTAGTTCGCTACACCTGTCAGATTGCCACCCCACCAGTATTGGCTATTGTTTCCTTGTACATTGTGGTCCACACCTTCGACGAGAATCAGCCAATTCGGATTCACGGACAGAATCGCATTCCCAGCGCGCTGTGCCGCCAGACGCCAGTCTGTGGAGATATTGCCTGTCCCCCAGCTTGCCTGACCGTGTGGCTCGTTGTGCAGATCTCCACCGATGACGGTAGGATTGTTTTTATAACGTTCAGCCAACATTTTCCAGTCGCTGATCCAACGAGTCTCAGGGTACTGGGACGTGTACCACAGCTCGGATTGTCCACCTGAGCCTGGACGGTGACGGTCAAGGATAATCTGAATACCGCGTTGTCCAGCTTTTTCGATCACCTTGTCCATAATTTGAATCGGAGTCAATCCGACCAGATCAGGGTTTTTGTAATAATCAATACTGTCTGGACGGGAACTGGAATCGAACAACTGATTACTGTATGGCAGACGGATCAGATTGTAGCCTTCTTTCTTCACCTGGTCCAGCATGTCGTCCATTGAACGGGCCCACAGTCCATGCAAGGTGTAATTAGGAGTTTCCAGACCGAACCAGTTCAGGCCGTTAAATGCCGCCTCTTTCCCGGATTCATCTACAATCTTGTTTCCTGCGGTGTGGTAATATCCTTTCACACTGGCTGCATCTGCCGAAGCGGGAGTGTAGCCATACAGTGAAAAGCCCATTACGAGGGAGGCAATGACGAAAAATGTCTTTTTCAACCCTTTTTTCTTCATGTTTTTGCTTCCTCCTTTATTTTAATATATTTGTAACCGATTACAATTCCATTTTATGTTCAAATATTCCATCAAACAAGTTCATAAAATTCGTATATTTCTAAGATTTCGTTCTAATTCAATAGATTTGTAACAACGGATGGTCAAGCTAAGTGCGAAAGTTCCTCTTGTAAAAGATTCGTAAGGGAGTTCAACACTTCATTTATTATATTTTCCTCCTGTACAAGAAGGTATATAATAAAGTGAAATTCACTTTACATACAGGTTGCAGAATATATATTTGAAAATGAACACGCCTAACACGCAGAAAAAGAGAGGGGGTTAACCATGGTCACAACGATGAAAGAAGTTGCAGAACGTGCGGGGGTGTCGAAGAGCACAGTTTCGCAGTTTCTGCATAAGAGATACAACTATATGAGTGAAAACACCAAGAAGAAGATCGAGCAAGCGATTGAGGATCTCAGTTATATTCCCAATGAGGTGGCACGCAGTCTCAAGCAGAAGAAGACCTTTATTGTGGGTGTTATTTCTTCAACCATTTTATCGAGATTTACAACAGAAGTCGTGCGTGCAATTGAAGATGAATGCCAACTGGAAAATGTCCAGGTCATTGTCTGCAATACCGATGATGATTCGCTCAAAGAGAAAAAGTATGTCCAGTCGATGATTGCTCGGCAAGTGGATGGACTTATCATTTTTCCGACGGAAGAGAACAAGAAATTATATGTTTCTCTTGTCAAGAATGGCTATCCTTTCGTGTTTGTGGACCGAAAAATCGATGAAGTCAGCGTAGACACGGTGCTGTTGAATAATGAAAAAGCCAGCGAGCTTGCGGTTGAAGCATTCATTGAGCATGGTCATAAAAATATTGGCATCATCACGTTCCCTTTAGGCAAAAAAGCGATCACCACACGAAGTGAGCGGCTGTCCGGTTATAGAAATACGATGGGCAAACATGACATCCCAGTGAATGAAAACTATATCAAAAGCGGCAGGTTGGATGAAATGCCAAATCTTATTGGACAACTATTCCACATGAAGAACCCGCCCACCGCAATCATCGCTACTAATGACATGATTTTGGAGCAGGTGCTGATTTATGCAAAAAATAACCGTCTGACTATACCTAATGACTTTTCCTTGATTGGCATAGATGATGTATCCTTTGCGTCTTTTTATAATCCGCCGATCACTACCGTTTCCCAGCCGAGCTTTGAAATGGGGAAAAGAAGTGCGAGGCTGCTGCTGGAGAAAATCGATCAAAAAGAGCAGGACCATGAGGAGCTGTCAGAAATCATCCGATTGGATCCGGCCATTAACCACAGAGAATCTGTACAAAAATTGAACTGAATAATTTGAATAAGTCTTTTTATCTTTTTGGAAACGTTTTTATGAATTCTATTGTAAAAAGAAAATAATGAGCTATAATGATCCTATGATTCGAGTCATGAATGCCCTTTCATTTATGTATGTCCTGATTTTAGTGATGTTGCGATTGAAGAGAGGGGAGGAATGGAGCTTAAACGAATAATGTATGGAGTAAGTTGTGATTTAATTCACAAAAAATAATTCTGCTTCTTTTTACATTCCCGGAAGGGAAATTTTTTTCAAGTATTACTAAATCGATTTAGTAAGAGTGAAAATTAATAAAAGAAAGTCGGAGATCACTATGGAAATGTTTATGAGTATTATCAGGGAGCCATCCATCATTATCGCGATTGTGACATTACTCGGCCTTATATTTCAGAGGAAGAAAGTATCCGAGATCATTACGGGAACTACCCTTTCTTTCATGGGTTTCACCATGATCAAAGTCGGCGGCGGAATTTTAGGAGGCGTTCTCACCAACTTCAGCCAAATTTTTTCTTATGCGTTCAAACTTAAAGGTGTCGTACCAAGCAATGAAGCTATCATGGCACTGACCATTGATCAGATCGGGGCGGATGCTGCGCTCATTCTACTCTTTTCCATGATCCTTAACATCGTGCTTGCACGCCTGACCAAGTTCAAGTACATTTATTTGTCACTTCACTTGATTCTGTTCATGAGCTTTGCCGCTACAGCCGTTATGAAAGGTCTTGGTCTCAGTTCGCTGACTACGATCATCGTCGGTTCTTTGGTAATCGGGAGCTATATGGCAGTGTTCCCTTACCTGCTCCGGAATGCCAGCAAAAACATTATCAAATCTGATGAATATACGATTGCTCATGCTTCCATGACCTCATACATTCTAGGTACCTATTTAGGAAAAGTTTTTGGCAACCGTGAAAATGACACCGAAAATGTAAAAATTAATGACCGCATCAGTTTTTTGCGCGACCCCAATGTTGCAACGACCTTGACCATGCTTGTGCTTTTACTGGTATCCGGACTGGTTGCTGGTTCTGATTATGTCAGCAAATTATCTGATGGCAAAGAATACATCGTCTTCATCCTCGAACAGTCAGCTATTTTTGCTGCCGGCTTGTATATCGCAAAAGCAGGTGTTAAGCTGTTCACGACTGAAATTGTACCCGCTTTCAAAGGGTTCTCCCAAGTGTTCGCACCTGGAGCAATCCCTGGTGTGGATGTTCTGGTACTGTTCGACAAATCACCCAATTCCGCGTTGGTCGGCTTCTTGGTCAGCTTCTTCACAGGCGTTGCCTGCGTCTTTCTTTTCCCGCTTGTCGGATTGCCTGTCATTGTGCCGGGGATCATGGCCTGCTTCCTTGCTGGTGGTGCAGCCGCGATATTCGGTAATTCCAGCGGTGGTTTCAGAGGGGCTGTCATTTCCAGTTGTCTTAATGGATTCTTGCTCTGTCTGCTGCCGGCCCTCACCTTGCCGCTCTTTTCTTTTTTGGGTGCCGAAGGGGTGACATTCGCCGATCCCGACTTTACTACCCTTTCTGGAGTACTTTGGCTTATTTTTCGCTGGTTTTAAACTAAATCGATTTATGAAGTTTTTCAAAATAACTCATTCAAATAATTTGTGTTTTAAAAGAGGAGGAATTATCCATGTTTTTTAATGACCAAGATATTCAAATTGATACCGTTGACAGTAATACCACCCGGAAAGTGCTGGCCCACAGCGACCAGCTTATGTATGTCAAAGTGATGTTTGCTAAAGCCCAAACAGGAGAGATCCTGTTGCATAAGCATGTCCATGAACAAGTCACTTATGTATTGAAGGGAAGTTTTAAGTTCATGATCGATAATGGCGAAACAAAGGAAGTGCAGAACGTCAAAGAAGGAGACAGCATCCATTTTCCATCCGATACTCTTCATGGCTGTATCCCACTAGAGGATGACGGTATTCTGCTAGATGCATTTACACCAGCACGTGCAGATTTTATGTAAATTCCCTTACTAAATACGGTGTATCTATTGAGTATGTCGAAAAAATGATTGATGGACAGGAAGAGTAAAAGAAAGGGATACTCCCAATGCGAGCATCCCTTTTTGTATTTGTCTACCCAGCGATATACCTTGTTTCAAGTAAAGGAAAAACTATTAGTTCTATAGAATATGAATAGCATAAGATCTTTGAGAGGAGTATGACTATAGAGCTAGAAATTGTTTCCGCCTGAATGGTGATCATTGTTTATAGTAATCAGGGGATTGCGTAAGAAATGGGGCGAGAATACCGGGAGCAGAAAATACTGGAAGCCGAAGACTTATTGAATATGGCACAGAGCTACATGAAACAAAAGTTTGAAGAAGAGGTATGGAAGGCTCATATACATACACCTGTAGAAAGTGTGCATTCCAAGGGACAGAAGCATGAACGCATTATGAGTCTGGAGCCTGAAATTAGGAAAGGGCATATTCTATTCAATTCGGATAACCTCAGATATAACTATCAGGTTAAGGATTACAATCGAAACTGTACATACGACGATGCGCCGGATAGTTTATATGGGCTGTCCAATTGATCCAATCCGTTAAGCAAGTGGGCAGATCAGTGCAAGCGTATAGTCTTGCCAAAATGTACAAAGACGTCTAACATTTATTTCGGGTGTTCGTGATGAAAATAGGAGGCGTTCAAGAATGAAAGAAAAAAATGTCAGGGGAATTAGGGTAACTGATTATCATGATATTTATTTGTTAAACCAAGACTTTAACCCAAAACTATATCTATTTTCTGAAGAAAAAGTAAAAGAGAAGATTGAAATCATAACAAAGAAAACAAATGATATTATTTTTGTTTGTGAAGAAAACAACGAGGTAATAGGATATATTCATGGGAGCCCGTATGAATTACTTTTTTCTGACTCTTTAGTAAACGTACTGGGGTTTGTTGTAAAAGAAAAGTATAGAAATCAAGGTGTAGGTAGCCTGTTGATTGAGCGTCTTGAACAGTGGGGAAAGAGCCATGGATTTTCTGGGATTAAACTGTTATCTCACCCAAGTCGAATACATGCTCACAGGTTCTACGAACAACGTGGTTATATGTTTACAAAGGACCAAAAAAATTTTATAAAAAAGTTCAAATAGTACATATGTGGAACGAGAGCTCACTGAGCAACCAGGATAAGGCCGCTCAGTAAACTATGTGTCCCATTCGGATCAGGACGAAGCCATACATAATATAGACGTACATATGAATCATTGGGATAAAGAGCATAAACTGCAGCTATGGAAACAATCTGAAATCTTTGGCGAGAGCTACAAATTGAACTATATCGACTCGAATGGACAGTTTTCTGCCATAGTGTTATCCCCTTTGAATGCCTATGTGCTAGAAGACGGAACACCAGAAAAGAAATGTATTCATTGGCCTACACAAATTTAGAGACGATTTGATAATCTTGCTACTGTAGAAAAAGGAAAAAACCTAAAAATGAAGATGTGGTAATAAATGTGTTGACACAAAAATGATTAGGAACCATACTATATATATGAACAAGGATAATAAAATAACCAACGACATTGATGCTATTCCCTCGCTTGCACAATCCAAGCGTCAGATTGATCGCTATAACCTAGACCTAGATGCACAGGCTATACTCGTCGCGTCTAGGCTAATGGAAGCGGGAGCCAAGCTTGGACATGCCGCAGAGATTCATTTCTCCAGATTCGGTTTATCAACAGGGCGATATCGTTTATTGGCAGACCTTGAAGATAACGAAGGAGAAGAGTTGCCCTCGCAATTATCTGAGCATCTAGGTGTGACACGTGCTACAGTGACTGGTCTTATCGATACTCTTGAGCGAGATGGGCTAGTATCCCGGCGATCAAGTTCAGAGGATGGACGTCAGAAAGCGGTCATATTGACAGAGCAAGGAGCGAAGAAACTTCGTGAAATGGCTCCTGAGCATTTCGCTCGGCTGGAAGCCATGGTGGGATTACTGGATATCGAGGAGCGCAGCGTATTCCTCGATCTGTTAGGCCGAGTTACACAAGGTATATCGGCACTTACGGACGAACCAAAACGAACTAAAGAAACACATCAGTAATGAGTAGAATGGGCTAGTGAAGCTAGCCCATTTTCACTCTTATATAGTTAGGATCCTAATTATATGTCACTGAAAGCAGCCGCTGAACGATTAAAAAGAATAAAGGAGCAATTAAATGAACAAGACGACGGAGTATCCCAATCAGACAGATGGTGTTTACGAAATCAAGTCTGCTGGTTCTGGCACAAAGACTTGTGTACTGTGGCGTGAAGTCGTAATGGCCTATGCGTCTCCTGCCATTATGGCAGGTATCGGGGGATTGGTCACTGCCGACAAGGGGCTTCAATTAGGGGCCTTGACCACAATCGGCGGAACATCGGCCTTCTTGGCTTTGATGCTTGGCCTTTGGCTGCGCAGTAGAGGAGGCCATAAAGGGTGGATCATCGGCGCACCTCACTTGGTTGTGGTTGGGCTGTTCGCGTTGGTGGGAGCAACATTTGGTCTATTCGCCGCATGGGCGACATCTGGTTTACTAGAAATTATGATTCCGAGCAATCACTTGGCCTGGGTCGGTCGTGTCTGGATCGATTTCCCGTTGTCCGGATTCATAGCAAGCACGATAGTGACATGGCGGTGGCGTCTTGCCGTCACTACAAATTTTTCATCCAAAAGGAGAAGATAAGAATGATAGTTATTATTGGAGCAACAGGTACGATAGGCAGTGCGCTTTTGGAACGTTTGGTTGATCTTGGAGTACCCGCCAGGGCGCTGAGCAGAGAGCCTGAGAAGTTGCGTGATCAGATTGGAGAAAAAGTCTGGTCGACTATCGAGATCGCATCGGCTGATGCTTCCGACCCCAAATCACTGCGCCGCGCGTTTACAGGAGCTAGCCAACTTTTCCTTGCAATATCCAATAGTCCAAGACAAATTGAATTGGAAACTTCGATTATTCAGATTGCCGCCAAAGCTGGCATCAAGCACATCGTAAAGATATCCAGTCCTGCCTTTGAGCAGAGCTCTCCAGTAGCAGTGGCGGGCTGGCATCACGAAATCGAGAAAACCCTTAGCGAATCGGGTGTCACCCACACCGTGTTACGCCCCTATGCGTTCATGCAAAACTTATTACGCTTTGCACCAACGGTCACAACCCAAAATGCTTTCTTCGGCTCCATGGGCGATTCACCCTGTAACTTCATTGACTGTCGCGATATCGCAGATGTCGCCGCAGAAGTTCTGACCAATCGAGAGGTATCTGGCCAAATCTATACGCTTACCGGTTCGGATATTTTCAGCTATCCTCAGATCGCGAGTAAACTATCCACCCTGCTCGATCGGCCGATACGCTACATCAACATGGAGCCCCAAGCACTACTCTGCAATCTCATCGAGCACGGGCATATGCCTCCTTGGCTTGCGAATCACGTTGTGGAAATTCAAACTATGTCTACGGTGGTTCCGGAAAGACCAACGGACATTGTAAAGCGTTTGCTCGGTAGAGAGCCCCGCAAGCTAGACGCTTTTCTGCATGAGCATGCAGAAAATTTCAGGTAGAGGCGGAGTTCAGCTAAGGATCAACCAGAAAGAAATGGTTGACCTCATAATACGAACGGGCAGGATAGTTCAATAAGAAGCTGTAGTGGAAGCGGATCCGGTATCGAATGGTAAATAGGGGCAGCGAGCCCCTATTTTTTGTTATTGGGTTTGTTATCGTACTTTGTTGATTCTTGAACAAAAATATGACCGCCATTAGGTATAGGTGATCACGTGATTATTAAACTAATCTTAACGTTTCCCGTTAGAGTATAACTTCAAACATTTTGTGTTCGCATTCACTCATCTTATAAATAGTAATAATAAATGAATTACCGCAAGAATTCCCATTGGATAAATAATTGATCTAGAGAACGTATTCTTAAATCCATTACGGGGGTGCTTTTCAAAAAATAGGTGCAGGATTGCATGGATGAATAAAAATAAATCTAGGAACCAAAAAATAATTGTCTGATATTGGCTGAAAAGTAAAGAGAGTATTATTGTGTAAAGAGGGAGGTGAATAAATGTGAAGACTTTATAGGCTTTAGAATCTTCCATATCTTTAAGTACGATAAACAATCTCCACTCAGAATGTCTTATTGCATCCATTTCGTGCAAAAGAAATAAAGATAAGTTAAGCAAGAATAGCACAAGCAAAAAATCTGGCATATAAAACCTCCCACAATTTTATAACTCCATGTTACTACAGTGTAATAAATAAACCCAGCAAAATATGGAATTATTTAATACGTATAACTGCCTGTGGCAAATAAGAATAACCATATTGCAAATTTGTGTGTTTATCGAACGTAATCTATTCAGAGAGTACCCTCATGTTGTCGATTACCCTGTGACTTTCTATTTCCTATCATTCCTGCCATTTTAATTAATCTCTACTAAAAATACACCAACATAGGGGAACGATGCGATAGAATAGAAAATAGAAAGCGTTATCATTATCCATTTTGCTGCGATGATCCAGGGGGAGAAGGCATATGCGTTCAAGGTTCCAACCATTAAACACATTGCGTAATCAGATTTTTATCGGCTTTATATTGGTAATGCTCATTATGATGAGTGTGGCGGGGGCATTCATTTATCTCAATGTCTCTCACCTGTTGAAAAACAGTGCCGAGCGGCATATTGGTCAGACCGCGGTACAAGCGAGCGGCAGGCTGGATGCATTAATCGGCCAAATGGACAGCCTGACGGAACAGGTGGCAAATCATCCGTCTGTTCAGCATATTTTGCTGGAGGAGCGCAACGGGGGGAAGGTGTCTTTTCGGCAGCGTCAATCACTACTGCAAATGATGCATAGCTATCAGGCTTATATGCCGAGTGTCGGCTCGCTGGAGCTGTATACCGCCGAAGGGAAGATGTTGTTTCCGATTAGGGAGGGCAGTTTGGAGGACCGCATCGGACAAGCGGACATCCGGGAAGCGAATCAGATGAAAGGAAGATTAGTCTGGATCGGCATTGATCCCGAGGACTCCCGGTCGCTGCTGGCGATTCGGCAGGTGAGCCTGGTGGATCGCTGGTTTTCACGCGGAGGATATCTGATTACCCGCATGGAGCGCAGTTATTTCAGGCTGAATGATGCGTCAGCGGTCAATGAAGAAGCGGATGAAACCATGTTGCTTGTAGATCGTCAGGGCCAACTGCTGTCGGGTGAACCTTTGAACCAGACGGATTTGTCAGGTGTACTGCACAGCAAGACACAGACGGTTCATATTGGAGAGCGGGAATATGTGAAGGCGGTCCAGCAATCGGAGCGAACCGGATGGTCGCTGCTGATCCTGATTCCGGTTAGCGTCGTCACAGACGGAATTACGGTTTTACGGACTACACTTATCATCTCCGCGTCTCTTGGTGCAGTGTTATTCCTATTCATGTCTTTTATGCTGTCTACGTTGATTACCAGACCGATAGGTCATTTGATTCAGGCGATGCGTCGTTCACGGCAAGGGGCATTGACCCTGAATCCAGAACCGGCATCAGCGGTCGAACTGCGGGAATTGAATGTAGAGTACAACACGATGATTGTCGACATTAATGAATTGATCCGTGTCATTTGCGAGAAGGAGGTTTTGCAAAGCCAAACCGAGCTTAAAGCGCTGCAGGCACAGATCAACCCGCATTTTCTTTTTAATACGCTGGATGCTTTTAACTGGTCGCTACAGGAAAAAGGAGAGGAGGAGCTTGCCGGGCTAATGGTGTCCATGTCACGGCTGTTTCGTTATATTATCGAACCGGCTCACCATGACTCTTGGGTGACACTCGGGGGAGAAATGGCACAAGTCCGCCGTTATCTGGAACTGATGGAGATGCGTCTGGGTGAACGTCTGAGCTGGCAAATTCATATGCCTCTGGAGGCGGCCCAAATTCCGCTTCCTAAGCTGCTGATCCAACCCATTCTGGAGAATGCCATTTTGCATGGCATCGAAAATCGTATCGGCAACGGCTGTGTTGAAATCCGTGTCACTCCTGCGGTAAAACCGGGCTGGACCAAGATCGCGGTCATAGATGACGGACCTGGCATGACACTGGAGGAACTTGCGGCTGTGCGTGCAGCGCTGACGGGGGGATCGGCCTGCCAGAGCAAGGGGACTGGTATGGGGCTGGTTAATGTGCAGCGCAGGCTTGCCCTCTATTATGAGAGTGCATCTGATCCAACGAATGGTTTGCTGATACATAGTGCTGTGCAGGAAGGAACTGTGGTGGCTTTTGAAATTCCTGATGAATACGGAGGGCGGTAGGAATGAGTGTTTCATCCAAAACCATTGTCATTGTAGACGATGAACAGAGAACACGTCAGGGGATACACCAGACACTGGAGCAATGGGCCGCCGGAAAATACCGGATTGTGACAGCGGCAGATGGTTTGCAAGCATTACAAATGCTGCGGGCGGAAACGGTTCATTTGCTGATTACGGATGTCCGGTTGCCGGAATTCAGCGGACTGGATTTAATCCGTTCCCTGGAACGGGATTCACGTCGGCCGGCGATCATTGTCATCTCGGGATATGCAGAATTTGATTATGTCCAGCAGGCTCTTCGTCTGGGAGCTGTCAATTATTTGCTCAAGCCGATTGATAAGCAGGAGCTGCTGAAAGCGGTAGATGAGGCGCTCCGGCTGGAGGAGGAAAGACAGCGGTATGAGAAGCTCGAAAAGCTGGCTGACCCTGTTCTGCTGGAGCTTGACCTCCAAGCGGCTACTCTTAGTGATCCGATACGGCGTGCCTTCATCTATATGGCGGAGCATCTTCACGAATCCGTTACGATGGCGCAGACTGCCGCGCATGTACACCTGAATGCCAGCTATTTCAGTGTTTTGTTCAAGGAGCAAATCGGTTTGTCCTTCAGCGAATATCTGCATCGACTGCGGATCCAACGGGCCAAGGAGCTGCTGCTGCATAGCCAGTTGACGATTGCGCAAATCGGAGAGCGTTCAGGCTACCGGACAGATAAATATTTTATTAAAGTGTTCAAAGCGACCGAGGGGGTAAGTCCCAGCCGCTACAGGCAGCAGATGCGTAAAGGGCCACAGGATATTCACTGACAGCATAGGCAGCTCATAACCCAATAAAAGTGGAATTATACCCAATCAGTGTACCCTGTTGGAAGCTGGAATGGAGTGCTAAACTTACAAATGATAACGGTTACAAAAAATAAAATTACAACAACGGAGGTCTAACGATGTCCAACGAGTATGGTTTACGTAAGCGCTCACATCGAAAATGGGTTGCTGGGTTGACCCTGATGCTATCCTTGATGCTGGTGCTATCCGGTTGTGGTGTTGGTAAGGATGGCAAAGGGGGTTCCAATGGAGAAGGCGGGAAGATTACGCTCAAAATGATGCACCTGTGGCCAGAGGGAAGCTCGGCACAGCAGAGCAAGCTTGTGACCCAGATTATAGATCAATACCAAAAGGATCATCCGAATGTCGTCATTCAGCAGGAAGTGCTGGAAAATGAACAATACAAAAATAAGCTCAAAGTGCTGTCGGCTTCCAATGAATTGCCGGATATCGGTATTACCTGGGCAGCGGGCTTTATGGAGCCTTACGTTAAAGGCGGATTATTTACGCCAATGGATGACCTGTTGAATGGCTCCAAGCTAAAGGACAAATTCGTACCGGGAACGACCGAAGCCTATGCGCTGAATGGAAAAACGTATGCGCTTCCGATCGAATTAAATATTTCACCCATTTACTACAACAAATCCATATTCCAAAAATACAGCCTGAAAGTACCTGCAACATTTGACGAATTTAAGCAAGTAGTGAAAACACTTGCAGATCATGGAGTTGCACCGATTGCACTGGGCAATAAAGACCGCTGGACCGGCTCGCTCTGGTATATGTATCTGGCGGATCGTATAGCAGGTAACGAGACGCTGAAAAAAGCAATTGACGGCTCAGGATCGTTCGATGACCCTGGTTTAATTCAGGCGGCATCCGAAATCCAGACGCTCGTGGATATGAATGCCTTTAACAAAGGATTTAACGGCTTGTCTAATGATGAAGGAAAATCCGAATTTATGAACGACAAGGCGGCAATGTATTTAATGGGTACTTGGGAATTACCGAATTTTACGACCAATCCCGCAATCCCGCAAACATTTAAAGACCAAATGGGCTTCTTTAAATTTCCGATGGTTGCAGGCGGCAAGGGCAACGTGGACAGCTGGGTAGGAGGTCCGGGAGTAGGCTTGTTCGTTTCGGAAAATTCCAAGGTGAAGGAAGAGGCCAAAGCTTTTGTTGAGTATTTCGTGGTCAAATGGGGTGAGCAATCGGTAACGCAGGCGGGAGTTATTCCGGCGACGAAGGTGGACACCTCCAAAGGAAATTTGCCTAAGCTGTATGTCGATTTGCTGAATGAGCTGAATCAAGCCAGCAGCATTACATTGTTCGCCGATGTACAGATGAAGCCGAATGCGGCGCAGGTACATTTGAATATGATTCAGGCGTTGTTTGGTAAAGCCGTGACACCACAACAATTTGCCGATCAGCATAAGGCTGCCATTCAGAAAGGAAATTGAAATTGAGCACATAAGGAGGTTGGGCCGTGGAAAAGGTCATGTCCAATAAGCTTGTCATTGCTCTGTATGTGTTGCCTTCCCTGCTGCTGTTACTCACTGTGATTTATGTGCCCATTGTGCTCACTGCCTATTACGGCCTGAATCAATGGAATGGAATAGGCTCTATGACTTTCGTAGGGCTGGACAACTATCAACGTTTGTTCACAGACACGGCGTTCTGGCAAAGTGCTTGGCACTCGCTGCTGCTGGCTTTGTTTTCAGGTGTCAGTCTGATCGGTTATCTGGTCATTGCGATGATTTTGTCAGGAAAAATCAAGGGAGCGAATCTGCTGCGGAAAATTTATCTGATCCCCATGCTATTGTCTTCTGTAGCTATCGCGCAATTGTGGCTCAAAATATATCATCCGACGAATGGAGTGCTGAATTCCTTACTGACGTCGGTCGGAGTCCACAATCTGCCCGAATGGCTGGCTAATCCGTCTCTGGTGCTGCCTGCCCTGTTCATCCCGATCATTTGGCAATATGCAGGCTTTTATATTCTGATCTATTATGCCGGGCTGAAAAACATCCCCGAAACGCTGGTGGAGGCTGCCCGGATCGACGGAGCCAGTGCCTGGCAGATTGCGACTCGTATCAAATTGCCCCTGCTGCGCGAGGTGCTTAACGTCACGATCATATTGTCCATTGTTGGCTCGCTCAAATATTTTGACCTGATCTACGTCATGACTGACGGTGGGCCGAACGGAGCCAGTGAAGTGATGGCTTCTTACATGTACCACCAGGCGTTCCGCAGCTTTGATTTCGGATATGGCAGCGCTACAGCCTTTGCCCTGTTGTTCATCTGTCTGGTCGCTACGTGGCTGATCCGCAAGGTTACGGCTTCGAGTGACACCATCCAGTATTCATAATACGGTCATGCAAATAGATCATGGGTAACAAAGGACAGGAAGAGGGAGGAACGGATATGAAAACCCAGGCAGCCGCCAGCTATCCGCTTGGAGTCGCTACCCGTGACAGAATGTTAACTCGGGTCGGTTATGCCGCTTTGTATACACTTTTGATCATCTTGGCGGTGACGCAGCTTTTACCGCTGCTGTGGCTGATGCTTTTCTCGCTTAAAAATAATCAGGAAGTGTTTAATCTTCCACCGTTTGCACTCCCGCCCCAGCCGCATTGGGAAAATTATATGAATGTGTGGACCAGCGGCAATATTGGGAGGTATTTTATCAATAGTGTGTGGATTACGGTAATATCCGTGGCGCTGACGGTGCTTTTGGCCAGCTTTGTAACGTTTGCGATTACACGTATGCGCTGGAAAGGAAGCCAGTTGGTCCTCGGACTCTTTATGGTCGGACTGATGATTCCGGTCCATGCCACCTTGATTCCGTTGTTCAGTATGTTTCTCAAGCTGCATCTGACAGACACGCCGCTGTCCATCATCCTGTCGTATATCGCTTTTAATCTGCCTACAACGATGATGATCTTGCTGGGATTCTATTACGCATTGCCCCGGGAAGTGGAAGAAGCGGCCGTTATGGACGGCTGCACTGTCAACCGGATGTTCTTCCGGATTGTGCTGCCCATGACGACCCCGGTCATGGCAACGACAGCCATCATTAACATGATCTATAACTGGAATGAGTTTATTTTCGTCAATACGTTCATTAGCTCGGACGAAAACAAAACGCTAACCGTTGGTGTCCAGAACTTTATCGGACAATATACGACCGACTGGGGAGCTATCGGAGCTACGTTAATGATCAGCATTTTGCCCATTTTGCTGGTGTTCCTCATCATGAGTGACCGGATTGTTGAAGGGATCGCAGCCGGGTCGGTAAAAGGGTAAAGAGTAAGGGGTAAAGGGCTACCAGGACACAAATTCCCTTGTTGGATTTGAAGAGCACCCTCTAGAGTAGACTTTGGAATAAACCTCCTGGTTTGTCCGATGAATGCTAGGGGGTGCATTTTTATACGAGTCTAGTTTGAGTTGAAGGAAATACATAAATGATTCTGTCCTGATTTAAATATTAAAGCAGGTTTAAATGAAAAAGTGGATTTTGTAGATATCTGTGGTATACATGGACTCTGTTTGTTCTGACTTAGCTGATAGCCTGTTGCTCACTGGCTAATTCTAACTGATAAAGACGTTGGCGTAATGCTTCTTAAAACCAATTTGGCCAATTTGACATTGAGTGCTTCCCCTCCCGTGTTAACTCTAATGGGGAGGGGCAAGTGATTGTTTTTGGTAGGTAGATTGGTGGGGGCTTTTTTTTATTTCTTTAAATTGAAAAAAATTCCATTCCTCTAATAATTCAAATTGGAATGGAATTTCAAAATTTTAGAGTGACTCGTATTAAATAAAGAAGTAAATGAATCTAATAAATAATATTTAATAATGATTTCTCTGATAATTCACTCCCGAATCTAATACTGAGTTCAATTATTTATAGCTATGTTTAGGCAGTAGCTTTAAAGAGTTATCCTTTTAGTCTCTAGGAGAAATTAATTTAAGAAAAGCTGCGAATGATTCACATACAAAATCTAATGTTTCGTCCTGCCAGTCTTCAAGTGATTTTTCTTCTAATTCCTCTTCGGTTATTTCACTTTCCAAGATTAAATCCTCATGGTTTTGAAACAAAATTTCCGGTTCATTTTTATCTTTCCGGTAATCAAATAAAAATTTATCACCAGATCCATTAATAGCAAAGGGAAATATATTTTTCGGTAACGCCTCACTTAAAGTATCGTACGCTAGTTCAATTGGAGAAATTACTTCTCCAAGAACTTCTTTTTCTATTAAAGATAATAGTTGTATAGACCATGTGAATTTCCCAGGTACTTCTACAACGCCCGTCATCTCTTCACCATTTTGATCTATTATATATGGTACTGATCCATCATGATTTAGCACAATTTCTACGTACTCTTTAGGAAAGTTGATATTCCATCGCTCCTCAAGACCTCTCAATTTGCTTTCATTTAAATTTATATTATCAGACCATTTTAGCTCATATCCCATTGTAGTTCTCCCTTCTAATTTATTAGAGGTTAATCGCCATTACCCCATATTTTATTTCCACCCGTATGATTTACTTTACCATGAACATTCTCATCTACCAACTGCATTCTTCCTGTTTCTTGATGGTGATGCCAAGTAAAGCCAGGTATTTTATCATCCCCTTTTATAATGGCACGTATTTGTTTCTTATCATATTTTAATACATCTTCTAAATATGTGTTTAAATCCAAATTCGCTGCTTTTGCCTCCAGTTTTAGCTTTTCACAGTATAACTTTGTTGAAGCTTGTAAATGGTTAGGTCGAGACATATTCAGTAGATGTTTTGATGTGTGACTCTCTAGTAAGGATATTTCAAATTTGATATATTTTTTGTCGAATATAGGGAAACCTAATGGATCGAATTCCACGCCTTTAAATATTGCTCCTGCATTGCCTGAATTTAAAACATTAGGACGTTTATACTTAGGGTTGTTAAGATAATTACTTTGAAGATTGTTCACTGATTCTTCTAATTTTTGCACATTAGTATAGCCCCATTTTGTAACATCCACTTTCCCATCCCTCGCTTTTTTAAGTAAATCCTCAACACTTTCAAATCCGTTTGGAACTATCCACCTTTTAACTACTTTACCGTTGGAATCAATTCCTTCTCTTAAAGTACCTTTAGTTTTAACTTGTTTAACTATGTCTTTTACATCGTCAGGAATGTAATCGTGTTTCTCCAGCGTTTTAGTGCTCTTACCTGTGTACTCTCCTGATTCTAACGCATCAATCTGTTTTTGTCTCTCAGGCGAAACCTTCGCACCCGCTTTGGAACGCGGGACATCGGGACCCAGATCATGAAACTTATAATGACCTGCATTAGTTGCGAGGATCGGTGATTTTTTAGTTATACGGATATTCATCTTTCGGGCTACACTCTGCAAGTAACTCCCCAAGGATTCGAAATTGGTCGGGAGGCGGAGGGCGTTCGTTTTGAATTTTCCATCTCCGGCCTTCGCTAGAGCAGAGTCGGCTTTCGCTGTATCCCCGAATAATCCCGGCGTTCCACCTTTTCCACCGTTCTTTTCTTCAACATCTTTGAGTCCTTTAGATAAAGAGGCTTCTTCTTTGCCTAGCTTTCCTAAATTTTTAGTGAGTTTGGCTCCTCCCTTGACGATTGTAATGACATCCACTCCACGCTCCACAGCTTTTATGCTGTCATACCCTGCATCATAACTTTCTTGCTTCGTGTCTGTCAGCGGGTTTGGAATAAAATTGTTCCACTTTTTCACAAGAGGTTCTGTAAAACCATCCCAAGCCTTTTTCCCGTCATTGAGAAGTTCGTTCCCTGATTTTTGAAAGGTGACCGTTTCCGCAATATATCCTCCTGCATGCTTAATACCTTCAAGTGTCTCATTACGCTCCAGAAAACCTTTCCCGGTGACGTTACCCGGCATGACGAAAGGAGTAGCCACCATGACTCCCATATCTGCTACATCGACAACCATATCCCATACGCCTGTTACAAATTCTACACCCGCATCCCATTCTCCCTTGAGCGTGGAGCCTACATTCTCCTTCACGCGTGCTCCCATCACACTTTGGATACCTTTTTCAGCGACCTGCTTCTCAAAATCAGACAACAGCGGCTCAGGGTAGTATTGATGGAGGGAAGCTTTGAGCTGGATTTCAGCGCTCACGCTGTTGACTTCCTGTTCCAAATCCAGCGTATCGGTGGTTGTATTCAGGTGTAAGCCGTTGGTTCCTTTCAGGAGGATGCTTCCTGCTGAAAGACTAAGGCTGCCGGTAGCTTGAATTTGTATACGTTGGGTACTGTTCAGGCTCACGCCATGATGGGCATTCATGGAGATGTACAGCGATCCTTCCTGCGCACTCATCGACAGCTCGGAGTTGCCCAAGGAAATTTCTTTTCCCTGCGGATTCGCAAAGGATTTGACCCCGGGATCGGCTGTTTTACGCTGGTGGCGTTCTGCAGGTGATTCGACCACGGCGCCTTGAGCGGTGTGAGAGGAAGGGGCCGCAGCACCCGATGGTTTCGTCCGCACGGATTGAATGACCATCGCATCATCTTCGTCTGCACTTGGAAAATACAGCTTCACCTGTGCGTTTTTTTCCGGCATCAGATACCAGACCTGATTACCTTCGGCAGAATAGGGGAACCACTGAGCCTCATGAGGACTTTGCTGATCGTCCATATCCAAATGCAATCGAACCTGATTTCGGCTGACCTCCAGTATTTTTCCTTCAATAGCCGCACCAATGATGGTTCGATTATATATTTTAGGGACCTTCAAGCCCGCCGACAACGCGCATTCATACGACCAAGTCATCAAGCCACGAATCAGTTGGCCTTCACGTTTGGTGATGACGTAGGTTTCGTGATTGCGCTCGACTTCATCTCCCAGTTGCAGCATGTGATCCCACTCAAAGGTATAGCGGGTGTAATCTCCAATCGTGGCCGATTTCCAGCCGTTCGCCTCCTGATCCAGATAGGGAGCGATCTTGCGCTGTAACGTAAAAGGAACCTCTTTCAATTGAATATGCTGTCTGCCCTGAGGAATACCGATCCAAATTTGCGCATGGTGTGAAACGATATTAGGAACGAGAAGGGCTCCCACATGCGAAGCCAGACGTTTTAAAAAAGTCCAATCTGTCTCCTGATACTGCATGATGAACTGACCAGTCTCTTTTTTCTCAAAAGCTTCATCGATCTTGTCTGAGCCTTTATAATCGGTCAGCACTGCGTCGACGATTTCAACATATTTTTGGTTTATGTGCTGAAAGGAGCGGTTTTTGAGCTGCGTATCCAGTTTAAAACTATGAGAAATGACGTCGAGATTCACCACGACCTCTTGATGCAAGTGCTGTACATCTACGCAGTACAGTTGTCCCATGAATAAGGGATGCTTCTGGTCTTTGGTATCCGAATACCAAAGTTCGACTTTATCGTCGCTGCTTGCTTTGGTAATGATTGTATCTGCCTGATCGGCTTCTAAGCTGCCCGTGATCGTCAGTCTGGCATGCTCCCCCAACTCGTGACTCATATGGATATGACGAAGGTGCAGCTTGCCGTAGGGCCAAGTGACATGTAAGTGCTGATAGGTAAAGCGATCTTTCGCTACGATGTTCATCCCTTACTCTCCTTGCTTGATAAAATCAGCCATCTTGTCCGTCATCTGTAATGGAGATGATGCCTCCACCACCCGATCCCGCGCTGTCTGCACCAAAAAAGGAGGATATCGTCTCTTGTATACCTTGACAGCTACACATTAAGGTCGAATTGTTAAGTAGGGCAGGTGCCCCCTCAATCAATACGTCTTCTTTCCCGCCTGTCCACTTGGACCCAAACGCAATCTCCGGCTCACAGGGAAGACCATGCTTCAATTTACACAGACCAAAAGCATTGATTTTGCTAATATTGGCTCCACAAACGGCATCGTCCACGCTCAGGACAGGCTTATTTTTAATGAAGACACCGTGGCTGTACATCATATTGAGCACACCAGGGTCTGTACCTTGACTGCACTGTAACTTGGCTCCTCTCACCACATAGGAATGTTCTCCGCTGAGTGCACCTTGGGCCAGAGCTTTAATAAGTAAAGGTAAAAACATATAAGTACCTCCTTGGATAACAGGTAAACATTTAAGAAAGCTCCGACCATGTCGCGGTGTGCAGCATGGCATAGGTCAAGGGGACCCAGAGGGGAGCATCCTCCAGCTTAAATTGGCAACTCCCGATCACAGCCTTGCCACGCCAGGAATGAACAAAGACGATCTGATAATAGGGAGACGGGGAAACTAGAAAAATAGCTTCATAACAGCCAATGATGGTGTCTTGAATAGAAAGTGCCTTTTCATCCACTAGCTTCATATTTGGTTGTGCCCGACTCGTTTGTTCAATCATCTGTTGTTGATAGAGTTCTATTTGCGTGGGGTTCAGTTCTTGCCCACTTTGGTGCAGACCAAACAGAATTCCACCCAGCTTGTCCTGAACAACGAAGCTTTTCGACGGATCTACCGTCTGTCCCGCCCGAATTTCTGGAATAAGAGAATCCGGCAGGGATATGGTGAGTTGATCCTCGAAGACAGGAAGGGTTTGAAACCGGATTTCCTGTTCATCCGGAAGGGCTAGTGAGCCTTTCAAAATTCCCTTTATCGCTTCTTCAATAGATACCAGCATCCAGCTTTCATCGTTCTCCGCCCCGCTTAACTGCTCTTTCAACGTTTGTTGATAATGCAGCTTCAAAAAAAATTCATCCCAATGCTCCGTCAAGGTTGAACCTCCTTATAAGAGTTCTAGCTTTTGTAGCCGAAAACCACTCAAACTCCGACGAAGCAAGCTTTCAGCGGCCTCCAAGCTAACGATGAAATAAGGTTCCTTCACGTTGGATAGTCGAAAAAAATGGTGTTCTTTCACCTTTTGACTATCCAGCACAAGGCGCTTCAGCGTTTGATCATGCGGATAAAATTCAGTCTGCTCCGAAATACCATCCACGGAGGGAATAGATGGAATCCAATATAACTCCTGGCGGCTAGGTTCCCGGTTCACGAGATACAACTGTTTAAAACGGGCTTGTGGATTATATAGCTCTAGAATCCGTTTCATCGGATCGGAAAATAGCGGTTGTGAGGTTGAAAATGGTAGCCAGTCTGTATACTCGGCATCTTCTGTCGCATGAACATCTAAAACCTGAGCCGGGGGCATGCCAACAAATGGTGTTTTAAAAAGAACCGTATTTATAGGTTCGATATGGCGCGAAATCCGGTTGTCATCGACCAGCACATAATAATGGCGCATACACATTCCTCCTTACTCTGTCCACACGATGGATTGACGCTGTACTTCATTCAGCTTCCAATGTTGTTGGTACTTTCGCGGGACAAGAGTTCCTTGCATCGAAGCCCCCTCAAAATACGCATGTTCAAACGAATGTACATCCGTAAAATCGGCCCCATCCAGATTGGCGTGTTCAAAACGCAGTCCACATAGCCCTGGCACCCGAACTCCATGTTCCCGATGTGGCTGTCCACTAGCACTGCTGAAGTTAGCACCTCTCAAATCGCTATATCTAAAATCCGTGTCGGTCAGTAGGCATCCCTGAAAGCTGCCTCCTTCCAGATTCGCTCGTTGCCAGATGCTCCCGATCAATATGCAGGTGTGAAACTGGCTTTCTCGTAAGTCACTGTGGCTAAAATCGTTATAGCGCAAATCCTTTTGGATCAGGTGGAGGTGGGGAAGAGAGAGCTGCTTTAGGTTTTCGTAAACATAGGGTTCCTCTTCACTGGATTGCATCAATTGTTCGCTCACATCATCTGGAACAAGCGCTTCCTGATCTTCGACATATAGATTCTCGCTGATATCCTTGTACTCGCCCGTTCGGATGGCTAAACGATCAGTTTTATGAATAGCGAGATACTCAGGCATTTGAACGGCTTCTGCCAACCCTAAGCGCAGGAGGGAGTTCACAAACTGGTGGAAAAAAGGAGCGGATTCCAGCATCAATCGTTCAACGTCCACAGAAGTGATCGTCCCCATATATATTTTTCGCTCCTGCTCCAAGGCTTCCAACATGGCACTCATCGGTGCGTAGGCCCATGATGCGTCATAGGTTAGCTTGCAATCGGAATCATCTTCGTACCATTCAGCAGAATAAGCCTCGACCATATATAGGTAGGATTGTTCAAGAATTTGAGTGCGCAAGAAAGAATAGTGGATATATCCAATCGCTTCTTTTTGACCTTGTTGTTGCATGCCTAGAATGTGTATACACAAATCCCTAAACGATTCTTTAAAGTCGGAGATCAGTTGAGCTTGGCAGCGATGAAACTTGGCTTCCAGCATGTCCAACTGAATGTCCAGCAAAGGTGTAAAGTGATGCTCTTTAAAATGGTGTAACGCCGCTTGTTTATCCATCTGCTAGTTCTCACCTTCCGTTAGTTCATCTTAATTTCCGTGCCGGAGAAGGTGGTTTTGTCATCCAGCGTAATCGTGTTGCCTTTACCAGACAGCTCAATTTTTCCGGCGGAAAGCTGGATGTTGCCGGAACTCATAACGATATCGGAGGCCGCGCTAATACTCACATTTTTTCCGCTTACAATATCAATGCCTGTTTTATCGTTAATGACAATGGACATTCCGTTACCTGAGATGACGATTTGATCCGGGGCGAGCATGATTTCTTTTCCATATTTGGTTCGCAGTGTCTTAATGGCAGGGTCAGCCATTCGATCTGGCGCAGGAGCTGCTGCGGACAATGCCGAAGAAGACCTTGCTCCGGCAGACGAAGTAGAAGCAGTCGCATGTCCAGAAGCGGCAGAAGATTTTCCCCCGGAAGGCTGCGGTTCTCTTTTAACCGAGCTGATCGCGTAGCCTTCTTCTTCCTTATAGCTGGGGAAATAGATACGGATGCTGTCTCCGTCCTCAGGCATACAATACCAGCCCGTGTTATCCGCAGATGCATAAATGGTAGAGTAGGGAAACCAGTAATCCGTGTTCGGATCTTGCTGATCGTCCATATCGAGCTGGGCGCGGACCTTGTCCCGACGAACGCTCCGTACCTTGCCATGAATGGAAGCACCGATAATGGAGCGATTGTAGTCTTTAATAGGACGTAAGCCGCTTCGTGGCGACAGCTTGGCAGTATGGGTCAGCACCCCATCTTTCATCTCTGTTAGCACCTCAGCTACGATCAGCTTATGACCTTGAAAGGTTACTTCATAGCCTGGCTCTAGCAGCTTCTCTGTTTCGACTTCATACTGGATAAAATCAGCATCACGCACGCCGGGGATATGGTTTTCAGAGGCGGTTTGAAAATCCGCAACCCGTTTGGTGACCTTATAATTGGTGGATTGTATTTCTCCTTTGCTCAGGCCCATAGGCAAGCCAAAATAAAACTTCGGCACTCCATAGCCCACCGCAGGAATGAGTGGAGAGTAGAAGTGGGAAGCCATCCGTTTCAAAAATTGCCAGTCGGTTTCATCATATTGCATGATAAAGGTGCCGATGGGCTTTTTATGGGACACAACATCCATGGCTTCGGCTTTGGAGTAGTCCGATACAATACTTTCGATCAGACCCGTATAGGTGAGCTTGGGGTTCTGGAAAGAGCGTTGATGCCGCTTAATATCTAGCTCATAGGTATGAGATATGGCTTCGACGGTCAGGTAATGAACGCCGTGAACGACTTTTTCCTCCACATCCAAGGCAATACCTCGAAAAAGGGGCTTTCGATTGCCATTTTTGTCTGTAACAAAAGCTTTGACCTGAGTTTCTTCATCTGAAGCACGTACATACAACTCGCGCTTTTTCTCCGAGATGATGCCTGTACAGATCATTCGGGCATGATCATTGACTGTTTTTAAGATTTTAAGCTCATGAAGGCGAACGAATTCATAAGGCATGATTTCGATATGACCGTACGTCACGATGTTTTCCATAGGTGTCTCCTTCTATAGTTGTTTTTGGTAAATGTTATTATGAGATCCCCAGCTAGTAATGTTGTTATTGATAAATCCAACATATGTATTTATCGGTTAAAAGAGAGATTAACTTTACAGAATGACCCATTGATTGGGGTATTTACTATGTGTATTTTTGGAAGCAGGTGATATGGGAGGGAAATGTAGAGTAGAAAAAAGCATATAATAGGTGGTAAGAGGGAGTATATCCTTTCTCCGTCTCGACACACGTGGAGTGCGTGGTAGTAATATACCGAGATGAGAAGCATTGATGTTCGAGGGTCTAAGAGCAACTTGAATATGTTCCTGCATTCAAAAAAACGCTTAAAGGTTGAGTGCTGTTCAATGTTAATACCGAAGGACAATGAATTTGGAAAATGTATGGGATAAAAAGTAAAGAGGGGCGACAAAAGCGAACCCCTTTTTTGTTGCCTTAAATATGGAAGCATCTTTAGCCTAATGAGGTTATCTTCTGTGCAAAAATGTTAGTCATTGCATGTTTGTGGGGAATGCCTGACGAGTTACAGTCGAAGATAGCTTCCGAACTATCTTCAATGAACCAGTCGTGATAATGTGCAAGCAGTTCACCAGAGTACCACTTATACGCATTAGGTTCTTTTTCAGGTGGTGGAGCAATAAATGGCTTGTTTACAAACACATTTAAGAAATGCAAGCCGTTTGGATTTGTATACTGCTTATAATTTTCAAATATTTCTTTGCGAAATTCCGGTTTTATGTAGTGTAGGACACCACTTGAAAAGATAACGTCAAAATGCGTATCCAAACGATAATCTAAAATATCTGCCTTGAATACATTAACATGGACACCAGTTTTTTCAGCAAGTCGCTTGGTTTTCTCTATACCTGCGTCCGAAACATCAAATGCAGTGACATCATATCCATTTCTAGCAAAAAATACTGCGTCTTTTCCCTCACCACATCCAATATCCAATAATTTTATGTGTTTATTGGGGGGCATAAACTGCAAAACCTGATAACACACTTTATTAGGTTCAGTACCCCAGTAATATTCTTGCGTTTTATATTCTTCCTCGTAAATGGTAATCGGTTTATCCCGTGATACATACCCAAGAAGCTTGTCTATGCTTACTTCTAAAGTTCTTGATAACTGAGGTAGTAACGAAATATCAGGCATTGTCTGAGCATTTTCCCACTTGGATACGGCTTGAAATGAAAGCCCTAGGACTTGTGCAAGCTCTTCTTGTGTAAGTCCTTTTTCTTTGCGGTATATGCTTATGTTTCTTGCTAATTTCTCCTTCATAAATTCTCACACTCCTTTATGTAATCCAATTTTATGGGGGTTTCTTAGGAGGAACAATAACTTCATAATTGATTTTTTAAAATACTCAACCACCAGTTGAACTAAGAATGAAATAATCAAGTCTACCGAATTTTTTTGATATTTGCGGAAGCGGACGAAGGATGTATTAGCGAATTGTCACCCAGAAATCCGACTGACCTCATCATACAAACGGACAGGATAGTTCAACAAGATTTAGAATGCGTCAAGATTATTGCATCGTTATTTGGGTGATAAACGTCTTCATTGCAGTACTGAGATAGGAGGTTTTGCGATAAACCAGACCAATCTTCCGTGTAGGAGCAGGATCTCTGAGGCAGATTTTGGTGATGGCAGGCTGGTTAACTGTTTGGAGGTAGGATCGTGGCAGCACGGCTGCGCCAACACCTGTTATTGCGACTTGCAGCAGCGATTCCAGAGTGGAGAGCTCCAAGATCGGCTTGACGTGGAAACCAGCGCTCTCACAATACTGGTCAAAGAACTGACGTACGAGAAACTTGGGCTGGAGCATGGCAAAGGGATGCGCCTGAAGCTCTGCGAGCGGGACGGTATCTGCTGCGGCGAGCGGGTGTCCTGCTGAGACGACCAATTGCAACTCGTCCTCGAACAGCTCAATGCTCTCTAGTTGTTCGTGATCCAGTGGTAGATAGACAATACCGAGATCAATCCGATTGGTTAGCAGTTCCTTCTTAACTTCTTCGGTCGCCAGTTCCTGGACCGACAGTTCAATCTCTGGATATTGCTGGTGAAATGCGACGATGGCAGGCAGAAGTAAATGATTGCCCGCACAGCCGATCCGCAGGCAGCCCCGCTTCATGCCTCGCAGTTCTTCGATGGCGGCCCGAGCTTGATCTAATTCGTGAAAGGCGTTTAATGCGTGACTTCGCAAAATGTGCCCAGCCTCGGACAAATAGACCTTCTTGCCAATGCGAGTAAACAATGGCATGCCTAGCTGGTGCTCTAGCAGCTGGATTTGGTGACTGAGCGTTGGCTGACTGATCGACAGTCGTTCAGCTGCCCGCGTAAAATGAAGCTCCTCGCAGACCATTAAAAAATAGGTCAATAACCGATGTTCCATTGGGTTGTCACCATCCAATCATAGATGTTATCTATGATCTTAATATGAAAATCGACATTGATCAATCGTTCATTTTTTTCTACAGTGGATTAAAGCATATAAGAGGAGGAAACATATCATGCCCGAAATAGTGCCCATAATCACTTCGATGAAGACACCCAACGAAGCTCATGCCTTTAAAACTCTTAACGAGGAATGGATCTCTCACTTCTTCACGATCGAAAAGGAGGATCGGGTCATCCTTGATAATCCGGTGGAGAATATCGTGAACAAAGGAGGAGATGTGCTTATCGCTCGTGCTGGAGATTCGATCGTCGGATGCGTTGCGCTCGTGCCGAGCGGAGCTGGCGTGTTCGAGCTATCGAAGATGAGCGTTACACCCGGGTCGCGGGGACGCGGATACGGACGGAGAATCATCGATGCCGCCATCGACCGCGCACGCGAGCTTGGTGCAACATCGCTCTTTTTGGGCAGTAGCACTAAGCTGCCGAACGCCGTTCATCTTTACGAATCGGTTGGGTTCAAGCATGTTCCTGTTGAGCGAATTGGACCCATGCCATATGTAAGAGCGGATGTGTTTATGGAGTTGGAACTAAAATAAACACGGAGACAAGGTTATCGACGTAAACGTTCTAGTTTTAACTAACGGGTAACTCTAGTTAAACATTATAATTGACGAGCAGGCATCCACTTTCCCTCCAATGTTCTCCATGGCTGCATTCCACTGGAGGATGGTGGCATCCTGCTTGATGCCTTTACACCAGCACGGGCAAATTTTCTGTAAACATTCAATTGCTGTCAGGCTCTTGCCCTTTTTTAACCTTTAGATAGGCAAGTGCATAGAATGAAAATAAATAATGAAATGCTGAGAGGAGAATGAATATTGTACCGTACTTCATGCTATCCATATCAATGGCATACTCCAATGCATGACTATTGGAACAACATCCGTTGGAGTAATAATTGGAATGGTCATTATTATAATGGGGTCAACACGAACGGGTATCCTTATCAATCAACAGATTATGGACAAAGACCATTTGTAGTAAATATTGACCAAGCTGCTAAGCAAAATCATACTTACCGCACCGCTTTGTGGACAGGGAAACACCTTCAAGTAACCCTGATGAGCATTAATGTTGGAGATGATATTGGTTTAGAAGTTCATCCCACAACAGATCAATTCATACGTATTGAAGAAGGTCAGGGACTTGTTCAGATGGGTGAAAGTAAAGATAATTTGAATTTTCAAGCAATGGCCTGTGGTGGCTATGCAATTATGATACCAGCTGGAACATGGCATAATGTTACCAATACGGGGAATACCCCGCTTAAAATATACGTCATCTATGCTCCGCCTGAGCATCCATATGGTACGGTTCATGTAACAAAAGCCGATGTCATGTCTGCTGAATAAAGCCAAAATTATTAATGGATCAAGTAAATGAGGTTGGAGTGAATTACTAACGGTGAACGTTAATTCAATAAGGAACTACCCTATTCCTCGGCTCTTTTTTTAAGCCATTCGCTTGGGAACGGCGTAAGCTGGGGGAAGTTATGCCGTGCAGTATTTCTATGAACTGCGGCGCAGTACATTATAGAAGATGGCAAGGAGGGGCGGCGCTCTTCCTTTTTTTGCGAGTCTTTTGGGGAGTATGCTCCTCTATTGGGTATGATATACTCATTTAGATGTCTATGCTTAACATATACTGCCGTTTGAACTACGTTGCTTAAACATGTTATATGTGAAGAAGAAGCAAGGACATGAACAGGTTAGCTTTACCATTTTGGGGCCAAAGATTTGTCCTGGTATTTATAGAGGAGTTTTTGATATGACGAATAATTTTTGGCGTGATTTGCCACGACCTTTTTTTTATACTGGCACCGATGGAAGATGTGACGGATGTTGTGTTTCGCCATGTCGTAAGTGAAGCAGCCAGACCGGATGTGTTTTTTACGGAGTTTGCGAATACAGAGAGTTATTGTCACCCGGAGGGGAACAAAAGTGTACGCGGGCGTTTGACTTTTACAGAGGATGAACAGCCCATGGTGGCCCATATCTGGGGAGATAAGCCGGAATACTTTCGTGAAATGAGCATCGGTATGGCGAAAGAAGGCTTCAAAGGCATCGATATTAATATGGGTTGTCCTGTAGCGAATGTAGCCGAGAATGGGAAGGGAAGCGGTCTGATCTGCCGTCCAGAAATCGCAACGGATATTATCCAAGCCGCGAAAGCCGGGGGATTGCCCGTGAGTGTAAAAACAAGGCTCGGTTTCACTACCGTAGACGAATGGCGCGACTGGTTGACCCATATTATGAAACAAGACATTGTGAATTTGTCCATTCATCTGCGGACAAGAGAGGAAATGAGCAAAGTAGACGCTCACTGGGAACTGATTCCGGAGATTAAGAAACTTCGTGATGAGGTGGCACCAGATACACTGCTGACCATTAACGGAGATATTCCGGACCGTCAGACTGGCTTGAAGCTCGCTGAGCAATATGGAGTGGATGGCATTATGATTGGGCGTGGTATTTTCCAGAATCCATTTGCGTTTGAGAAGGAGCCGAAGGAACACAGCAGTGAGGAATTGCTTGAACTGCTGCGGCTTCATCTAGATCTCCATGATCATTATTCAGCGCAGGAGCCACGTTCGTTCAGCCCTCTTGCCCGCTTCTTCAAAATATATGTCCGTGGATTCCGAGGGGCAAGTGAACTCAGAAACAGCTTAATGAACGCCAAATCAACAAGTGAAGTGCGTACATTGCTTGATGAGTTTGGAAGCAAGGATCATGATGAGGTAGAGGAACGTGGAAATTAAATTGCCAAGTTGGGGACGGGCTGTTAGTAGGCATTGAAAACATAGGAGGATATATGTCCTGGAGTAAATTGAAGCAACAACTGGAGAGCTTCCTCTGTCCTGCGTTAGACGGAAGGGTCGAATACCGAGCTACCAGTTACCGTTATTTGCCTGATAAGTATGGAATTTGTTATATAACTGTAGATAAGAAGAACATACTCAATATGAATGATATCACTAGTCCAATCAAATGGTATCAGACGGAGTTGGAAATCAAGAATGATCCAGAGATCCAAGTTCCAATCAGCAATGAAGAAATTGAAGCGGTCAGAAAAGATACTAATGAAAACGTCCCGGAGGATCGTCTAAAAGTAATTGCAAGAGGTAGAAAAATATCAGAACATGCAAAGGAGCTTTTGTCAGCACAGGCCTCATTAAGTAAATCAAATTTTATCGCTGTAGCTAATAAGTTTTTATCTATTTCTATAGAGGAAAGCTTAGAGAGTAATGATATCTTATTGAATATTCTAGCTTTAGTGGACAGACGAGTTGGAAAAAAGCGAATATTAAACATGACCGAGAAGATGAAGTTAAAGCATCCAATTGTGCAGTATTTTTATGAACTACGGCGTAGTACGTTATGAAAATAAATAACTTTCATTGAAAGAGTATTCAAGACTAGATAAACCTGTTCGATTCAGGTCGTCGGCTTTTCATTTGATGGGGGCGCATCGTATCAGTGTTGTTCTCACTGGACACACAAACACATGTAGTAGAGTGTTACAATCTTGGTATTCAAGGGTTTAAAATGAGTAAATAGGTATTGGGACTCCAACAGCTCACGTTTCTATTTTAATGCTTATTTACTTGCTGATTACATTTTCATTTATTGAAGATCAATAATTATTTTTGTGTTTTTAAAATGTTTAATCCCAGCATTCCGTGGATTTAATCAATTTTCTGCGAAAAACGCACGATTTTAAAAGTAATATACCAAAAACGTGTGAGTAGATATTATAATAATTTCAGTTTGTTTCATTTATATCATAGATAGCCGAGGGTATGTTGCCCTCGGTTTTTCTAGCTCCCTCTTGAAATTTTATCCTCTTTTTTTACAAAAAATCTTGAATATAATCTCTTGCAATACGAACGTAAATTCGATACAATGAATAAGAACGTTTGTTCCCTATTGATGCTGCATGGACAGAACTCATAGGGAAAACGTTCACAGTCATATCACTCAAACCAATAAACAGGAGGCCAAAATTTGTCCACTAATCCAACACGAAATCAATGCCAAGTCAATTTGTTCCACTTTAAGGAGATCACTCATGTAGGTGACCAATTTAACGCACCACAATCCAGTACTCGTACCATCACTGTGTCTGACAGTATCTATCTCGATCAACTCAAGCGAGTCGTAGCAGAACGTGATCCTTCCACCGATGTTACCGATGTATTCTTCATGCTCAAAGCTGATCAAATTGATGAAGATGATCCATGCCAACTTGCTTTGTTTGAACGTATGCTGCGAGAAGGTATCTACTATAATGGAGAGAAATATGTCCGTTCGATTAAGTCACCTGCGATGGGACATACTCAGAGGACAGAATTTATCCAGGAGAAGTATGCTGCTGATCTGTATCGACGCATTACACTCGGTAAAATGCCACCACTCACCAATATCCATAAATGGGAAGCAGCTCTTGGTGTGAGTCGTTCAGCAGCACAACCAGTCCCGTATATTCCACGTATCGTCGTTATTCCAGATTATGAAAAGAAAACGATCATTGAGGATGTATGGAAAGTGGAAAAGTATGCTGAAGATTTGGAGCAACAGAATTTAATATTCGATGAAAAGACGAAGCAACGTGAATATTTCAAAGCGAAGAAAGAATTAAAGCCATCAAAAGAACACTTACATAAATTAGAACGTATACCGAATAAAACGATCTTGAGGAATGGTCGTACAAAGTCCGTTCCCGATCAATCAGATTTCAAAACCTTCAATGGGTGGAATAAAGTAAATCGTCGTGTGAAACTAGAAGCAGTTCCTTTGCCTGATCGTTCAGTTATGTATGATGACGAACTATATCCTTGCTATTCCATCGAGCAAACTGAAGAGATCCCAATCATCACTATTAATGAAGAGTCCATCGGTTTCAAGCGAGTGGAGTATCCAAAGTATGAAAATAAGAATGTCCAGTTTTTTTGATGGTCAAGGTTTAATGAGCTTCCAGTTTGCAGAGCGTATCGGACAGCACCTGAACCTATCCTATTCACCTAATGCAGTTCAGGGAAGACTTCCATATATCAAAGGTAACTTTATCCGGTTCGATCTGTTGAAATGGTTCAATGAAAATAGTGTTACAGAAATAATAGATGTTTTTGGTGAATCACAGCCGATCATCGACAAACAGGGTCGTCCTATTGATCTCATCCTCACGAAATCCTGCTTCAAAGCATGGCATCAATACAGTGAGGGAGAAGCTAAGCCTAAGTGTTTGTTCGAGAGTATAACGGAATATGAAGAATTACTGAAAGTACATAATCATAATCACTTTTGGGTCGCCAATTATGCGAAGCCAGCATACCAGATGAACGCCTACACACCACTGACATATCAATATATTCATGCGCTGAATCTTACACTGAACGACTTATTTCAATTAGCTACGCCTCTAATGGATGTCATCAAACGTGTACTACATGGACAAAAGAATGACACCCATGGAAAGTGGCTTCGAGATATTGCTTACACGAAAGCTTTCCTACATATGCTAGTCCAAGAAGACGATGAACCGAAAGATGTAGATGAAGAACCTGACGAACAGGAAGATGAAATAGAACGAGGTCAGAAGAAACAATTTATCAATGAAATCATTCAAGCTATTGATTTGAATGAACTAATGTTGTATGACGGAAACGTCCGTAAATTCATCGTGAAGCAAGCGATGCTGAAAGTACAGGATATGTTGAAAGGTCGCATCCCGATCCGTGGCAGCTACTTTTATTTGACCAACGATCCGATTGCATTTATGGAGCATGCCAGCGGATATCCAGTTACAGGTGTGCTGAAGAAGAACCAGGCTTTTATGAATCGGAAACGTGGAATGCATGCGCTATTCCGTTCACCGCTAACGATATTTAATGAAGTCGGTAAGCTAGATTTTGTACAAGTACATAACCGATATATACGTCATTTAGATAATGTGATTGTTCTGAACTGTTGTGATTTAACACTTGCAAGGCTCGGACTAGGAGATGTGGACGGAGATACGGCTCTATGTACCAATGATCCCACCATACTCTCAGCCGTGATTGATGCTCCTACCATCATCAATGAGGATGATAAAAAAGTAGCTGCCCCAGTACCGAATAATATGGACAGTATCGTCAAGATGGAGCTGAAAAGTCTACATAACCTGACGGGCAGATGTACGAATGTGAATACGTATTTTCAGAATTTGGCTTTGGAGGAAGGGAGCCTTCAAGCACGCGTTTTGGAAAACTCAGTTTTAAAATTTCTCCAAGGTCAAATCATTGATGCGACCAAAAATGGGTTGGAAGTAGAGATTCCATATGTGCTGGATCGTCTGGCTATCCAAATGCCGTATTTCTTTCGTTTTGTGAATGGTGGCAAAGCGGATGATTATCAGTACTCGAAGAAATCGCCGTTTAATCAATTTTGTGTTGTGGTAGAAAAGTACATAGATGACAAGTTCCAGATGAAAGATGGCAAACTGGATCAATCGATTTTGGGTATCGAGAGTACGAGACAATTGTTACAGGATATGAGCAAGGTAAGCCAGCCGAAGTTTCTGAACTATCTAGCTCGTATTGAACTGCTGTATAAAGAATACAATAAGCAGAAAAACCAAATTAATCACCGCCAAAAGCAATTTAATGAACTAAAAAAATGGGAACGAGATAATGATACTCGGAAAGCGATCAGTGCTGAATACGCCAAGTTAAGAGAGAAGTACAAGGCTCAGTGTGAGGAGATTTGTCCGTACCCTTCAATACTTGCGAGTGTAGCTGTGGAGATCGCTTATCAAAATTATGGAACGTACTCCTTTGCATGGCTATTTGTAGATGGACTACTGGAAAATCTAAAGCAGCATGAAAATGTGGTGAAGAGGGAAGTACGAAGAGTGAACCGGCTCACGAATCGTAATGTAGAAGGCAAAGATCTTTCCGTTCACGCTGGCATCGCTACCATTGATAATGTGGAGTTTCCATTGAATGTGCCGGATGGTGTGTATTCATTATTTGAAATCATGGGGCAGTATTTTATCGGGTATGAAGCTGAACGAGAAACCGTAGTACAAATCAGTAATACGCCTTCTTTGCTGGATGGGAGAAGTACAAGACGAACATTGAGGAATTACTCGCTCGGCTTTAGCACATTGAAAAAGTCGGAGGAAGAATCCCAGTTGATAGCTGACCAGGTTTTGGGTAAGAAATTGCTGATTCAGGTGGTCGAGCATAACTATGTTCATATTGTAGATGAGCATGGGGAAAGGAAATGTATAATTCCGAGAGATCAGGCCATTCGTCGAGATGAGGAGTTATCCTTACTAGATTTTGACGGAGCGACAATTGAATTTATCAGGATTGAAAAAGTAACGAAATCAAGCTTTAAGGCGATAGTCCATATCGGATAAATTGAATCATAGTGTGTCATGATAGGCGCCTGTTAACACGGGCGCTTGGGTGACAGCTAGAACGTTATATATACGAATCCAAAAATAAGGGAGATATCATCATTTGAACATCACATTAAAATTAAGCCAGATCGTGACCAATCCGAATCAGCCACGTAAGCATTTTAACGAGGAGTCTTTGCAGGAACTGGCAGCATCCATTGTAAGCGATGGTTTACAAGAAGCCATACTAGTCAGACCACTGGGAAGTCAGTATGAAATTGTTCAAGGGGAACGCAGATATCGAGCTAGTCAAATGGCTGAACTGGATACGATTGCAGTGAAAGTAAAAGAATTGAGCGATGAAGAAGCTTTTCATTTATCTGTCATTGAAAATATTCAACGGGAGCAAATGACTCCTATTGAAGAAGCTCATGCATTTTATGAGTATGTACAAAGAGGATACACGCATGATCAAATTGCCAAAAAAGTGAGTAAAAACAGAGCCTTCGTTACAATCCGTTTAAGATTATTGAAACTATTACCTTTTATTCACGATTGGATTGCAGAAGGATATATTTCGGACGGCCATGCCAAGCAACTATTGAAAATGGAATCGTTTTTGAACAGATTGCTAAAAAACAAACCGACATCAAAATTCATTCATGAAGACCGTTCACAGAAAGAAGAAAGTCATTTTGAAAACTATCAATTGAAATTTCATAGTTCCTTTTGGGAGAAACATGACATAAAAAAAGAAAAACTAACCGTAAACGAAGTCAAGAGCTGGGTGGATGGTTGGCATTATGATTTAATCATCTCGCCTATTTTGAATTATAAGGGTCTTGGTTCTGTGGTTGTTTCTAAAAATAGAGGATTCGCTTTAACCGCTCAAATGAATTGTATTATCAATCATCTTCATATCTCCAACATAACAGAAGAAGATATTGATTTTGCAGTTGTTTATGATTTGGAAAAAAATAAAGATGATTTTGATTCCGAATTCAGACCGTGGATGGTTGAAAAATTTTGGGATGAGATGCGAAATGAACTCTTTCACTCTAATATCAACATCGAAGAAAAATGGAATTTACATAGCTTTCAAGATGAATTGATAAAATGCAAAAAAATATAGCGATTCTTTAGAGGACAAATCATTGGAAACATTAACGGAAGAAATCAAATTTTATAAGCAACAATTAGATCATATTGCCAAAGAGAATCATGTTTCAACGGATGACATACTTGATGAATTGCTGGCCATGGAGTAAATGGTGTCACGTGACACATATAGCGCCTGTTAACACGGGCGCTTGGGTGACATCTAATATATGGGTGCGATCCACAAATGAGAGGAGTGAATCTAAATGAGCTATTTTTATTGTTACGATGGTCAGATGATGCGGAAATTGCAGGATAAAAATATCCGGTACATTACTCGTGCTTTGACGATTGATAAGCATCAAAAATTTTGGCTGTATGCTATTAATGAAGAATTTCAACAGGCTGTAGAGGAAATTAAGAAACCGAAAATATAAGGAGTGAATCTGATTTGGCAGTGAATCAATGGGGCAATCTGGAAGCTTATATTTCTCATTCGCATATGAAAAGTCTCCACGAAGAAGCATTTATGGCGACATATCATGCATTATCAAGGTTTATACATAAGGGATTTCAAATGAATATGGATGAATCTGAAAATGAAGAATCCTATTTGTCATGGGTAGTTAATTCTGCTCCCGGCACAGGGAAAAGTACAGCATTAAATGTTCTATGCAAGAGTCTATTAAAGAAAAATGCTTCAAATCAACATGAAAAGTATCCGCTATTGCTTGTGTTTAATAATAACGACACGATGAAGAATAATGTATATAAGGATGTCTCTGAATTTGCCAAGCAACATGAAATACCAGATGCCATTGCATATGTCAATTCTGATGAGATTCATAAAGTGATAGATACCATGAGAAAGTATCAAATTTTATGCATTCCTCAGCAAAGACTTCGAGATTTGATGTTAGATGATGAGCACATGAATAACTATTTATTATATTACCCGCAGCGAGCTAAGAATAAGAAAGATGATGCTCGATTTAAAGAAGTACATAAGTGGAAACGATTGGTGATCATAGACGAGATGCCTATTTACTACGACAGTTGTGTCTGGGATATTGGCAGTAAAGACAATTCATTTGACTGGTTTGAGCATTTGGCAGATCGTGTTCATTTAAGTAATCGTGAATTTAAGGAAGCTAGAGATATCCTGAGTGAGTTGATCAACTTGGAATTAAAGGACAATGTAACTTCCCATTCAACATTACGATTGAATCGATTTATAGAGGGTTCAGAAAGAGAACAGTTCTTCAATACCATCCTGGCTAAATTGGCTGATGCTAAAGGTGAACTCGAGGATATGAGAAGATATACGTGGTTTATGAAGATGTATGCAAAGGATCATATCGGATGTATAGAACGAACGAATAAGCAAGCTATTATTTGTTCAGAGTGGCTGGACTATAGTCGTTTACATACCCATGTGCTGATTTTGGATGGGACAGCACATATCAGCCAAAGTATATATGAACGTTCTGGATTTGAACTGATCCCCATGACAAATGTTCATCGATATGCTGAGCGGTTGAATATTCGATGGAAAAATATAAATACGTCCACAACATTATCTTACCGTGAACTAAAAGAAGTCAAGGAAGCGACAGCAGGAGATTTCTTGGAGATACAAAGTAAACTACAAGAAAAACGTCCAAGTTTCAAAATGATTGCATTACCTAAGCAGGATGATATCGCATTTTATCACGCTGAGGGTGTAATTACGGACGAGCAGCTCAAGCAATTTTTCACCATCAAGCAGAAGTCAGATGATGATATGAGGAAACATCTTTTCAATGTGGTAGGTAATAATGATTTTTCTAGCTTTAATGCGATGGCCTTATTTGGTATTCCCATTCGCCCTCCTAGGCATTATCGGGAAATCGCTGTAGCCATGTATGGTGTAGACATCGATATATCCTTAAATGAGAATCGAAATAAAGGAAACTGGTTTACAGATGAGAGAATACAAAAACTATATATAGAAGATGTGCTGGCTAATCTTTCCCAAATTATTCATAGAACATCCCTACGCAATGTAAATTTAAGCGAAGAAGTGGATATTGTGATGTACTCGAAACGGACAGAATGGTTAACGCTGATGCAAAAAGAATTTAGATTGCCGGATGAACGAGTCCATATGCATCAACTACATAATGAACTTCGATTTAAGAAAGCTTGTACCAAGAAAATGATCGAAATGGTTAAGCTCATGGTGGGCAAAAAAAATATCAAGCTTACCGCTAAGGAAATAGGTGGAAAAGCACTATATCAGTGGTTTAGAGATAATTGGAAGGGAAATAGAAAGCAATTCATTTTGAGTGAGTTAAAGAATCATAATATATTGCTATTCGAAAGAACCTCAAAAGTTGGACGACAATATTGGTTGTTTATGCTGGTGGATCAAGATGCATTCACCGATCACGTGGTTAGCGAGCATTATCGTAAACTATTGTAGCAGTTCCAAAGGAAGATTTTCTCCCTAATATTAAGGGAAGATTTCTTCCTCTTATGATAAATTTGCAAATAAAGTGTCCAAAATGAGCCGCAAAAGGGTGAATTGCCGAAGGCAAGAGGGGAAACGGCGGCAGCTCGATGAATACCGTTTACGAAGCGTAGCGAAGTGGTTTTTATCGAGATGGTGAGAGAGTTTCCCTTTATGTGGGTACAGATGTAAAGATCAAAAGAAACCGTCAACAAAAATTTGTAAACAAATTATTTCTTTCCGTAGCCATCCAACAATAGTTGGCTGTCTTCATTTTATTTTTTTAACATGATGGATTGACGTGACCCTACTTTTCTATCTATAGGGGAAACTGGGGTCAGTCCATGGAATGTAGCTTAAACTTAGAAAGGATGAAATGGAGAAATGATGTTAACCTCATGCCCAAGACACTTATTCGTTTGTGGTCAGGTTGCTTATTTTAAAATTTTCGATTTACAGGTTGAAATTTAACTTGTTGAATATAGACTGATATCTGCAAAATTTTAAACCACATGAATTAGAGAAGTTGAGCTTTCAAGTTTGAGTGTGTCACGTGACACAATGAGCAAATTTACAATTATAAATTCGATAACACGGGAACTCTGGCTATGAGCTAGGGTTCCTTTTTACATTTAGAGAGGAGCAACAAGATTGCTATTAATTTTACAAGCAATAATCATAGAAATATCACGATTTATTACTGTAGTTGGTGTGTTTTACACCTGGATGTGGATTGCAGCCTTTTTAAAAGTGAAGGTAGAAAGGGGGATGAAATGGATTGGAAATCATATTCGTAAACGTAAAAACGTTAATTCCATACATAAAAAACGCCAGAAATAATGAGAAAGCTGTAGATTATGTAGCAACAAGTATTCAGAGTTATGGTTTTAAAAATCCCATTCTGATTGACAGTAATCATGAAATCATAGCAGGTCATACTCGTTTGTTAGCAGCTAAGAAGCTTGGACTAAAGGAAGTACCAACTATATTAGTCGATGACTTAACACCAGAAGAGGTCAAAGCCTTCAGAATCGCTGATAACAAAACGGCTGAGTATGCAGATTGGAATTTTGAATTGTTGGCGCAGGAAATGGAAGAATTAAAACTGGCTGATTATGATCTTTCTCTAACTGGATTTGATATGAGCGAGTGTGAGAAGTTGCTGGATACATTGCACGAGGAAACTGTAGATGATGAGGATGATTTTGATTTAGAAGAAGCATTGCCTGAGCATCCGATAACTCGTAAAGGTGACATTTGGATACTTGGTAAGCATAGGCTCATCTGTGGAGACTCAACTAATCCGCAGGATATTACAACATTGATGGATGGTAAGAAGGCTCAGCTTATTGTAACTGATCCACCTTATAATGTGGATTATACAGGTAAAACCAAGGATGCATTGAAAATTGAAAATGATAAAATGACCAATCACGAGTTTTATAATTTCCTATTGGCAGCTTATACTCGAATGTATGAAGTAGCAGATGACGGAGCAAGTATTTATGTGTTCCACGCAGATAGTGAAGGATTGAATTTTAGGAAGGCATTTATTGAAGCTGGATTCAAACTGGCACAATGCTGCATATGGGCAAAGCAAGCGATGGTTATGGGTAGACAAGATTATCAATGGATGCACGAACCCGTATTATATGGTTGGAAGCCGACAGGTGGACACTACTGGAACAGTGATCGTAAGCAAACGACATTATGGCAATTTGATCGTCCCTTCCGGAATGAGTTTCATCCCACCATGAAGCCGATTCCCTTAATTAGCTATCCGATTAAAAATTCAAGCAAGCTTGGTGATATCGTATTTGATCCATTTGGTGGTTCAGGCTCAACGTTGATTGCTTGTGCGGAAACGGATCGGATTTGTTATACGTGTGAGCTTGATCCCAAATATGTAGATGTGATTGTGAAGCGATATATTGCCCATGTTGGCAGCGATAGCGGCGTTTATCTGATTCGAGATGGAGTGAAGGTAGGCTATTCAGAAGTTGTTGCTGATCTAGGATTAGTGAACATGTAATGAGTTTATAAGGTGTATAGCATCACAAAAATTATAAACAAGGAAACACCAAAATTGGCTATTGCCGCAAACATACGCTTTGCTTTAAGTTCTGAAATACCAGAAAATAAAAGCATGAGTCCAAGAAAAAGTTGATTGAGCATAGTGAAGCGTTGATTGTCGTTAGGATAAGCGAATGATAGAGAAGCGCATATGAGAACAACCAAAGCACATATTAAAGTTACTATTTGATACATGCCCATTTTCTTAAGCATAGGTAAATTCCCCCTTTCCATTTAGTTTATTATACGATGAAATCCTATTATACAATAATATACAACTATTTGGTTCGCGACGGTAAGCAGTATGACTATCAAGAAGTTGTTGCTGAGTTGGCAAGGTCAGAGGTATCATGTGCTGACTAAACCGAAAGGGTGATTCAATTGGGTAAAGCAAAAGTGAATATGGTGATTCGGTTCCTAAAGGACATGCAAGCCGAAAAGGTAAATGTGCTAGGGGCTGAGGAAGCTCAGGAAGACAATGAGCTGATTCAGAAGGTGATTAAGGATATCGAGTTGTTTTACGAGGCTGAGTTAGAAGGATAAGCTAGAATACATATGGGGAATGGCCGATAGTTGGCTGTTCCCTTTTTTTGTGCTGGAGGTGAGCAGAATGAGCAAGAACAGTAACAATCCAAAAAGGAATAAACCAAAGATACTGACCAAGTATGATCAATTTGTTGTGCCAAGACTGAGGGATATTCCTGTTTGGGTACGTGAAGGGGCCACAGATGAGGAGATAGCGAAACGACTGAATATTCATATTTGGACATTAGGCGATTATCGTAGGAAGCATCCGAAATTTGCAGAAGCATTAGAACGCCCAACCAAGTGGGAGACACATGTATATCCTCGGTTAGCGGAAATACAGCAATGGTTTGAAGAAGGCATGAACGCAGAGGACATCATCAGGAAACTCGATATAGGTAAAACGACTTGGTACGAGTATATTGATAAACATCCGATGCTGGCTGAACTAGTCAAATGGAGCAAATCTGTCCCCATATCCCACGTGGAAAATTCACTTTTGAAAGCTGCTACGGGCTATGAATATGAGGAAATTCGTACAATAGTCGAAGAGGACAAAAATGGAAAAAAGAAGACACGTATCGAAAAGGTGAAACGATATCAGCCCCCGAATCCGACAGCGATGATCTTCTACTTAAAGAACCGCGCACCCAACGAGTGGAATGATCGACGTGAGCTGCTGGTCAATACGAAGGCACTGGAACAGGAGCGCAAGCAGCTATTTCTGGATATGATTGAAGCGGATGTAGTGGATGCCGAATATGAAGCTATTGAGGAATCAGTAGAGATTGAGGAAGGATATGTGGAGCTAGATGATTCGCAGTCATAACGTTATGGCGTCAGTATTTGTATAGATAAACGCCCATTTCAGCCCTGAATGAGCCTATAAAGTAGCCAGAATCAGTGCATAAGATAGGTTATGTATGGAGTGGACTTTCCCCCACATCAACGGTATGATGTGACACACGAGCGAAAGGTGGGGGAGAAAATGAAGTATATTCAAGGGTTTGAAGCACATTTACGGAGCAAGGATCGAAGCGAGAACACCATTTCCTGCTACATTCGGGACGTGTTACAGTTCATAGCGTGGTATCGGGGCAAGACGGAATATGGACTGGACAAATGGATTGAATTGGATGGAGTAGAGTACAAGAAATATCTGCAAAGTACCAATCAAGCTATACTGACCATCAACCGCAAGATTGCCAGTATCAATGTATTCGCACAGTGGATGCATCAGCAAGGATATATTAAGGAAGAAATACATATCGAAGCGGTCAGGAACAAGGTTGTTCGGCAATACAAAGGGTTAGCGGAAAAGGATTTGTGGAAGCTGCGGAATGAAATTCACCGTATGGGCAATCGAATGCATATCTGCATGATCGAATTGCTGATTGGAACAGGAATACGGGTAAGTGAATTAGTTGGCATCAAGTTGAAGGATATTGAAATAAGCGAACGCAAAGGATTATTGAAGGTATTCGGTAAGGGGAATTGCATACGAAGCATACCATTGAATAAAGATGTGCGAAAAGCCATCACTCGATATCTCGAAGTCAGACCACAAGTGGAATCAGAATATTTATGTATTGGCCAGCGAGGGCCTTTGGAACGGAATGCGATTAACCTGATTTTGAACAAATACGGGGATCGGATCAACGTGAAGGTCACACCCCATATGCTGAGACATACACTTGGCTATAAGCTGGTGAAAACGACCCCTTTGACGACCATCCAGCAAATCCTTGGACATGATCACGTAGCGACAACCAATATTTATACCCTAACAACGCAGCAGGATATGGCTGAAGCATTGGCAAATATCGAGTGGTGAGAAGCCACTCCTTTTGTCGTGGATGGGAGGGGGGCTTCTATTTGTAGAAACAGAGCCGCCAGCAAAGGGTGCAGAAATTTTTGTGATAATTTTACGGTACATATGAGGAAGGAGCCATACCTATTGAAACGATAAAGCAAGAAGAGCAAAGTCAAGCTGAGCTGCTTAAGCAGTATATGGAGAAGCATTTCAAGCCGCCCAAAATGAAACAATTGATCGAAACGTTCTCTTTCTCCGAACTGCGAAAGCTTATCGGTGAGATGGACATTGAGTTTTTCGCTTTGGCCTATTTTCCTAAATATTTTGATCGAGCATTTGGCAAGTTTCATCAAGAGTTATTTTCAGAATTAAGACATATGCTTGCCCATACAGGACTGATTACAGCTTTCGGACTCCCAAGGGAACATGGAAAGTCAACAATCAGTTCTTTTCTATTTCCGCTGTATGCCACGCTTTATGATAAGTCACAGTTTACACTGATCATATCTGCTACGGAGCAAATTGCCCTCCCGTTCTTGGATATGATCAAAGATGAGCTAGAAACAAATCAGATGCTGATTGAGGATTTTGGGATTCGTAAAGGGAGCCGCTGGAACAACAATGAAATATGGCTCAAAAGTAAAGGTGGGCTGGACTCCTGCATTATGATTCGTGGGATTGACGGTAGCCTGAGAGGTATTCACTATAAGCATCATCGTCCTACCTTAGTTCTAATGGATGATTTGCTCAAGGAGGATACGGCACGATCCGAAGCGAAACGAGAACAGATTAAAAATACATTTACGGATGTTATTCTGCCTATTGGTACAAGGGATACAAATATTCTGATCTGTGGAACCATTTTGAATGAAGAAGATATCATGGCTGATCTGCTCAAGGGTAAAATTCCAGGTGTGCGAAGTGTTCGTAAGGCAGCCGTACTTCAATTTTCAGAACGGGATGATCTGTGGTCAGAGTGGGAGCGACAATATAATAATTTGCAGGATGAAGACAGGATCAATACGGCCTTGTCTTTTTTTACCACTCATCAAGAGGAAATGCTGCTGGGGACGAAAATCCTATGGAGCGAGTATTTGGACTATTATTATCTGATGTGCAAGAAGCAAGCGATGGGCGAAAAATCATTTTATAAAGAGTTACAAAACGATCCGCGTTCAACCGACGAATACATATTTCAGAATCTCATGTATTGGGACAGGTTGCCTGAGTTTGAGGACATGGAGCTTGTCATGTACATTGATCCAGCGATTAAAGCAGGGAAGAAAAACGACTATTCGGCTATTTCGATTATTGGGCAGCACCGAAGGACAAAGCAAATGTATGTGATTGACGGTAACATATATAAGCTGTTGCCGGATAGTTTGTTTCAAGTAGCGATTGAAAAGTTAAAGCTTTACCCTGTAGATAAGCTGGGTTTTGAAGTGAATCAGGCACAAAGCTATATGAAGCAAAAGTTTGAAGAAGAGTTATGGAAAGCGAAGATACATACGCCCGTAGAAAGTGTGCATTCCAGAGGGCAGAAGCATGAACGTATTATTAGCTTGGAGCCGGAAGTGAAGAAGGGTCATATTCTGTTCAATGCAGATAACCTTAGATACAATCATCAGGTGAAGGATTATAACCGAAACTGTACATACGACGATGCGCCAGATAGTTTATATGGAGCTGTTCAATTGATTCAGTCGGTCAAGAGTCTGAAATTTTATGATCGCAGTTTGTTATTTTGAGGATTCTTCTAGATACTCAATCTTTATTTTATCCAATCTCGTTAAGCTAACGGGCAGAATATATAAACGGGTATCAACTTTAGCAGAGAGAATACCCGAAAATGTTAAAATGCTACTGACATAACGTTGTCAGTAGCGTTAGTTTATTATCGATTAGGTAAACATAATGGGGTGGATAGCTTGTTCTTGCCCTGATAAGATACTGTATCATTTATTATAGGAAGGATGGTATTTTATGAATTTTGCTTCTGTACGTATCATTACCGACGATGTGGATCGTCTTGTTGAGTTCTATGAGAGAGTCATGGGTGTTTCAGCGGAACGTCCCGCGGCAGCCTTTGCCGAACTCGTTGTGCCATCGTGCACCCTGGCGATCGGTCACTCCCATACTGTGCCGCTGTTCGGCATTGGTTCCGCAGTGGCGGCCGACAATCGCACTGTCATACTCGAGTTCCTCGTCCATGATGTCGATGCCGAATACGAGCGCTTGAAGCCGTTTGTCGACGAGTGGGTAAAGGAACCGACCACGATGCCGTGGGGGAACCGTGCTGTGTTGTTCCGTGATCCCGACGGCAACCTCATTAACCTCTTCAAGCCGGTGACCGAGGAAGCGATCAAAAGGTTCAGTGGTAGGGGGGTGACTCATGGGGAAACAGTTTTGCCTCTCCTTATAGCCTCACTCACTGTGAAATTGAGACTGGCCCTTGTAGCGCGGTACCTAGAAAGGTTATCTGTTTAGAAGGGAGGAGGTTCCTTTGATTCACTAAACTAACGGGAAACGTTAATTCAACAAGGAACTACCTTATTAAAGGTGGTTCTTTTATTTATTTAAGCAACAATTACATGGCCCATTTTGAAAGGAAGAACCTATTTGCAAATAACGGAACAAATCGTATTAGAATGCCTAAATGAACTCCAATTGGCTGCATTAGCTAAACAGAAATATACAGATTACTACAATGGTCAGCATGCTATTCTCAAGAACTATGCCATGCAAGAGAGCCGAAGCAATCAAAAGCTCATTTTCAATTTTCCACGTAAGTTTGTAGATAACGAAGTGGGCTATCTGCTCGGTAAGCCAGTAAACTATGTGTCCAAGTCAGATCAGGATGAAGCCATACATAACATAGACGTACATATGAGTCATTGGGACAAAGAGCATAATTTACAGCTTCGGAAACAATCCGAAATCTTTGGTGAGAGTTTTGAATTGAACTATATCGACTCGGATGGTCAGTTTTCAGCCACAGTACTATCCCCTTTGAATGCCTATGTGTTGGAGGACGGTACGGCAGAAAGAAATGTACTATTAGGACTACATAAATTCACGAGACGATTTGATAAGCAAGTATATTTGGATGTGTATACTGATCATGAAATTCTACACTATACAATCGCCAACGACGACAAACACAATCGGAGTAGGCAGAACCAATCACCTGAACTAAAATATATCGGCAAACATAATCACATCTTTGGGAGAGTCCCGCTAATCTCCTGTCCAGCTAATACGGAGAGAAAAAGTGGCTTCCATGATGTGATTTCTTTATTTGATGCCTATAATGCACTGAATTCCGATTTGGTCAATGAAATTGCAGATCATCGCAACGCCTATCTCGTGATTGAAAATGCTAAGCTGGAAGCTGAGGACTTATTGAATATGAAGAAGATGGGCATTATTCAGGTTCCGACTGGGGGAAAGGTAAGCTGGCTTACGAAGGAGATTAATGATTCTTTTGTAAAGAACGAGTTGGATAACATTGAACGCAAAATTTTCGATATGATGGATCAGGTTAATTTTAATGAGAATTGGGCCAGCAATACGTCTTCCTTGGCGCTGAGAAACAAACTGCTGAATTTGGAGAATCGAGTGGCGATGCGTGAAGCGTTGATGGAAAAGGCAATCAAGCAACGTCTACGAAATTTCTTTACGTTCCTGCATATCAAAGAAGGCGTTCAATATGATTACCGTGATATCGCCGTAAAGTTCACAAGAAACTTGCCAACAGATTTGGTTGGGATGGCAGATGTGATTGTGAAACTGAAAGAAGTGGTCTCACAGGAAACGTTGCTCACGTTGCTTCCATTTGTGGAGAATCCGAAGCTGGAATTTAATAAGTTTCATGCGGAGCAGCAACGATTAGTTGGTACGGATAAGGAGGTATCAAATGCAGAATAAAAATAGGATCAAGCGGCTAGTGAAGAATAGTTGTGCATGTTATCTCGGAACGAAACATGGCATCCCGAATTATTGCTGTTTACAAGATGGCCCATGTGTATTTTTCGCTCAAGATGATACTCTGCTTCATTGTACATATTTTGAAAATGGAGTTTTGCCAATGGATGAGAAGTTGGAGCGAGAATATAAGTCTGAACGTAATGTAGAGACTGAGCCTAAGACAGCCAAATCGAGAGTGAGCTGTACACGTTGTGGAGGAACATTTTTGGCAAATTCGAATCGTCAGAAATATTGTGAGAAATGCAGAGGTAAGGTGAGAAAAGAAAGTATCAGGATACGTGTTCGGAAATTCAGACAAAAAGACGGCTCGATGTAACGCTTTAGAGGTGGGAAAAGCCCTATAAACAAAGGGTTAAAAATAGGCAAAAATGAGGAGTTGGCATGCTTGTACCATTTCGTCACTTTTACGTTTTCTAAAGCGTTACATCATTGTACTGAGCATGATATTCAATATGATACAGTTTCAGCATACATATACGTTTCTGAAGTTTAGGCAAACAATAGGCTTGCTGTAACGCTTTAGGCTGTCAAAAAGCCGTATAAACAAAGGTTGAAAAATACCTAAAAGTGGGGAGTGGGTATGTTGTACCTTTTCCTCGTTTTTGTGATTTCTAAAGCGTAACAACACTGTCCTGAGCATGACATTAAAAGGCTCCATACATATATAAGCGTGTTCGGTTCTGCGTAGTCGAATGGGCAATAAAGGAGATTAACGAAAATGAATTTAGAACAAGTGAAGCAGATCATTAAAGAAAACCAAACAACTGAGGAATGGAAATCGTATCTTGAGGCTTTGAATCCGTATAGCGTACAAGGGATAGAGCAATACATCCAATCCAATCAGCAAGCAAAAAGTTGGTTCGATAGCAAGGTAGACAAACGATCAGCTAAATCGTTGGATACGTGGAAAGCCAATCATCTGGAGGATTTACTGAATGCTGAAATCAAGAAGCGATTCCCGACGAAGGATGAGAAAGATATCGAGGTTGAAAAGCTACGTGCTGAAGTCGAAAATATGAAGCTGGAGAAACAGCGTGAACGGTTAACCAGCCAAGCGATTAAAATAGCATCCGAAAAGAAACTTCCACTCCCGTTAGTGGATTTTTTTATTGGCGCAGATGAAGACGCAACGACAGCGAATTTGGCTATGTTGGAACAATCACTCCAACTGGCAACACAACAACAAGTCGAGCAACGGCTTAAAGGGGATGGCTATACACCTCCTGCGAATTCAACAGGTAGCACATTTACATTGGATTCGATTAAAGGCATGTCGCCAAACGAGATCAATCAGAATTGGGATCAAGTCAAACAAGCATTACAAAACAAATAATAATAAACGAAAAGGACAAGGTGAAAAGATATGACAGTACAGAATTTTATTCCAACAATTTGGAGCGCACGTTTAAATGAAAGCCTGAAAAAGAATTTGGTGTATGGGAGCGTGGTCAACACCGATTATGAAGGTGAGATTCAAGGGCAAGGCTCAACGGTAAAAATTAATTCGATTGGGGCAGTAAGCATTGGCAATTATGATAAGGTGGCAGGAATCGGTAATCCACAGGAACTGGATGCTACACAAAAAACATTGGTGATTGATCAGGCCAAATATTTCAATTTTCAAGTGGATGATGTAGATGCTGCTCAAGCGAATGTAAATCTACTCGATGGTGGAATCGTGGAAGCCTCGTATGGACTGGCCAATGTAGTGGATCAGTATCTTGCTGGATTTTACACAGAGGTCAAAGCTGAGAATACGATGGGCAATGATACAACGCCTGTAATTCCAACGAAAGATACAGCCTATGATATGCTGATTGATCTTGGCGTGCTGCTGGACGAAAACAATGTACCGGAAAGCGAACGGTTTGTGGTGGTTCCTGCATGGTATTATGGCTTGCTGCTGAAAGATGCTCGTTTCACGAAAGACCCAAATATTATTCGCACAGGCTATGTGGGAGATATTGATGGTATGACCGTTTATAAATCCAACAATGTGCCAAATACAGGAGGAGCCAAGTATAAAATCATCGCAGGTCATAAAAGTGCCATTTCGTTTGCGGGACAAGTAGATTCGGTAGAAGCATTCAGACCAGAGAAACAATTTTCAGATGCAGTGAAAGGGTTGCAAGTGTTTGGAGCCAAGTGTATCAAGCCAGAAGCTCTCGCTGTACTTACAGCCAATAAGTCCTAATTGAAATTGTATGATTATGAGAACACATTATAATAGAAGAAACACGTTCGGGGTGTCCGTTTTGGATGCCCTATTTTATTTTTTTGAGGGTGATAAGATGTGGTTTTTGAATCAAGAAACAGGCTGCACATGGGAAGTCACGGATCAGGAGCTGTTGCTGCGTTTACAGGTTAATGATCATTATGAGCAAGTGGATGAGCCTAAACCAGATGAGACTGAGCAAGATTTACCCCAAACGAAAGTTCAAACTGTCAAGAATATGAAGCGTACCGAGAAGGCACAGGTAAAGGAGGAACAGGAGACAGTACATGAGTGAGCAAATGGATTTGATGAAACGATTATTAAGTATGGAGCCAACAGATATATCTAAAGACGATATCTTGATTCATTACTTAAACAAAGCCAAGGGTAATATTCTAGGCTATTGTAATGTGGCAACACTCCCTGTGGAATACGATCATGTTATGGTCGATTATGCTGTGTATCTCTATAAAAATAGGGATTCGGTTGGACTTATAACTAAGCAGGAAGGTGAACGCTCAGCTACCTATGAAATAGGCATTCCGGCAAGTATTCGACTTACTCTTCCTCTGCCTAAAATCAAGGTCGGAACAGATTAATGTTCTACGATACGAAGCTGGAAATTTTAGATGCTACTCATTTCAAACCTGTTCTGTCAGTGATGGCAGATGTACAACCTTATCGCAAAAGCTTTTCATTTGAAGATAGTTACACCTTGGAGACAATATATCGAGCTTTCTGTCCACTGGAATCTTTATTGCAATTAAACGGCTATGTCCAATTTGCTAAGGATGTCTTTATTATTTTGGATATGAAGGAATGGAATGATTATGTGGAGTTGTACCTGTATCGCTGCAAGCCAGATTCTGGTTTGGAGGTGGAGGAGTGACAAGGAGCTTAGAGCCGATGATGGATTTCTTTCTTCGAGAAAAAGGTGAGCTTGTACATATCAACGGTGTAAGACAGCTTGCTCTGATCCGGGATGCGACAAATACCATTCAAATGACCGATGAAAAAATCATTCGGGCAGCGACACCCTTACATACAGGAGATATCGTAGACTATCGCTATGAACGATATTTAATTACCAGTCAGGTGGATCAAAATGAAAAGTCTTGTCGAGGCAGGATGCGAAAATGTAATCAATGGTTGGCTTTAAACTGGAATGGACAGGTGAAATGGTTTGATTCTGTGGTAGAAGCCAGAACGTTTTCAACGGAAACAGGTAAAGTTATCTCCATGCCAGAGGGCAACATTCTGGTTAGTCTACAAGACAATGCAGACACGCGAAACATCGCATTGAACCAACGATTCTACATCACCCATCAACCTTTTAAAATAGTTGGAATGGATCGTACGATGAATGGCAGCATCCAGTTAAGCTGCACATTGGATAGCATAAATACAGCTTATGATGACGTGGAAAATAATATTGCGGACAGATGGAAATATGAGACTGCTCATACATATGCTTTACATATCAATCACGGAACGATAGCCCATGTGCTGCTCAATGAAACAATACAGTTAAATGTGAGCGCTACGGATAATGGAAATGAGATAGCCCATCCGGCGATTACCTATACATCCAGTGATCCGAGTGTAATTAGCGTAGACCAGCAAGGTCAGGTTATGGGTATCGTTTTGGGACAAGCAAGTATCACTGTAAAATTAACGTATCACCCAACAGCACGAAGTACCATTGAAATGAGAGTCGTCGAAACGGGAACGCATATCTATTCGATAGCCATTACCGGTAATCCTATGCTCAAAACAGGCCAAAGCTCCTCATACGTCAGCCATATCTATGATCATGGAACAGAAGTGTTTGATCAGTCTGTAGAGTGGAGCTTACGGAATCAAGATGATTCAACTCCTACCATGGGAAGCATGACAGCGAGTACAGGAAATAGCGTAACCATAAAGGCAGGAAGCAGTAGTGGAACGATCAACAAAGCTTTAACATTGACAGCCACCTTAGTAAGCGATCCTAGCATGACTATAGAAAAGACCATTAGCCTTAAGAATTTATTCTAAGCATTATATCTATCGGCTTGCCTTAGAGGGCAGCCATTTTCATTTCAAAGGAGCCACATACATATGCAACGGAAATCCATTGATTACTTGCTCAGTCTGAGTCTATTGAAGCAATTAAGATCACAACAGTTGATAACAGAAGAAGAGTTTATCGCGATTGATGAGCTGAATAAAAAAACTTTCAAGTAGCTATAACATGGGCAGAAATGGACTTGATGATGTAGCGCAAGCATTATACCATGTGACCGTATAAAGAAGATATTGAAGGGAGAAATATCTATGGCACAAGCCGCAATTGCAAAAAAAGTCGTGATCGTTCCCGTGAAAACGTTGGACATCGTAGAGGGAATTCAATCTATTCAAAAGAAGAAAGTCGCTGCCTATTGCCGGGTCAGTACCGATTCCGAGGAGCAAAAGGAGAGCTATACCAATCAGGTGAATCACTATACTCAACACATTCAAAACAACTTGGAATGGGAAATGGCTGATATTTATGCAGATGAAGGTATCACCGGAACCAACACCAAAAATAGAACGCACTTTAATCGGATGATACAGGATGCCCGAAATGGTAAACTGGATCTGATACTGGTCAAGTCGATTTCGAGATTTGCCAGGAATACACTGGATTTATTGAAATATGTACGGGAACTCAAAAGTCTCGGAGTTGCCGTATTTTTTGAACGAGAGAACATTAATACACTGGATACCACAGGCGAAGTATTGCTGACCATCCTGAGTTCTCTTGCTCAAGACGAGAGTCGAAACATTTCTGAGAATAGCCGATGGGGAATATTACGTGGCTTTCAAAATGGCAAAGTCTTCTGCAACACCACTCGCTTCCTTGGCTATGATAAGGATGAACATGGTGAATTGGTGATTAATGAGCCAGAAGCAGAGATTGTACGCAGAATATACGAGGAGTATTTGGATGGCAAAAGCTATCAGGCGATAGCCAGAGGTTTGATGCGAGATCACATTAAAACAGTCACGGATGGCGATACTTGGTGGGATTCCTCCATTACCTTAATTCTGACCAATGAGAAATATTACGGAGCTTTGCTTCAGCAAAAGACGGTAACGGTAGATTTTCTAACCCATAAACGAATCAGGAATAAAGGACAGGAGCAGCAATATTTAATTGAGGACAACCATGAACCGATTGTATCCAAGGAACTATTTGAAGCGGTGCAAAAGGAAAAGGAACGGAGGGCCAAGCTGAAAGGGAGCGTGATGGGGGAGAGTAAAAGATACTCCAGTAAATATGCACTAAGCAGTAAAGTATATTGTGGATGCTGCGGGGCCATTTTTAAACGCCGCACCTGGAACAGCAATAATCCATCCAAAAAAGTGGTATGGCAATGCAAAACGTATGTCAATGAAGGTAAAGCAGCCTGTGATGCCAAGTCGGTCGATGAACCTGTTTTACATTCCGCGTTTGTACGATTGTTCAACCGGATGTATGAGAATAAGAAAGGATTCATGAAGACGTTGAAAGGGAATATTGAATCGGTGCTTTCCAGCAAAGTAGGGCAAGAACCGCTATTGGACATCGAAGGTCAGATGCAACAATTGAAATCCGACCTGAAGGAATTAGTGAATCTCAAGCTGAGGAATCAGATTGATGAGGCCGTATATGATGAAGAAACAAACAGGCTTTCCAGTGAACTAAACGAGCTACGACAACAGAAGCTGACACTGGAGCAGGAGCATGAGCAAAAGGCACAACTCAAGGAACGTGTCGATGAAATTATCCAAGTACTAAACTTACGGGAAGATGTACTGGAACAATTTGATGATAACCTATTTAATGCGTTGGTGGAGAAGATAACCATTCTCTCACCAGCGCATTTTGTTTTTACCTTGAAAAGTGGAATGGACATAGATGAAATATTGGACTAGAGAAACCATAGGCTGAAACGATAAATAGGCTAACGAGTAACTGTGGGTTGTATGACGGGAAGAATCAATCGAATCCCGTCTTTTACTCCTTCCATATAGATGGATTGTTTGTCTTGACTTAGCTGATAGCTTATGGCTTCTTCCCATTCAGATAGCAGATGTTGGATATCCTCGTTTTGATTCATTTTGAATTGATCCATTTGAGTGAATAGATTTTTGTCCTCAGATAAACATGAAGCCTGTTGTTCACTGACAAGTTCTAATTGATAAAAACGCTGGCGTAATGCTTCTTTAAACCAATCTGGCCAATTTGACATAGTACATTTTCCCTCCCGTTGTTTGAGTGTGTGTATGTTAACTCTGATGGGGAGGGATAGCAAGTTATTATTTTTGAGTGTGGAAAAAAGCTCATTTCTAACTTATGGTTCAAGTTAAAATAAGCTTTTTTTAAAGTTTATCGAGTGTTTGGTTTGTTGGTTGCATTGGATGATCTTTTTGATAAGTTAAACCCTATAATAATATTCTTGCTGTTACCTTAATTCAATTCTTCTTCTAGGAATTCTATGCTTATCCTATCGACCATAATTTCTACATATTTACCTCCTAAATAACTGTATTCCAGAAACCAATCATCTTGAAATATCATGACGGAATTCAAACAACAATTTCCATCCAGCTCTCCACGAATAAAATATCCAAAACCATTGCCTATCTGTTCTATCTCTTGAACCGATTCATTAATCTCCTTTAATTCCAAATCGTCTAATACAGTTATGCCAATTTCCACAGGATAGTAACTACCTGTATTAATTTGATAAGGGAAACAATCTACAAATCCTGTAAACTCTATCCCGTTTATTTCAACTCTAACCTCTTCCTCAATATTAGAATCTATGGCTTTTACCAATGCATTGTATTTCATAAGCATCCCTCTGTTCTATGGTATTGGATTAATAGTTTTATCGTGTTTATTTCCGTTTAACAATTTCCACAAATCTTCCCCACGCTTGACATGGTAAGTAGTGATTTTTCCATCATTGTTCGTTCCTACAAACTCAAATTTAAGTTCACCTTTTTTTGTGTTCCCCATATACTTAACATATCCTGTCCGTGTTTCGACAGTCCCATTTTTCAATTTGTACTCATATTTAACCTTCGTTCCCCCGGTTAGTACATCTTTAGCCCCTCGAAGATAATCATCTGCATTATTATAAACACCTTTAAATTCTCCTCCATGTTTAGAAAAATGATCATCAAGAAGATTTTGGTTAGCAAACTCAGATGGAGTATTAACAGCTTTTGTCCCACCTTCAGTAGATTTACTCGAACTCGTTAATTTAGGCGTCTCCTTAGGTCTACTTGAATTTGCCCCATTATAAATCGGCGAATCATTGAATTCATCAATCGGCTTGTTTACACCTGGGCCACCTTTTGGGTTGGGTTTTACAGGCGGATTCTCTACAATAGGTGGTTGGCTGGGCCTTCCAGCAGTCCCCATACCGATACGAGCTCCTACAACCCCATAGGTTGTTTCCTCAATTAAATCGCTTAGGCCTGTCCTCTCCATGTAATCTCCGGATTTTTGTCCGATGAAGCCCTGATTGTATCGAGCAATGAGTGCATCCATTTTCTCTTTGTCCAACTCAATAGCATTTGTTGAGTCTACCCCCATAGCTACTAATCCATTTTCTATGGCATTTAGGGTTCCTTCATCCCATACTTGTGTTCGCTTTGTGTTGACGATGCGCTGGATGGCAGCCATTTTATTGGGGTCTTTAATATCATACAGTGATAGTTTGCGCTGCATTGTAATTTCAGTGCGTAGTGCTTGCTCAGCTTGCTTTAGCTTACCTTCATCCTGCCACCAGTTGGCTGTAAAATAATCAGTTTGATTCCAATATGAAGTATACTCCTTAGTTTTTCTTTCTCTCCATAGTGCAAGTTTTGAATTCTCATGTTTCTGTGTTTGCGCTGCCTGAAGGCGTTGTTTTTCCGTATAATCTCTGAGCATTTTATCTCGAACACTTTTAGGAATCTGCTGATAGGCATGAGCCATAGCATTCGACTCTTTCAGCAGGTTCTGAATCAGCTCTAATGGGCCACCGGAATTAGCTACATGACGTGCACTCGTATATGCTTTTCCTAAAATCCACTTGCTATAGTAGGCTTGTCTCGCTCGCTCATGCTCATACTCACTAATCAACCCCTGCATGGCTAAACCAGCCAAGTGTTTGAGCGGGTGCAACCCCGTTTCTTTACTGCCTCCAACCGTTGGCGTTCCTTTACTACGAATAGGGATGGCTCCAGTTGCTTGTAACACCGTTGCTGCTACTTTACCTGCTGGCCCACCCACCGTATTCAACATCACACTGGCTATGTTTCCAACTACGGGAATGGAACCTAACATTTTGGATATCGTCCCCATCAAGGCATTCGCCTGTTGAAGTGCTGCTGGAGTCGTGATTTTTGCTTTAGGAGTAGGGGCTTGGCTGCTAGATGAATCCTTTGCTGCTGATTGGGCTGCTTCATATGCTTTTATACTCATCAATGGTGGCTCAGGCACAGGAGGGAGGTCAGCCACGAAAACAGGAGCTTTCACCGTACCTTCCTGATAAATTACCGGGGCTTTGGTATCCGTCTCACCATCCAGCACCATGCTGCTTTCTCCACCTTTTAGATGAAGCGCCGTTCCAGCTTCCAGCGACAGTTCCTCACCTGCATCGAGCTTCACGTGACCACCCTGAATCTGCACATTCCCCAGACTGCTAACGGTAATTCCACCATCTTCATTTAGTGTAATTGAAAATCCATCCGAGGTGGACAGGGTCAGTTCTTGCTCAGACATTTCTACGCCGCTACCTTGCACATGTTGCCATACCTTCACATTCGGCTGTCCATTTGTGTGGCGTTGTTGTCGTAGCGAATCCGTTACATAGGCATCCTGTTCGCGGTGTGTAGGCAGATACAGTTCAACCTGTTCCCCGATTTCAGGCATATCGTACCATCCACTGTGTTCTTCTGCGACATATCGAGTCGCCACGGGAAACCAGCAGGCTTTGGCAGGATCTTGCTTCGGGTCGATGTCCAGTTGAAGTTGTACGAAATCCTGTTGTACCTTCAGCACCGTTCCCGTGAGTGAAATCCCGGTGGCCTGATCGTTTTCATACCGGGCATAGCGAATATTCTGTTCCGCTTGGAGATCATAACGGGTACGCAGTAAGCCATCCTCTAACCGTGTCACTGCCCGAACCACGACCAATTCTTTACCTTGTCCAATGGGTAACGTGATGAGGTCACCCAGCGCATAATATTGCAAACTTTCAATTGTATAGGTGACATACGAGCCAGCACGTTGTTCTCCGGGCTTTTCCGCATCCAGCTCATGAAACGTTTTTCGTACCCGATAAAATACATCTCGTTCCACTTTGTGCTGTTTGCCTTCCGGCATCCCGAAGAAAACCTTGGGCGAGGCTGCGGTTACCTCTGGCACAAGTACGGAGCCAAAGCGAGAAGCAAGACGCTTTAAAAACGCCCAATCCGTCTCTTCATATTGTAAAACAAAAGTATCCAGTTTGGCATAATTAGTTACGGTATCAATGGCGTCTCCATACTCATATTTACGAACCATCGAGGTGACCAGATCATCATAGGTACGGTGAATATCCTGATAGGAACGTTTTTTTAGCTTGATATCCATTTGATAGGAATGGGAAGCAGCCTCCAATTCAAAGGTGTATACTCCACGTATACAATGTACGGACATTTGCGTAACGATCCCGTGGAACAGTCTTCTTAGCGATTGTCCTTGATCATCCAACTGACGAATCACAATCGGTTCTTGCTCCATATTTTGTCCGATGCATGCGGCTCCCTGTTCTTCGGAGAGCATACCACGGATATGTAAAAAGGTATGATCATTAATGGTACGTGTGATTTGAAGTTGATCGATGTGTTGCGGCTGAAAGGGACCATAAAAGCGTAGGCTTTCATACCCGATCCCATCTGATAATAGGCTCAAGTGAGTTCATAACTCCTTTCTAGATGTGATGGCTGATTACAAAAGTAAAGTGCAGCATTTTAAGACCCATATGTATCACTGAGTTTGTTGGGTACAAAGTTACGAGAGGTGATATTTAAATAACAGTCCAGCATATGTATTTATCGGTTAAAAGAGAGATTTAGTTTACAGAATGCCCCATTCGTTGGGTTATTTTCAATGTGTATATCTGGAAGCAGGAGATATGGGAGGAGGGAAAGCTGAAAGTAATTTTGAGCAATTGTCTTTCAAAGTCAGAAACTGAGCTGATTTAATTGTGATTATGGATTCGGGTAAATTAAATACAGGTTCATATGGAATTAGTAGGATCGACAGAAGTGAAGGGGGAACAGGCATCATCTGGGAAAAGGTGGTGTTGTGAGAAGGAGTGGCTTTTGATATTATAGGTAATATATATAATAAAAAGGAATATATCCCTTTCGTGGTCTCGACACATGTGGAGTGCGTGGTAGTAATATATCGAGATGAGAAGCATTGATGTACGAGGGCTTAAGAGCAACTTGAATATGTTCCTGCATTCAAAAAAGGGTTTAGGGTTGAGTGCGGGAACATATTTTATTTTACATACACAAGGCACACTTTGTGTGCTTTAAAACGAGAATGTCGCAAAGGCTGTACGCTATGCGGGAATTCAGCACATTGCTTGCACAGAATTTGTATTTGTAGAGAAAAGTGTACACCTCGCAGAATATACATTCGTATAACGAACATACCTTGCTTTTTTTATGCTGATGTATTTTTAAAGACATCCCGGCAACATCTGTCCAGCAAGGAGCCATTTGTGACCAACACCGTTAACGGGAAAGTCAATGCGGTCAACCTAAATGATTTGGTACTTACGTGGTCACTATTTCATCTGAAGCTGGGCATGGAAATAAAGTTTATAATTTAACCTTATCTCAGAACTTACACTTTTGATGAATTAGCCAAGGCTGAGAAGACATTTCGGGATACAGGCTTTTGCAATTGATAAAGCTCCCTCTTAGGGCTATTCTCATTGAACTTGTTATATAAGAAAAGTTGGTAAAAGTGTTTGAATTGTTAACTTTAATAAAGATTTTTACTATGAAGTAAAGAGTATATTTAGTGGAGTTAAGCAGCACTAATAAATTTTGGCTTTTATTACTAACTAAAAGACAATATAATATTAGGTATATAAACCTAGTTATATTGTTTTTTAGTTTGAGTAATAAGGAAAGAAACCAATTTTTTTTAAATATTAATATTAGTGATGAATAATTCTTTACCTACGTTATCTTTCTTTTTGGAGTTTACAGTATAGTACCAATTTTGCGGAATAAAATTTGCCCAGTTGTACATCTCCCTAACTTCTGGGCAATCATCAATTGTTAGAAAAAAATTATGATTGGTATCTCTTAATAATTCTGCAAGATGCTGATGTTCATTAGGAGACATACTAACAGGATATAATCTACTACCCTTCTCATAGTATGGGGGATCCACCATCAAAAGGACATTTTCTCCAGGCGCAGTAATCACATCACTGAAATCTAAGGAGGTTATATTGACATTTTTCAATTTTTTTGAACATTCTAAAATTCTTTTGCAAAGCATATCAGCATTCCATCTGCAATCAATTTTCCAATCAGATAGTTGTTTAAGTCCACCTATAGGATTGGCGTTGTAAATACCTGAATAGTTTGTCCTATTAAAGAATAGAAATCTGAAAGCTCGAATTAAATCGCTATTACTAATTTCTTGTGTTCTATAATACTGCCATAGCTCCACGCTTGGCTTTATTTTACGAACCATTTCACACAGATAGTTAGGATTGTCTCTGACAGTTTTCAGAAAGCTTTTTATATTAACATCTTTATCATTTAGCCAATTATATTTGGCAATTTGCTTCCCAAAAAAAATAGCCCCTCCTCCAACAAAGGGCTCGCGATACTCAGTATGTTCAACAGCAAGGTATTTTTCGAATTTTTTTTAACACTTTGCTTTTGGAACCCGGGAATCTTAAAGGGGACCTTAGAGGCTTCTCCTGTTTTTTTTCGTTTCACTCATCTCTCACATCCTTATTAAGAGTTTATCATAATTTAATTATTTTGGCCATAAAAAAGGAAACGGTGATCAAATGGAATTAATAACTACACTTGATATACAACAAATTGCAAAGCTACTTTTAAATAAGAAGAATAGAACTGGTACAGGTGTGGTATTTATACTTGGTGCTGGGTTTTCTATGAGGGATACTTATAATCCAGCTGCTAAAGGATTGGGAAGCGGATGGGAAGTATCAAAATTTTTAGGCGACAAGCTTCAAATGAAAAATATTGAAAATCTTCAGCGTACAGCAGAATATTATGAGGTTGTGTTTGGAAAGCAAGCACTGATCCAAGAAGTAAAGGAGTATCTTAAATCCAGACTTGTAGTACAAGAAAGCCATAGGTATTTAGCTAGATTAATGCATGATTTGGGTGATTTAAAAGAATTAGTTTTTACTGTGAATTATGACAATTTACTAGAAAATTGTTATAAGCAAGAATATGAAAAAGATCTAGAGGTATGGCGTAAAGGAGAAAGTTATACCTCACAAAAACACCTTTATAAAATACATGGTTGCATTACATCTGAAAATCATTTTGTACTTACATCGGAAGATTACTATAATGTTAAGTCAGATGAAAATCTCATGAAAACTTTGTATTCAATTTTTCGTGACAATTCTTGTGTATTCATAGGATTCAGTATGGAAGATCAGGATTTAATGGATATATTATTTAACATACGTAAACTGAATGATGTTAATTCTTTTCTGAAACATTATCTTGTTGTTCCATTGGAAGGAATTAATGAGAATAGAATGAAATATTTGAGCGAAAAAATAAATGTTCGGCATGTTCCAATGACAAGTGAAGAATTTTTAGCAAACTTGATTGCAGAATATGAAAAAAAAACAAAGATGATCAGATAAATGGGTATTTGCTTGATTCAATAAATACTTTTTATAAAGTGAAAAAAGAGCAAGGATTTGAGGAATACCCCAATGAAATGGTGACTATTCAATTGATACAAAGATGTAGCCTAATTAAATTTGAAATTGAGCATTACTGCTTTCTTATATTATTTTCACAGTTTCATCGAAAAAATTACAAACAAATTTTTAAAAGTATTCCATTTGATAACACCATTGACTTGTGTAAATATTACGAACATGTTTTTTTACCTAGTCAATCTCTACAGATACCGGTTTCTAATAATTTAATTTCAGTTTTTTTATCAAGTATTTTTGACGAGACATCTGATTTATCATTAGACCATCTAACTAAAGTGACCAACTTATTATGTGAGACGTCTCTCTCAACGTATGGGGCGGAGCAAGAATTATATAATTTATTTACTAAAGTTGATAATAATCAAAAGTTGAAACTACTAAGTCTTGTATTGGAAAATAAATATGTTACAAGTACTTATTTGTTGTCGACTTTGGAATCCATTAATGTGGATATTGGGACAAGTGAGTTTAATTTTTATGTTGTCAAATCCATAGTGAGTTGTTTCAATAAGAAGCTTTTATTAGAATTAAGTGCGTTCTTTAATAGGGGTATATTAAAAGAAATAATAAATTTAAGAATTTGTATTTTAACTTTTGATGTGAAAAATATGAGACTTATCAATAATAATTTTGAATCCCGGTTAAAGCCATTCGTTAATCAGATTAATTCGGAAGCTAGTTTTGTACAAGAAAAAATGGCTTCTTTATGGACCAGCCCATATTACGATGCAACTAATTCCGTTAACAGTTCTTATGCACTAAGTGAAGATGTACGCTCACCAGAAATATTAAAGGAGGGAGAGTACATAAAATCACAATTAATAATTGGAAAAGAATATGGATGTATTCTATCTACAGAAAGAAACCTTGTTGTTATAAACTTAGAATCTGGACTTCAACGAAAACTAAATAATATAGGGAACGTACTCTTAGGACCTATATTTGTGGAAAATTCTATAGGGATTGCAACAAATGATGAAATATCTTTGTACAATATTAAAGGAGATTTATTGCAGACAGAATTTTTAATTGGAGAAGGAGAAGAAGTTGTCTCTTTGAAGCCAAAAGATAAAGAAATAATAGGACTAACAAATATGGGAAGGTTATTTTTCTTAAATGATAATTCTTCGTTTTCTTTTGTGATACCAGAAAAGTATAAAAAAGAAAGTTATACAGATGTCTTAGTTTTTAATTCGTTCTTTGTTTTTGTAGGAGAAGGGTGCATACAAGTTTTTAAAAGAGATAAAAATAGAGTGGCTGATTTTGTGGAGGAAATTAAATTAAGTACTATTAATAGAGTACTTGGTATAAATGACGTTTGCTTTATTATTACTTCTCACTCAATTTTACGCTGGGATTTATCAGTTAAATCTGATGATATTGTTAAATATGATTTAATGATAGATATTCATGATAACCCTATTGTTGTAGAAACACCTAATACATTAATAATAGCTTCTAATGAAAGAATTATTAGAATAATCTTTAATGCATCTGAGGCGACACACAAAGTAGTGTTCTCAGAAATAAAAAGAAAAGCAATTACGGATATTATAAGATGCAATGGTTTGTATGCAGTACTTACAATTGAAAATAACTTTTTTATTCTAAAGAATTTAGATGATGCTTTAGAAACTACAAGTAAATTAGAACTGATGGAAAACAGTGACGGCTATAAGCTGAGTTGTGGTTATGGAGCTCTATATATCACATCTAATAGAACGATTTATGTGATAAAAAATCGAGAGGCGGTCATCATTGATGAACACGTGGCTTAGCAATGAGGTTTTTATAAATAAAGAATTGGTAAATGAGGTAAAAAACCATTTTATTAATTCGGAAATCTCTGAAAGTTATATAGCACAAATATTTGATTATTTTTCAGAAGAGCAACTTGAAAAACGAAAAGAACCATCTAGTTTTCGTCTCGTAATAAAAAAATTAGAGGAAGGGAAGGCAGACGTCACATTAAGTTCGGCAAACAAAGGTAAAATATTTGAAGTAACAGGGACAAATCAACGCTTTAAAACTACCTCCTTAATTTTGATAGCTTTGATACTAGGGTTCGACTTTAATGAAGCAATAGACATGATTTCATCGAATCAAATCTTAACTAAAGTAGGGCAGCTGGTTTCTAAACTTTTTAGTGCTAATGATACTATTATTTCTCTCGAAATCACTAATTCTGAAAGTTTGTTTAGTTTTACTAAGAATCCTACTGAAATTATTATTATTTATAATGGAAAAAAACAGGTAATTGCACTTAATGAAAATGAGTATAATTCGGCCTATAAAATATATAAAGAATATGTAGGATCTTTAAATATTGCTGACCCTCAATTTATTTCAAAAGGAAGAAATTTTGTTGGAAATGTTCATAAAGAAATTAGAGAGGAGTTCTTAGTTACATTAAGTTTAATAGAAAATAAATTGTCTGATGTTGTTACTAAGGCATTAGATTCCTCAAATGAAAAAAATAAAATAAGATCAGAAGCAGAAGCCTCAAGTCATTTAGTTTACGTTAATAAAGCAATTAATTTTTTAGATAAGATTGATATACCAATTGAAATAATTTATTTTCTAAAACAGCAAGTCAATTCAAAACTATATAATCATTTCACTGTAACATCTGTAAAGGAAGTTGCATCTCAAAATAGAAATGAAATTTTAAAACTTAAAAAAAAATATGAAGAAGCGGAAAGGTCAAAAGAACTAAAATTGAAAAGTATTCAACAAATATTAGATCTATTTAATAACGCATCAGCAACACTTCCTATGAAGTTTTCACTTAGTAACATAAAACAGCAATTATCGCTTTTTAATTCTGAATGGGCTGAATTGAACATAAATACTAATATAAGTAAGTATAATCGTATACCTGCAGATTTAGAAGAAGGAAAGACTATACCTTTTAATGTTTCTAGCAGATTTTTTTCGAATATGAGCGTAAATTCTATTAACTCATACAGGGAGTTTATAAACAATATTTCATCTATTCACACACAGTTACAAGATTTGAAATACAAAATTGATTCTTATGGGGAAAAATTATTTAGTTCCATTAATGAATTGGAAGAAATTAAGCAGCAACAATATTTGATTGATAAAGAAATTTCAGAGATAACGAGCGACTTAATTGATCTTGAAAAGATAATCCGCTTTTTAGAGTATGTAGATGATTTTTCTGATAACGACCAATTAAAGGGTATTTTTGAAAAATTCCAAAAAAATGAACAAAGTATTTTCTTCCAACATTTAGAAAAATGTCTTAATAAAATTGATCTAAATTTTACAAATGAAACCAAAAAAAGTCTGTACGAGAAAATAACATCTTATAAAAAGGAATTAGAAGGGGCAATAAAAATAGGAGAAAATGTTTTGCTATTTCCTAAAAAATTTCAAGATACGAAGGAAATGTCTAAAATACTCCAGGATTTAAGAGCTGTTTATAATTATTTAGCAATAGAAGATGTAAAAGAAGGTAAAGAGAAAGTGTCAGTTATTCAGGCTTCTAGACAAACTCTATTACATGATGCAGTAATAATTTTGTTTAATCAATATATGGCATTGAGATGCAAATACTATTTTGAAGTGAATGAATCTAGTGAGATTAAGAAACTTCCATTAATTAATTATAATTATGAAACGATGGAATTCGATATTGGTAATAGGAAGGTCAGTACTAAAGAGGGGATAAGTGGAGGAACAGATTCTGCAATGACGGTTGTAAGTTTTGCTTCTAAAAAAAGTTTAAAAGAATTTGGTGTAATTTTATTGGTAGACGAATGGGGCGATGTTGGTAGTGTTTTGGCAGATAAAACTTACGAGACAATGGAAGAGGTCAATTCACTTGGCCTAGGAATTTTCGTAAAGGTAAATCATTTGAAAGATAATATTGATATGAAAGCCATTAGATAAGGTGGGGATGGGATGAATTTTATACTGAATAGTTTAACTGAAATTTATTTAGCTAACTTGAAATATATAGGTGACATTAAAAGTGATATGTTAGAGAACGAAAAGAATTTTGATAAATGGATGAGCTCGTTTGTTGTAAGAAGAGTTAGAAAGGATTTGTTTTCAAAAGAAATGAAATATAACAGTATAGTTCAACAAAGTTCTTCAATCACTATTGAACAGGACATACAACAACTTTTAGATAAAAATTTAATTATTAAAGTAAACAATTACTTGGTAATAACAGAGTTTGGAATAATAGTTCAATTAATGTTGTTAAAAGATAATGGTTATTTAAAAGATCTAGAACATTATTGTTTAGAAGCATATCCATTTCTTTCAAGGGGTATTTCAAAAGTAGCTATAAATAAAATTGAAAAACTTTTTCCTTTAGGGCTGTCCACTAAAGAATTAATTTTTGTGGTTTTTTTATTGCTTAATGGTGCATATTCTAAAAATACTGCATTTGTTATAAAAGAGAGTACACAAGGGTTTGATTTTAAGATTGATGCTGTGGTTAGTTCTCTTAAATATATTTGTGCCAAACTATTTGATGAGACTGTAGACTTTTCAATGGAGGAGAAAGAATTTTCTAATTTTCTTCGTCGTAATACAGCAAATGGGACAATAGGCAGAATTTTCAATACAAAATTCTTTTCACAATATGATAAGTTGGAGGGCAAAAGGACAATATATTTCGATCTTCTAAAAGCTGAGAATATCCACTATGAAGAAGATTATTTAAATGATTTAATTAATAATACGATTAGCATACTATTAAAATCAACTTCAAGCATAATTGATAATTACACTTTATTATGTAGGTTAAGAGAGTTAGTTGTAGAGTTTTTAGTTAGAAACCAATTAGACGCACATCAACAGTTGATATACTTTAATAATGTAAACTATAGAGATTCACTATTTCCTTTACTTTCTATTATCGATCAGAATATAAGTTTAAATTCTAACTAGGGTGTGTCTTCAAACCTAACCGAGTCATATGAGAATGGAAGCCAACGTTAAAAAAGCTTGGAAGGTGCAGGCCAATTTATCATAGCGAGTTTCCAATCGACGGTACTTTTTCACTTTACAGTTGGGAGAGATTAGAGCGTTGTACGATAAATATGAAATTTAACCTGGTGATAGCATATTTGATATACTTATTCAAAATTTGAACTTTTTTCACAAGAGATTAATTTACACTAACGGACTGATTTACAGTTATGAGCTAATAGATACTATTTTATCTGCACCACCAACTGGTTCCATTGCGTAAACGTGTTGACGAGGTATTATAATTTCAGCTTGTTTCATCTACATTACAGAAAGCCGAGGATATGTCCACCTCGGTTTTTCGTGTTTTTTGAAAGCTATTCTCTTTTTAATAAAGAAGTCTGGACTTGACTCTTTAAACACAAACGTATATTCTATATTATGAACACGAACATTAGTTCCTATTCATGCAGAGATAATTTCAAACTATTAAACAGGAGGCCAAAATTTGTCCAGTAATCCAACACGAAATCAATACCAAATCAAACTGATCCACTTCAACGAGATCACTCATGAAGGCAATCAACTTTGTGCACCACAATCCAGCACACGTACCATCACCGTATCGAACAGTATCTATCTCGATCAACTCAAACGAGTCGTAGCAGAGCATGATCCTTTCACTAATGTTACCGAAGTCATTTTTATGCTCAAAGCTGATCAAATTGACGAAGACGATCCATCTCAACTTGCTTTGTTTGAACGTATGTTACGAGATGGCATCTACTATAATGGAAGGAAATATATCCGTTCGATCAAGTCACCTGCGATGGGACGTACTCAGCGAACGGAATTTATCCAGGAAAAGTATGCTGCTGATCTATATCGACACATTACACTCGGCAAAATGCCATCACTCACCAATATCCACAAATGGGAAGCAGCTCTTGGTGTAAGTCGTTCAGCAGCACAGTCAGTCCCATATATTCCACGTATCGTTGTTATTCCAGATTATGAAAAGGATACGATCATTGAGGATGTATGGTAAGTGGAAAAGTGTGCTGAAGACTTTGAACAGCAGAAGTTGATATTCGATGAAAAGACGAAGCAACGTGAATATTTCAAAGCGAAGAAAGAATTGAGGCCATCGAAGGACCAATTACATAAGTTAGAACGTATACCGAATAAAACGATCTCGTGGAATGGTCGTACAAAGTCTGATCCTGATCAAAATGAATATAAAACTTTTAATGGGTGGAATAAAGTAAATCGTCGTGCGAAATTGGAAGAAATTCCTTTTCCTGCTCGTTCGGTTATGTATAATGATGAACTATATCCTTGCTATTCCATCGAGCAAACAGAAGAAATTCCCATTATCACAATCAATGAAGAGTCCATTGGATTTAAGCGATTGGAATATCCACAGTATGAAAATAAGAATGTCCAATTTTTCGATGGTCAAGGTCTAATGAGCTTCCAGTTTGCAGAGCATATTGGACAGCAACTGAATCTATCCTATTCACCTAATGCAGTTCAGGGAAGACTTCCATATATCAAAGGTAACTTTATCCGGTTCGATCTGTTGAAATGGTTCAATGAAAATAGTGTTACAGAAATAATAGATGTTTTTGGTGAATCACAGCCGATCGTTGATGAACGAGGTCGTCCTATTGATCTCATCCTTACCAAATCCTGCTTCAAAGCATGGCATCAATACAGTGAAGGACAATCTAAGCCTAAGTGCTTGTTCGAGAGTATAACGGAATATGAAGCATTACTGGAAGTACATAATCATAATCACTTTTGGGTAGCGAACTATGCGAAGCCTACATACCAGATGAATGCCTACACACCACTGACATACCAATATATTCATGCGCTAAATCTTACACTGAACGATTTATTTCAATTAGCTACGCCTCTAATGGATGTCATCAAACGTGTCCTACATGGACAAAAGAATGACACCCATGGAAAGTGGCTTCGAGATATCGCGTACACGAAAGCGTTCCTACATATGCTAGTCCAAGAAGACGATGAACCCAAAGATGTAGATGAAGAACCCGACGAACAGGAAGATGAAATAGAACGGGGCCAGAAGAAAGAGTTTATAAATGAAATCATCCAAGCTATCGATTTGAATGAATTGATGCTGTATGACGGAAACGTCCGTAAATTCATCGTGAAGCAAGCCATGCAGAAGGTACAGGATATGTTGAAAGGTCGCATCCCGATTCAGGGTAGCTACTTTTATCTGACTAATGACCCGATTGCATTCATGGAGCATGCCAGCGGAAAACCAGTAACAGGTGTGTTAAAGAAGAACCAGGCTTTTATGAATCGGAAACAGGGAATGCATGCTTTATTCCGATCACCGTTAACGATATTTAATGAAGTCGGTAAGCTAGATTTTGTACAAGTACATAACCGATATATGCGTCATTTAGATAATGTGATTGTTCTGAACTGTTGTGATTTAACACTGGCAAGACTTGGACTCGGAGATGTGGATGGAGATACGGCTCTCTGTACCAATGATTCTACTATACTCTCAGCAGTGGTCGATGCCCCTACCATCATCAACGAAGATGATAAAAAAGTAGCTGCACCTGTGCCGAATAATATGGACAGTATCGTCAACATGGAGTTAAAAAGTCTACATAATCTAACGGGTAGATGTACGAATGTGAATACGTATTTTCAGAATTTAGCCTTGGAAGAGGGGGATCTTCAAGCACGGGTTTTGGAAAACTCAGTCTTAAAGTTTCTCCAAGGTCAAATTATTGATGCCACGAAGAATGGACTAGAAGTAGAGATTCCATATGTGCTGGATCGTCTGGCTATCCAAATGCCGTATTTCTTTCGTTTTGCTAAGGGTGGCAAAGCCGAGGATTATCAGCACTCGACAAAATCGCCGTTTAACCAGTTTTGCGTTAAGGCTGAGAAGTACATAGATGACACATTCAAAATGAAAGACGGGAAATTGGATCAGTCTATTTTGGGCATCGAAAGTACGAGACAACTGATACAGGATATAAGTAAAGTTAGTCAGCCCAAGTTTCTGAGCTATCTAGCTCGCATTGAGCCACTGTATAAAGAATACAATGAGCAGAAAAAACCAATTGATCATCGACGTATGCAATTTAATGAGCTAAAAAAATGGCAGCGAGACAATGATACCAGAAAAGCAATCAGCGCGGAATACGCTAGGTTAAGAGAGGAATACAAAACTCAGTGTGAAGAGATCTGCCCTTATCCTTCAATACTTGCCAGTGCTGCTGTCGAGATCGCATATCAAAATTATGGAACATACTCCTTTGCATGGTTGTTTGTAGATGGACTACTGGAAAACCTAAAGCAGCATGAAAATGTTTTGAAGAGGGAAGTACGAAAGGTAAACTGGCTGACGAATCGAAATGTGGAAGGTAAGGAGCTTACCGTTGATGCTGGCATCGCTACGATAGATAATGTGGAGTTTCCATTCCATGTGCCGGATGGTGTGTATTCATTATTTGAGATTATGGGGCAGTATTTTATCGGGTATGAAGCTGAACGAGAAACCGTAGTACAAACCAGTAATACGCCTTCTCTGTTGGATGGGAAGAGTACAAGACGAAAATTGAGGAATTATTCGCTCGGCTTCAGCACATTGAAAAAGTCGGAGGAAGAATCGCAGTTGGTTGCTGACCAGGTATTAGGCAAGAAATTGTGGGTTCAGGTGGTCGAGCATAACTATGTTCATATTGTGGATGAGCAGGGGGAATTGAAGTGCATCATTCCGAGAGATCAGGCCATTCGTCGGGATGAGGGATTATCCTTCCTTGATTTTGACGGAGCGACAATTGAATTTATCAGGATTGAAAAAGTAACGAAATCGAGCTTCAGGGCTATAGTCTATATCCAATAAATTGAATCATAGGTCTGTCATGATAGGCGCCTGTTAACACTGGCGCTTGGGTGACACCTGATAAAAGGGTGCGAGCTTAACTATGCGGCTTGTCAGCCGGTAGAGAGGGATGTGGAAGAAATTAATCTTCACCTTCCTAATCACTTATATATGAGGAGGTCAGATATGGATAGCCATACCATTGTCATTACCCAGTCACGGATGGCTGGATGGTTGATGTTTAATCGGTTTCATAAAATGGATGAAAAAGTAGATTTAAAGGATTCGAATCGGAAAGTATTTATATTCAAGGATTCGCCTCCGTTAAGGAAGACCATGGAGCGATATAACGAATTTAAACATGTAGTAGATAACATCTATTAATAAGGGGGATCATAACAATATGACAATAGCTTTACAAAAGCACGATGATAAGCGCATGTGTTATACCGACCAATTCACTATCAACGGGAAACGAGTAGATGTACGGAAAAATAGGAATAGCAAGCAAGTAGAAGCTTGGATGGATGGCATTTGGAAGCCGATCACCAAGGAAGATGTGGATAAGCAGTATCGGATACAGTTTGAATATTCTCCATATGAGTTGGAGTTTTCGTATAATGGTGGTAAAACGTGGTGGACATATACGGACGATAAATATATGACCGATTCGGAACGAGCGTATTTCAAGAAGGAGATCGCGTTTTTTGAGAATTGGGAACTTGAACAACGTATTGAAGAGGAAGAACGGAAAGCGAATGATCCTGAGTATCAAGAGTGGATTACCCAACAATATATAGATTGGTTAGCTCATGAGGAAGAATATCACCGGAGTCAAAGTAATTCTAAGCCTACATCTTATTTGGATATTTCAGATGTGTTCAAAGGTGACGAAAAGTCGGCAGAGGAGAATCCACCTTCGATTGAGCCTAACTATAGGAAATACTTTGAGATGAATGGGAATCAGAAGAAATTCCAGCCTATCTGGTACGGCAAAGATATTTTACATCAGCATATGAAAAGTTTTTTTGATGGTACGTTTTTGTATCGCTATGATCGGGGCGTATATGTCAATGATGGTGAGCGTCACCTAGAGCAATTATCCGTTACCCTGTTGGATAATGAATTTCGCCATAGTCGGATTAAGGAAGCACGTTATTACATAGAGGCCCAAAGTTATATTGCAGGAACAGAAATAAATCTGTTGGACGACTATATTAATGTTAAAAACGGTCTGTTGAATTGGAAAACGGGAGAGTTAAGGGAGCATACGCCTGATAGACGGAGCACTATTCAATTTCCTGTCCTATATGATCCTATGGCCAATGACCCTGTCATGCTTCAGTTTATCGAATCTGTGCTGGAACAGGATACGCATACAACATTGTTTGAAATGATCGGCTATTTTCTGATTCCTACCTTGGAGTATGAAAAAATATTTTTATTCACAGGTACGGGAAGCAACGGGAAATCGGTATTGATTAAAACGATTGAAGCGATGATAGGCAAAGCGAATATATCCAAAGTTAAAATTCAAGATTTAGAAGGAGACAGATCAAGGTTCAAGATTGCCGAGTTGTATGGAAAAGTGCTGAATTGCTTTACAGATATCCCTGCGGATGCATTGAACTCTACAGGGAACCTCAAGGTGCTTGCCAGTGGTGAAGGATTAAACGCAGAGAAAAAGGGGAAAGATCCCTTTAACTTTGAGCCATTTTGTAAATTGTTGTTCAGCGCCAATGAGTTGCCGAAAAGTAGTGATAACAGTGACGGATTTTTTAGAAGGCTGACGGTGTTTCCTTTTACTCGAAAATTTACGGATCAACAAAAGGATACGAAATTAATTCATAAACTGACGACTCCATCCGCTTTATCGACATTATTGAATTATGCACTTGAAGGCTTAAGACGACTCGAACAACAAGGTGGATTTTCATATTCACAAACGATTAAGGATCAAGTTAAAACGTATCAAATGGAATCGGATACCATTATGCTGTTCATAGATGAGGAATGTGAAATTGAAAGTGAAGCTTCAAAACAACATGAAAGCCGAATCGAATGCAAAAGGTTGTATGCCAAGTATGCTGCATGGTGTAAACAAGGTGGATTTAAATCTGAAACGACGACTAAATTTAATAAGCATCTCGATGCAAAACTTAAGGATAAGATTTACCGGAAGAAGGCCAAAATAATAAGTGGAAATTCAGTTCCGTGTTGGTTTGGTATCAAAATATAAATGTTTCCTGTTTGATGCACCTGTTTCCTATCCGTTTTCTGTTTTGAGTACAATTGGAAACGGAAAAATAGTTTGTTTACATAGAGAATATTGAGTTTGTTTCCATGTTTCCTGTTTTTTTAACTCTTGAGAGAAATACATATAAATAATATTTGATCGAATATTATGTGCTGGTGAAGAGTGTATATGTGATAAGGAGTGCTCAAAACTGGAAACATGGAAACAGCTTTTAAAAATCCGCTATTATATTGGAGAAATTGAAGCGAAGATAGGAATTCGGCATTATAAAATTGGAAACAAACGGACGGAGAATAGGAAACATGTTTGTATACGAGTTTATATGGTGGGCTTGTCAGCCCGTAGAGAGGAAGTGATGGAATTAGATACATTTGTCCAGCTATGAATTTGAGAGTAAAGGGATGATTGGAATTGCAAAAGTGAACTTAATAAGCCGCAATGGGGTTGGGTGTGGGAGGGGAAACGGCGGCAGCAAATATTTGTCCGAAGTGCAGCTCAAGCGAAACGAAGGAAAATATTTGGAGAGTTTCCCCTATCCCACAAATAGATTATTTATAGATTCAGCAAATATTATATACATAATCAGAATCATGTTATTGACTAGGATTACCACTTAAAAATTTTCAATTTACATATTCAAATTAATCTTGCTGAATTGGACTATTATTTGCAAAATTTTAAACTACACGAATTGAGGACTTGAACCTTCAAAGTTTGAAATGTGTCACGTGACTCAATGAGCAGTTTTACAATTACAAATTAGGCTACATGGGAATTCTGGCTATAGGCTAGGGTTCCTTTTCATTTTAGAGAGGAGAAATATGAATGCTATTAATGTTACAAGCAATAATCATAGAAATATTACGATTTGTTACTGCAATTGGTGTGTTTTACACCTGGATTTGGGTCGCAGTCTTTTTAAAAACGAGTTTAGAAAGGGGGATCAAGTGGATTGGAAATCAAATTCGTAAACGTAGAAACGTTAATTCCGTACATAAAAAACGCCAGAAATAATGAGAAAGCTGTAGACATAAAGGAGCAAATTTTATAAATGAAATGGATGAAATTGAAGATCGATCAACTGGTACATGCCGAATATAATCCAAGGAAGGATTTAAAAGCGGGTGATCCAGAGTTTGAAAAGATCAGGAATAGTGTAATGGAATTCGGTTATTGTGAACCGATTATATGTAACAGCGATTATACCATCGTGGGAGGCCACCAACGGGCTAAAGTGTTGAAGGCAATCGGTTACGATGAAGTCGATTGTGTCATAGTCGATGTGAATAAGTCGAAAGAGAAAGCTCTGAACATAGCGCTCAACAAAATTACAGGAGAGTGGGACTTTGAAGCATTGGCTGTATTATTAGATGAGTTGAAAGAAGCAGAATATAATATTGAGCTAACTGGATTTGATTGGTCTGAAGCGGAGAAGTTACTGGATACATTGCACGAAGAAACAGTGGATGAGGAAGATGATTTCGATGTAGAAAAAGCATTGTCTGAGCATCCGATCACTCGTAAAGGTGACATTTGGCTACTTGGGAAGCATAGGCTAATCTGCGGTGACTCGACTAATCCGCAGGATATTGGAACGTTAATGGATGGCAAGAAGGCTCAGCTTATTGTAACTGATCCACCCTATAACGTGGACTACACAGGCAAAACGAAGAATGCTCTGAAAATTGAGAACGATAAGATGGACAATAACCAATTTTATAATTTCCTATTGGCTGCCTATACTCGAATGTATGAAGTAGCTGATGATGGAGCAAATATTTATGTGTTTCACGCAGATAGTGAAGGTTTGAATTTTAGAAAGGCATTTATCGAAGCCGGATTCAAACTGGCACAATGCTGTATCTGGGCAAAGCAAGCAATGGTAATGGGCAGAAGTGATTATCACTGGATGCACGAACCCGTATTATACGGTTGGAAGCCGACAGGTGGACACTACTGGAACAGTGATCGTAAGCAAACGACATTATGGCAATTTGATCGTCCCTTTCGCAATGAATATCATCCCACCATGAAGCCGATTCCCTTGATTAGCTACCCGATTAAAAATTCGAGCAAGCTTGGCGATATCGTATTTGATCCATTTGGCGGTTCAGGTTCAACGTTGATTGCTTGTGAGGAAACGGATCGGATTTGCTATACGAGTGAGCTTGATCCTAAGTATGTAGATGTGATTATGAAGCGATATATTGCCTACGTTGGCGACAATAGCGGTGTGTATTTGATTCGAGATGGAGTGAAGGTAGGCTATGAAGAAGTGGTTGCTGAGTCGGCAAGGTCAGAGGTATCATGTGCTGACTAAACCGAAAGGGTGATTCAATTGGGAAGGCAAAAGTGAATATGGTGATTCGGTTCCTAAAAGGCATGCAAGCCGAAAGGGTAAATGTACTAGGGGCTGAGGAGGCTTGTGAGGATAATGAGTTGATTCAGAAGGTAATTGAGGATATCGAATTGTTTTACGAGGCTGAGTTAGAAGAGTAAGCTGATACATATGGGGAATGGTCGATAGTTGGCTGTTCCCTTTTTTCGTGCTGGAGGTGAGTTAATGAGCAAAAATAGTAATAATCCAAAAAGAAATAAACCAAAAATACTGACCAAATATGATCAATTCGTTGTGCCAAGACTGAAGGATATTCCCGTTTGGGTGCGTGAGGGAGCTACAGATGAGGAGATAGCAAAACGACTAAATATTCATATTTGGACATTAGGAGATTATCGCAGGAAGCATCCGAAATTTGCAGAAGCATTAGAACGTCCAACTAAGTGGGAAACCCATGTATATCCTAGACTAGTGGAAATACAGCAATGGTTTGAAGAAGGCGTGAACGCAGAGGACATTATCAGGAAACTCGATATAGGTAAAACCACTTGGTACGAGTACATTGATAAACATCCCATGCTGGCTGAACTAGTCAAATGGAGCAGATCTGTGCCTATATCACACGTGGAAAATTCACTTTTGAAAGCTGCAACTGGATATGAATATGAGGAAATTCGTACAATAGTCGAAGAGGACAAAAATGGAAAAAAGAAGACGCGCATCGAAAAAGTGAAACGATATCAGCCTCCCTAATCCAACAGCGATGATCTTCTATTTAAAGAACCGCGCACCCAACGAGTGGAATGATCGACGTGAGTTGCTGGTCAATACAAAGGCACTGGAACAGGAACGCAAGCAGCTATTTTTGGATATGATTGAAGCCGATGTAGTGGATGCTGATTATGAAGCTATTGAGGAATCGGTTGAGATTGAAGAAGGGTATATGGAGTCGGATGATTCACAGCCATAACGTTATGTCGTCAATATGTGTATAGATAAACGCCAGTTTCAGCCCTGAATTAGCCCCAAAAGTAGCCAGAATCAGTGCATAAGATAGGTTATGCAAACGGTGGACTTTGCCCCACATCAACGGTATGATGTGACACATAAGCGAAAGGTGGGGCGAATATGGAGTATATTCAAGGATTTGAAGCGCATTTACGGAGCAAGGATCGGAGCGAGAACACGGTTTCCTGCTATATTCGGGACGTGTTACAGTTCATAGCGTGGTATCGGGGCAAGACGGAATATGGATTGGATCAGTGGATTGAATTGGATGGAGTGGAGTACAAGAAATATCTGCAAAGCACTAACCAAGCGATACTGACCATTAACCGTAAGATTGCCAGTATCAACGTATTTGCACAATGGATGCATCATCAAGGATATATAAAGGAAGAAATACATATCGAAGCGGTCAGGAACAAGGTCGTTCGGCAGTATAAGGGTCTTGAGGAAAAGGATTTGTGGAAGCTGCGGAATGAAATTCACCGTATGGGAAATCGGCTGCACATTTGTATGATCGAATTATTGATAGGAACAGGGATACGGGTAAGCGAATTGGTTGGCATCAAGCTGAAGGATATTGAGATAAGTGAACGCAAAGGTTTATTGAGGATACTTGGCAAAGGAAATGCCTATCGAACCATACCGATGAATAAGGATGTGCGAAAAGCCATTACCCGATATCTTGAAGCCAGACCACAAGTTGAATCAGAATATCTATGTATGGGGCAGCGAGGGCCTTTGGAGAGAAATGCGATTAACCTGATCCTGAACAAATACGGAAATCGGGTCAATGTGAAGGTCACACCACATATGCTCAGACATACACTTGGCTATAAGCTGGTGAAGACGACTCCTTTGACGACCATCCAGCAAATCCTTGGACATGATCACGTAGCAACAACCAATATCTATACGCTGACGACACAGCAGGATATGGAACTAGCCTTGGCAAATATCGAGTGGTAAGCAGCCACTCTTTTTGTCGTGGATGGAGGGGGGCTTCTATATGTAGAAACAGAGCCGCCAGCAAAGGGTGCAGAAATTTTTGTGATGATTTTATAGTGAATTTGAGAAAGGAGTTATACCGATTGAAACGATAAATCAAGAAGAACAGCGTCAAGCTGAGCTACTTAAGCAGTATATGGAGAAGCATTTTAAACCACCGAAAATGAAACAACTAATTGAAACGTTCTCTTTCTCTGAACTAAGAAAGCTTATTGGTGAGATGGACATTGAATTTTTCGCTTTAGCCTATTTCCCTAAATATTTTGATCGAGCATTTGGCAAGTTTCATCGTGAGCTATTCACGGAATTAAGACATATGCTTGGAAATACAGGACTGATAACGGCTTTCGGCCTCCCTAGAGAGCATGGAAAGTCAACGATCAGTTCCTTTTTATTTCCGTTGTATGCTACACTTTATGATAAATCACAGTTTACACTGATTATATCTGCGACAGAGCAAATTGCATTGCCGTTTTTGGATATGATCAAAGATGAGCTAGAAACGAATCAGATGCTGATTGAGGATTTCGGTATCCGTAAAGGTAGTCGCTGGAACAACAATGAGATTTGGCTGAAGAGTAAAGGTGGACTGGACTCCTGCATTATGATTCGTGGCATAGATGGTAGCTTGAGAGGTATTCACTATAAGCATCACCGTCCTACCTTGGTTCTAATGGATGATTTGCTCAAGGAAGATACAGCACGATCCGAAGCCAAACGAGAACAGATTAAAAATACGTTTACGGATGTTATTCTACCTATTGGCACAAGGGATACGAATATTCTAATCTGTGGAACCATTCTCAATGAAGAAGATATCATGGCCGATCTGCTCAAGGGTAAAATCCCAGGTGTGCGAAGTGTTCGTAAAGCAGCCGTGCTTCAGTTTTCAGAACGAGACGATTTATGGTCAGAGTGGGAGCGACAATATAATAATCTCCAAGACGAGGATAGGATCAATACGGCTTTGTCTTTCTTTATGGCCCATGAAAAAGAAATGCTAGAGGGTACGAAAATCCTGTGGAGCGAGTATTTGGACTATTATTATTTGATGTGCAAGAAGCAAGCTATGGGTGAAAAGTCATTTTTTAAAGAATTACAAAACGATCCGCGTTCAACAGACGAATACATATTTCAGAATCTCATGTATTGGGACAGGTTGCCTGAGTTTGAGGAAATGGAACTTGCCATGTACATTGATCCAGCCATTAAAGCTGGGAAGAAAAATGACTATTCGGCTATTTCAATTATTGGGCAACACAGGAAGACAAAGCAGATGTATGTGGTTGACGGTAACATTTATAAGTTGTTGCCGGATAGTTTGTTTCAAGTAGCGATTGAAAAATTAAAGCTTTATCCTGTAGATAAGCTGGGCTTTGAAGTCAATCAGGCACAAAGCTATATGAAGCAGAAATTTGAAGAAGAGTTATGGAAAGTGAAGATACATACACCCGTAGAAAGTGTCCATTCCAAGGGGCAGAAGCATGAACGTATTATTAGCTTGGAGCCGGAAGTGAAGAAGGGTCATATTCTGTTCAATTCAGATAACCTCAGATACAACCATCAGGTAAAGGACTACAATCGAAATTGTACATATGATGACGCTCCAGATAGTTTATATGGGGCTGTTCAATTGATTCAGTCTGTGAAAAGTCTGAAATTTTATGATCGCAGTTTGTTATTTTGAGGGTTTTGCTAAAAACTCATTCTTTATTTTGATCCAATCTCGTTAAGCTAACGGTCAGTTATGCGTGGTGTTAGTGAGTCGCTTCGAAGGAGATTATAGCTTATTCATGTTATGATTAGGGCTTAGAATATTCAAGTGGGATACATACATATTTAGGAGGGAAATAGTGTGACTGAAAGATTTCGATTAGAACACGTTGAATTAGAAGATCATTTAGATGAGAACAGATTGTCTGGATTTGGTTTACTTGCTTTATTCCAATGTCATGTTGAATACCATTTTAGTACTGAAGACATGAGTTTAGAGGAAGCAGAGTTATATATTCAAGAAGTTCTGAATCATTTGCCGGATGAAACCATTAACGAAATATGCAAGAAAGCATGCGAATGGAAAACCGTCAAAATGTCCAGTGATACGGCTGACTATCCTGGTGGCTTGGCCGAAGCTTATGGTAGGGATATTTTGGCCTTTATGTCCGTGGGGGAAGTTCATCTTTATCGAAATCCTTACGACAGAAACGATAATACATTTGGAGCAATTCTGGGTGGGGGCACGGAATGGGACTCTGAAAATGGTATGGAAATTGTTATACGGGGCAGTAAGGTTCTTGAGGTGCGTGAGTATTTAGGTTATGGCGAATTTGCAATTTGGAACGAAAACGATGGCAACGAATAGGCAAGCCTTGTGTCGCGGCTTAAAGGAGTCTTTAAATTATTTGTGAAATATGATTCAACTAACGGGGACACGTTAGTTCAACAAGGAACTACCTTATTAAAGGTGGTTCTTTTCTTTATTTAAGCAACAATTACATAGCCCATTTTGAAAGGAAGAACCTATTTGCAAATAACCGAGTCCATTATAATTGAATGTCTAAACGAACTCCAATCGGCTGCATTAGCCAAACAGAAATATTCAGATTACTACAATGGTCAGCATGCCATTTTCAAGAACTATGCGATGCAAGAAAGCCGAAGCAATCAAAAGCTCATTTTCAACTTTCCACGTAAGTTTGTAGATAATGAGGTAGGTTACCTATTGGGTAAGCCAGTAAACTATGTGTCCAAGTCAGATCAGGATGAAGCCATACATAATATAGATGTACATATGAGTCATTGGGACAAGGAGCATAATCTACAGCTTCGGAAACAATCCGAAATCTTTGGCGAGAGCTTTGAATTGAACTATATCGACTCCGATGGCCAGTTTTCAGCTACAGTATTATCCCCATTGAATGCCTATGTGTTGGAGGACGGAACAGCAGAACGAAATGTACTACTAGGACTACATAAATTTACGAGAAGGTTTGATAAGCAAGTGTATCTGGACGTGTATACCGATCATGAAATCCTACACTATACAATCAGTAGTGATGATAAAGGCAATCGGAGTAGGCAAAACCAATCACCCGAACTGAAATATATCGGTAAACATAATCACATCTTTGGAAGAGTCCCGCTTATCTCTTGTCCAGCCAATACGGAGAGAAAAAGTGGTTTCCATGATGTGATTTCTTTATTTGATGCCTATAACGTATTGAATTCCGATTTGGTCAATGAAATTGCAGATCATCGCAATGCCTATCTCGTGATTGAGAATGCAAAGCTGGAAGCTGAAGACTTATTGAATATGAAGAAGATGGGCATTATTCAGGTTCCGGGTGGAGGAAAGGTAAGTTGGCTTACGAAAGAGATTAATGATTCTTTTGTGAAAAATGAGTTGGATAACATTGAACGCAAAATTTTCGACATGATGGATCAGGTTAACTTCAATGAGAATTGGGCCAGCAATACCTCCTCCTTGGCGTTGAGAAATAAGCTGCTGAATTTGGAGAATCGAGTGGCAATGAGGGAAGCTTTGATGGAAAAGGCAATCAAGCAGCGTCTGCGTAACTTCTTCACCTTTCTGCACATTAAAGAAGGGATGCAATACGATTATCGGGATATCGCCGTGAAGTTTACTCGCAACTTGCCGACAGATTTGGTTGGGATGGCTGATGTGATTGTGAAACTGAAAGAAGTGGTCTCTCAGGAAACGTTGCTCACGTTGCTTCCGTTTGTCGAGAATCCTAAGCTGGAATTCAATAAATTTCATGCGGAGCAGCAACGATTAATTGCTACGGATAAGGAGGTATCAAATGCAGAATAAAAATAGGTTCAAGCGGCTGGTTAAGAATAATTGTGCATGTTATCTCGGAGCAAAGCATGGTATCCCAAACTATTGCTGTTTACAGGATGGCCCATGTGTATTTTTCGCTCAAGATGATGATCTGCCCCGTTGTAGCTATTTTGAAAATGGGGTTTTACCCATAGATGAAAAGTTAGAACGAGAATATAAGTCTGAACGTAATGTAGAGGTTGGGTTTAATACAGCGAAACCGAGGGTGAACTGTACACGTTGTGGAGGGACATTTTCGGCAAATTCGAATCGGCAGAAATATTGTGACAAATGCAGAGGTAAAACGAGAAAAGAAAATATTAGATTGCGCGTTCGGAAGTTCAGACAAAAAGACGGCTCGATGTAACGCTTTAGAGGTGGGAAAAGCCCTATAAACAAAGGGTTGAAATTAGGCAAAAATGAGGAGTTGGTATGTTCGTACCTTTTCGTCACTTTTGCGTTTTCTAAAGCGTTACATGATTGTCTTGAGCATGATATTCAATATGATACAGTTTCAGCATACATATACGTTTCTGAAGTTTAAGCAAACATGAGGCTGGAAGTAACGCTTTAGGCTATCCAAAAGCCGTATAAACAAAGGTTGAAAAATATGCAAAAGTGGGGAGTTGGTATGTTTGTACCTTTTCCTCGTTTTTGTGATTTCTAAAGCGTTACATTGCTGTCCTGAGCATGACATTAAACGGCTTAATTCAATACATACATTAGCGTGTTCGGTTCTACAGAGTCGAATAGGAAATAAAGGAGATTATCGAAAATGAATTTAGAACAAATGAAGCAGTTGATTGAAGAAAACCAAACGAATGAGGAATGGCAGACATATCTTCAGGGTTTGAATCCGTATAACGTGGAAGGGATAGAGAAATTCATTCAATCTAATAAGGAAGCAAAAAGTTGGTTCGATAGCACCGTGGACAAACGATCTGCTAAATCGTTGGAAACGTGGAAAGCAAATCGTCTGGAAAGTGTAGTAGATGCTGAGATCAAGAAGCGATTCCCGGCTAAGGATGAGAAAGAAATCGAAGTTGAGAAGCTACGTGCTGAAGTGGAGCACATGAAGCTGGAGAAGCAGCGTGAACGGTTAACCAGCCAAGCGATCAAAATTGCATCCGAAAAGAAACTTCCACTCCCGTTAGTGGATTTTTTTATTGGTGCAGATGAAGAAGCGACGACAGCGAATTTGGCTATGTTGGAACAATCGTTGCAATCGGCTATCCAACAGCAAGTCGAGCAAAGGCTCAAAGGAGATGGTTATACGCCTCCAGTTGGTTCAACAGGTAGCACATTTACATTGGATTCGATTAAAGGAATGTCCCCCAACGAGATTAATCAGCATTGGGATCAAGTCAAACAAGCATTACAAAACAAACAATAATCAATAGAAAAGGACAGGGTGATTAGAATATGACAGTACAACATTTTATTCCTACGATTTGGAGCGCACGTTTAAATGAAAGTTTGAAGAAAAATTTGGTGTACGGTAATGTGGTCAACACCGATTATGAAGGTGAGATTAAAGGTCAGGGTTCCACAGTGAAAATCAATTCGATTGGGGCGGTAACCATTGGCAACTATGATAAGGTGGCAGGAATCGGGAATCCGCAGGAACTGGATGCTACGCAAAAGACGTTGGTGATTGATCAGGCCAAGTATTTCAATTTTCAAGTGGATGATGTAGATGCTGCGCAAGCGAATGTGAATCTACTGGATGGTGGGATCGTGGAAGCTTCGTATGGACTAGCCAATGTGGTGGATCAGTATCTGGCTGGATTTTATACGGAGGTCAAAGCTGAAAATACGATGGGTAACGATGCAACGCCGATAATTCCTACAAAAGATACAGCCTATGATTTACTGATTGATTTAGGTGTGCTATTGGACGAAAATAATGTACCTGAATCGGAACGTTTTGTAGTGGTTCCTGCATGGTACTATGGCTTGCTGCTGAAAGATGCCCGTTTCACCAAAGACCCGAATCTTATCCGCACAGGCTATGTGGGAGATATTGATGGCATGACCGTTTATAAATCCAACAATGTGCCAAATACCGCAGGAGCTAAGTATAAAATTATTGCAGGTCATAAAAGTGCCATTTCCTTTGCAGGTCAAGTGGATTCGGTGGAAGCATTCAGACCAGAGAAACAATTTTCAGATGCAGTGAAAGGGTTGCAAGTATTCGGAGCCAAATGTATCAAGCCGGAAGCCATCACTGTACTTACAGCGAATAAGTCTTAATTGAAAGTAGATGATATGAGAACACATTATAATAGAAGAAACACGTTCGGGGTGTCGTTTTGGATGCCCTATTTTATTTTTTTGGAGGGTAATAAGATGTGGTTTTTGAATCAGGAAACAGGATGTATATGGGAAGTCACAGATCAGGAGTTGGTGTTGAGGTTACAGGCTAATGGGCATTATGAGCAGGTGAATGAGCCTAATCCAGATGAGATTGCAGAAGATGAACCTGTAACGAAAGCTCAAACAGTCAAGAATATGAAACGTACCGAGAAGGCACAGGTAAAGGAAGTACAGGAGGCAGCACATGAATGATTCATTGATTTTGATGAAACGATTATTAGGCATGGAACCAACGGACATATCCAAGGATGATATCCTAATCCACTATTTGAATAAAGCGAGGAGTAATATTTATGGCTATTGTAATGTCTTAACACTACCAGTGGAATATGATGAAGTCATGGTCGATTATGCTGTGTATCTTTATAAAAATAGGGATTCGGTTGGACTTATAACTAAGCAAGAAGGTGAACGCTCAGCTACCTATGAAACAGGGATTCCGACAAATATTCGACTGGCTCTTCCTCTGCCTAAAATCAAGGTCGGAACAGATTAATGTTCTACGATACGAAGTTGGAAATTTTAGATGCTGAATTCATACCTATTCGGTCAATGATGGCAGATGTACAACCTTATCGTAAAAGCTTTTCATTTGAAGATGGTTACACACTGGAGACTACATATCGAGCTTTCTGTCCACTGGAATCTTTATTGCTGTCGAACTGCTATATTCGAATTAGCGAAGATATTTTTATTATTTTGGATAAGAAGGAATGGAGTGATTATGTGGAGTTGTACCTGTATCGCTGCAAGCCAGATTTTGGTTTGGAGGTGGAGGAGTGACAAGGAGCCTAGAGCCGATGATAGATTTCTTCCTGCGAGAGAAAGGCGAGCTTGTACACATAAACGGTGTAAGACAGCTTGGTCTGATTCGAGATGCGACAGATACCATTCGGATGACCGATGAAAAAATTATTCGAGCAGCAACACCTTTACAAACAGGTGATATCGTAGATTATCGCTATGAACGATATTTAGTTATCAGTCAGGTGGATCGAAATGAACAGTCTTGTCGAGGCAGAATGAAAAAATGTAATCAACGGCTGGCTTTGAACTGGAACGGGCAGATAAAATGGATTGATGCTGTGGTGGAAGCCAGAACGTTTTCAACGGAAACAGGTAAAGTTATCTCAATGCCGGAGGGAAATATTATAGTTAGGCTACAGTACAGGACAACGCAGATACGAAGGGCATTACATTAAGCCAACGATTCTATATGACTCATCAGCCATTTAAAGTGACTGGAATTGACCGCACGATGAATGGCATCATCCAGTTAAGCTGCACATTGGATAGCATAAATACAGCTTATGATGACTTGGAAAATAACATCGCAGACCGATGGAAATATGAGATTGCTCATACCTACGCATTACATATCAATCACGGAACGATAACCTATGTACGGCTCAACGAAATAATACCGTTGAATGTGACCGCTACGGATAACGGGAATGAGATGGTTAATCCAGCCATAACTTTCATTTCAAGCGATCCGAATGTGGTTAGTGTAGATCAGCAAGGCCAGATTATGGGCATCGCTTTAGGACAAGCAAGCATCACCGCAAAACTAACGTATCATCCGACAGTACGAAGTACCATTGAATTGAGAGTCGTTGAAACGGGAACGCATATCTATTCGATAGCCATTATCGGCAATCCCATCCTCAAAACAGGACAAAGTGCATCATACTTCAGCCATATCTATGACAATGGAGTGGAAGTGTTTGACCAGTCGGTAGAGTGGAGCTTATGGAACCAAGATGATTCAATTCCGATCATGGGAAGCATAACAGCCAGCACAGGAAATAGTGTGACGATGAAAGCTGGAAGCAGTAGTGGAGCGAACAATAAAGCCCTTGTACTGACTGCCATCTTAGTAAGCGATCATAGCATTACTACAGAAAAGACCATTAGCCTTAAGAATTTATTCTGAGCATTATATCTATTGGCTTGCCTTAGAGGTGAGCCATTTTCATTTCAAAGGAGCCACATACATATGCAACGAAAATCTATTGATTACTTGCTCAGTCTGAGCCTATTGAAGCAATTGAGATCACAACATGTCATTACAGAAGAAGAATTTATAGCGATTGACCAGCTTAATAAAAAAATCTTTCAAGTAGCTATCACATGGGCAGAAATGGACTTGATGATGTGCCGCAAGCATTATACCATGTGACTGTATAAAGAAGATATCGAAGGGAGAAATACCTATGGCCCAAGCCGTAACCGCAAAAAAAGTCGTCGTCGTTCCCATTAAAACGATGGACATCGTAGAAGGAATTCAATCGATTCAAAAGAAGAAAGTCGCTGCCTATTGCCGGGTTAGTACCGATTCCGAGGAGCAAAAGGAAAGCTACACCAATCAGGTCAATCATTATACCCAATACATTCAAAACAACTTGGAATGGGAAATGGCTGATATTTACGCAGATGAAGGCATCACCGGAACCAACACTAAAAATAGAACTCAATTTAATCGGATGATACAGGATGCCCGAAACGGTAAGCTGGATCTCATTCTGGTCAAGTCGATTTCGAGATTTGCGAGAAATACACTGGATTTATTGAAATATGTACGGGAACTGAAAAGTCTCGGAGTTGCTGTATTCTTTGAACGGGAGAATATTAATACGCTGGATACCACAGGCGAAGTATTGCTGACCATCCTGAGTTCCCTTGCCCAAGATGAGAGTCGGAATATTTCCGAAAATAGTCGATGGGGAATATTGCGTGGCTTCCAAAACGGCAAAGTCTTCTGCAACACGACTCGCTTTCTCGGCTATGATAAGGATGAACATGGTGAACTGGTGATTAACGAGCCAGAAGCAGAGATTGTACGCAGAATATACGAGGAGTATTTGGATGGGAAAAGCTATCAGGCGATAGCCAGAGGTTTGATGCGAGATCACATTAAAACAGTCACGGGTGGCGATACGTGGTGGGATTCCTCCATTACCTTAATACTGACCAATGAGAAATATTACGGAGCTTTGCTTCAGCAAAAGACGGTAACGGTAGATTTTCTAACCCACAAACGAGTAAGGAATAAAGGACAAGAACAGCAATATTTAATTGAGGACAACCATGAGCCGATTGTATCCAAGGAACTATTTGAAGCGGTGCAAAAGGAAAAGGAATGGAGGGCCAAGTTGAAAGGTAATGTCATGGGGGATAGTAAAAGATACTCCAGTAAATATGCACTCAGTAGCAAAGTATATTGTGGATGCTGTGGGGCCATTTTTAAACGCCGAACCTGGAACAGCAATAATCTATCCAAAAAAGTAGTATGGCAATGCAAAACGTATGTCAATAAAGGTAAAGTAGCCTGTGATGCCAAATCAGTCGATGAACAAGTTTTACATTCCGCGTTTGTACGATTGTTCAATCGGATGTATGAGAATAAGAAAGGATTCATGAAGACGCTGAAAGCCAATATTGAATCGGCACTTTCCAGCAGAGTAGAACAAACATCGTTATTGGACATCGAAGGACAGATGCAACAATTGAAATCCGACCTGAAGGAATTAGTGAATCTCAAGCTACGGAATCAAATTGATGAAACGGTATATGATGAAGAAACGAACAGACTTTCCAGTGAACTCAACGAGCTACGACAACAGAAACTGACACTGGAGCAGGAGCATGAGCAGCAAGCGAAAATCAAGGAGCGTGTCGATGAAATCATTCAACTTTTAAACTTGCGGAAAGATATACTGGAACAATTTGATGATAACCTATTTAATGCGTTGGTGGAGAAGATAACCATTCTCTCACCAGCGCATTTTGTTTTTACCTTGAAAAGTGGACTGAGCATAGACGAAATCATAGGCTGAAACAATCAATAGGCTAACGAGTAACTGTGGAGTGCATGACGGGAAGAATCAATCGAATCCCGTCTTTAACTCCTTCCATATAGATGGACTGTTTGTCCTGACTTAGCTGATCGCCTATGGCTTCTTCCCATTCCGATAGCAGACGTTGAATATCTTCGTTTTGGTTGGTTTTGAATTGATCCATTTGAGTGAATAGATGCTCATCTTCTGATGAACATGAAGCCTGTTGTTCACTGGCGAGTTCTAATTGATAAAAACGTTGGCGTAATGCTTCTTGAAACCAATCTGGCCAATTTGACATAGTACATTTTCCCTCCCGTGGTTGAAGTGTGTGTATGTTAACTCTGATGGGGAGGGATGGCAAGTTATTGTTTTGTGCAGGAAAGATGGATTATTATGATTTTTTAACCTTTTTATTTTGATTATACAAAAAAGCTCATTCCTACTCATGATTCAAGTTGGAACAAGCTTTTTAAAGTTCATCAAGTGTTTGTTAATTTGTTCAGTGTTTGGTTTGTTGGTGGTATTGCACTCTTATTGTCGGAGTTAATAGCTCTATTTCAACTTTATGTTAATCTTCATAGTCATCTTCTACTTTAGGTATGAATGGAGACAAGAAAGGGTCTGTGTGTTCAGTCAATTCACCTCGAATTAATGTATGAACCCTAAATTCATTAAATAGTTTCATATCATCACTATCCCTTACATATAAAATTCCATATGAGCCGGGAGCAAACTCACCCACTCTTTTTAATAATTCTATGGGATTATGTTTAGCTGTAGGTTTATGATTATTAAGACCTGCTATCCAGAGTTGAAAATCTCCATTTACGGCTCTTAAATCCAAAACGCCAGAAGGCCAATCTAATTCATTCAAAAAGTTCTGTATCTCTTGAATGACTAAAATTAATTTTTCATCATCATCTTCAAATGAGGAACTTTCTCTAATGGTTGCCCACCCGTGATACTCAAACATTTCTTCTCATCCTCTCATGGTATAAGGGGTTTAGTATCAATAATTATTTCTACACCATATCTTTCGGCATATTCTTTAAGTTGTCTTAGCACTCTATCATCAGGCTTACCTTCAAAGTGAAAGTACGCTTTTCTGTTCGTCTCAATTGCTGCTTCAATCGTAGCTTTCGCTTGTTTTCTAAATTGCTTATCTAAACTGTTCAACGGTGGTTTGGTTTGAGCAATGTACTGGTCGCTTACCGTATCAAACTCACGTCCCTTAGGGTCATTGCTAAATTTAACTCTGGCTTCTCCACCTAGTTTTTCTGCTAACATATCAGCTGCTTCATCTTCCTTAGGAACCTTTACTAATTTCCCTGAATATTGTCCATTATTTGAATTTCCAGTTTTACCCGTCCCCTCAGGAGTTTTACTCGGATTCGTTGATTTAGGTGTCTCCTTAGGCCTACTAGAATTTGCCCCATTATAAATCGGCGAATCATTGAATTCATCAATCGGCTTGTTTACACCTGGGCCACCTTTTGGGTTGGGTTTTACAGGCGGATTCTCTACAATAGGTGGTTGGCTGGGCCTAGCAGGAGGCCTTCCAGCAGTCCCCATACCGATACGAGCTCCTACAACCCCATAAGTCGTGTCTTCGACTAAATCACTTAGACCTGTCCTCTCCATGTAATCTCCGGATTTTTGTCCGATGAAGCCCTGATTGTATCGAGCAATGAGTGCATCTATTTTCTCTTTGTCCAACTCAATAGCATTTGTTGAGTCTACTCCCATAGCTACTAATCCATTTTCTATGGCATTTAGGGTTCCTTCATCCCATACTTGTGTTCGCTTTGTGTTGACGATGCGCTGGATGGCAGCCATTTTATTGGGGTCTTTAATATCATACAGTGATAGTTTGCGCTGCATTGTAATTTCAGTGCGTAGTGCTTGCTCAGCTTGCTTTAGCTTACCTTCATCCTGCCACCAGTTGGCTGTAAAATAATCAGTTTGATTCCAATATGAAGTATACTCCTTAGTTTTTCTTTCTCTCCATAGTGCAAGTTTTGAATTCTCATGTTTCTGTGTTTGCGCTGCCTGAAGGCGTTGTTTTTTCGTATAATCTCTGAGCATTTTATCTCGAACACTTTTAGGAATCTGCTGGTAGGCATGAGCCATAGCATTCGACTCTTTCAGCAGGTTCTGAATCAGCTCCAGTGGGCCTCCAGAATTCGCTACATGACGTGCACTCGTATATGCTTTTCCTAAAATCCACTTGCTATAGTAGGCTTGTCTTGCTTGCTCATGTTCGTATTGACTGATTAGTCCTTGGAGTGCTAAGCCAGCCAAGTGTTTGAGCGGGTGCAACCCCGTTTCTTTACTGCCTCCAACCGTTGGCGTTCCTTTACTACGAATAGGGATGGCTCCTGTTGCTTGTAACACCGTTGCCGCCACTTTACCTGCTGGCCCACCCACCGTATTCAACATCACACTGGCTACGTTCCCTACTGCTGGAATGGAGCCTAACAGTTTGGATATCGTCCCCATCAAAGCATTAGCCTTCTGAAGCTCAGCTGGAGTCGTAATTTTTGCTTTAGGAGTAGGGGCTTGGCTGCTCTTTGCTGCTGATTGGGCTGCTTCATATGCTTTTATACTCATTAACGGCGGTTCAGGCACAGGAGGGAGGTCAGCCACGAAAACAGGAGCTTTCACCGTACCTTCCTGATAAATCACTGGAGCTTTGGTATCTGTCTCACCATCCAGCACCATGCTACTTTCTCCACCTTTGAGATACAGCGCCGTTCCAGCTTCCAGCGACAGTTCCTCACCTGCATCAAGCTTCACATGACCACCCTGAATCTGTACATCCCCCGGACTGTTAATGGTAATGCCACCATCTTCATTTAGTGTAATGGAAAATCCATCCGAGGTGGACAGGGTCAGTTCTTGCTCAGACATTTCTACGCCGCTACCTTGCACATGTTGCCAAACCTTCACATTCGGCTGTCCATTTGCGTGGCGTTGTTGTCGTAGCGAATCCGTCACATAGGCATCCTGTTCGCGGTGTGTAGGCAGATACAGTTCGATCTGTTCCCCGATTTCAGGCATATCGTACCAACCGCTATGTTCTTCGGCTACATATCGAGTCGCTACGGGAAACCAGCAGGCTTTGGCAGGATCTTGCTTCGGGTCGATGTCCAGTTGAAGCTGTACGAAATCCTGTTGTACCTTGAGCACCGTTCCTGTCAGCGAAATCCCGGTAGCCTGATCGTTTTCATACCGGGCATAGCGAATATTCTGTTCCGCTTGGAGATCATAACGGGTACGCAGTAAGCCATCCTCTAACCGTGTCACTGCCCGAACGACGACCAACTCTTTGCCTTGTCCAATGGGTAACGTGATGAGGTCACCCAGCGCATAATATTGCAAACTTTCAATCGTATAGGTGACATACGAGCCAGCACGTTCTCCCGGCTTTTCGGCATCCAGTTCATGAAACGTTTTCCGTACCCGATAAAATACATCTCGTTCCACTTTGTGCTGTTTGCCTTCTGGCATCCCGAAAAAAACTTTGGGTGAGGCTGCGGTTACCTCTGGCACAAGTACGGAGCCAAAGCGGGAAGCAAGACGCTTTAAAAAAGCCCAATCCGTCTCCTCATATTGTAAAACAAAAGTATCCAGTTTGGCATAATTAGTTATGGTATCAATGGCGTCTCCATACTCATATTTACGAACCATCGAGGTGACCAGATCATCATAAGTGCGGTGAATATCTTGGTAGGAACGTTTTTTCAGCTTGATATCCATTTGATAGGAATGGGAAGCGGCTTCCAATTCAAAGGTGTATACTCCCCGTGTGCAATTCACAGACATTTGCGTAACAATCCCGTGAAACAGTCTTCTTAGCGATTGTCCTTGATCATCCAACTGACGAATCACAATCGGCTCTTGCTCCATATTTTGTCCGATGCATGCGGCTCCCTGTTCTTCGGAGAGCATACCACAGATATGTAAAAAGGTATGATCATTAATGGTACGTGTTATTTGAAGTTGATCGATGTGTTGCGGCTGAAAGGGACCATAAAAGCGTAGGCTTTCATATCCGATCCCATCTGATAATAGGCTCAAGTGAGTTCATAACTCCTTTCTAGATGTGATGGCTGATTACAAAAGTAAAGTGCAGCATTTTAAGACCCATATGTATCACTGAGTTTGTTGGGTACAAAGTTACGAGAGGTGATATTTAAATAACAGTCCAGCATATGTATTTATCGGTTAAAAGAGAGATTTAGTTTACAGAATGCCCCATTCGTTGGGTTATTTTCAATGTGTAATACTGGAAGCAGGAGATATGGGAGGGGGGAAAGCTGAAAGTAATTTTGAGCAATTGTCTTTCAAAGTCAGGAACTGAGCTGATTTAATTGTGATTGTGGATTCGGGTAAATTAAATACAGGTTCATATGGAATTAGCGGGATTGGTAGAAGTGAAGGGAGAACGGGCATCAACTGGAAAAAAGGGTGTTGTGGGAAGGAGTAGGTTTTGATAGTATAGGTAATATATATAATAAAAAGGAATATATCCCTTTCATGGTCTCGACACATGTGGAGTGCGTGGTAGTAATATATCGAGATAAGAAGCATTGATTTATGAGAGATTAAGAGCAACTTGAATATGTTCCTGCATTCAAAAAAACGCTTAAGGGTTGAGTGCGGGAACATATTTTATTTACATACATAAGGAAGACGAGAAATGGGATGTATTACGAAATAATTTTGAGGGGTATTTTGCCTTAGTATTTGGCAAAATGGAGTCGGATTTGTTCGCTCATCCTGGTCGGTTGATCTTAGATCGTGTCCATAAATGTTGATGGTTATGCTAATATTAGGATATCTTATCAAATAGGGAGTGTGTATATGAATATAAATGAATTGCATGATTATCTACGTAAAGAGGGGTGTACACCTCTGGATATGACGAAAATCCAACCAAACCAACTATGGAGGTATCAAAATTTCGAACAATTGTGCAAAAATCATGTAGATACTGCAAACGATCCCGCAGTTCTTATCCAAGCGAACACGAGGAAGTTCCACTTCACCTACATAGATGATGACACCCTTAACGCCTTTGCTTTAGCCTATAAAGACGTTGATGTTATTGGTCTTAATAAAGGTACGGTTCAGGTTATCAATTCCTATTTTACCAAAGCAGTAAATGAGGAAATCTTTCCATGGGTTAACACGCTGAAAAGTAGAGAGTTACTGGCAGAACTTTTGTTGAATATGGCAGTAGAATTTGTTATTTTACACGAATTGGGTCATCACTTTAATGGGCATTTGCTAGCTAACGATCTTCTTAGCTTTAGGAAAATGAGAGCACCAAACGAAATGGAATTAGAGAGTAGAGCCATCGAAATGGATGCGGACGCATATGCAACGACTAGGTCTTTCAGTAAATACCTGGAACAAGCTATCGAAAAACAGATACCTATCGTTGCTCGAAGTAAAATTGACTTGTTACGCTACTGGGTGTTCGCTACCCATTCCTTTTTCTTCTTATTTGAAAGCACGATTCTTGATTATAATAAAATGCGATTAGAAGAATACTATCCTCGTATAATTAGACAAGCACTGAATATGGAAACCTCATCGAGGATAGTGGGGATTAAAGAAATGGATTTTCTTGCAGAGTATGAAGAAGTATTGAATGAATCCTTCATTTTGGCAGAAAATATATTTACTCTTATCGATAATGATAGTGCAAGTGTGAGGGCAGTAGAAGTTACCAATATTCTTGATCCCAGAGTTCTCACATACATGAACGAAGTTGATGATTATTATCAGAATGTTCTTCTTCCTAAGCTTAAGCCGTATGCACGGCACAGGTTGTACGATAAAACCGATTATTGATAATAAATCTAAACCGTTCCATAGTGTGCTGATGAATACAGAAGACAGTAAAGGGAACGCCAGATTAGTTTATATAATAAAAGAGATAGCAACCGCAAACATGTTTGACCGTGCAGCGGAGATCGCAAAATTTAAATTGGAGACCGAAGTTGAAATAGTGCAGTGGTGTGGGCAAGACGTTTAGGTGCGGTAAAAGTATACCTGGACCATGGACAGGTGAGCTTAGCTAGTAAGATTTTGGGGGTTCATCATATAGATGGAGAAGTGTAATAAATTAGCTTCGGGGCGATTTTTGATTATTAGAATAAGCTGAAATCAATAATCAACAACTAATAACATGAGTTTTTAGGTAGTTTAAGATTTTTTGGTTGTGTTAATCTAGTTGGGGTGACAATTCCTTAGTGAAATTATTCGTCATTCAATATTCCTTCGGCCACAATCAGGTTTTGTTTTCACTCTATACTTCTCATCCCACGAGAATATATTATTTATGCACACAAGTCACGAGAAGTCGGAGGTGTTGATATATCGAGAGTATTGAAAATAAGAATTGAAAAGTAATCTAAATATGTTCCTGCGTTCAAAAGACATAAATGTGGTAAAATAGACCTGCAAGAACGATAATTCCCAAAATGATAAGGAGGAAATAGCATGCATGACATTTTCATTAAAGCTATACATGAAAGAAGGAAGATACTAGTAACGTTTTTTTCCAATGAAGATGGGCATACGTTAAAGCGTGAATGCGCACCTTTTGATTATGGACCAAGTAACAAATTTAAAGATAAGTCTCCCCGATATCATATGTATGATTACACAAGTGACTCAGGGAGTCATGTATTAAGTATACTACCAGGTCAACTAAAGGAAGTTACTCTAATGGAAGAAAACTTTGACCCATTAGATTTAGTTTCTTGGACCCCTAAGTGGCATGTCCAAAGAGATTGGGGAAGAGTTTCTTAGTGTAGTATAATAAATGGGGATTTTAGTGAAATAAAATATTTGTTATCCACTTATCAGAATTAGTAGAAAATCAGGCCCTTGGTACTATTCAAGGGCTTTTTTTTGTTCCATATATCCCCATGAATATGCTATAGTGTAAGAAATAAAGAAGAATTATGCAATATTTAGTAGGAGAATGGTTGGGTGTTGTTTCGTTAGCCGTGGGTATATAGTCCTTTAACGAAAGCTGAAATATTCCAATGAGGTGAAAACGGTTGGCAAGAACGTATTATGCAGAAGGCAGACAGGTTGCTTATGTATTGAGAGGGCTATTTATTATAGTCGGACTTACTATTTATTTTAATATACCTGGTCTACACTGGGGATACCTTTTTGGTATCTTACTTGGCTCTGTGATTCTGGGAGAAATTTTTGGAACAATGTGGACACGAAAGCGACGACAGAAAAAGAAAGCGGAGAAGACTAGTGGCTCAAGGAATACCGCTAGGAGCAGAATTACTAGCACGAACAGTGGGGTACGCAAGGCTAATGCGAAAACAACGAGTAAAAAGCTGACTGATGCACAGATTCTCCAAGCTGATATAGAGATACTATCAGGGACAGATTTTGAGCGATTAATGGAGCTTTATTATATAGATCAAGGTTACTCAGTACAACGAGTTGGCGGGTCAGGTGATCATGAAGTTGATTTGATCTTGAAAGGCAAGGAAGGCTATAAAATTGCAGTTCAGTGCAAACGTTGGAAACGTGATGTCGGGAATGATATTGTACTCCGGCTCAAGGCTGGGAAGCAGGTACATGGTTGCTATGATGCTTGGATTGTGACGACGAGTAATTTTACCAAGGCTGCTAAAGAGGCGGCAGATAGGTTGAACATTAAATTGATTAATGGTGTGGCGTTGGCTGATAGGCTAAAGAGGTGGAAAAAATGAAACAATAATAGACCGATTGTCAACCCAAGTGCGATAAAGATAACGTGAGTTAAGGTACTTTATTGGTTTATTTTATAAGAATTACGGGGCTTTGTTATCGGCTATCGCAAGGAGGAACATTCATGGCAATGTATGCTTACAAGGATGCCGCTAGAACAGTAAAGATACTAGCAAGAGACGCACAAAAGCAAGACAAAAGTAATCGTTATTATTGTCCAAATCACAAATGTGATGCTCATATGTTTATACGAAATATTGAAGGTGTCTCTGCATCATATTTTGGTGCAATTCATTCTCATGGACATATAAATAATTGTCCACATGGTGTTTCAAATAGATTTAACCCAAATGACTATGATGAAGATACATTCGAGTTTGACAATGCATTATTAGCATTAACTATGCTAGGCATGTCGCAGACTAAAAAAGAATTGCCGGGAGAACATGGGAGTGGTAATGCAAAAGCATCGCCACCGCGCACAATACGGCAGATATATTCAATGTGTAAAGCCCATGACTGTTCTGATACATATAACGGTGTAAAAATTGGGAAAATGCTGTTGGATAATAGAAGCGCCTACATGTACCCTAAAGGTGTGTTCGGATGGAGAATTATTGAAGCCAAGTGCAAAAGACCACATTTTTATAACTCTATTAAGAAGGAAATTTCTCTAATTGCTTCTACTGCCGGAGAGGAATACACCTTCATATTAAAGTTTGAAAGCGAAAAGTTGTTTAAGGAGATAAAAAATGTTATTTTTTCAAACAGGGAGTGCTTTACAGTTGTAGCTGGACAATGGAGTTCTTCAGGAACTTTTAATGTATTTTGTACTACGTTTTTGAGTAGAAAACAGTTAGCAATTATAAACTAGGTGGGATTATTAGTGGGAAATATCCACTCTTACTTTAGATGTGATGTGTGCGATCAAATAACATTAGTTCGTGCCCAATATGGGTGGCTAGACCGTCATCCTATTAGATATACCTGTGGACATTGTAATATTCTAATTAAGGGAATTGCCATACTTGACCAAGAAAATGCTGATTTTAGAATTGATATTGAAAATGCCTCTTTGGTTTCTCCAGAAAATGAAGCAGATTTTTATATTGAAACATCGGGAGAATTATTAACTGAAAAGTTACAATCTTTTGATTCTGAAACTCACTGGTTTATACCACCCCCTTTTTTTCAGGGTTTATGGGGTATGGGTGATCCAACTGATCCGCAAAGTAGTTATGAGAAGTTTGATAAATTTAAACAAAATGTAATTAGCTTTCTCTATAAAACAGAAAATGATTGGCCAAGAACAAGAAGAATAAATGAATTATGGATTAATGAGAATTATGAATACTTAGCTCAAGAAATCCGTAAGATCTTGCCTAAAAAGCAATTCCCAATGAACAATAAACTGGAACATTTACGTGGGGTTCATTTTGTTACGAGATTTTTCTTGCAAGATATTATTGATTACGAGCATAACGAACTAATATTCAAAGAAGTTAAGACTATTTTTGAGCAAAATCCTGCAAACCTAATAGAATTATCTAAGTATTTCCAAGGCCATTTTAGAAGATATGATAAACGAATATTACGTGCAATAGAACACTTTTCTGAAGTCTTCAGATTTTTAATTCCTGCATATGGACTTACTTATTACCACGAGATACCTGAAAAGTTGTTCGAAGAGAAGGGTATGACAACTGCTGCATTTGAAGATATTAAAGAATTTTATATTGATACGTATGAATTAGTGGCAGAGATCTTACCGATCATTGTTGGTTATAATAATTTAAAGTATCGCGGCGATTTTATAAAGATGTCTGATACAAAGCCTAAGTATGAGTTTGATAAGTTTTTTGAAGTCCCAAAGGGAAAGAAAGTGGAGTACATCAATAGGACTGAGGTATTTGATGATCTAATTGTTGAGGGTGCTGTTGATAATAAAATTCGAAATGCAATTGGACATAACACCTATGAGTTTGACGGAGTAAGCCAACTAATTAGATATGATCCTATAGGGAAGAACAAGCCGTCAGACATCCGATCAATCTATTTAGTTCAGTTTGCAGGAAAGTGCTTAGCTATTTTTCAGACTGTAGTTCATATTTGGGAATTGCTTTATCAAACAGAAAAAACTCTTTATGTGAGTCAAGGTATGAATTCAGTTGATCCGAATGTTTTTAATATTAGTTACCTTAAGCGAGAAGTAATGAGAAAAAAACAAATACGAAAAAAAAAGAAAAACGAGAAAAAAATGAAGAAAATGATTAAAAAACAGAGAAGAAACAGTTAAATATTACAATGATAAATTTGAACGTCGGTGATTATAGTATCTTTTACGTAATGTACAGGTAGAGATGGTAATTATTATTATGGCTCCTAAATGAGAAGTGGCAGGTTCGCTTATTTCAATTTAAAACTATATTATTGTGGTGCTCTACTATTCATGGGTGTTCATCGCTATAAATGATTTACAGGATGTCACACTTGCACCTACTTATAGGCTAAGAGTTCAGGTTTTATACCTGAGCTTTTTTATTGATAATAATAAAAACATACGTTCTGCTTTCTCTTTACTTGACAAATAAGTTGTAATATACTGAAAATAGCACTCGTCATGATACAGTGCTAATAATGGCATGGAATGGGGGGCAGGATGTGGCGAAAGATCAATCAGAAGGTCAAGTAAAAGAAGTTACTAGACATATCAAAAAAGAAGTTGAACGGGAATTGTGGGCAAGATCCGCTGGCAGATGTGAGTTTCAAGGGTGTAATAATTTGTTATATAAGTCTCCAATTACTCAGGAGAGAGTAAACATTTCAGAGAAAGCACATATATATTCATTCTCAGAATCTGGTCCTAGAGGCTGGGGACCATTTAAGAAAAATCCTGAGGAATTGAACAGTATAGATAACTTGATGCTAATGTGCAATGGATGTCATACAACCATTGATCAGGATAAGAAGGGACCAAAGTATTCAGCGAGTTTATTGCAACAATGGAAACAAAATCACGAATATAGAGTTTTGACTGTAACAGGAATTGCTTCTAACAGAAAATCACATGTTGTTTTTTATGGTAGTAATATCGGTGAACAAAGGTCAGTTATTCAGAAATCAGATGCAATTGAAGCGATGTTTCCCGAACGTTACCCCGCTGAGGAAAGACCTATTACTATGTCAATGGCATGTTCCCATCAAGATAAATCGCCAGAATTTTGGGTTACTGAATGTAACCACTTGGAAAAAATGTTTTCTAGAGAAGTGAATCGTCGGATTGAAGATGAGCTCACTTCTGCCCACTTCTCTGTATTTGCTCTTGCCCCAATGCCATTGCTAATTAAATTAGGCACATTATTTACAGATAAAATTGATGTTGATACTTATCAGCCAATAAGGGAGCCTAAAACCTGGAAGTGGCAGGATTTCCCCGACGGATTTGAATTTATTATTAAGGAACCGTCTTCATATAATAATCCTCCTGTACTAGTTATCTCACTGTCAGATAAAATATCATTCGATAGAATTCATAAAGTACTGGGCAGAGATGTATGTGTCTGGGAACTGACAGTAGCGGACAAGTTTATAGGCAACGATACTATTCGTGCAAAAGCACAGTTGTCTTTAATGAGAACTATAATACGAAAATTGATGATTAAGATAAAGGAAAAACATGGTTTTGAAACACCACTAAGCATATTTCCTGCCATGGCTGTTTCGTTAGCGATTGAAATGGGAAGAGCAAGAATGCAAAAAGCAGATATGCCCTGGATAATTTTCGATCAAAATAGTGATGTTGGTTCTTTTATTGAAGCATTGAAAATTGGAGGGGTGTAAACATGATCACAAGAGAGCAGAAAGAACTCATTCTTAAAGAAATGATAGAATCGTTGGATTTACCCGAATCAGCCTATGACCGAGCGATTAAGCGTTACGAAGACTTAGGTGAATGGTTTAACCGAGATGAATCGTCATTAAAGGACAATGAGGTACATATCTTCCCTCAAGGTTCATTTATGTTAGGAACAACAATAAGACCTTTAAATGAAGAGGAAGAGTATGATTTGGATTTGGCATGTAAACTTAGGGCTAGGGTTACAAAACGATCCCATTCTCAGGAATCACTAAAAAAACTCATTGGTCACGAACTGGAAGCTTACAGAAAAGCCCGTAATATTAAGGAAGAGCTAATTACTAAACACCGTTGTTGGAGATTGGAATATCAAGATGATATCAGCTTTCATATGGATATTGTACCGTGTATTCCAGAAGAAGATACTGAGCAGAAAATTCTTTTGGAATCAATGGTAAACTCCGGTCTTGACCGAATAGTGGCACAACGTGCATCACAGTTTTCTGTAGCAATAACCGATGATAGACATCAAAGTTACAATAAAATATGCGATGACTGGAATATTAGTAATCCAGAAGGATATGGAAAATGGTTTGAGCATCGTATGAAAAGCACTGATGAACAAATTCTCATGGAGAAAGCACAAGTAGATCGGGTTCCTGCTCATAGCCGCAAAACCCCACTCCAACGTTGTATTCAAATATTAAAGCGACATCGTGATAAATTGTTTGGTGATAACGAATCAAAGCCTATTTCTATTATAATTACCACCCTTGCAGCAAGAGCGTATAATGGTGAAAAGGATTTAGTGACAGCACTTAACAATATTTTAGCAACAATGGCTAATCATATTAATGCAAATACTCCTAGAGTGCCCAATCCTGTGAATCCCGCAGAAGATTTTGCTGATCGTTGGAATATGCCGGAATGTCAACATTTAAATCTAGAACAGAATTTCAAAAGTTGGCTCTATCAAGCACAAATTGATTTGACACATATAACATCCACAAGTGATACTACTTTTATTGCAGAACAAGCTCAACTAAAATTCGCGCTTAATATTAATGAAGATAAATTGGCAAAAAGTATGGGAGTAAACAAGGAGTTAATGGCAACAGTTTCTTCAAAGCAACATATAATCAACGATCCGCCTAAGCCTTGGATTAACGGTGTATAGGAGCCTAAGTTCATGCATAAATATGGCATTTTAGATTTTCTAAGGGATTACCCTGGAATGACAATTGGACCGTCGCGAGAAAATCACATTATTTTGCAAGGAATATTTAAATTTAAAGCAAAAGTTAAAGGACTACCAGAGATTGAGGATTCTTATAGCCTATCGATCCTAGTTCCCAACAGATTTCCTTTTCATATACCAATAGTAGAAGAAGTTGGCGGGAAAATACCTAGGGATCATAATTATCATATTAATCCAGACAATACATTGTGTCTCGGTTCTCCCCTTCAACTTTTGAAGAAACTAAATAAAAACCCAACTATTAATGTATTTGCTGAAGAATGTCTCGTTCCATATTTGTATGCAGTTTCGTTTAAGCTTCAAAATGGTGGAAGCTTTATATTCGGTGAGCTTGCTCATGGTCAAAAAGGAATAATCGATGATTACACTCAGTTACTGGGGCTAGGGACTTGGGAGCAAGTCGTATATGCACTAAGGTTACTGGGAGTAAACAAGCGGCTGGCGAATAAGCAACCATGTCCCTGCAAGTGTGGAAAGAGATTGGGGGCATGTAACTTCCGCAAAGTGCTTAATCAATATAGGCAAATTGCTCCATCGTCATATTATAAAGAGCAGTTGCAAAATTTTAAGAGATAATGGGACTATGGGGACTTGAATACATTTTTTGCTGATAACACTGTTGGCAATCTTATTCCCCTCCAAGGTAATAACAATTTACCTTGGAGGGGATTTTGTTGCCGAGACAGCTTTTACCGGATTGGATGAAGCCCGCCTGGATGGGTGCAGGGAAATATTTGGGAGAAGAAGGAAACACATTTCTATTTTAATGGCTATTTTTTCGTTGGATTGATTTCAGTTTTATAGGAATTATGATCATTTATATGCTTTTTCAAATAGACATTCTGATCAGTCTGTTGATGTGATCAATTCACTATGAAAAACGTAAAGTCTTAAATATACAATATTAAAACGTGCAAATAAGGTACTATAATTTCAATTTTTTTCATCTAAGTTATGGACTGCTGAGAGCCTAGAACTCTCGGCTTTTCTTGTTTCTCTTGAATTCTTGTTCTCTATATAAACAATTCTTCGAAATTAGCTCTTGTAATGCGCACATATATTCCTTATAATTAAATACGAACGTTTGTTTCCGTTTTTGGCGTAGATACAAAATACATCAGGATAGAATGTTCGCAATCACATCACTCAAACCAATAAACAGGAGGCCAAAATTTGTCCACTAATCCAACACGAAATCAATACCAAATCAAACTGTTCCACTTTAACGAAATCACTCATGTAGGCGACCAACTTTGTGCTCCGCAATCCAGCACTCGTCTCATCACCGTATCGAACAGCATCTATCTCGATCAACTCAAACGAGTCGTAGCAGAATGTGATCCTTCCACCGATGTTACTGATGTCATCTTTATGCTCAAAGCTGATCAAATTGACGAAGATGATCCATCCCAACTTGCTTTGTTTGAACGTATGCTACGAGAGGGCATCTACTGTAATGGAGAGAAATATGTCCGTTCGATTAAGTCACCTGCGATGGGACGTACTCAGAGAACAGAATTCATCCAAGAAGAATATGTTGCTGATCTGTATCGACGCATTACACTCGGCAAAATGCCACCACTCACCAATATCCATAAGTGGGAAGCTGCACTTGGTGTGAGTCGTTCAGCAGCACAGCGAGTGCCTTATATCCCTCGTATTGTCGTCATTCCCGATTATGAAAAAGATACGATCATTGAGGATGTATGGAAAGTGGAAAAGTGTGCTGAAGATTTGGAGCAACAGAAGTTGATATTCGATGAAAAGATGAAGCAACGTGAATATTTCAAAGCGAAGAAAGAATTGAAACCATCTAAGGAACAATTACATAAGTTAGAACGTATACCGAATAAAACGATCTCGTGGAATGGTCGCACGAAGTCTAATCCTGATCAATCAGATTTCAAAACCTTCAATGGATGGAATAAAAAGAATCGTCGTGTGAAGCTAGAAGCAATTTCTTTTCCTGCTCGTTCAGTTACGTATAATGACGAACTATACCCTTGCTATTCCATCGAGCAGACGGAAGAAATCCCAATCATAGCAATCAATGAACAATCCATCGGCTTTAAGCGAGTCGAATATCCACAGTATGAAAATAAGAATGTTCAATTTTTCGATGGTCAAGGTTTAATGAGTTTTCAGTTTGCCGATTGTATTGGACAACGTCTGAACCTATCCTATTCACCCAATGCAGTTCAAGGAAGACTTCCATATATTAAAGGTAACTTTATCCGATTCGATCTGATGAAATGGTTCAAGGAAAACAACGTGACCGAGATAAAGGATGTTTTTGGTGAATTACAGCCGATCATCGACAAACAGGGTCGTCTTATTGATCTCATCCTCACCAAATCCTGCTTCAAAGCTTGGCATCAATACAGTGAGGGAGAAGCAAAGCCTAAGTGTTTGTTTGAAAATATAACGGAATACGAAGCATTACTGAAAGTACATAATCATAATCACTTTTGGGTAGCGAACTATGCGAAGCCATAATACCAAATGAACGCCTACACACCACTGACATACCAATATATTCATGCGCTTAATCTCACGCTGAACGATTTATTTCAATTAGCTACGCCTCTCATGGATGTCATCAAACGTGTACTACATGGACAAAAAAATGACACCCATGGAAAGTGGCTTCGAGATATTGCTTACACGAAAGCGTTCCTACATATGCTAGTCCAAGAAGATGATGAACCTAAAGATGTTGACGAGGAACCCGACGAACAGGAAGATGAAATAGAACGGGGACAGAAGAAAGAGTTTATAAATGAAATTATCCAAGCTATCGATTTGAATGAATTGATGCTGTATGACGGTAATGTCCGTAAATTCATCGTGAAGCAAGCCATGCTGAAAGTACAGGATATGTTGAAAGGTCGTATCCCGATTCGAGGTAGCTACTTTTATCTAACCAACGATCCGATTGCGTTTATGGAGCATGCCAGTGGAAAACCAGTAACAGGTATATTGAAGAAGAACCAGGCTTTTATGAATCGGAAACGTGGAATGCATGCGCTATTTCGGTCACCGCTAACCATATTTAATGAAGTTGGCAAGCTAGATTTTGTACAAGTACATAACCGATATATACGTCATTTAGATAATATGATTGTGCTGAACTGTTGTGATTTAACACTGGCAAGACTTGGACTCGGAGATGTGGATGGAGATACGGCTCTCTGTACCAACGATCCCACCATACTCTCAGTCGTGATTGATGCTCCTACCATCATCAATGAGGATGATAAAAAAGTAGCTGCTCCAGTACCGAATAATATGGACAGTATCGTCAAGATGGAGCTGAAAAGTCTACATAACCTGACGGGTAGATGTACGAATGTGAATACGTATTTTCAGAATTTAGCCTTGGAGGAAGGAAACCTGCAAGCACGGGTTTTGGAAAACTCTGTCCTCAAATTCCTCCAAGGCCAAATCATTGATGCGACCAAAAATGGGCTAGAGGTAGAGATTCCATTTGTGTTGGATCGTCTGGCTACCCAAATGCCGTATTTCTTTCGTTTCGTTAATGGTGGCAAAGCGGATGATTATCAGTACTCGAAAAAATCACCGTTTAACCAGTTTTGCGTTGTGGCAGAGAAGTACATAGATGACAAGTTTAACATGAAAGATGGCAAACTGGATCAGTCGATTTTGGGCATCGAGAGTACGAGACAACTGTTACAGGATATGAGGAAGGTTAGCCAGTGCAAGTTTCTGGATTATCTGGCTCGTATTGAACCGTTGTATACAGAATACAATGAGCAGAAAACACCAATTGATTATCGACGTATGCAATTTAATGAGCTAAAAAAATGGGAACGAGATAATGATACTCGGAAAGCGATCAGTACTGAATACGCCAGGTTAAGAGAGGAATACAAAACTCGGTGTGAAGAGATCTGTCCTTATCCTTCGATACTTGCCAGTGTTGCTGTCGAGATCGCTTATCAAAACTACAGAACATACTCCTTTGCATGGCCGTTTGTAGATGGACTACTGGAAAATCTAAAGCAGCATGAAAATGTGATGAAAAAGGAAGTACGAAAGGTGAACCGGCTTACGAATCGAATTGTAGAAGGCAAAGAGCTTACCATTCAAGCTGGCATGGCTATAATAGATGATCTGGAGTTTCCATTCCATGTGCGGGATGGTGTGTATTCATTATTTGAGATTATGGGACAATTTTTTATTGGGTACGAAGCTGAACGGGAAACCGTAGTACAAACCAGTAATACGCCTTCCCTGTTGGACGAGAAAAGTACAAGACGAATATTGAGGAATTATTCGCTCGGCTTCAGCACATTGAAAAAATCGGAGGAAGAATCGCAGTCGGTAGCTGACCAGGTATTGGGCAAAAAATTACAGATTCAGGTGGTCGAGCATTGCTATGTTCATATTGTAGATGAGCATGGAGAAAGGAAATGTATAATTCCAAGAGATCAGGTGATTCGCCGAGATGAGGGATTATCCTTACTGGATTTTGATGGAGCAGCAATTGAATTTTTAACTATTGAGAAAGTCGCGAAATCAAGCTTTAAGGCGATAGTCCATATCGAATAAATTAAATCATAGGTCTGTCATGATAGGCGCCTGTTAACACGGGCGCTTAGGTGACACCTGCTTTATGGGTGCAATTCCACAATGACAGGAGTAAATCTGAATGAGCTACTTTTATTGTTATGATATCCATTTGTTTAATTATCTGACGAGTAAGGGATTTTCGTTTATAACGAAGGCACGACACTATAAGGCGAATGTTTTATTTTCCATGTATCTGAAAACACCAGAACTATCTGTAGCCATTGATGAATGGGAAGCAACGAATCATTAAAATGTAGATGTTAGAAATGATGTGAGGAGCATTTGATGAGAATTGATGAGTATAAGCCAAAGCAAAATGTAACTGAGAAGATAAACGGGGAGGAGGTTGAATGGAAAAATGGAGATATCGTTTTAATTAGCAGTGGGACAGCATCAGGTAAATCCTATTTTATTCGACACAAGCTGGAACAACTAGCGGATCAGCAAAATGTGAACATACTTTTATTAGTTAATCGAAAGAACCTGTATAAACAGAATAAAGAAGCTATCGACAATTCATTATTCTCAAGAATCAAAGTTGAATTATATCAAACGATTGAGAACCAGCTAAACAATGACGAGGAGTACGATTTTTCTCCATATACATACATCGTGTGTGATGAATCACATTACTTTACTACGGACAGTGGATTTAATGATAATTCGGATGATTCCCTTCAAGCTATACTCGGTCTACAATCTCAAATTAGGATTTTTATGTCCGCAACGGGTCATGTGTTATTCTCTTACATAAAGGATCAATACAGACGTAAGCTCAAACGAACCGGGAATAAGATATGGACGTATACCATTCCAAGGAAATTCAATCAAATTGCATCGTTATCCTTTTATACAGACTTTTATGCAGTAGAAAAATGGATTGAGCGCAAATTCAATAAAGCTAACGATAAAATTATATATTTTGCAGACACGATCCAAAAGGCTTTTGAGCTTTACCAGAAGTATGACGATTCATTATTCGTATGTAGCCAAAGCGGCAGCAAAAACAGAAAGTATCTCAAACATGTAGACAATGATCAAGTGGAGTCCATGGTCAAGCAAAATAGGTTTGACTGTAAATATCTATTCACGACGACGGTGCTTGATAATGGTTTTGATTTGAAGGATGAGCACATAAAATTAATTGTATGCGATATATTTGACGTGGATACGATGCTACAGTGTATTGGGCGAAAGAGATTCAAGAATGACCAGGATAAGGTTCATGTGGTGTTGCTGAATAGAAACAATAGGAATTTGAATAATTACTTGAGAACTGTCCAGAAGAAACTGGATGAGGCTGACGCTTTTATCAAAGGTGGAGTTCAAGAATGGAAAAAGCTAGTGGGGAAATTTTCGAGGGAATCCAATTACATCATTAAAGACAACGCAATAAGTGATGGCAAATATATATCAAAGAAGACAGTGTCTAGAGTTAAATATCTTCAAGCTGTAGCTATGAGAGATCGGATCAAAGCAATGCTGGATCAGAACAGAGAAACCAATAATTTTAGGGAAGAAACTGGAGGGAGAAAGGAAAGCGATGCCTATATGATGTACATTTCGAACTTATTACATAAAAATAAAATCATGTTGATTGAGAAACGATTTGAGCAAGAAGAATTATGTAGCTATTTAGACACGATAGTCGGTAAAAGAATATACAAAGACGGTAAAAATCAAGTCATTGAGAAATTTGATATCAAGGATTATCGAGGCAGATTACAAAAGGATATTAGCCAATTACAGTCCTACCTCCAATCGAATCAATTAAAATATGCGATTGCTAGTTTTCCAGATAACCGAAAAAAGTTAGAAGATGGAAGCAACAATCCCCATAAAGGGAAGCGATATTGGTTAGTCAGCAAATTTAACGAATAGTCGGTTGTAACAAAAAAATCAAATTTTTCTCATTTCCGATATTGCCAAAAAGGTAGTATATATAAGGATTTTTTAATCTCGGACAGCAAATTGTGGAGTAATGCTATATATATACATGTATCCATGATTTGCTGTCCAGATGATAGTAAAGTCAATAAAATCAACCGTTTTATGAATTAAGGAAACTTAGAAAATTACGAAAAAGTGAACTTAATTAGCCACAAAGGGGTTGGGTGTGGGAGGGGAAACGGGGGCAGGCGATACTACCGTTTACGAAGCGCAGCGAAGTGGTTTTATCGCGGTTTTGAGTTTCCCCTATCCCACGAGTAGATGAATAATATAAAGTTCCATTAAAACTAATTTTACATAATGATTAGAGAATTTATTAAATAGACTATTGATGTAGTAGTGTGCTTCGCACAGGGCTTGTCAGCCCGTAGAGAGGTCGTGATGTGAATACACGTTCTATTCAACGGCGAATTTAATAGAGCTATAGATTATCGCTTTAAAATTTTCATGTTTCATATTGAAATTAATCTTGCTCAAAAAAATCGAAAAGGGAGAGATTTTAAACTTGGATTTGATCACAACTCAGGATTGGACAAAATTTAGAAATTTAGAAACACTACCACAGAAAGCCGGGGTCAGCCGGGACAAACTTGGACTATTGGTTGCGAAAGAGTTGGCAGATAACGCTCTGGATCATTGTGGATACTGTGAAGTGGGATATGTGGAACCGAATGGATTCTATGTGAAGGATCAGGGTGAGGGGATCAATCCTGAATTATTGCCCAAGCTATTCTCCATTAATCGTCCGTTTCTGTCCAGTAAAATATTACGGATGCCAACTCGGGGTGCATTGGGAAATGGACTTCGTGTCGTATCGGGTGCTGTTATCGCTTCAGGTGGGAGTTTATACGTATCCACACAAGGACACCGATATCAGATTCATTTCCAAGCAGATGGAACTTCTACGGTTAAGCAAGTAGGCGATTCTCCTCATACGGGAACGAAGATTGAGATTCAATTTGGTCATTCGTTAACGCCAGACCTACATTGGGCAGAATTAGCCATTCAGTATAATCAAGGCGAAGAGTATAAGGGGAGAACATCTGGCTATTGGTACACGTCAGAAGCATTTTATGAATTGTGCCAAGGTTATACAGGTAGTGTACGCGAGTTGGTTGCAGAGTTTGATGGTTGCACAGGGACGAAAGCTGGAAAAGTGGCAAGCGACTATAAAAACAAATTGGTTCAATCGCTTTTGTTTGATGAAACGGAATTATTGCTTGGTGCGATTCGGAATCACAGTAAACAGGTCAATGGATCTCGTTACAGTAGTATGAATGGAATAACGGGTTATGAATATTACAAGTCCAGCGGTGAATTTACAGTGAAAAGTGGTAGAGGAATATATGACGCCGAAATCCCGTTTACAGTTGAAGCTTGGGTTGATTTCAATAAGTCTTCTGGACTGGATATCCTCGTCAATAAATCTCCAACTACAGGATGGAACCAACTTAGCGTAGATAAAAAATCAGTTACTGTATTCGCAAGTGGCTTCTATGAAAAATTTGCAATAAAGCCTTGCCACATTATTCTGAATATCACGACTCCTTATATGCCGATTGTGAGTGATGGTAAGGAGCCTGATTTAAATTGGATGAAGAATGAAATTAAAGAAGCTATTCAGAAGGCAGCAAAACGAGCGAAGAAACATATAAGCAAAACGGATAAGAAGAAGTCACAGAAGGATATCATCCTGATTCATTTGCAAGCAGCCATCGACAAAGCAAGTGGTAACGGTAAGTATCCCTTCAGCTTACGCCAACTGTATTATGCCATTCGTCCTTACATCATTTCAGAGTTAGGTCGGCAGCTTGAATATGGACATTTTTGTGGAATCATTACCAACTATGAAAATGAATGTGGAGAGATTCCAAATTTGTATCGGGATAATCGAGGTGTATTGTATCACCCTCATACAGGTGAGGAGATTCCTATTGGTACATTGACGGTTCAGAACTATAGTCGACCGAATTGGACATTTAATAAAATCCTATATTGCGAAAAGGAAGGTTTATTCCCATTATTAAAACAGGCCAAATTTCCTGAACGGTATGATTGTGCATTGGTCACGTCGAAGGGATATGCCAGTCGAGCCGTTAAGGATTTGCTGGATATGTTAGGGGAAACCGAGGAGGAACTGCAATTCTTCTGTATCCATGACGCTGATGCTGCTGGAACTAAAATCTATGAGACATTGGTTGAGGAGACGAAAGCTCGCCCAGGTCGAAAAGTACGAGTGATTAATTTGGGACTTGATCCAGAGGAAGCTGTTCATATGGGTCTAGAAGTAGAAAAGTTAGAAAGGAAGAGAGACGAGAAACCTGTAGCGGGTTATGTAGCTGGCGAATGGAAAGATTGGCTACAAACGAATCGAGTCGAGTTGAACGCTATGGATTCTGAGTTATTTGTTTCTTGGCTGGAAAGGAAGATGTCTGAGTATGATAAAGGCAAGGTCATTCCAGATTTAGAAACGCTTACTCGTAGCTTGGAACAAAGCATTCAACAACGTGTCGAGCAAAAAATAATGAAGGAAATTCTACGTGAAGCCCATTGGGAAGAACGTGTACGTCAGCGAATGCTTCACCTTTCGCCTGAATTAAGTGAACGATACAAGGTATTGGATGAGGAAGTATATCATGTACTGGACAACCAACGGGAGCAATGTTGGCGAGAGGTCATTAGTGATATAAGCGATCAAATTGAATTGTAGAAGCAGCTGAGTCACGATTTAAAATTTGTAGTTTTACGACAAGAAATTTAGCAAGTTGAATAATGATTGAAATATGAAAAATTTAAAAATACATATCATACATGGGGATTCTGGCTACCAGCTAGGGTTCCTTTTTCATTTAGAGAGGAGCAATTAGGATGATTATATTGTTACTAGCATTAGCTATAGAAATCTGTATTTGGCTTAGCATATTCTTCACTGTAATTCTGAGTGAGAGGAGAATGAGCCGGATTGGAAATCGAATTCGTAAACGTAGAAATGCCCATACCATACATAAAAAACGCCAGAAACAATGAGAAAGCTGTAGACATAAAGGAGCAAATTCTATAAATGAAATGGATGAAATTGAAGATCGATCAACTGGTACATGCCGAATATAATCCAAGGAAGGATTTAAAAGCGGGTGATCCAGAGTTTGAAAAGATTAGGAATAGCGTAATGGAATTCGGTTATTGTGAACCAATTATTTGTAATAGCGATTATACCATCGTGGGAGGCCATCAACGTGCCAAAGTTTTGAAGGCACTCGGATACGATGAAGTTGATTGTGTTATAGTCGATGTGAACAAGTCAAAAGAGAAAGCCCTGAACATAGCGCTTAACAAAATTACAGGGGAGTGGGATTTTGAAGCATTGGCTGCATTATTGGATGAGTTGAAAGAAGTAGAATATAATATTGAGCTAACGGGCTTTGATTGGTCTGAAGCGGAGAAGTTGCTGGATACATTACATGAAGAATCCGTGGATGAGGAGGATAATTTTAATGTGGAAGAAGCATTGCCTGAACATCCGATCACTCGTAAAGGTGACATCTGGCTACTTGGGAAGCATAGGCTAATCTGCGGAGACTCGACTAATCCTCAGGATATCGCAACATTGATGGATGGCAAGAAGGCTCAGCTTATTGTGACCGATCCACCTTACAACGTGGACTATACGGGCAAGACGAAGGCTGCATTGAAAATTGAAAACGATAAGATGGATGACGACCAATTTTATGATTTCCTATTAGCTGCCTATACTCGGATGTATGAAGTAGCTGATGATGGAGCAAGTATTTATGTATTCCATGCGGATAGTGAAGGTTTGAATTTTAGGAAGGCATTTATTGAAGCCGGATTCAAACTGGCACAATGCTGTATATGGGCTAAGCAAGCGATGGTTATGGGTAGACAAGATTATCACTGGATGCACGAACCCGTATTATACGGTTGGAAGCCGACAGGTGGACACTACTGGAACAGTGATCGGAAGCAGACAACCTTATGGCAATTTGATCGCCCCTTTAGGAATGAGTACCATCCCACGATGAAGCCGATTCCCTTGATTAGCTATCCGATTAAAAATTCTAGTAAGCTTGGTGATATCGTATTTGATCCATTTGGTGGTTCAGGTTCAACGTTGATTGCTTGTGAGGAAACGGATCGGATTTGCTATACCAGTGAGCTTGATCCCAAATATGTAGATGTGATTGTGAAGCGGTATATTGCCCACGTTGGAAGCGATAGTGATGTATATTTGATTCGGGATGGAGTGAAGATGGGCTATTCAGAAGTTGTTGCTGAGCCAGCAAGATCAGAGGTATCATGTGCTGACTAAACCGAAAGGGTGATTCAAGTGGGTAAGACAAAAGTGAATATGGTGATTCGATTCCTAAAGGGCATGCAAGCCGAGAAGGTAACTGTGCTAGGGGCTGAGGAAGCTCAAGAGGACAATGAGTTGATTCAAAAGGTGATTGAGGATATCGAATTGTTTTACGAGGCTGAATTGGAAGGGTAAGCTAGAATACATATAGGGAATGGTCGATAGTTGGCTGTTCCCTTTTTTCGTGATGGAGGTGAGCAGAATGAGCAAAAATAGTGACAAGCCCAAAAGAAATAAACCAAAAATACTGACTAAATATGATCAATTCGTTGTGCCAAGACTGAAGGATATTCCCGTTTGGGTACGTGAAGGAGCCACAGATGAGGAGATTGCGAAACGGCTAAATATTCATATTTGGACACTAGGTGACTATCGAAGGAAACATCCCAAATTTGCTGAAGTATTGGAACGTCCAACCAAGTGGGAAACCCATGTATATCCTAGACTAGCGGAGATTCAGCAATGGTTCGAAGAAGGCGTGAATGCAGAGGACATCATCAGGAACTCGACATTGGTAAAACCACTTGGTACGAATATATTGATAAACATCCGATGCTGGCTGAACTAGTCAAATGGAGCAGATCTGTCCCCATATCCCACGTGGAAAATTCACTTTTGAAAGCTGCAACGGGGTATGAATATGAAGAAATAAAAACGATTATTGAAGAGGACAAAAATGGAAAAAAGAAGACACGCATCGAAAAAGTAAAACGATATCAGCCCCCGAATCCGACAGCGATGATCTTCTACTTAAAGAATCGCGCACCTAACGAGTGGAATGATCGGCGTGAGCTGGTGGTGAATACGAAAGCACTGGAACAGGAGCGGAAGCAGCTATTTCTGGATATGATTGAAGCTGATGTAGTGGATGCCGACTATGAGGCTATTGAGGAATCGGTCGAGATTGAAGAAGGATATGTGGAGCCAGATGATTCGCATCCATAACGTTATGCCGTCAGTATTTGTATAGATAAACGCCAGTTTCAGCCCTGAATTAGCCTGTAAATTGCCCAAAATCAGTGCATAAGATAGGTTATGCAAATGGTGGACTTTGCCCCACATCAACGGTATGATGTGACACACAAAGCGAAGGGTGGGGCGAATATGGAGTATATTCAAGGATTTGAAGTGCATTTACGGAGTAAGGATCGAAGTGAGAACACAGTTTCGTGCTACATTCGGGACGTGTTACAGTTCATAGCGTGGTATCGGGGCAAGACGGAATATGGACTGGACAAGTGGATTGAATTGGATGGGGTAGAGTACAAGAAATATCTGCAAAGCACCAATCAAGCTGTACTCACCATTAACCGTAAGATTGCCAGTATCAACGTATTTGCACAATGGATGCATCAACAAGGGTATATTAAGGAAGAAACACATATCGAAGCGGTCAGGAACAAGGTTGTTCGCCAATACAAAGGGTTAGCGGAAAAGGATTTGTGGAAGTTGCGGAATGAAATTCACCGTATGGGTAATCGAATGCACATTTGTATGATCGAATTATTGATTGGGACTGGCATACGAGTAAGCGAATTGGTTGGCATCCAGTTGAAGGATATCGAAATGACGGAACGTAAGGGGATATTGAAGGTGCTTGGTAAAGGAAACTCCTTCCGAACGATACCCACAAATAAGGATGTACGTAAAGCCATCACCCGATATCTCGAAGTCAGGCCACAAGTTGAATCGGAACACTTGTTTATTGGGCAGCGCGGAGCCTTGGAGCGGAATGCGGTCAACTTGATCTTGAACAAATACGGAAATCGGGTCAATGTAAAGGTCACACCACATATGCTCAGACATACGCTTGGCTATAAGCTGGTGAAGACGACTCCTTTGACGACCATCCAGCAAATCCTTGGACATGATCACGTAGCGACAACCAATATCTATACGCTGACGACACAGCAGGATATGGAACTAGCCTTGGCAAATATCGAGTGGTGAGCAGCCACTCTTTTTGTCGTGGATGGAGGGGGTCTTCTATATGTAGAAACAGAGCCGCCAGCAAAGGGTGCAGACATTTTTGTGATGATTTTACGGTACATATGAGAAAGGAGCCACTACTATTGAAACAATAAAGCAAGAAGCTGAGCGTCAGGCTGAGTTGCTGAAGCAGTATATGGAGAAGCATTTTAAGCCGCCCAAAATGAAACAATTGATCGAAACGTTCTCTTTCTCCGAATTACGCAAGCTTATTGGTGAGATGGACATTGAGTTTTTCGCTTTAGCCTATTTCCCTAAATATTTTGATCGAGCGTTTGGACAGTTTCACAAAGAGCTATTCACGGAATTAAGACATATGCTTGCCCATACAGGACTGATTACAGCTTTCGGACTCCCAAGGGAGCATGGAAAGTCCACGATCAGTTCTTTTCTATTTCCGCTGTATGCGACTTTATATGATAAATCACAGTTTACATTGATTATATCAGCGACAGAGCAAATTGCTCTCCCGTTCCTTGATATGATCAAAGATGAGTTAGAAACGAATACGATGTTGATTGAGGATTTCGGTATTCGTAAAGGTAGTCGCTGGAACAACAATGAGATATGGTTGAAAAGTAAAGGTGGATTAGATTCATGCATTATGATTCGTGGAATTGACGGTTCACTTCGAGGTATTCATTACAAGCATCACCGTCCTACGCTAGTTTTAATGGATGACTTGCTCAAGGAAGATACCGCACGATCCGAAGCCAAACGAGAACAGATTAAAAATACATTTACGGATGTGATTCTTCCTATTGGAACAAGGGATACGAATATTCTGATCTGCGGAACGATTTTGAACGAAGAAGATATCATGGCTGATCTGCTCAAGGGTAAAATCCCTGGTGTGCGAAGTGTCCGTAAAGCAGCCGTGCTTCAATTTTCAGAGCGTGATGATTTGTGGTTAGAGTGGGAACGACAATATAATAACTTGCAGGATGAGGACAGGATCAATACGGCTTTGTCTTTTTTTATAGCGAATGAGGAGGAAATGTTAGAGGGTACGGAAATTCTGTGGAGCGAGTATTTAGACTACTATTATTTGATGTGCAAGAAGCAAGCGATGGGCGAGAAAAGTTTCTATAAAGAATTACAAAACGATCCGCGTTCAACCGATGAATACATATTCCAGAATATCATGTATTGGGGCAGGTTGCCTGAGTTTGAGGAGATGGAACTTGCCATGTACATTGATCCAGCGATTAAAGCAGGGAAGAAAAATGACTATTCGGCTATTTCGATTATTGGACAACACAAGAAGACGAAGCAAATGTATGTGGTGGATGGAAATATCTATAAACTATTGCCGGATGATTTGTTTCAAGTAGCTATTGAAAAATTAAAGCTTTATCCTGTAGATAAGCTGGGATTTGAAGTCAATCAGGCACAAAGCTATATGAAGCAAAAATTTGAAGAAGAGTTATGGAAAGCAAATATACATACGCCCGTAGAAAGTGTCCATTCCAAGGGGCAGAAGCATGAACGTATTATTAGCTTGGAGCCGGAAGTGAAGAAGGGTCATATTCTGTTCAATTCAGATAACCTTCGATATAATCATCAAGTGAAGGACTACAATCGAAACTGTACATACGACGATGCGCCAGATAGTTTATATGGGGCTGTTCAATTGATTCAATCGGTAAAGAGTCTGAAATTTTATGATCGCAGTTTGTTATTTTGAGACTTATGCTAGATATTCATTCTTTATTTTGATCTAATTTACGAACGTACGTTTCTATAGAACGTGTAAGCTACTGACATCTATCTTGAAATCTGCTAATTTAAATATAATTAATAAAACAAAGGTGGTTTTCAAGAATGGGAAATAAAAAAAAGTCTAATTGGTTTAAACTTCATCTGCCAAAAATTTATTTAATACTTTACATTATAGTTGTACTTATAGTTGGTTATGAGATCTTATGGTGTCAAAAGGATTATAATTCACTGTCGGAGTTGTGTAAGGTGCTCGCACAGGTCTTTATCACAATTGCCCTTGGATATATTGCATTATTTGCAGGTTTAGCAGCAATTTTCTATAAGCACAAGCAGCAATTCAAGACATTTCGAGAAGATCTTAATAATGACTTTAGGTCAATCGCATTCTTCGTGGTTTCCAGTGTAATAATGTTAATGTTTTCCTATGTTAAGAATAATGATAGCTCTCTATGGTTCCTAACGATAATTGCCATTACAAATCAAATTGCATTTGTAATGATTAACATTAGAGCCTTCGCCTCAGTAAAAAAAATCATGAACATCCAAGAAATATAGTAAAACACACCTTGTTTGTTCAAGTCATTATCATAAAGCAAATCCCGCTTATTGAGAAACAAGAACTTCTGATTACGCTAACGGAGAACGTTAGTTCAACAAGGAACTACCTTATTAAAGGTGGTTCTTTTCTTTATTTAAGCAACAATTACGTAGCCCATTTTGAAAGGAAGAACCTATTTGCAAATAACGGAACAAATCATATTAGAGTGTCTAAATGAACTCCAATCGGCTGCATTAGCCAAACAGAAATATTCAGATTACTACAATGGTCAGCATGCCATTTTCAAGACCTATGCGATGCAAGAAAGCCGAAGCAATCAAAAGCTCATTTTCAACTTTCCACGTAAGTTCGTAGATAATGAAGTCGGCTACCTGCTCGGTAAGCCAGTAAACTATGTGTCCAAGTCGGATCAGGATGAAGCCATACATAACATAGACGTACATATGAGTCATTGGGACAAAGAGCATAATCTACAGCTTCGGAAACAATCTGAAATATTCGGTGAAAGTATTGAATTGAACTATATCGACTCGGATGGTCAGTTTTCAGCCACTGTATTATCCCCTTTGAATGCGTATGTGTTGGAGGACGGAACAGCAGAAAGAAACGTATTACTTGGCCTACATAAATTTACGAAGCGGTTTGATAAGCAAGTGTACCTTGACGTGTATACCGACCATGAAATTCTACATTATACTATCGGCAACGATGATAAAGGCAATCAAATGAAGCAAAATCAATCACCTGAATTAAAATATATCGGCAAACATAATCACATCTTTGGAAGAGTCCCGCTTATCTCCTGTCCAGCCAATACGGAGAGAAAAAGTGGCTTTCATGATGTGATTTCTTTATTTGATGCCTATAACGAATTGAATTCCGATCTGGTCAATGAAATTGCAGATCATCGCAACGCCTATCTGGTGATTGAGAATGCCAAGCTGGAAGTCGAAGACTTGTTGAATATGAAGAAGATGGGCATTATTCAGGTTCCGGCTGGAGGAAAGGTAAGCTGGCTTACGAAGGAGATAAACGATTCTTTTGTGAAGAACGAGCTAGACAATATTGAGCGCAAAATTTTCGACATGATGGATCAGGTTAATTTTAATGAAAACTGGGCCAGTAATACCTCATCCTTGGCTCTGCGAAATAAGCTGCTTAATCTGGAGAATCGAGTGGCGATGCGTGAAGCGTTAATGGAAAAGGCAATCAAGCAACGTCTGCGTAACTTCTTCACCTTTCTGCACATTAAAGAAGGCGTGAAATATGATTACCGTGATATCGCTGTGAAGTTTACTCGCAACTTACCGACAGATTTAGTGGGGATGGCAGATGTAATCGTTAAATTGCAGCAAGTCGTTTCTCAGGAAACGTTGCTCACGTTGCTTCCGTTTGTGGAGAATCCAAAGTTGGAATTCAATAAATTTCATTCGGAGCAGCAACGATTAACAGATGTGAGTAAGGAGAAATCGAATGCATAATAAAAATAGGATCAAGCGGCTCGTGAAGAATAGCTGTGCTGGTTATCTCGGAGCAAAGCACGGTATCCCAAACTATTGCTGTTTACAAGATGGCCCATGTGTATTTTTCGCTCAAGATGATGATCTGCCCCGTTGTAGCTATTTTGAAAATGGGGTTTTACCCATAGATGAAAAGTTAGAACGAGAATATAAGTCTGAACGTAATGTAGAGGTTGGGTTTAATACAGCGAAACCGAGGGTGAACTGTCAGAAATGTAAGGCTACTTTTTCAGCGAATTCGAATCGGCAGAAATATTGTGAGAAGTGTAAGGATAAGAATGCAAACGAAAAGTCGAAATTACGGATGCGTCAGATGAGGAAAAAACAGGCTTGATGTTACGCTTTAGAGGTTTAAAAAGTCTAATAAACTAAGGATGAAAAACAACCCAAAATGAGGAGTTGGTATGTTTGTATCTATTTCTCGTTTTTACGTTTTCTAATGCGTAACATCATTGTAGCAGATATGACGTTAAACGAATTGAACATACATATACGTGTTTGAAAGCTCGACCACAAACAGACTCGTTGTTACGCTTTAGGCTGTCAAAAATCCAAATGAAATAAGGGTTAAAAATACCTAAAAGTGGGGAGTTGGTATGTTTGTACCTTTTCCTCGTTTTTGTGATTTCTAATGCGTTACATTACTGTCCTGAGCATGACATTAAACGGCTCCATACATATATAAGCGTGTTCGGTTCTGCGTAGTCGAATGGGCAATAAAGGAGATTATCTAAAATGAATTTAGAACAAATGAAGCAGTTGATTGAAGAAAACCAAACCAAAGAGGAATGGCAAATGTATCTTCAGGGTTTGAATCCGTATAGCGTGCAGGGGATGGAGCAATATATCCAATCTAATCAGCGAGCAAAAAGTTGGTTCGATAGCACGGTGGACAAACGATCCGCTAAATCACTGGAAACGTGGAAAGCCAATCATTTGGAAAGTGCAGTGGATGCTGAGATCAAGAAGCGATTCCCGGCGAAGGATGAGAAAGAAATCGAAGTCGAGAAGCTACGTGCCGAAGTCGAAAATATGAAGCTAGAGAAGCAGCGTGAACGATTAACCAGCCAAGCGGTAAAAATAGCATCCGAGAAGAAACTTCCACTCCCGTTAGTGGATTTTTTTATTGGCGCAGATGAAGAAGCGACGACAGTGAATTTAGGTATGTTGGAACAATCGTTACAACTGGCAATTCAACAGCAAGTCGAGCAACGACTCAAAGGAGATGGCTACACACCTCCGGCTGGTTCAACAAGTAACACATTTACATTGGATTCGATTAAAGGCATGTCGCCAAACGAGATTAATCAGCATTGGGATCAAGTCAAACAAGCATTACAAAACAAATAATAATCAATAGAAAAGGACAAGGTGAATAGATATGACAGTACAACATTTTATTCCTACAATTTGGAGCGCACGTTTAAATGAAAGTTTGAAGAAGAATCTGGTGTATGGGAACGTAGTCAACACCGATTATGAAGGTGAGATTCAAGGGCAAGGCTCCACAGTAAAAATCAATTCGATTGGTGCAGTAAGCATTGGCAATTATGACAAGGTAATTGGGATTGGTAATCCGCAGGAGTTGGATGCTACGCAAAAAACGTTGGTGATCGATCAAGCGAAGTATTTCAATTTTCAAGTGGATGATGTAGATGCTGCGCAAGCGAATGTAAACTTATTGGATGGTGGGATCGTGGAAGCTTCCTATGGACTAGCCAATGTGGTGGATCAGTATCTTGCTGGATTCTACACAGAGGTCAAAGCTGAGAATACGATGGGCAATGATACAGCACCTATTGTCCCAACGAAAGATACAGCCTATGATTTGCTGATTGATTTAGGCGTACTATTGGACGAAAATAATGCACCTGAATCGGAACGATTTGTGGTGGTTCCTGCATGGTATTATGGCTTGCTACTGAAAGATGCTCGTTTCACCAAAGACTCGAATATTATCCGCACAGGCTATGTCGGAGATATTGATGGGATGACGGTGTATAAATCCAATAATGTGCCGAATACCGCAGGAGCTAAGTATAAAATTATTGCAGGTCATAAAAGTGCCATTTCCTTTGCAGGTCAAGTGGATTCGGTCGAAGCATTCAGACCAGAGAAACAATTTTCGGATGCAGTGAAAGGGTTGCAAGTATTCGGAGCCAAATGTATTAAGCCCGAAGCCATTGCTGTACTTACAGCCAATAAGTCATAATTGAAAATGTATGATTATGAAAACACATTATAATAGAAGAAACACGTTCGGGGTGTCCGTTTTGGATGCCCTATTTTATTTTTTGGAGGGTGATAAGATGTGGTTTTTGAATCAAGAAACAGGCTGCACATGGGAAATCACAGATCAGGAGTTAATGCTGCGTTTACAGGCTAGTGGGCATTATGAGCAAGTGGAGGAACCTCAACCAGATGAGACTAAGCAAGAAGCAACCCAAACGAAAGCCCAAACTGTAAGAAATATGAAGCGTAACGAGAAGGCACAGATAAAGGAGGAACAGGAGGCAGCACATGAGTGATTCATTGAATTTACTTAAACGGTTATTAGGCATTGAACCAACAGACATATCGAAGGATGATATCCTGATCCACTATTTGAATAAAGCTAGAGGAAATATTTTTGGCTATTGTAATGTGGTAACACTGCCAGTGGAATATGATGAAGTCATGGTCGATTATGCGGTGTATCTCTATAAAAATCGGGATTCGGTTGCTTTAACCAATAAGCAGGAAGGTGAACGCTCAGCCACCTATGAAACGGGGATTCCGACAAGTATTCAACTTGCTCTTCCTCTGCCTAAAATCAAGGTCGGGACAGATTAATGTTCTATGATACGAAGTTGGAAATTTTGGATAATATCAATTTCACTCCTGTCCAGTTAATCATGGCAGATGTACAACCTTATCGCAAAAGCTTTTCCTTTGAAGATGGATATACACTGGAGACGATACATCGAGCTTTCTGTCCATTGGAATCCTTATTGCAGTCGAATGGCTATGTCCGAATTGGTGAGGATATCTTTATCATTTTGGACATGAAGGAATGGAGTGATTATGTGGAATTGTATCTATATCGCTGTAAGCCAGATTTTGCATTGGAGGTGGAGGAGTGACAAGGAGCCTAGAGTCGATGCTGGATTTCTTTCTGAGAGAGAAGGGAGAGCTTGTGCAAATTAATAGTGTAAAGCAGCTTGCTCTGATCCGGGATGCGACAGATACCATTCGGATGACCGATGAAAAAATCATTCGGGCAGCGACACCTTTACATACAGGAGATATCGTGGATTATCGTGATGAACGGTATCTGATCACCAGTCAGGTGGATCGAAATGAACAGTCTTGTCGAGGCAGAATGAAAAAGTGTAACCAACGGCTGGCTTTGAACTGGAGTGGACAGGTGAAATGGTTTGATGCTGTGGTGGAATCCAGAACGTTTTCAACAGAAACAGGTAAAGTTATCTCCATGCCGGAGGGCAACATCCTGATTACCGTACAAGACAATACAGATACGAGGGGCATTACATTAAGCCAACGATTCTACATTACTCATCAGCCGTTTAAAGTGACTGGAATAAATCATACATTGAATGGCATCATCCAGTTAAGCTGCACATTAGATAGCATAAATACAGCTTATGATGATGTGGAACATAACATTGCAGACAGATGGAAATATGAGATTGCTCATACCTACGCATTACATATCAATCAGGGAACGATAGCTCATGTGCAGCTCAACGAAACGTTATCTTTGGAAGTAACGGCTACGGATAATGGGGATGAGATAGCCAATCCGCTGATTACCTATACATCCAGTGATCCGAGTGTGATTAGTGTAGATCAGCAAGGTCGGGTTATGGGCATCGCTTTGGGCCAAGCAAGTATCACCGTAAAATTAACATATCACCCTACGATACTGAGTACGATTGAAATGAGAGTCGTCGAAACGGGAACGCATATCTATTCGATAGCCATTACTGGTAATCCCATGCTCAAAACAGGTCAAAGCGCCTCATATGTCAGTCATATCTATGATCATGGAGTGGAAGTGTTTGACCAGTCTGTAGAGTGGAGCTTACGGAATCAAGATGATTCAACTCCTATCATGGGAAGCATAACAGCCAGCACAGGAAAAAGCGTGACGGTGAAAGCAGGAAGCAGTAGTGGGTCTAGCAACAAAGCATTAATATTAACAGCCACCTTAGCAAGTGATCCTAGCATGACCATAGAAAAGACCATTAGCCTTAAAAATTTATTCTGAGCTTTATATCTACCGGCTTGCCTTAGAGGTGAGCCATTTTTTATTTCAAAGGAGCACATACATATGCAACGAAAATCTATTGATTATCTACTGAGTCTAAGCCTGTTAAAACAATTGAGATCACAAAATGTCATTACAGAAGAAGAATTTATAGCCATTGACCAGCTTAATAAAAAATCTTTCAAGTAGCTATCACATGGGCAGAAATGGACTTGATGATGTGCCGCAAGCATTATACCATGTGACCGTATAAAGAAGATATGGAAGGGAGAAATACCTATGGCACAAGCCGCAATCGCAAAAAAAGTCGTCGTCGTTCCCATTAAAACGATGGACATTGTAGAGGGAATTCAATCGATTCAAAAGAAGAAAGTCGCTGCCTATTGTCGGGTCAGTACCGATTCCGAGGAGCAAAAGGAGAGCTATACCAATCAGGTCAATCATTATACAAAGTACATTCAAAACAACTTGGAATGGGAAATGGCGGATATCTATGCCGATGAAGGGATCACCGGAACCAGTACCAAAAATAGAACACATTTTAATCGGATGATACAGGATGCTCGAAACGGTAAACTGGATCTGATTCTTGTCAAGTCGATTTCGAGATTCGCCAGAAATACATTGGATTTATTGAAATATGTACGGGAACTCAAAAGTCTCGGAGTCGCTGTATTCTTTGAACGGGAGAATATTAATACGCTGGATACCACAGGTGAAGTATTGCTGACCATCCTGAGTTCCCTTGCACAAGATGAGAGTCGGAATATTTCTGAAAATAGTCGCTGGGGAATACTGCGTGGCTTCCAAAACGGCAAAGTCTTTTGCAACACGAACCGCTTCCTCGGCTATGATAAGGATGAACATGGTGAACTGGTGATTAACGAGCCAGAAGCTGAGATTGTACGCAGGATATATGAGGAGTACTTGGATGGAAAAAGCTATCAGGCGATTGCCAGAGGATTGATGCGAGATAAGATCAAAACAGTCACGGGTGGCGATACGTGGTGGGATTCCTCCATTACCTTAATTCTGACGAATGAGAAATATTACGGAGCTTTGCTTCAGCAAAAGACGGTAACGGTAGATTTTCTAACCCACAAACGAATAAGAAATAAAGGACAAGAACAGCAATATTTAATTGAGGACAACCATGAGCCGATTGTATCCAAGGAACTATTTGAAGCGGTACAAAAGGAAAAGGAACGGAGGGCCATGCTGAAAGGGAGTGTGATGGGGGAGAGTAAAAGATACTCCAGTAAATATGCACTCAGTAGCAAAGTATATTGTGGATGCTGCGGAGCTATTTTTAAACGCCGAACCTGGAACAGCAATAATCCATCCAAAAAAGTAGTATGGCAATGCAAAACGTATGTCAATAAAGGTAAAGTAGCCTGTGATGCCAAATCAGTCGATGAACCCATTTTACATTCCGCGTTTGTACGATTGTTCAACCGGATGTATGAGAATAAGAAAGTATTCATGAAGACGTTGAAAGCCAATATTGAATCGGTGCATTCCAGCAAAGTAGGGCAAGAACCGCTATTGGACATCGAAGGACAGATGCAACAATTGAAATCCGACTTGAAGGAATTAGTGAATCTCAAGCTACGGAATCAGATTGATGAAATTGTATATGAAGAAGAAACAAACAGGCTTTCAAGTGAACTCAACGAGCTGCGACAACAGAAGCTGACACTGGAGCAGGAGCATGAGCAAAAGGCACAACTCAAGGAACGTGTCGATGAAATCATTCAAATTTTAAGCACACGGCAAGATATACTGGAACAATTTGATGATAACCTATTTAATGCGTTGGTGGAGAAGATAACCATTCTCTCACCAGCGCATTTTGTTTTTACCTTGAAAAGTGGAATGGACATAGACGAAATACTGGACTAACGAAACCATAGGCTGAAACGATCAATAGGCTAGAGAATATTTGTGGAGTGCATGACGGGAAGAATCAATCGAATCCCGTCTTTAACTCCTTCCATATAGATGGATTGTTTGTCCTGACTTAGCTGATAACCTATGGCTTCTTCCCATTCGGATAGCAGTTGCTGAATATCCTTGTTTTGATTCATTTTGAATTGAGCCATTTGAGTGAATAGATTGTTGTCCTCTGATGAACATGAAGCTTGTTGTTCACTAGCTAGTTCTAATTGATAAAAACGTTGACGTAATGCTTCGAGAAACCAATCTGGCCAATCTGACATGACACATTTCCCTCCCGTGGTTGAAGTGTGTGTATGTTAACTCTGATGGGGAGGGATGGCAAGTCATTGTTTTGTGTAAAAAGGCTCACTCCTAACTCATGATCCAAGTTGGAATAAGCCTTTAAAAGTTTAAGAATTTTCATAATCAAGTTATTAGGGGAGTTTGGCTATATCATTTTACTGGAAATGGGGCTTGGAGGTAGTACTTTTAGAAGAACGGCAATGGAAGGTTAACTGTATATATAGGCATTTTATAAAACGAAATATGAAAAAATAGAGATTAATATGCAACTTGTTTTGTAACATTTTGTCGCATATTGGAATATATATAGTTGATTTGGACGATATGAATTCAATATGATAATAATTTACAATAAGGACATAAAATATTAATAGGAGGTTTGAAATGAAAAATAAGTTAAAGAAAATGATCTCATCAGTTGTGGTAGTTGCTCTTGTTGTAACAAGCACCGCTTTTGTAAGCCCTGCTTCTGCAAGCCCTAAAGCCCTTACAGATTCAAATACTAGTAAGTATGATGTTGTGGTGGGAGGAAAAACAATTGCTATAAGAACAGTTGATATCTCAACGTATCGAGAAGTTACAGAAGATACTATAAATACTAAAGTCATTTCGAAGGAACATTTTGATTTTTTGCCATCTGCATCTATAGAACAAAAAGAAGCCTTTAAAGATTCTGAAAATTCCTTTGATATTAAAATCAAGGGAGATGAATATTACATTGATGGTGAAAAATTAACAGAGGAAGAGTTGAAACAACCGATTACTCAAGAAAGTTTAGATACCCCGCAATCATTTAGTGCACCTCAATCTATTATTCTTGCAGCAGCAAATGATTCAGGTGGTATACCTGAAATAAGTCATTATTATGGTAACTATAAAACATATAACTTTTTTAGTTATAATGATTTCAAAATATGGACTAGTTGGGGACCAGATGGAAGCCATGTTTCCAAAACAAATGTCTCTATCTCAGGCCCGTATACATCCCTGGCTATAAGTAACATAAACGCGTTTGCTACTTCTCACGCCAGTATGAAATATAATTTGGCTCAAACTTTGATTGCTCTTGGTGTAGCGGCTGTTACATGGGAAACAGTAGTGGGATTAGTCGGTTCTGGACTTGTTGGAGCGGCATCGGCCGCTGGTGTAGTTAATGATCGTTCACAAGCTAGATCTAGTCTTAAGCAAGCATATAACTATATTCAACGTATGTAATTTTCGAATGAAGAGTAATAAAATTAGCAAAGGTGATATTAAACCTTTGCTAATTTTATTTTAAAGGGGGACATGCAAATATGATTTTCGTTATCATCTCAATAGTATCTTTCTTGCTACTATTTTTTCTGATTTATAGAATTTTTAAATATAAGATAAGGAAATATAACCGTGAGAATTTTGGGTTATCATTGGTAATGCTTCTTATTCTACTAGGAAGAATATATACCAATATAGGAGAATTTAATTTAAAATCTTTGTTAATAGGGTATACATTCTTGTTCTCTGTTTTATTATTAATTTTTTTATTTGGTATGATTCGTAAGAAAAACAGTAAACAATAATGGAAATTGACCGTTTTTATGGGCCGCTGATGATAACCTATTAATGCGTTGGTGGAGAAGATAACCGTTCTCTCACCAACGCATTTTGTATTTACTTTGAAAAGTGGAATGAGCATAGATGAAATATTGGACTAAAAAAATCATAGACTAAAGTAACCAAAAGCTAACGAGTAACTGTGGGTTGTACGACGGGAAGAATTAATCCAATCCCGTCTTTTACTCCTTCCATATAGATAGATTGCTTATCCTGACTTAGCTGATAACCTATGGCTTCTTCCCATTCGGATAGCAGTTGCTGAATATCTTCGTTTTGGTTGGTTTTGAATTGATCCATTTGAGTAAATAGATGTTCATCCTCTGATAAATTTGAAGCCTGTTGTTCACTAACAAGTTCTAATTGATAAAAACGTTGGCGTAATGCTTCCTGAAACCAATCTGGCCAATCTGACATAACACATTTCCCTCCCGCTGTTTGAGTGTGTGTATGTTAACTCTGATGGGGAGGGATGGCAAGTCATTTTGTTTTTGAGTGTGGAAAAAAGCTCATCCCTACTCATGATTCAAGTTGGAATAAGCTTTTGAAATTTTAATATTAAGGTACACATAAACCTATTCAATTTCTATGTTACAGAATTTTAGATAATTTTGTACCATCAAACTTGTGACCCCATCCTCTATTTTCTTCTATAGAAAATTTTAGGAATGGATCGATGCTTGGCAATGGAAAGTTGTAATCTATCATGAACTTAATAATTCTCTCCAAAGATTTCAAACTGCTTTCGCCGTATCCTTCGATTACAGTATAAGTATGACTGATACCAAGATCATAAATTTCTCGTAGTAAGGCATCCACTGATCCATCAATATTTTGATATAAGCTATACAAATATATGAATTCATCTTTACTCAGCCGCTCAAACTCTTCCTCCTCATATGTTTTAAACTCCGTTAAATTCTCAGGGATTAATTCAACAACTATATCATTCCAATCATCTAAGTATTGGATACTAGTGAATTCCCATAAATAATTCAAAACGATTCTCCAATCATTAACATCATATTTCAAGGCTATTATAGCGTTCTCAAAACAGCTAACTCCATATGCAACTCTACCTCTCATTGAAATATGCTTAAATTTTTCCATATCCATTATCACTAGTCTCCTTTATACCACCCGGTTAGTGCGTCAGCAACATTTCCTTTAAAAGTAAATGTACAGTTTTCGCAAGCTATTTTTGCTGATCCAAACTCGTTTGGCGTTGTTTTAATAGTGTATATATATAAATCATTCACATTAGCCTTTTGGTTTAGCGCTTGATTCACTGCATCTACTTCTGCACAATTTCCTACTGCATATTCATTAAGAGAATCTTTTGGTAATAATCCTGGTTTGTCTTTGCTTCCAAATAAAATTGTATTCTTCTTATCTCCACTAAGCTGTATACCTTTATTCATTCCATAATAATATTTTCCTGTTCTTGCGTCATAGGCAACAGCAGCTGTATTGAAATTATCCATTTTTCTTTTTGAAGGAGCAAGCTTTTTCTGCATACTTGACCATTCAGTTGCAGCATCAAGTAATTTTTTATCAGAAGGTAACTTAGGCTTACCACTAGCTGTTCCCTCAGTTTTCGGTGCTTCAATAGGTTTGGAAGGAGCAGGCTTTCCGATTGGCGGTTCTTTAACGGTAGACTTTGGAACTTTAATTGATTTAGAAGGTATCTTTATATTCCCACCAAATTTAGCACCGTATAAACTTCCTACCATCTGAAATTCAGAAAATACGCTACTTACAATAATCGCATTTGCCTGCCATTTTGGTATTTCTTCGCCTGTCCAATAGTTCTTTCCTTCTTTAGCTGCTTTAATCTGTTCTACGAAAATATCCACATTTTCTGGTTCGTGATGTAATTTGATTTCTCCATTTTTGATAGCTTCGTTATAGGCGAGAGTGGCTTGGGCAGCTTTCTGATCGGTAACCCCATTTTTGCTGAGAACCCACATAGTTCCTACTATTTTTTTATCATACTCATCAAAATTATAGGATACTTTGGCTTTTTCAGCTGCCATGTAGCTATCGTGCTTGTCCTTCCAACGTTGTCTCAGATCTACAGGAATCTGCTGATAGGCATGAGCCATAGCATTTGATTCTTTCAGTAGGTTCTGCACCAGCTCCAGTGGGCCGCCGGAATTAGCTATATGACGCGCACTTGTATATGCTTTTCCTAAGATCCACTTGCTATAGTAAGCTTGTCTCGCTTGCTCATGCTCATATTGACTGATTAGTCCTTGGAGTGCTAAGCCAGCCAAGTGTTTGAGCGGGTGCAACCCCGTTTCTTTACTGCCTCCAACCGTGGGCGTTCCTTTACTACGAATAGGGATGGCTCCAGTTGCTTGTAACACCGTTGCCGCCACTTTACCTGCTGGCCCACCCACCGTATTCAACATCACACTGGCTACGTTCCCAACTACGGGAATGGAACCTAATAGCTTGGATACCGTTCCCATCAAGGCATTTGCCTGTTGAAGTGCTGCTGGAGTTGTAACTTTTGCTTTAGGAGTAGAGGCTTGGCTGCTCTTAGCTGCTGATTGAGCTGCTTCATATGCTTTGATACTCATTAACGGCGGTTCAGGTACAGGAGGGAGGTCAGCCACGAAAACGGGTGCTTTCACCGTACCTTCCTGATAAATCACTGGAGCTTTGGTATCTGTCTCACCATCCAGCACCATGCTACTGGCCCCACCTTTTAGATGAAGGGCTGTTCCAGCTTCTAACGACAGTTCCTCACCTGCATCGAGCTTCACATGACCACCCTGAATCTGTACATCCCCCGGACTGTTGATGGTGATGCCACCATCTTCATTTAGTGTAATGGAAAATCCATCCGAGGTGGACAGGGTCAATTCATGCTCAGACATTTCTACGCCGCTACCTTGCACATGTTGCCAAGCCTTCACATTCGGCTGTCCATGAGCGTGGCGTTGTTGTCGTAGCGAATCCGTTACATAGGCATCCTGTTCGCGGTGTGTAGGCAGATACAGTTCGACTTGTTCCCCGATTTCAGGCATATCGTACCAACCGCTGTGTTCTTCGGCTACATATCGAGTCGCCACGGGAAACCAGCAGGCTTTGGCAGGATCTTGCTTCGGGTCGATGTCCAGTTGAAGCTGCACAAAATCCTGCTGTACCTTCAGTACCGTTCCTGTCAACGAAATCCCGGTGGCCTGATCATTTTCATACCGGGCATAGCGAATATTCTGTTCCGCTTGGAGATCATAACGGGTACGCAGTAAGCCATCCTCTAACCGTGTCACTGCCCGAACCACGACCAGTTCTTTACCTTGTCCAATGGGTAACGTGATGAGGTCACCCAGCGCATAGTATTGCAAACTTTCAATTGTATAGGTGACATACGAGCCAGCACGTTGTTCTCCGGGCTTTTCCGCATCCAGCTCATGAAACGTTTTTCGTACCCGATAAAATACATCTCGTTCCACCTTATACTGCTTGCCTTCTGGCATCCCAAAGAAGACCTTGGGTGAAGCTGCGGTTACCTCAGGCACAAGTATTGAACCAAAGCGAGAAGCGAGGCGTTTTAAAAATGCCCAATCGGTCTCCTCATATTGTAAAACAAAAGTATCCAGTTTGGCATAATTAGTTACGGTATCAATGGCGTCTCCATACTCATATTTACGAACCATCGCGGTGACCAGATCATCATAGGTACGGTGAATATCCTGATAGGAACGTTTTTTTAGCTTGATATCCATTTGATAGGAATGCGAAGCAGCCTTCAGTTCAAAGGTATATACTCCACGTATACAATGTACGGACATTTGCGTAACGATCCCGTGGAACAGTCTTCTCAGCGATTGTCCCTGATTATCCAACTGACGAATCACAATCGGCTCTTGCTCCATATTTTGTCCGATACAAGCGGCTCCCTGTTCTTCGGAGAGCATACCACTGATATGTAAAAAGGTATGATCATTAATGGTACGTGTTATTTGAAGTTGTTCAATATGTTGTGGCTGAAAGGGACCATAAAAGCGTAGGCTTTCATACCCGATTCCATCTGATAGTAAGCTCAATTGAGTTCATGTCTCCCTTCCAGATGTGATGGCTGATTTCAAAAGTAAAGTGCAGCATGTTTAATTCGAGTCTGACGAATAGAAGAAATGGATGGTACAAATTTGAGTCGAGATAGATATGTATCACTGAGTTTATTGGGTACAAAAACGTTCTTAATCAGATACAGGAGTTCCAAGTAAGATTTCATTCAAGAAACAAAAGGACAGCAGAAGATATTTAATTACGAACCCAGCATATGTATTTATCGGTTGAAAGAGGGATTTAGTTTACAGAATGACCCATTGGTTGGTGTATTTACTATGTGTATTTTTGGAAGGGAGAGGTATGGGAATAGAGAAAGCTGATAGTAATTTTGAGCAATTGCTTTTCAAAGTCAGGAAGGGGGCTGATTTAATTGTGATTATGGATTCGGGTAAATTAAATACAGGCTCATATGGAATTAGTAGGATCGACAGAAGTGAAGGGGGAACAGGCATCATCTGGGAAAAGGGGGTGTTGTGAGAAGGAGCGGCTTTTGATATTATAGGTAATATATATAATAAAAAGGAATATATCCCTTTCACTGTCTCGACACATGTGGAGTGTATTGCATGTTTGCTATACAAGGGTTTAGAGTATCATAAGTTTATTTTAATGTCTTCCGATATTTTTCGGCCTACATCTTCCAGAATTAATTCATCTAGGTCACTATTATTTTCCTACCATTGCTACGTATCCACGTACCACATCTAGTACCATCCTTTGCTACACTGCTTATATAAAGGAGATGATAACTTGGATACTCAACCGAAACAGCCAAAGAGCGAGGAACATACGAAGCCATCCGAAAATACGGCTGATCAATATGAAAGCTTGGTGCAGCAGGAAGACGAACACATAGAGAGACTTAAAACTTGCACAAAGCTCATTTTGGATGCGCTGGCTATTATTTCGCAGAAAGCGAGCGTACTGCACATGGAAACGGTCAAAGAAGCGGAGCGTTCGGCTGAAAGCTTTCCGTAGGAAAACTGCTTCGTAAGCATAAACCTTCACCGGATTTTTACCGTTAAAATATAATAAAAAACCTGGGGGCAACAGCGATCGAAAGAATGATCCGTCCACGTAGCGGCCTTAGATGCACATACTTTCTCAATCCAGCCCGTAATCAAAATGCGTCAAATAACCCGATATGACCCTTCACGGTCTAATCGGGTTTTCCCATTATCCCTCTCCCGATCCCCGCGCATAGATCTTCACGCCCCTCCCAACGCCGACACCCAGATAGTTACACCCACTCCCAACATCATGTATAGTAAAGTTATGGGAAATGAACATGAACCCGCAGACCACTATGCTTAACCGTACTATTTCTATAATGCAAAAATGCAAAAACGAGGAGGAACGTGATGATACATCCAACACAGATTCAGGATATGCTGCAAGCCGCGCTGGAGACGGGCGGAGATTTTGCAGAGGTGTTCGTCGAGGACCGCACCAATGGACAATTAGGTATGACCGGGGGAGTCGTCGATACGGCGCTGTCAGGCCGGGATTTCGGGATTGGTATTCGGATCATGAAGGAACATTTTTCGGTGTACGCCTACACCAGTGACATGAGCCAGCAGAGCCTGATTCGACTGGCCAAATCGGCTGCCAAGGCCATTCGCGGGGGTGGAGCGTCAGGTACACAACCGATCACACTCCATCCCCACGCGATCCTTAATCACCATCCGATTGCTATCATTCCCGACGGCTCACAGAAACGCGCCAAGATCGACATGATGAGACGTGCGCATGAGGCGGCAAGCCAATACGATCCTTCTATCACGCAAACCTCCATTGGGATTAGCAACTCGTTCCAGAACGTGCTGATCGCCAATAGCAACGGACTGCTGGTGGAGGATACCCGCACGTATACTCGGATGAGAATAAGCGCCATTGCGACCGCTGGGGAGCATAGACAATCCGGTTTTCGCGGGCCGGGAGCTTATGCGGGGACTGAATTCCTGGAGAATCTGAATATCGAAGAAAATGCGAGAGATGCGGCCCGTATTGCTACCATAATGGTAACAGCAGGATATGCGCCTAGCGGCAGACTGCCCGTGGTGATTGAGAACGGCTTCGGTGGTGTTCTTTTTCACGAGGCGTGTGGTCACGGGCTGGAATCTACGGCGGTGGCACATGGAACTTCCGTGTTTGCGAATAAGATCGGGCAGCAGGTGGCTTCGCCGCTCGTCACGGCTGTGGATGACGGAACCATTCAGAACGCGTGGGGATCGCTCAATATAGATGATGAAGGAGCGCCGACACAGCGCAACGTACTGATTGAGAACGGTATTTTAAAAGGATATCTGATCGACCGCATGGGCTCGCGCCAGATGGGTGTACCTGCGACAGGATCGGGACGAAGACAGTCCTATAAATTCGCGCCTGCTTCCCGCATGAATAATACGTTTATTGCTAACGGAGATTCGACCCGTGAAGAGATCATTGCGAATACGGAGTACGGGATCTATGCCAAATCGCTGGGCGGCGGTTCAGTGAACACCTCGACGAGCGAGTTCAATTTTGCGGTCGAAGAGGCGTACATGATTCGCAACGGCAAGATTGCCGAGCCGGTCAAAGGCGCAACGCTGATCGGAAAAGGGATTGAAACACTCCAAAATATTGATATGGTCGGTAACAATCTGGATCATGGTCAGGGGATGTGCGGCTCGGTCAGCGGAAGTCTTCCGGTCAACTGCGGACAGCCGACGATTCGAGTGTCCGAAATGACCGTCGGCGGACGGAAGGGGGAATAGGCGATGAATATTCAGCAATTTCAGGAAGCGTTGTTCACGAAAGGTCGGGAAATCGGCTACGCGGATATGGAAATCTACTATGTAAATGGACGTTCTACCTCGGTAAAGGTACTGAAGGGAGAAATTGAACAATATACAATCGTTGAGAATGGCGGACTTTCCTTCCGGGGCGTCATGAACGGGAAAATGGGCTATGCCTCTACGGAGAAGCTGGAGCCGGACGTGATCAACTTTTTATTGGAGGAAGCACGCAGCAACGCGGACATATTGGAGAGCGAGGAACAGGATGAACTGTTCGAAGGCTCTGCAAGCTATCCCGAGCAGGCTGCCCATGCCGCCGCGTTAGCTGACACGGCTCCTGAAATTCTCATTGAGGCTGCAATGGAGATGGAGCGTACAGCGCTTGCCGCAGATCCACGGATTGTAATGGCTCGACATTGCTCGGTCAGCATTCGTGAAAATGAAGTCCTGATTGTGAACACGAAGGGGCTGCACTGTCATCGCCGCAAAAGTCTGGCGACCGCTTATGTCTACGTGATTGCCAAAGAAAATGACGAGACGGTTACCAGGGGCTGGCATGATTATTCCCTGCGGAGTGTGGAAGAAATCAATATTGCAGATGTGGCGCATAAAGCCGTAAAAGAGGCTGTTTCCAAGCTGGGTGCGCACACGATTCAATCGGATAACTATCCCGTCATTTTCCGTCATGATGCAGCAGCGCAATTGCTGGCTGCGTATACGTCGGTATTTTCAGCGGAGTCAGTGGATAAAGGCTTCTCACGTTTAGCAGGGAAATTAGGGGAAAAGGTGGCAAACACCAAGCTCACGCTGGTGGATGATCCGCTGATGGAAAATGTTCCGGCAGGTAGCACATTCGATGCTGAAGGTAGTGCTACACGTCGCAACGAGATTATCAAGGACGGGGTACTACGGACATACTTCCATAACCGCAAGACAGCCCGCAAAGCCGGAGTACAAAGTACCTCCAATGCTTCTAAAGGCGGCTACAACGGTAAAATCGGCGTCTCTTATCATAATCTGTATGTGGCTCCCGGTTCTTCTACCTTGGAGGACATGATTCGCAAGATGGATCGCGGGGTGATGATTGTGGAGCTGCAAGGATTGCATGCAGGTACGAATACGGCGTCTGGTAATTTTTCGCTGGCTTGTCTGGGATACTTGATTGAGCAGGGGAAAGTGGTCAGAGCAGTCAATCAAATTACCGTATCGGGCAACTTCTTTGACGTGCTGCAGCAGGTAGAGGAAGTTGGCAACGATTTGCGTTTTACGGGAAGCTGCACTTCACCTTCGCTCAAGCTGGCTGCACTCTCGATTTCAGGGTCATAATCACAGGAGCAACCTCCTCTTTTTCCATACTCACAGCCTGTTACTGATGCCCCGATTGCCTGCGGATTACAGGTGTTTGGGACATCGGGGTATGGTAAAGTAGGAGAAAGTTCTTAAAATATTTAAAAAGGGCTTGGTTACAGCACCGCGACAGGGTATTATAGACAATAATATATTCGACAAAAATTTCGAATTGAATTTTTATTGGGGGATGGATATGAGATATATAAGCACTAGAGGTGGAGTAGAAGCCAAAGGATTTATTGATACCGTGCTCATGGGGTTAGCTGATGATGGTGGCCTGATGGTACCGGAGCAAATTCCGGTGGTGTCGGCAGCTACGCTGGAGCAATGGGCAACATTGAGCTACAGAGAGCTGCTGCTGGAAGTTTTTGCGCTGTATATCAATGATGAAATTCCTCGTGAAGATTTGGAGCAACTGGTGGAGCGTAGCTATGCGAGCTTCCGTCATCCCGAAGTCACGCCAGTGAAGAAGATCAACGATTCTCTATATATTTTGGAGCTGTTCCACGGGCCTACGTTCGCGTTCAAGGATGTGGCGCTGCAATTTATGGGTGAATTTTATTCCTACGTGTCCAAGAAACAGAATGAGATCATTCACATTTTGGGCGCAACCTCGGGCGATACCGGGGCGGCAGCGATTCAGGGCGTGCGTGGCAAGGAAGGCATTAAAATCTGTATTTTGCACCCACACCAAAAGGTGAGCAAGGTACAAGAGCTGCAAATGACGACCGTTGATGATAAAAATGTACTAAACCTGTCCGTAAAAGGGAACTTTGACGATTGTCAGAAGGTCATTAAGGACCTGTTTGCCGATCTGGATTTCAAAGGTAAACATCATCTGCGGGCGATTAACTCGATCAACTTTGTGCGTATTTTGGCGCAAACTGTATATTACTTCTATGCTTATTTCCGGGCACAGGAGACTGCGGGTACGAAAAAAATCAATATCAGCGTGCCATCTGGCAACTTTGGCAATATCTTTTCCGGCTTTCTCGCGAAGAAAATGGGCTTGCCGATTCATAAGCTGATCATTGCGACGAATGAAAATAATATTTTGGAGCGCTTCGTGAAGACCGGCGAATACAAACCAGGCGGCTTCAAAAGCACGTATAGTCCTTCCATGGACATTCAGGTGGCGAGCAATTTCGAAAGATATCTGTACTATTTCCTTGGAGAAGATGCAGCGAAGGTCACTGAATACATGAATACCCTCAAAACCGAAGGACGGATTGTGATCAGTGCGGAAGATTTAAAACGCGTACAGCAGGATTTTGAAGCCCTGGGCGCTTCGAACGAAAAGTGTCTGGAACTGATTAGCAAATACAAAGCCGAATATGACTATTTGCTGGACCCGCATACGGCTTGCGGTATCGCCGCGTATGAGGCGTATAATGGCGAGGGAGAAGTATGTGTGACCTTTGCAACAGCGCACCCGGCCAAATTCGATGAAGCGATCCGTCTGGTGGACATTAAGCAGGAGTTCCCAGCGCAGATTGAGCAATTGTTCTCTAAATCGCAGCAACAGCAGGTGGTAGAGCATGACGAAGCGGAAATTGTACGTCAGCTTGAAGCCTTCTATGTGTAGAAGACAATCACGCTAAGAACGGGTGCCAGGACATCATGATACGATTGAACCCCAAGAAGGCTATGCTCCGTGTGTAGCCTTCTTTTAATTATTTTCATACTTTTGGATAAACTATCCATGTAACGTCCATTCTGGATTATAGATGTAAATCTCATTTTGTTCACATTATTGTACCATGTGGAGTAAGGTATAAATACCTCGTTTCATCGTAAAAATCCCCGTAGAACAAAGGATTTTGGCTTGGTAATATGACAAGAAATGATAGATTCATAGAGATATTTGATGAAGGGGCCAAAATTTTTTTATGAGCAAATTAGATGTATTTTTATAAAAAATCATGTATAGTTAACTAAATTTTATGAATACATAAAACCCTACTCTCAAGAACACGGAATAAATCCGTTCCGTTCTCTAGTAGAGGAGTTAAATATAAAGGAGTGTTTTAGAAAAGTGACCATTATCCGTTCAGAGCAGAGTCAACAGGCAGCAGCCGAATATGTGCAGTCCGTTTTTGAGAAGGTTATCGCGCGCAATCCTCATGAGAATGAATTTCATCAAGCCGTCAAGGAAATATTGGATTCGCTGGTTCCGGTACTGGCCAAGCATCCCAAGTATATGCAGCAGGGGCTTTTGGAACGGCTTGTGGAGCCGGAACGGGTCATTACCTTCCGTGTGCCTTGGGTAGACGACGCAGGGAACGTACAGGTCAATCGTGGCTTCCGGGTGCAATTTAATAGTGCCATCGGTCCTTATAAAGGCGGAATCCGTTTTCATCCGTCGGTGTATCTGGGAATTGTCAAATTTTTGGGCTTTGAGCAAATTTTCAAAAATGCGCTGACAGGTCTTCCAATTGGCGGCGGCAAAGGCGGCTCCGATTTTGATCCCAAAGGGAAGTCAGATAACGAAGTTATGCGCTTTACACAAAGCTTCATGACCGAGCTGTACAAATATATTGGCCCGGATACCGATGTTCCGGCAGGGGATATTGGTGTAGGCGGGCGTGAGATTGGTTACATGTTCGGGCAGTACAAACGGATTCGCGGGGGACATGAAGGTGGCGTCCTCACAGGTAAAGGAATTCATTACGGGGGCAGTCTTACACGTACAGAAGCGACTGGATATGGTTGCGTGTATTTTGTAAATGAAATGCTGTATGCTCAAGGCTCATCCTTTGAGGGTAAACGTGTGGTCGTGTCGGGTTCGGGGAATGTATCCATTTATGCGATTGAAAAAGCACAGCAGCTTGGCGCTACAGTCGTTGCCTGTAGTGACTCGAATGGCTACATCTATGATCCGGACGGCATTGATCTGAATCTGGTGAAGCAGCTTAAAGAAGCCAATCGTCTGCGCATTAGCGAGTATACCAAAGAGCGTCCAGGCGCAATTTATACGGAGGGCTGTTCCGGTATCTGGTCGATTCCATGCGATATCGCACTGCCGTGTGCCACACAGAACGAAATTGACGAACAAGCAGCACAATTGCTGGTAAGTAATGGCGTAAAAGCTGTGGGTGAAGGTGCGAATATGCCATCCACGCTGCAGGCTATTGAAGTATTTTTGGGCAATGGGGTTCTGTTTGGACCAGCCAAAGCGGCCAATGCAGGCGGGGTTGCGGTTTCTGCGCTCGAAATGTCACAGAACAGCATGCGCCTGTCATGGACCTTCGAGGAAGTGGACACCAAGCTGCATGATATTATGAAGAATATTTATGCGAACAGCGTGAAGGCGGCTGAGGAATACGGCGTGCCTGGGAATCTGGTTGTAGGGGCGAACATCGCCGGATTTGTCCGTGTGGCTGACGCTATGCTGTCTCACGGGATCATTTAATCGGGGATAATACAAACGGGCTGGAGAGGGCAAGAAAGCTGTACAGCGTTGTCTGTATGGCTCTCCTGATCTGCTATCGTATGAATGTAGTTTATACGTGATCTCATAAGTAGTTATACAAGAAGAAGCTGGGTGCCCTTGCAGGGGTGCTCAGCTTTTATTTGATAGGGTCACTTTATTTTTCACAGGGTCTTGATTTATTTTTAAAGAAGATGTATATTACTTGATGGATCAATAATTGATGGATCAAAGGTTGGATCGTCATGCCCAGTGACATGCTTAAGGGAGGAGAGATTACGATCACCCAGACATCACCCGAGGCTGACTATATTTTTGACGCGCTATTGCTGTTGAACAAGCAGATTAGCTCCAAGTTTGAGCGTTGTGCAGGAATCAGCGCATCCAGATTACAGCTGTTGTGCAAGTTGTATCAGGTGAAGGAGATTAGTCAAACCTTGCTGCAAAAAGAGGTTGGCATCGACGGTGCAGCCGTAACCCGCCATTTGAAGCAGCTTGAACTGGCAGCCATGGTCACACGACGCACCAAGCCGGAGGACAACAGGGTTACGCTGGTTAGCCTGTCCGATTTTGGACGTGAGCGTATTATTACCTTTAGACAGGAACGCTCGCAGTTTGTGGCCCGGCTGCTCCAAAGCTTCGACGAGGCCCAGCGACACCAATTAGCCGATATGCTGCAAGTTATGAATGGTCATATGTCCGAGATGGACTGACCCCAATTATATTACACCCATAGGGGAAATAAGGAGAGATTTGAATGAGTAATACGAACCCATCCAATATCGTTAAAACAAATGATTTTAAAGAAATCACACTGGGTCGCCGTTCTGTCAAAGTATACGATCCGTCCGTGAAAATCAGCCGCGAGGAAATGACAGAGATTCTGACTGAAGCGACACGCGCTCCATCGTCCATTAACCTACAACCTTGGCGTTTTCTTGTGATTGACAGCCCGGAAGGTAAAGCAACCTTGGCACCGCTCGCCAGCTTTAATCAACGTCAAGTCGAGACATCTTCGGCAGTTATTGCCGTGTTCGGAGATTTGGACAACTTTGAAAATTTCGAGCAAATTTTCGGAGAAGCTGTAGAATTGGGCTATATGCCAAAAGATATTAAAGAAATGCAGCAGGAGAAAGTGGCAGCCCATTTTGCAGCGCTTGATCCAGTCGTGAACAAAGAAACCGTCCTGATCGACGGTGGTCTGGTATCCATGCAGTTGATGCTGGTGGCACGTGCTCACGGTTACGATACGAATCCAATCGGTGGATATGACAAGAGCAGAATCGCTGAAGCCTTTGGTCTTGATAAAGATCGTTATGTACCTGTAATGCTCATTTCCATAGGTAAAGGAACCAATGAAGGCCATCCATCCACTCGTCTGCCGATTGACCAAATCGCACAGTGGAAATAATAGAAACGAATTAATACCTATATATAAAAAAAACAGGCGGACAAAGGAACAATCCTTTGCTTCGCCTGTTTTTGTGCTGCTGGAGTGCAATAAAACTTATTTTAATCCTATGATCATCGAGTTCTCGTATTAACTTTCCGACACATCGGCAGGGTCAACAGGGTCAGGCAGAGGGCTGTGAAGTCGCTTGGGCCATGTAATTCGGTGGGTAGTATGGCTAAGCTCCTCATAAAATAACAGGTCTTTCCTGAACAGACGTATAACCAGATGGAAAAAGAACCACGTATTGATGACCAACAATATCAGGCTGATCAGAACACTCGCCCATGGAGGGACTTGAGGCCAAAACACGGGTCCACCCAGTACGTAATTAATGCCAAAATACACCCAGTACAAGAGGCTGTAGCGCTTCATGAGCTCCCACAGGGAAATACGTTTTCCTGTCCCCGCAAGATGTATCCGCACCAGCCATTTACCCGGGGTTCGTCCATTCGTCAGGTAAGGAATCAGCACGAAGTATACTCCACTGGATACCCAGAAGGCGGCGGGTACACGGAGGTATTCCATAACACCAAGCAAACCTGCCCAGATAATGGAATCCACGAAAAAGGCTACGCCCCGTCTGGTATAGGATACCCGCTTGGTTGTGATGTCCAAATGCTTGTCCAGATGCTCCAGACGCGGGAGAAAACGCGAAAACCACTCGCCCAAAAGAAAGCCCAGCATGCCGCCCAATGTATTTGCCATCAGATCGTCCACATCGAACACACGATACGCATGGTCAAAAAATCCGTACAGTCCTGTTAGCTGCGTCACCTCAAAGAAGAGGGAAAGGCCAAAGGACAGGACCAGACACCATCCCCACCGTGCACGGAAATAATAACGTAAGAACATACCGAAAGGCGCAGTCATAAGAACGTTAAAAACGACCTGGAGAAAAGCGCGTTCCTTCAGCAAATGCAGATAGCTGGAGGGTTGGGAGGGAGAGAGGGATGTCTCCCTTATAATGTCGTGAATAAACTGTAAGGGCATTAGCTGCAATGCGCCTCCGGTTAACGCCGTATTATGACGCGATGCCGGAAGTGGCAAAATTACCAGAAAGAAAGCATTCATCAAGTATAAAAGCAACAGGTAAAGCAGCAATGCTCTCGTTTTATGGATATAACCATGCCTGCGGTACTGTACGATTAGAAAAGGCAGCGTAAACAGCAACGCGGCAAAAGGAAAGGCAAGAAAGGCGTAAGAAACAGGAAATAAATACGCTTGAATCATGAGCTGCTTACGCCTGCTTTCCCCGGAACTTCACCAAAGACCAGATAATCAGGAACGCCATGAAAGCCACGCATACGCTGATACTGATCCGATTTTGCGGATCAAGCAAGAACAGGAATGCAATCACCCACAGGCATCCGACAGTTAACGCTGTGATATAAGGAAATCCCCATATTTTGAAGCTTGGCTCTATCGGGTAAGATTTGCGCAGCTTTAACTGGGACAGGCAAATACAGCTCCAGACAAGCAAAACGACAAAGCCCGGTACTGCCATCAGAATACGGAACAGTCCGTCTTGAGCGATATAAGCGACCATCGAACCGACAATCAGGATCACGGCACACCATTTGAGACTATTCACCGGAACCCCATTCGAGGATACCCGGGCGAGTGATTTAGGACCTTCTCCGTTGACTGCTAGCGAATGCAGCATGCGTGTAGCCCCGTAAATCCCCGAATTGGCGGCAGACAGTACGGCGGTAATCAAAATGAAGTTCATGACATGGGCCGAGCCTTGAAGTCCTGCCGAAGACAGCACCTGTACGAACGGGCTGGTATTCGCATCCAGCTGATTCCAGGGAATCAAGCCGCAAATGATGAGAATCGGCAGCGTATAGAACAACACAACGCGAAAAATAAAGCTTTTAACCACCTTGGGAAGTACCTTTTCCGGATTCTCTGTTTCTGTTAACGTCAGGCCAATCAGCTCAGAGCCTCCGTAGGAAAAGGTAACCACCAGCAGCGCTGAGAAAATAGCCAGCCAGCCATTGGGGAGAAATCCGCCATGCTGTAAGTAATTGCTCAGATAAGGCGGAGTTTCAGTTGGGATAATGCCGAACAGGATACAGCCACCCAATGCAATAAAGATGATAATCATGGCAATTTTAATACCCGCAAGCCAAAATTCCAGTTCCCCGAAACCGCCGACACTCAGCATGTTGACCACAATAATGAAGGCTGCACTCGCTAAACTGAGTACCCATAGGGGAACGTCCGGTAACCAGTATTGCAGGAAGCTTCCCGCTGCGATAACCTCAATGATACAGACGGCCAGCCACATGAAGCAATACAACCAGCCGATGATAAAGGAAAGCCGTTCTCCAAAAGCTTTGCGAATAAAATCCTTCATATTCATGTTGGGATAGACGGTAGCCATCTCGGCAATCGCGCCCATGACGACCAGGAGTAGAAGTCCCGCGAAGACATAGGATAAAATAACTCCAGGCCCCGCCAAGCTGATCGTTTCGGTACTTCCTTTAAAAATGCCGGTACCGATAACTCCACCCATAGCCATAAAGGTAATATGCCTAGGGAGCAGCTTTTTGTGCAAAGTTGCTTCATTTGATTTCAATCCGAAATCCTCCTTCATCAAGTCGATCTTCAGCAAGCCCAAACAGGGTTGCTTCAATTAGATTTATACTACATGAAAATATCCAATTAGGAAATGAAAGAAATAGGATTTGGCAAGGAATTAACCATATATTATTCTACGATGACTAAAATGGGAGGGATACTGATGAGAAATGTGTAGAAGAGCAGTTTAGAGGCAGAATGATGGTGCTGACGATTGATTTGTCTGCGGTCATTCTGCCTTTTATTACTACTCTCAGCGGATATTTAAGTGATCATGCAGGGGTATCGCATTGTGGTGAAGGATTAGCTGCGCAATATTCCTTTGGCCCGCACTTGCTTAAGCCAACCAGGAAATTCGTTTAGCAGACGGTCGTACAATTCTGCGTCTGTCACGGAGTCGATGTCATCCAAGGCAAAAAAATCTGCATTATCCACTACGCGACCGCGCAGATCATCCAACTTTTGAAGGACTCCATAATCGGCATTACCGAGTCCGACGAATTGCCAGAAAATCGGAACTTTCGAGTACTTGATCAGCAACTTTGATATTTTTTTCGTTTCATACACGCCGCCATCACTGAAAAAGATAATGTAGGTTGGGATTGTTTCATTAGGTACTTCTTTTGTATATTTTAAAATGATATCCGTCATCACTTCAGGCTCATTGTTACCTATTCCTATTTTCCCATATCCAGGTTCTGGGAAAGTTCGTTTTACGTAATTCTCGTAATTCCGTTCCGTGACGCTTGGAGCGCGTTGGGCTTTGTCTGCAAAAAACCATACGTCCATTTCACCGTCATCATCCATGCAGGCGGCTACAGCCAACACACGTTCGAAGGCTTTTTGCACGGTTCCCAGTGAGTACAGCTTCCCCATGGAACCAGAAGCGTCTAATACAACCGCTACTCGTGCCTTTTCACGGTCTATCTGTTTCTTTTTCAGTGAAATTTGCACACTCTGCTTAAGTAAATTAATTTTTCCGCTACCGGGAAAGGAAGCATTCGCCTCCGCTTTGGCATTCACAGTATTCGTCGGCGCTGCTGACGGCTCCTCTTCTTCCACGGTGACGCCATGAGCCTCGGCAAGCGGTTTCAGGCCCCCGTTGAAGCCACGTCCAACTGCGCGAAGTTTGAAGCCTGACGTATGGCGGTATATTTCAGCGAATACGAGGGACGTTTCTTTGGTGGCCTCGGTAATGCTATAGGCGATATGTACCTGCCTGCCCTGAACGGTCAATGTGCAGCCAATCACATCGGCAAAAGTACCTGGACCATCCAGAGTGGCGGCAAATACACATTTATCAACTCCAGTTCCTTGCAAAGCCCTTAAGGCTACAGTGAATTCAGCAGTTTTGTCATTCGGACGCTGTAACCGTACATGGTCATGCGGATCAGCTGGTTGATTGTAAAAAATGAAATAGTCATCCGAAGCGACTTTACCATCTTGGCCTACCATAAAACAGCTAACATCCAGCTCGGCTGGCGCATGCTCCCATGTAATTGTGATCCGTACTGTATCCTCCTTACCTAAAGGTGCATTAGCTCCTGTACTTAATACCATTTTTGAACCATTCATGCTGTCTACCTCCTATGTATTTCAAAATCGTTATATTTATACAAATTGTACCATGGAAATCGTTTATTCGCCTTATTTCGAGCAGGAATTTTTGTCTCATGGTAGACATAGTAGAAGATGATATATAATGAGGTTGGTTTTGAAAAATAGGATGGTATTTATGAAGCGGAGGCTTTGACAAGTGAAGCAGGAACGGAAAAAGCGGACAGGTTCCCAAACCGGGACGGGCAAGAAGCATGAGGCTGATGAGCTGAACAAGCTGCTTTCCGCATGGCTCCATTCGTCGATCCGTGTTATGGATGTCCGACATATTCGGCTGGAGCGGGAAGAGCGGCTTCAACCGTATCGTCTTCCGGCGCAGGCTTTCGTATTTGTGTTACAGGGAAGTGTACGCTTGCCTACTAAGGATCAGGATGATATAAGACATTCATGGTACGTGCTGCATGGCAGCAAAGGCCTGGAACTGAATATGACAGCCTCGGAACGAGGGATCGAATATATTCTTGTACTATATAAAGTGGCTTCTCTATCCGGACATACGGTGTATAACCTTGCCCCTGTAGCTCATGGCTTTGTGCCGCCGTATCCGGTTATGTTGTATCAAAAGCTGCAACTGCTGGAGCAGGCATGGTATGATAAGGATACGTTGTCCAGGTTGCAGGCTCAGGGCAGGTTCTATGATTTTGCATATGAATATATGCGGCAATGGCAGGAGCAGAAGACTCGAATGCCTTCACGGGATATGGTGACACAGGCGATTCGATTTATGCAGGTACATTATGCGGAGTCCATAACGCTGGAACGATTGGCTAGATTGTTGGAATGCAGTCCAAGGCACTTGACCCGGTTATTTAAAAAACAAACAGATTGCAGTCCGATTATGTTTCTGATCCGGCTGCGAATGGACAAGGCGAAGGAGCTACTGCGGAAGACAGATGGCACTTTACAGGATATCGCTGCCAGTGTGGGGTACCCGGATGTCTATTTCTTTAGCCGGGCATTCAAAAAATATACTGGCGTATCCCCGGTTCATTACCGGGACAGCTTATATTCATCTGCTTTTGTGAGAGATATAGGTCTGGATAATCCATTAAGCCTGTCCGAATGTTCCATTGATTCGATAAGTGGCGCCCTGCATACTGGTATTGAGGATAATAATCATTATCAAAATTACGATGAAGGGATTTTACGAATGAATAGAAACGCAAGGCATTCCATGGCATTTATTTTATTGCTTAGTTTTATCCTGCTGGTCAGTGCGTGCTCGGGCACATCCAATCCTGCAGCGACGGACAGCACTGCACAAGGGAGCAACAATACATCGGCGGAACAGGCATCACAGGAGCGGGTGCTGAAGGATGTACTTGGGCATGAGGTGAAGGTTCCGGCTCAGCCTCAGCGTGTGATTGCTTCTTATCTGGAGGATCATTTGGTTGCACTGGGTGTTAAGCCTGTAGCTCAATGGTCGGTAGGTAAAAATTCGGTTCAAGGTTACCTGCAAAAAGAGCTGAAGGACGTTCCTACCATCGCCTCTGACCTTCCATTTGAAGCGGTCCTGAACTTTAAGCCGGATTTAATCATTATGGACAGTGCGAGTATGGTGGAGGGTGACAAATATAATCAATACTCTAAAATCGCTCCAACCTATGTCGTAGGCAGTAATCTGAACAACGATTGGCGGCAAGAGTTGCTGACCGTGGGTGAGGTGCTGAACAAGAGCAGTGAAGCGAAGCAGGCATTGAGCACTTATGACAAAAAAGCAGCAGAAGCTAAAGCCAAGCTGATCCAGACTGTTGGACAAAAAACCGCAGCAGCCTTGTGGGTAACGGATAAAAACGTGTATGTCGTGAACCAGCATTTATCCAGCGGTGATGTATTATATAAAGATTTGGGATTCAAGATTCCGCAAGTCGTACAGGAGATTTCCAAAACAGCCAAGGCGAATTGGAGCAACTTATCCCTGGAGAAACTGGCGAAGCTGGATGCGGATTATATTTTTATCGTGAACAGCAAAGGTGTAAGCAAGGACGAAATCATTAAAGATCCGGTCTGGGAAGGGATTTCGGCCGTAAAAGCAGGACATGTATACGATTTTGGGAAAGATTCCAGCTGGTTGTATACGGGGACCATCGCAAATGGACAAATGATTGATGATGTCCTGAAAAGTGTAACTCAATAATATGGATTGCAAACAAACAGCGCTACTCCACTTAACGGCAGATGCCGCAGAAGGGGAGCGCTGTTTGTTTTGTCTTTTTAACTTCGCATGTATTCTTGCCTTGCTGCCCGGTTTTATAATAAAAGATGCCTGCATATGGCAGACATCTGATTTTTCATTCTAAATTAGGCTTTTGGAGATACCAGGATTTTAACCTGATTTTTTTCTTTCAGCAGACCTTCAAAACCTTGCTCAATCACTTCTTCGAGCTTAATACGTTTGGTAACGAGCTTGTCAGCAGGGAAATATCCTTTTTCCATCAAGCTGATTACAGCCGGGAATACATCTCGGTAGCCGATAATGCCGGTCAGATTGCGTTCCTTCATGACAATATTGTTCGGTTTGATCGGAGCTTCTTTTTCAAAAATGCTGACGATCATGATTTGTCCGCTGATTTTAGTGGATTCAATAGCTTGAGCCAGCACAGGAGGTACTCCAGTGACTTCATAGGCTACATCTACGCCGCCGTTAGTCCGTTTGTGCAGCTCTTGCACAACATCATATGTTTTAGGATCAATCACGATAGCACCCAGCTCTTCAGCTTTAGCTTTACGTTCCTCGGAAAGCTCTACTGCATAAATCTCAGATGCTCCGGAAGCTTTCAAAGCTTCAATAACCAGCAATCCGATAGGACCAGCGCCAAATACTACGGCTTTGTCGCCGACTTTCAGCTGGCTTTGACGAACAGCGTACAAAGCAACGGCCGAAGGCTCTACCAAAGCGCCTTGCTCGAAAGACACACTTTCCGGAATTTTGTGTACCATATGCTCATCAGCTGCGACATATTCAGAAAATCCACCGCCGCCGCCTGCCAGACCGAGGAAGCCCAATTGATCGCAAAGGTTATAGCTGCCTTGTTTACATGCAGCACATTCTCCACACGCAAAAATCGGTTCTACGACAACACGGTCGCCAACCTGAATCTTGGTTACACCTTCACCGATTTCGACTACTTGTCCAGAGAATTCATGTCCCATTACGATAGGCGCTTTTTCTCCAGTCAAAGGATGAGTAGCATCTTGGGGAATGAAAATAGGTCCTGCTACATATTCATGAAGATCACTTCCGCAAATGCCGCACCATTCTACTTTGATTTTTACTTTTCCTGCCAGAGCAGCGGGCTGCTCAATGTTTTCCAAACGTAAATCTTTTACTCCATGCCATCTCAATGCTTGCATGTCTGTCATCTCCTTGACGAATATATGATCCTTAATTGCTATAAAAGCGAATGAATTAGGAAACGTTTCCGAAAAATAATATGTCACAATTTTTACACATTGTCAAACCAAATTCATACAAAAAGCACTTGATTTTTGTGTGAATATAATCACTTGTTACTACAGTGCTATATTTGGCTTATCGCTTTGAATAAAGAGATTTTATATTTTTTTTAGTGAAGCGGCGATGAGGAGAAAACTACTTCAATTTTTAGATACTCATTCTATGGTATAATATCAATATAGAGACTTTATTTTTGAAAGTCAGAAAACGATTCCGACCGTGAAAGGATTTTGGGTGTGCCAGATCAAAAAAAAGTAACCATAGAGGATGTAGCCAAGCGAGCAGGGGTCGGTATTGCGACTGTCTCCAGGGCTATTAACGATAGTGAGGGCATCAGCCCGAGAACGAAAGCATTGATTTTGCAAGTGATTGAAGAAATGGGCTTTACGCCCAACACCTCGGCTCAGAGCCTGAAGGTGCGTCAGACATTCCAAATTGCGCTGGCTGTGCCGGATATTCGTAATGCGATTATTCCCGAGATCGCTTGGTCTGTGGAGCAGGCCGCGAAGCAGCATGGTTACCGTGTCGTGCAAATTAATACCGCCGGGAACGCGAGAATGGAGCTTGAAACGGTACGTGAGGTCAAGAAGCTGCATGTGGACGGGCTAATTATTATGCCGCTGGCGTATCCCAAAATGCTGGTCGATCTGATCAACAAAGCCAGCGTTCCGGTGTCCATTATTAACTATGGTAAAAAGCTGGGCGAAGACGTCAAAGCCGATATCGTCAGCTTGGCCCGACAAGAGGGGCGGCTTGTGATGGAGCATTTGCTTAAAATCGGGAGAACGAGAATTGCCTACGCAGGCGCTGCGAAGGATAAAATCGAGGATAGATACTTCGCTTATGAGCAGTCTCTCCAGCATGTGGACCCTTCCCTTGTTTATTTTGGCGATGATTTCTCTTTTGAGACAGGGCTGCGTGCAGCCGATTATTTTTATAGCTTGAAGCACATGCCGGATGCCATTTATGCAGTTAACGATATGGTAGCGATAGGAATCGTCAACCGATTTAAGGCTTTGGGTGTAAAGGTGCCGGAAGAAGTTGCTGTGGTCGGCATTGATAACAATTTATGGGCTACGGTAACGACGCCGCAGATCAGCTCTGTTTCCATTATGGGAGAAGAGGTGGCACGATTGGCTGCGGAGCTGCTGCTCAAGCGGATTCAGGAGCAGACACCGGGCGATTACGAGCGTGTGCAATTCGAGCCTCGTCTGATCGTCAGGGAATCGAGCGTGTCCGTGATCCGCAAGCCTATGGTTGGACGTGATTGAGCAGAGAGATTTTTATTTTTTTTCTGTAAAAGGAATGTTAGGTCATGTCACAAAGTATCATGTCCGTTTCTGTAGCTTGTACTGCACTGCTGCTGGCCGCAACGCAATTGTGCTAGCATGGGCCTTCCATGTGACTTATCCTCCATCCCTTGTGAATGGGGGATTATTTTATGGTGTAATCAGAAAGATCGTATTTACGGCAGCGGAGTGTGAAAAAAGTAGGATTAAAAAAATAGTGGTTTACTTTCATAAACGTTTATGATAATTTTATTTCGACAAACATCGAAATTAAGACTGGAAGCAGAAGGGGGCTGAACAGGGTGAAAGATGCTACAGATATGCAGCAAGCTGTAAAAATATATAAAGCGCTTGGAGAACCGACTCGTCTCAAAATAGCATTTTTGCTGAAAGAGGAAAATGACCAGTGCTGCTCTGTTCTGGGTGAGAAGCTGAACAGTGTTGCAATTTCAACGTTATCGCATCACCTGAAGCAAATGGCAGAATCCGGACTGCTGACGTTCCGTAAAGAGGGAACCTTTATTTACTACAGCCTGGATGTTGAAGTAGCGAAGAAATATGCCCCATACCTGATGACATAATTTTTTTAGTTTTAATTTCGATATTTGTAAAAATATAAAAATATAAAAATATAAAAATATAATAGGAAAGAGGCGTTATATAAAATGCAGAGCACGTGGAAAGTATACATTTTGGCAATAATCAGTTTTTTGGTAGGCACGTCTGAATATATTATCTCAGGAATTCTGGATCAAATTGCAACTACAATGGGAATTACGGTGGCTGCCGCAGGTCAGTTAATTACAGTGTTCTCCCTTGCCTACGCGATTGGCACGCCGATTCTGATGGCAGTCACTGCTAAAATGGACAGACGTAAACTGCTCCTGTATTCCCTCGGATTGTTCGTAGTTGCCAATCTGCTCTCCTTTGTTTTGCCGGGTTTTGGCATGTTTATTGCCGCACGTATTCTCATGGCACTCGGGGCGGGGATGGTCGTGGTTACAGCACTGAGTATTGCAGCGAAAATTGCTCCAGCCGGGAAGCAGGCCAGCTCCATTGCTACGGTCACCATGGGTTTTACAGCCTCGCTAATTATCGGTATTCCGCTTGGCAGAATGATATCTTCGGCATATGGATGGAAAACCGTATTTGTCGGCATCGCTTTGGCAGGGATTATCGCCCTGATTGTTATCGCTATGACGATTCCCCGTATAAAAGGTGATAAACCCGTTCCCTTACTGCAACAGTTTTCTCTTCTAAAAAAGCCCGAAGTCGCTTTGGGATTAGGCATTACCTTCTTTTGGCTTGGGGGTTATTCCCTCGCGTATACCTATATCTCACCATACTTACTGGATGTATCAGGTGTAGGAGAGGATATGCTGAGCATCGTATTACTCGCCTTCGGGATTGCCAGTCTGATCGGGTCGAAAATCGGTGGATACAGTGCAGATAAAAAGGGCATTCCCTTTACGTTATTCGGAGGCATGGTGCTGCATATGATTTCGTTACTCTTACTTCCTTTTGCAGCTCACTCCCTGATCGCAGTATTCGCTTTACTGATCCTATGGTCGTTCGCAGCCTGGACATCGGGGCCGACTCAACAATATAATCTGGTCACTCTTGTACCAGAGTCTTCTGGCGTGATGCTGAGTCTTAATCAGTCTACGATGCAGCTTGCAATGGCAGCTGGAGCCGGAATTGGTGGCGTGGTTGTAGGTCAGGTTTCGCTGGCTTCTATCACCTGGTTTGGAGCAGCAGGGGTCGCTATCGCCATTGTGGCTACGTATTTGCTCTCACGGAGATCCTCAGTTCAAACGCAAGTGAGTGTTACGGAATAAGGTTTATTGGTAAGTAGAAAAGAGGGGACCCGGCCATGGAGGTGGTTTGGAGGCCCTCTTTGACTTAGCAGTAATTTTACCACCCTCGATAAATCCTTATAAACTTGATTGGATGAAGGCTGCAAACAGTTAGTGAGAAAGCTTGTTGAATCTATCAGGATTTGAACTTCTGCGCTATACGCTTCTTATTCTTTTGACGCCAAATCCATCTTTCGATAAAGTTTTTTTCTTTTCTTTCCTGAAGTGTTTCCTTCATTCCCTTGATGAGAAATTCGGATCTCCGCTTGTCATTTCTGCTAATTTCACGCAGTTCCTCAATAAATCTAGTGTCCATGTCCGCATCTCCGTTAGTTCAGGATTATACAATGTGCTAAGCTAGATTATACAGAACGTATGTTCCTTTTTCAAGTCTGTCACGTGTTTATGAAATCATAGAATGATTTTGTGAAATGGTAATCCCAGGCCCAAACCAATTCTTCCAGTGGACATAAGCTAGAATTGAAAAGGAGGGATTACAACATGATCTGCAAAGCATTTGTATCTCAAACGTATCCGCGTCTTACTGTCTTTGGTGAAGAAAATTTTCGGGGGGCCAGCAGAGTATATACGGGAAATTCAGGTATTCGTGATACGGAAACCGTTCTCGATGGCATAGAGAGCCTGCGTTTCTTTTCTACAAGCAGCGATGCTACACTGGTACTCTTTACCCGCACGCGCTTTAAAGGTAATTTTCAAGTCTTTAGAGGCAATCGCCGCTTCGCCGACCTGGATGATCTGATTCGTGGAAATGATGTAGAATCTCTTATCTCTACCAATCAACGTTTGACGTTGCAGCAAATCCGTAATATCCGCAGTACCGGGAAACTTCCATCCGGCTATCGTTTGATCTAACGACCTCCCTTTCGACTTAAGGAACATTTTACAAGACTGTTTCAGGAGCTTGCAAGTTTCGGGCTTCCAGGGCAGTCTTTTCCGCTCTGAGCCAGCATCCTTTGAGCAATTAGCATAAGATGCTTCGCAACCTCCGAAGACAGAATGCCGAAAATATTTTCAATTTGCTTAATGGATTCGGAGCAAATAAGATTCCCACAGACCATAAGCGCAAGAATGAGGACGAAACAAATACAGCCTCTTGATAAAATGAGTTACATCACATATCAGGAGGCTATATTTATGAATAAAATACAGCAATTTAAAGCACTTCATACATCAGAGGAACTTTTGTTTTTGGGGAATGCGTGGGACTTGTTATCTGCCGTGGCTTTGGAGAAGGCAGGCTTTCAGGCGATTGGCACGACGAGCTGGGGGATTGCAAATACGCTTGGATTGTCCGACGGTGAGCTTATTGATTTTGACCAGCATATAAGGATTATTCAGACGATTGCAGATCATGTCCAGATTCCGGTGTCGGCAGATATTGAGGCAGGGTATGGGGAGGACACAGCAACGATTGTCGAGCATGTTTTAAGGACAGCAGATGTGGGAGTCGCAGGGATTAATATTGAAGATTCATTAAAACAGCAAAAGGGACTTCGAGAAGTGGTTCTGCATAGTAACCTTCTGTCCAAGATTAGAGCAGCACTGGATGCTCATGGATTTAACGATTTTTTTATAAATGCAAGAACGGATACATATTTGCAAAAGGATACCCCGCTTTTGGAAACGATCGAACGAGCAAATGCGTATGTGGAGAGTGGAGTCAGCGGAATTTTTGTTCCGGGTTTGAGGGTTGACGATGAGATCAGGGAAGTGGTATATCAGGTACGTGCTCCGCTTAATATTTTATCCTTGCCGGGTCTGACGAATGTCAGTAAGCTTCAGCAATTGGGAGTGAAACGGTTTAGCTTTGGCAATGCCTTTTCGGATCATATCATGGTTGCTTTGCAAAAGAACGCCGAGCAGTTAATAGAGCTACAAGATACTTCGCATTTATATGGGGGATGATGAACTTTAGAAAGGAAAGGACAGGATATTCGCTCATGGCTGAAATCAATCTTTCTTTTGAAGAAATGTGGGAGAAAATTATGGCGTGTGATCGTAAATATGACGGGTTGTTTTTTACCGCGGTGAAAACAACCCGAATATACTGCCGACCTTCCTGTCGATCCAAAAAGCCGAAAAAAGTAAATGTTGAGTTTTATGATGACATCGACACTGTGGAAAAGGCGGGGTTTCGTGCCTGTAAAAGATGTCAGCCTCATATTGATCATTCACCGTATATCAGGCTTGTCCAGACTGTGGTTACCTTTCTGGTCAATCACTATAAGGAAAGATTGGTATTGCAGAATATTGCGGATTATGCTGGAGCAAGTCCCTTTTATCTGGATCGAATCTTTAAACAGGAAACCTCAGAAACCCCGCGTACCTATCTGGAAAAAATAAGAGTGGATAAAGCAGCATATCTGCTTAAAAGCACGGATTGTACCAATCTTGAGATTTGCTATGAGACGGGCTTTCAAAGTCCTTCGAATTTTTATAAGGCATTTCGCTGTTTGAAGCAGTGTTCCCCTAGTGAATACAGGAAGCTGAACAGGTGAATAGATGCTGTAGATCTATACACACAGGAGGTTGTTATCCTTTTATGAGCAGGCTATATTTATTGAATTATGCATCCCCGATTGGAGAGATAGAAATATGGGGCACAGATGAGGCCGTCCATTCTATCATGTTCTCTGATCGGGATACATCAACTACCACGATGCTGGACGAGACTTCACACCCCGTTTTAGAGGCGTGCGCTAGTCAGCTTGACGAGTATTTTAAAGGTACGCGCTATGAGTTTACGTTTCCTTATGCTTTTGAGGGCACAGATTTTCAGAAAAATGTATGGGATGCTTTGGTGAAAGTAGGCTACGGTGAAACAGCGGCCTATAAAGACATTGCCTTTTCGATTGGAAATGAAAAAGCCATTAGAGCTGTAGGCAGCGCCAATGGGAAAAACAAGCTGAGTATCGTGATTCCATGCCACCGAATTATTGGTTCCAACCAGAAATTAACGGGTTATGCGGGGGGCTTATGGAGAAAGGAATGGCTACTCAGGCATGAGAATCAATTCAAGGAGCTAAATATGAATATGGAACAACAGTGAAAAAAGTAAGGTTCCATATCCATAATTGTCATCAGATGGAATGAACTTCATCTAACCCTATGCTATGATTTACCAAAAAGAAAGATTCAAAAAGGGGAAATAAGGATGAAGTTCAGAAGGACTATATTTTTATTTATGTTTTCAACGATGCTCATGGGTTTGTTTGCTGTAGGAACAGAAAGAGCACATGCAGACAATTCTATGGTACTAAGAGATGGAAACAAGCTTATACTTATTCTTGATGATGGTAACGGGATCAACAAAGAGTTTAAATTTAATATGGACTATAGTATTAAGCAAGGTACTCCAATTCGTTTGTACAGCAATCTTACTGAAATTTTCCCCGGAGATTTTTCGGTTGATTATGCTAATTCTACGATAACAATTTCGGATACTCACGCAGCACCTTATCCAGGATCAAAGAATTATATTGAGTTTCCGATTGAACCAGACATGGAATGGTCTGCTGGAAAAATGTGGGGTGTAGCTCTTCCTAATGGAGATGGTCTGAGTCGTACTTTTAAAATAAAGACCCTCAACGTGATTAAAGAGGGCACCAAGACCCATTTAATTATTGACAATACGCACATTTCTCCCTCTAATTTCACAGTTGATTACGTGAACAAAACACTAACGATTGAAAATAAAGCACCAGCACCTCCTTTTGGGGCGAAAATTGAATTTTACTACAATAAATTGGAAACCATCGACACAGAGCCATCCGATAAATTCTCAATAATATCATTTTTCCGTGATCCAAGAATCATTCAGCTTGAAGCGGAATCCAAAATGGCTCCAACGGTCAGTGAACCAGTGGCTGCTCCATCTGTTGATGAGACGAAAGTAACGCAGCCCGTTATCGAGTCTAAAGAGGATCAAGCTGTAGATGAATCGCCCGAGATTCCTTTGTCTATACCGTCTGGAGAACACTTTCCGGGTACGTTTACGATCAATTCTTCGGGTACTTCGTTTACGATTCGTTTGAAGATGAAAAATATTCAGCCCACGTACACTTCCTACGTTATGGTGAAAAATTCGGAAGAACAATTGGTTAAACGCATCCAGTTCGATCCGGCAACAACGTTTAGCTACCCTTTGAGTAACCTGAACTTGTCTACGGGCGGGTACTACTTTTATATTAAAATGATGGATCAGTCGGGCAATTCGGCAGCGTCTGTGCCCCAGTTTATTCCCGTAAATAATAATAAAGCTCAGGTTTTGGTGTTTATTGATGGGAAGCTGCAACAATATGAGCAGCCTGCGACTTCGATTAGCGGAAGCATGCTGGTGCCGTTTCGTGCTGTTTTTGAGGCGCTTGGAGCGAAGGTGAAATGGGATGGTGCTACGAAGACCGTTACCGCGACCAAAGGGAATACAACGATTAAGTTAACCGTAGGCTCCAGAGATGCCTATATCAATGGTAAGTTAGTGCGTCTCAATGCGGCGCCGAGATTAATTAACGGCAAAGTGATGGTTCCTATTCGATTTGTAAGTGAGGCTCTGGGAGCCAAGGTGAAATGGAATATTGCCGCTCAGAGTGTTGTGATCTTTCTTGCCCCGCAACAGATTTTAACAACAAATGAAAGTGAACAATTAATGGATGAAGACGAGGGCAACACTGAGCCACAATCGAAGCCTACCATACTGAACAATATATCCAGTACCATCACCAAATCTTCTAATATCGTTTTCGTTATTGATGTTACGAGTAGTATGACAGGAACGCTGGATTATGTAAGACAGAAGGTTAAGGGCTTTGTTGATTCGGTTCCATCAGGCTCCCAATTTGCCGTCGTTGCGTTTCGGGACATTAATTTAACAGCAGATAAAGATTTGGAGTATTTTGATTTTACAGCGGATAAGAGCAAGCTAAAAGGGAATTTGAATACGTTACGTCCTTCTGCTGGCGGGGATCTGAAAGAATCCGGGCTGGAGGCCATCCAGCTGGCTGTAAGTAAATTTTCCAAAAGCTCTAATTCCAAAACCATCATATTCATTACAGATGCACCCGTACATGATAAAAATACAGCGCTGGGTAAAGCCCGTTTTTCAGTGGACGAAATAAACGAGCAATTACAGAAAAATGGCGTTACTTTTAATGCGATAGTTCCTGCAAGCGGACTGGCCAATAAACAAATGAAAAAGCTCGTAGATAGCAATCAAGGAGCCTTGTATGATATTAAGGATGCCAAGCTAAATCTGGCGAAGTAAATAGTACAGTTGAAAGGCGCTTCCGAAATGGGAGCGTCTTTTTCCATGCTGCGAAAAGCGGTCCTTTTTTTATTATGCAGAAGATGTGTTATCAAATATTGTTGACAGTTATCAAAATATCATTGTAGTATTTATAAACACATAAGATTACTCGGAATTTGATTGGGCTGCAACATTCTAGCTCAACAAAAAACAGATGATATCAGGGGGGAGAAATCGAAATGAAGAAAAAATGGGTTCCATTTATACTGCTGGTGGGAGCAGTCGCACTTTTTATCTCTGGCTGTGGCAGTAAGAATACGACGGGAAATGCTGCGAGTGAAGAAAAGAAGACACTGCATATCAGTTTTAATCCAGGTCCTTATAGTGATCAGTTCAAGAATGGAGTGGCTCCGTATTTGGAGAAGAAGGGCTACAAGATTACATATAAAGAATTTACAGACGGCGTTCAGCCCAATGTAGCTGTGGCTAATGGAGATATTGATGCTAATGTGTTCCAACATTCGCTCTATCTGGATTCTATGAATAAGCGGGAGAATATTGATCTGATTGGAGCTGTGCAGGTTCCGACTCCGCCAATGGGATTGTACTCCAGCAAGCATACCAGCCTTGACGAAGTCAGCAACGGTGCTCAAATCAACCTGCCGAACGAGCCAGTCAATATGTTGCGTGCGCTGAATATTTTAAAGGAAGTGGGCTGGATTACGTTAAAGGATAATATTGATCCACTGCAAACCTCGGTGAACGACATTATCTCTAATCCGCATCATTTGCAATTTGTGGCGACCGACCCTGCACAGGGACCGCGCGCACTGGAGGATGTTGATTTTGCCGCTATTCAGGGGAACTTTGCCGTTTCGAATGGAATGAAGCTGACCTCGGCATTGCAGCTTGAAAAAATGACAGACCCGTTCACGAACGTGGTCGCTGTGGATAGCAAGAACAAGGACAAGCCATTCGTCAAAGACATCATTGAGGGGTATCATTCGGATGAATTCCAAAAGTACATCAAATCGAATCCGGTTTATGAAGGCTATAAGCTGCCAAGCTATTTCAAATAATATGAGTTTATTGTCTTCTGCGAGCTGGCACTGTCAGCCTGTATCTTATGGATAAAAGGTGGAGATGAACGTGATTTTTTCATCCTCTGATCTCGTCAAGGCGCTGCCTGACAACTATTTTAGCGCAATTGACGACAAAGTGAATCTGTATAAAAGCAGAGGAATAGATGTAATCAATTTGGCAGCCGGCAACCCGGATCAGCAGACACCGGCGCATATCATCAGCGCTTTGAAGGAAGCAGTTGATCAACCGGTAAATCAGGGCTACCCGCCTTTTCACGGGAAAAAAAGCACACTGGAGGCAGTCGCCGCGTTCTATAAACGGGAGTATCAGGTGGAGCTTGATCCCGATCGGGAGGTTGCCGTATTCAACGGCTCCGCCATAGGCGTAATGGGGATTCCGCAGGCATTGCTAAATCCCGGTGACTGGTTGCTGACCACCGACCCGGCATACCCGCAATATGTTTCCGCTGCTGCGCTGGCAAGAGCCCGTATCCATACGATTCCGCTCCATGAGAAGGATAGATTTTTGCCTGATTATACCACGGTGCCGGAAGAAATCGCCCAACAGGTCAAATTGCTCATGATTAATTATCCGAACAATCCGACTGGCGCCGTGGCTACTACGGATTTTCTGACGAAGACGTTGGACTATGCCGCTGAGTACTGTTTTCCGGTTATGAACGATTTTGCTTACGGTGCCCTTGGGTTTGAGGGGCATAAGCCGCTCAGTCTATTGCAAATCCCCGGCGGCAAGGAATGTGGTGTCGAGACGTATACGGCTTCCAAAACGTACAACATGGCGGGCTGGCGTTTCGGCTTTGCTGTTGGAAACGCATCTGTCATCGGTGCGCTCAAGCATTATCATACGCATGCCTACAGCACTGTTTTTGGAGCGGTACAGGATGCGGGAGCGGCGGCATTGCTGGGCTCGCAGGAGCCGGTGCGGGAGCTGGCTGCATTATATGAACGGCGACGTGATGTTCTCATTGCGGCGTTGCGTGGTATTGGCTGGGATGTAGCCGCACCCAAAGGAACTTTTTTCGCCTGGTTCAAGGTGTCTGAGGGCTATACCTCCGCTTCTTTTGCGGACTTTTTATTAGACGAGGCCCATGTTGCAGTGGCTCCCGGCGAAGGCTTTGGTCTTGCCGGAGCATCCTATGTGCGGGTGAGTCTGGTGAACAGTGAAGAACGGCTACTGGAGGCGGTGCAGAGAATAGCCGCAACGGGCATTTTTAAAAAATAAACTAAAATGCAGGGAATTCATGGAGGGAGCGAGAAACGAACTGTGAGTATAGCCATTATCGGAGCCATGGAAGAAGAAATAGCAGGTTTGAAAGCGCAGATCGAAGGGATAAGCATGACCCGGATCGCGAATGGAATTTTTTATACAGGTCGTCTTCAGGGCAAGGAAGTTGTTCTGCTGCAATCGGGAATTGGTAAAGCGAACGCAGCCTTGACTACGGCGCTGCTGATTGAGCGCTTTAACCCGGAGCTTGTCATTAATACCGGGTCTGCTGGCGGGCTTGATCCAGCGCTTCGTGTTGGGGATGTCGTAGTGGCGACCGAGCTGACTTACAGCGATGTGGATGGAACGGCGTTCGGCTATACCTACGGGCAGGTGCCACAGATGCCGGCAAGTTATCCGGTGGAGCAAGCGCTGCTTGATTTTGCGACAGAAACTCTGGCAGAAACCAAGATTGAGGGGCAGATCGTTACCGGGTTGATTACGACAGCAGACTCCTTTATCTATCAAGCGGAGCGGGTCCATTTTATTCGCAGCCAGTTTCCGGAAGCCAAGGTGACGGATATGGAAGGGACCGCGGTCGTCCAGACAGCGTATCAGTTTGGTGTCCCATTTTTGGCTGTTCGTTCTCTGTCTGATCTTGCCGGCGCAGAAGCAGCAGGTACTTTTGACTCCAATCTTGACTTGGCTGCGACCAACTCGGCAGCCGTGGTTGTAGCTCTTGTAGCTGCATACGATAATTTTAGTGAATCTAGCGGACGTTAGCAAAAAAAGCCACTCCTTCGAAAATGGATTTTTCCATCTGAAAGAGTGGCTCTCTTGATTAAAAGCCATGTATAGTACATGTAGCTTTAGTATTATTTTAGAGGAACCTGCTTGGACAACTTTTCAAACTGCTGCAACTGAGGTGTGACCTTGGCGGTAGTGAACAATTTTGATCAAGTGGTGTGCCGCCTGGCGTGCCACTTTTAATTTTTTTATTCTGAGTAATTCCTCCACTTCCGCCGTCTTGTCGAGGGTGCCGGATAGCCCCCTTAATGAATGGCATGATGAGCCAACAGCGTTGTTTCTCCGGCTAGGCTATTCCCACATAAGAAAAAGGGAACTCCCTGATTGGTTCAATTGAATAGAATACTTAGAATTAGAGAGGGTGAAAAATTGAATCTTGGGGGAATGGATGATGCATCGATTAACCGAAGCAATAAGGATGATAAATATTGTGAAAAAAGGATCAAGGGTTTGAAGGGGATCAGTAGATACATACCTAATCAGCATGGAGCATGGGCCATGCTCATTCTTCCATTTTTATTCGGTTTAGCGGCTTCTCAAGGGGAATTCATTCATATACCTCTATTCATGTGCTGGTTTTTTATCTATTTATTCAGTTTTCCTGTCCTCCAATGGATCAAAACAGGTAACCGTGAAAGATACCGAAAACCAGTTGTTGTATACGGAGCGATACTCCTTCCCTTTTTAGCTTCACTGATATGGGTTAAGCCTGCGTTGATCTGGTATGGAGTTCTGCTGCTGTTCTTTTTTATGGCTAATATGTAGTACTATGCAAAAATGAAAAATGAACGTGCCTTGCTCAATGACATTGCCGCAATTATACTTTTTTGTTCTTTTATTTACCCTGTTGTTCATATTGGAGAAGCAGGGGATTGGGGAATATCCACGGAGCTATTTTTGCTTTTGGTGTCTTACTTTACAGGAACTGCTCTTTATGTTAAAACGATCATCCGTGAAAGAAAAAATACACGCTACTATTATGCTTCTGTCATCTATCATCTGATCATTATGCTGTTTGCTGCCTGGATAAAGGTATTTTTGGTCGCTCCTTTTTTAATTTTATTATTACGAGCTATATGGCTTCCTAAATTCGAATTAAAGGCAAAACAAGTTGGCATGGCTGAAATTGGATTTTCATTGATGCTCTATGTATCTGTGTTGTTTTTATATTTCTAAAAAGGAGAGACATCAATGATATCTTTGGAAACACCACGAGATTATCGCGAGAACCCGTTTATCGTCATTTGGGAGGTAACGCGAGCTTGTGCTTTAAAATGCCTTCACTGTAGAGCGGAAGCCCAGTATAAGCCTGATCCTCGTCAACTGACATTAGAGGAGGGCAAGCAACTGATGGATCAAATCGCTGAAATGAATCATCCGCTGGTGGTTTTCACAGGTGGAGATCCGTTATCGCGTCCTGATTTATTTGAGTTGGCTCAATATGCAATTGAAGAGAAAAAGCTGTCGGTTTCCATAACTCCCAGTGCCACCCCTAAAGTGACACGAGCAGCGGTCGAAAAAGCAAAGCAAGTTGGCTTATCACGGTGGGCTTTTAGCCTGGACGGTTCATGTGCAGATATTCACGATCATTTTCGGGGGACTGTGGGTTCTTACGATACAACCATGCGGGGAATTGGTTATTTGAAGGAAATGAACATTCCTATTCAAGTGAATACGACGGTGTCCCGGTACAACCTTCACGATCTGGAGCAAATTGCAGAAAAGGTAAAGGAAATGCAGGCGGTGTTATGGAGCTTGTTTTTCCTTGTTCCAACCGGACGTGGTATGGAGAAAGATATGATTACTCCTGATGAGCATGAAGCTGTAATGAAGTGGTTGTATCAAATACAACAACAGATGCCTTACGGTGTAAAGGCTACAGAAGCACCTCACTATCGAAGGGTTGTACTGCAGGAAAAGAACAGAGCAGGTAAGAACAGTGCAACGTTCGAGCAAAAAAGGGCAGATGTTTTGGGACGTGCCCCTAAAGGCGTAAATGATGGAGATGGATTTGTTTTTATCAGTCATATCGGCGAGGTGTACCCGAGCGGTTTCCTGCCCCTTGCATGTGGAAATGTACGAATGGATAGTCTGGCACGTATTTATCGGCACTCTCCGATCATGAACAGGCTTAGAGATAAGTCTCTGCTTAAAGGAAAATGTGGAATCTGCGAATTTAATACCGTCTGTGGAGGCTCCAGAGCAAGGGCTTTTGCAATAACAGGAGATTATTTGGAGAGTGACCCTTATTGTGCCTATATGCCTGGGGCTAAGGAAGGAAAAGAGCTTTTATGAAAAAAAGTCCTAAAAAAGTCGTTGTTCTCGGTGGAGGAATAAGTGGTTTAAGTGCTGCCTTTTACGTGAAAAAGCTGGCTGAGGAGAAGCAAGTGGAGGTAGAGATTACACTGGTTGAGAAAAGCGACCGGCTGGGAGGAAAGCTGCAAACCGTTCGCCAAAACGATTTTATGATCGAAAAAGGACCGGATGCTTTTCTGGCCAGAAAAACGGCCATGTTGGAGCTGACCATGGAATTGGGACTGGAAGCAGAGCTGGTATCCACAAACCCGAAGGCCAAATCTGCCTGCATTTTGCATAAGGGCAAGCTTCACACGATGCCGATGGGCTTCATTCTGGGCATTCCAACGAAGCTTACCCCTTTCATTCGGACGGGACTTATCTCTCCGCTGGGAAAAGCACGGGCAGCCCTGGATTTAATCATCCCGGCGAAGAAAGGCGATATGGACGAGTCTCTGGGAAATTTTATCAAGCGGCGCCTTGGCAAAGAAGTTCTGGATCAGATTACAGAACCTCTGCTGTCTGGAATTTACGCTGGCGATACACATTCTCTTAGCCTGATGTCAACCTTCCCTCAATTTAAGCAGATGGAGCAGAAGCATGGGAGTCTGATTAAAGGTATGACTAAAGGAGCGGGGAGAAAGTCGGCTGTACAAGAAAAACTGCCGGATATCGCCAAGAAAAGCATGTTTCTTTCCTATCGACAAGGCTTATCTACAATCGTGGAGCGGCTAAAGGAGAGGCTGCATACCGTACATTTTGTGATGGGACAGGGTGTGGCTGAAGTAAGAAAAGAGGACGGTTATCAGGTAATCCTGGATCATGGACAAGTCATAGATGCAGATGCAGTGATCTGCGCTGTTCCAGCCTTTGTGGCGGCTAAATTATTTTCCGGTGTTGCAAGTGTCAGCTTGCTCAATAAGATCAGTTACGTTTCGGTAGCCAATATTGCCCTTGCTTATAAAAATACAGAGCTTCATCTTGCCTTTGAGGGAACCGGATTTTTGGTGCCGCGCAAGGAAGGTAAAAAGATCACAGCATGTACGTGGTCCTCGACAAAGTGGAGCCATACTGCTCCAGAAGGATATACGCTGTTACGAGCATATATCGGACATGCAGGCGCACAGGAATGGATACAGATGACGGATGCTGAGCTTGTGGATGCCGCGCGCAAAGACTTGAAGGATTTAATGGGCTTGGAAGCGGAACCGGAATTCGCCGAAGTTAGTCGGTGTAATCAATCGATGCCGCAATATCCGATTGGACACAAGGAGTATCTGGCAAAGGTTAGATATGATTTATCTCAGTATTCTCCAAATGTATTTTTATGTGGTGCTGGTTATGGAGGCGTTGGAATTCCAGATTGTATCGCTCAAGGGAAAGAAGCGGCTGAACAGCTGATTTCAGCTTTTTAATGACAAGGCATTTCCTGCTTTAGAAGAGAGAGCTCCCGGATGAGTTCAAGTTGTAAGGGGAAGTAGAACATGATCCAGTTAACGCTGAATCCGTATGTATCCAAACTGCAAGACGAGCATCAGGCTGTGATAGAGATACTAAAGGAATTACGCTTGATCACAAACGGCTTTGAGCCGGTACAGCAGATATTTTTAATCATATTCTTCTTGAGAATTGCACATTAATCGAACGTACGAGACAGGCGCAGCTCAAAATATAATCCATCATATCAAGAAAGACTAAACTTAAGGAGTCAAACAAAATGAAAAAAATTATTAAACATAGCCAGACGCTCTTTTTTGTTTTTTCCATTGTGTTATTACTTTCAGGGTGCGGTGCGGAGCAACAATCAGCTTCAAATGTTAGCAGCACGGTCCAGAACGAGTCTTCCAGCCAGGATTCTTCGAAAAAGGCTGAAACTGTTGAACTGACCATTTCCGCAGCTGCGAGCTTAACAGATGCGCTCAAAGAAATCCAGAATTTGTACGAGCCAACTCATAAAGATGTCAAATTGAATTTCAACTTTGGTGGCTCTGGTGCGCTGGAAAAGCAGATTGAGCAAGGAGCACCATCAGACCTGTTTTTGTCCGCTTCGAAGAAAAACATGAAGTCTCTCGTAGATCAGCAGCTAATAGAGAGCGATAAACAAAAAACATGGCTGACGAACGAATTGGTAACGGTTATTCCTGCAGACGGGACGATGAACATTGCGAGTGTAACGGATTTAACCAAGGAAGGGGTAAAAAAAGTGGCGATTGGCATTCCTGAAAGTGTCCCTGCAGGCAAATACGCACAGGAAGCGCTGACGAACACGAAGCTATGGGACGTATTGCAGAGCAGGCTGGTTCAGGCAAAAGATGTTAGACAAGTGCTGCAATATGTGGAGACTGGAAACGCTGATGTCGGATTTGTATATAAAACAGATGCATTGACTTCGCAAAAGGCGAAAATCGCCTTTGAGATGGACCCTAAAACCTATTCATCTGTTGAGTACCCCATCGGAATTGTCAAAGCTTCAAAGCACACTCAAGAGGCCGAGGATTTCTATGCATACCTTCAATCACAAGAATCTCTGAATATTATGGCTAAGTATGGATTTACCATACCGAAGTGAGCATGCAAGCTATAGATTGGAATGAATATTGGCCTCCTATCCTGTTATCGTTGCAGGTGGCACTGTTATCCAGCATTCTGGTAATCATAATAGGCCTGTTTGCGGCATGGTCAATGTCTCGTTTGGGGCTATTTAGAGGGAAAACGGCCGTTGAAACCTTGCTTATGCTGCCTTTGGTACTCCCACCGACCGTTGTTGGCTTTTTACTGCTCATATTGCTTGGACGAAAAAGTGGATTGGGACGTATTGTAGAACAATGGTTTGGCGAACCAATTGTATTCTCGTGGTGGGCTGGGGTTGTGGCAGCGGTGGTAGTGGCTTTTCCTCTTGTCTATCGGACGCTGAGAATGGGATTGTCTTCTGTTGACCGGGACTTGGAAAACGCGGGACGTTCGATGGGTGCAAGTGAATGGCAGGTTTTCCGATATATCACCTTCCCTTTAATTTTCCCTTCTTTTAAAGCGGCCTTTATACTCGGTTTTGCCCGCGGTCTGGGCGAATTTGGTGCTACGCTGATGATTGCCGGAAATATTCCGGGCAAAACCCAGACCATTCCGACGGCCATTTATGTTGCGGTGGATTCTGGTCATCTTCCTATGGCCTGGGCCTGGACATGCTCCATCATACTCATTTCTTTTATCATGCTCCTGTTAACGGGCCAAAAGAACAATTAATCACTTCATATAAGCTTCCCTTTGGCAGAGGGAGGCTTTTTTGTATCTTTCCATAGAACGAGGGATTTCCTGTAGCGCTATAGGACATTCCCTAATGGGAACAGGAATCAATGAATTACATAATGAGAATAAGCGAATGAATCTTGCCCTAGCAACTGCGTTGGGATTTTTCATTCTGAAAAGGAGCGTTGATCATCAATGAAGAAAAAATACAGCCTCAACTTTTTTAAACCGATCGAGAGTTATTCCGGAAATTGGTCAATCCTTGAGGAAAAAAATAGAGAATGGGAAAACGTGTACCGTCAGCGTTGGTCTCACGACAAAGTGGTTCGGACGACGCACGGTGTTAACTGCACCGGCTCCTGTAGTTGGAAGGTTTTTGTGAAAAACGGCATCATTACCTGGGAAAATCAGCAGATCGATTATCCTTCCTGCGGCGTTGACATGCCGGAATTTGAGCCGCGTGGATGCCCGCGTGGCGCTACATTTTCCTGGTATGAATACAGTCCATTACGCGTGAAATACCCCTATATGCGCGGTAAGTTATTGCGGCTTTGGTTAGCCGCCATTAAGGAGCATACGAATCCAGTAGACGCATGGGCAAGCATCGTAGAAGACCCTGAGAAAGCCAAGCTCTACAAATCGGCTCGCGGAAAAGGCGGGCATGTCCGTGTCGGCTGGGACGATGTCCTGCGTCTGATCTCGGCGCAGCTCATCTATACCATCCGCAAGTACGGTCCCGACCGGATCGCGGGCTTTACGCCAATCCCGGCGATGTCAATGATAAGCTACGCTTCGGGAGCCCGGTTCATTTCGCTACTCGGTGGGCAGATGTTGAGTTTTTACGACTGGTATGCAGACCTTCCGCCTGCATCTCCTCAAATTTGGGGTGAGCAGACGGACGTGCCGGAATCTTCTGACTGGTACAATGCGGGTTACCTGATCATGTGGGGATCGAACGTACCGCTTACCCGGACGCCGGACGCGCATTTTATGACGGAAGTACGTTATAAGGGGACAAAGGTCGTATCGGTGGCTCCCGATTTGGCGGAGAATGTGAAGTTCGCTGACAATTGGCTCGCACCGAATCCGGGTACAGATGCTGCCGTGGCCCAGGCTATGACGCATGTCATTCTGGATGAGTTCTACAAAGAACGCCAAGAACCCATGTTCATTAACTATGCCAAACAATATACAGATATGCCGTTCATGATTCTGCTTGATCCACACGAAGGAGTCTGGAAAGGTGGGCGTTTTCTACGGGCGAGTGACCTTGGGGATGTTTCTCAGCATGCGGACTGGAAACCGGTCATATATGACGAAGTGGCAGGGGAGATGCTGGTCCCGAACGGTACGATGGGACAGCGCTGGGAACAGGATAAGAAATGGAACCTGATCCTGGAGCGAGAAGACGGAACGAAGGTTGAGCCTGCCCTTACTGTGGAAGGTCGTGGCGAGCAATGGGAAGAAGTCGTATTCCCTTACTTTGATAACGCCGGTAATGGAACGTTCAAACGTGTAATTCCGACCAAAAAAGTGCGCCTGGCAGATGGTTCGGAGCGTTACGTTGCAACCGTGTACGATCTGATGATGAGCCAGTACGGTGTCGCGCGCAGTGACAGCCCTCATAACGCCAAAGATTATTACGATGCAGCTTCGCATTATACCCCTGCCTGGCAGGAGAAGATCACAGGAGTGAAGGCATCTGTTGTGGTGCAGATTGCTCGGGAATTTGCTCAAAATGCTATCGATACCAAAGGGCGCTCCATGATTATTATGGGTGCGGGGATCAATCATTGGTTCAATAGTGACACGATCTATCGGTCCATCTTGAACCTGGTCATGTTGACAGCTTCCCAAGGCGTAAACGGTGGAGGCTGGGCGCATTATGTTGGTCAAGAAAAGCTCCGTCCCATCGAAGGCTGGTCATCGATTGCCTTTGCAAAAGACTGGCAAGGGACGGCTCGACAGCAAAATGCTACATCGTTTTTCTACTTTGCAACAGAGCAGTGGCGTTACGAAGAAAGTGGAACAGACACCTTGAAGTCACCGATTGGCGGGGATGTCAGTTACAGACATCCAGCAGACTACAACGTGCTCGCAGCGCGTCTGGGTTGGCTGCCTTCTTATCCACAGTTTAATAAAAACAGTCTGCTATTCGCCGAAGAGGCTGCGCAATTAGGCAAGAAGTCCAACGAGGACATCATTAATCATTCTGTGGAAGAGATTAAATCACGTAAGACACGCTTCGCTGTAGAAGATCCTGGGGCAGCCGAGAACTTCCCGCGTTCACTCTTTGTTTGGCGGTCAAATCTGATTTCAAGTTCGGCGAAGGGACAAGAGTATTTCATGAAACATTTACTCGGAGCATCTGATGCCCTGCTTGCCCGGCCGAACGAAGAACAGAAACCTGAGGAAATCGTCTGGAGAGAAGATGTAGAAGGAAAGCTTGATCTGATGGTTGCACTTGATTTTCGGATGACAACAACTCCATTGTACGCGGACATCGTGCTTCCGGCGGCAACCTGGTACGAAAAAACAGACTTGTCGTCAACAGACATGCATCCTTTCGTGCACCCGTTTAATCCGGCTGTTAATCCACTGTGGGAATCTCGCGCGGACTGGGATATTTACCGCCAGCTTTCCGAAGTCTTTTCGGATATGGCAAAAGAGTACCTACCAGGAATATATAAAGACCTTGTGACCGCGCCGCTCTCACACGATAGTATAGGCGAAATTTCACAGCCGATGGGTCTTGTAAAGGATTGGACGAAGGGCGAGATTGAAGCGACTCCGGGTAAAACCATGCCGAATTTCAGCATCATCGAACGCGATTATACTAAGATTCACGATAAATTTATCTCACTCGGTCCGAATTTGGCTACTGGGAAAACAGGTGCGCATGGCGTCAGCTTCTCCGTAGCGGATGAATATGAGGAATTGAAAAGGCTGAACGGAGTTTATTACGATGATTCCATTAAAGATGGTTTGCCTAAAATACAGACAGCTCGTCAAGTGGCCAATACTATTCTTCACCTTTCATCCGCGACCAATGGACAGGTCTCACAAAAGGCTTATGAGCAGGCAGAAAAGCTTCACGGTGTTGAACTCAAAGACATCTCGGCCGACCGGGCAGCGGAAAAGATCACTTTCCAAAGTATCACGGTACAGCCGCGTGAGGTTATACCGACACCGGTATTTACTGGATCGAACAAGAAAGGACGTCGCTATTCACCATTTACAACGAATATTGAACGTCTCGTTCCGTTCCGTACTTTGACAGGAAGACAGCACTTCTATATAGATCATGAAATTTTCCAGCAGTTTGGGGAGTCATTGCCAATCTATAAACCTACTTTGCCGCCGATGGTGTTCGGCACGCGTGATCGGGAAATAAAAGGCGGACAAGATTCACTTGTCCTACGTTATCTGACTCCGCACGGTAAATGGAATATTCACTCCACCTACCAGGATAACCAGCATATGCTTACGCTGTTCCGCGGAGGTCCTACGGTATGGATCAATAACGAAGACGCAGCGGCCCACGATCTTGCCGACAATGACTGGGTAGAGGTGTACAACCGTAACGGTGTTGTAACCGCCCGGGCCGTTGTCAGCCACCGGATGCCAAGAGGAACGATGTTTATGTACCATGCTCAGGATAAACACATTCAAGTGCCGGGCTCCGAAATCACGGATACGCGCGGGGGCAGCCATAATGCGCCAACAAGAATTCATCCCAAACCAACCCAGATGGTTGGCGGATACGCTCAGCTTAGCTACGGGTTCAACTATTACGGTCCGATCGGCAACCAGCGTGATGTGTACGTAGCGGTACGTAAAATGAAGGAGGTAAACTGGCTTGAAAATTAAAGCTCAAATTGCCATGGTCATGAACCTGGATAAATGTATTGGCTGTCATACGTGCAGCGTGACATGTAAAACAACTTGGACAAACCGCAAAGGCGCGGAATATATGTGGTTCAACAACGTGGAAACCAAACCCGGCATCGGTTATCCGAAGCGTTGGGAAGACCAGGAGCAATATAAGGGCGGCTGGCAGCTTCGCAAAGGGAAGCTCGAACTGAAGTCAGGGAGCAAGCTATCCAAGATAGCGCTTGGCAAAATTTTTTACAATCCCGACATGCCGGAAATGAAAGATTATTATGAGCCCTGGACCTACAATTATGAGCATTTGACCAATGCCAAAGAGCAGAAGCATTCTCCGGTAGCACGCGCGCATTCTGCGGTAACGGGGAAAAAAATGAATCTGGATTGGGGCCCAAACTGGGAGGACGATTTGGCGGGTACCCATGTGACGGGTCCACTTGATCCGAATATTCAGAAAATTGAAGAAGAGATCAAATTCAATTTCGAGAAGTCATTCATGCTGTATCTCCCTCGGCTCTGCGAACACTGTCTGAATCCGAGTTGTGTCGCATCCTGTCCTTCAGGCGCCATGTACAAACGGGATGAGGATGGAATCGTGCTTGTGGATCAGGAAGCATGCCGCGGCTGGCGGTATTGCATGACAGGCTGTCCATACAAAAAAGTGTACTTCAACTGGCAGACGAACAAAGCGGAGAAATGTACCTTCTGTTTCCCGCGTGTGGAAGCCGGGTTGCCAACAGTCTGTTCCGAGACATGTACAGGACGAATTCGTTACCTCGGCGTTCTGCTGTATGACGCGGATCGAGTTCACGAGGCTGCTTCTACGCAGGATGAGAAAGAACTGTATAAAGCACAGTGCGACCTGTTCCTGGACCCAAGTGATCCGGCGGTGATTGCTCAGGCGAGAAAAGACGGCATCTCGGAAGACTGGATTGAGGCAGCGCAGAACTCGCCGGTCTACAAGCTTGCCATTGAGTACAAGCTGGCATTCCCGCTTCATCCGGAATATCGCACGCTGCCTATGGTCTGGTATGTACCGCCACTTAGCCCAATCATGAATTACTTTGAAGGGAAAGACTCGATCGAGAATCCGGATATGGTCTTTCCAGCTATCGAAGAAATGCGTACCCCCATTCAGTACCTTGCCAATATGCTGACGGCGGGTGATACGCAGACGGTGAAGGAATCCTTGCAGCGGATGGCTATGATGCGCTCCTATATGCGTGCCCAGTCCACAGGACAATCTTTTGATGAAAGCCGTCTTGAACGTACCGGCATGACACCACTGCAGGCCGAGCAGATGTATCGACTGCTGGCAATTGCCAAATATGAGGACCGTTTCGTCATTCCGACGTCGCATAAAGAGGGGTATGCCAATCCATACCGGGCTCAAGGATCTGCCGGTTATGGCGACACTCTGGGAAATATGGGCTCTGGCTCTGGCTGTAGCGGTTGTAGCCTGGCAAGCTCAATGGGGATGGAAGAGCCTTCAAAAACAGGCAAGGAAATGGTTGAAGAAAACTTCTACGGGGGGTATTTGGCGTGATTAATGTAGCGAAGCTGTATGAATGCAAGCCTTCATTCGGGTTTTTCGCCCAACAACTCATGTACCCGGAAAAGCTGGATTTTCATCCGGCTTTTCTGGAAGCATCATTTGATCCGGACCATCCTGCGTATACGCACGCTAATATGTATTGGTCTCTTATGCAAGAGTTCAGCATCGAAGAGATTCAGGAGATGTATACGGAAACCTTCGATTTTCAAAAAAAATTGCGCATTATATATGACTTACTTCAAGTTTGAAGATGCAAAAGAAAGAGGACAAATGCTAGTCAAGTTAAAGGTTCTGTATGAGATGTACGGCCTTGAAATGTCGGATGGGGAGCTTCCGGATTACTTACCGCTCATGTGTGAATTTCTGTATGCCGCCGAATGGGTGCAAGATCCGAAGACGACAGAAAACCTCCGCATGCCCGTTGCGATTTTGGAAGACGGCACCTATCATTTGCTTATAGCGCTGGAAAAAATGAAAAGCCCGTATTTTCATCTGGTCAAGGGACTGCGCGAAACGCTTAAAGCTTGCGTAGAACAGGAGGCAGCCGCGCAATGATGATGCTAGAGCAGTTTTTATGGGTCATTTTCCCGTATATGTGTGTGGTCATCTTTATTGTAGGCCATATTTTCCGCTACAGAACTGACCAGTTCAATTGGACAGCGAAATCGAGCGAATTTATTGAAAAGAAACAATTGATGATCGGAAGCCTTTTATTCCACCTGGGAATTATCCCGGTTATTTTCGGTCACGTGTCCGGTTTGGGTATTCCAAAAACCTGGATGCATGCACTGGGTGTAAACGATCATCTGTATCACATTGGAGCAGTTTATATTGGTGGAATATTTGGAGCCATAACGTTTCTCGGTATGTTGATCCTCACATCTCGCCGTTTTACAATACGCAATGTGCGCCGTTTAAGTACAGCGTCTGATTTGATTGTAAACGTATTGCTTTTGGCCATTGTATGCATGGGGATGTTTGCGACTCTTGTAACGAATGCGGTACAGCCGGAATTCGATTATCGGGAGACCATCTCGATCTGGTTCCGCGGTTTGTTCATATTCCGTGTCGACCCAACACTCATGAGAGACGTACCGATATCTTTCAAGCTTCATGTACTTATGGGCTTTGCCATTTTTGCATTTTGGCCCTTTACCCGGCTTGTGCATGTGTGGAGTGTTCCGTTGAATTATGTGCGCAGAAGTTATATCCTTTACAGAAGACATAAATCGAATTAGGAAAGCGGGCTCTGCCTTCTTTCCTAATTTTATTAGGAGAGAGTGATGAATAATAGGATGGATTATCAAAGGGAGCTTGAGCGAATACGCGAACATTTCGGTTATGATTTCATGGCGCTTGCTCTGGTTGAACCGGCCGAATATCAATACGTAATTAAATGGAAAAATGCAGCCGGTAATTTAAATGATCGCTTTAAGCGGATTGTGCTGCAATCCGGTAAGGGCATAGCAGGAATCGTGTTTAAAACCGGGAAATCCGTTTTCATTCCATCTGTTTATCAATATGTGGGGGCAGACAACCTGTTTAACTATCCGATCGTTCAATCCGAGAAACTCAAGAGTCTCGGGGCTGTTCCCCTATGGAATGATGCTCGCGTCGCGGGCGTACTGCTTGGTGGATTTCGGGAAGAACAGCTGATGACCGAAGCCATGATGCGTGATTTGGAAGCCTTGGCGCATAGGGGAATTGGAGAGTTGAACGGGAAGGAAGTGATGTGAATTGACATTGTCTGTAGGGACTGGCTCTTTGAGTGCGCTAATGGTGAAGTTGTTTGAGAACAGTACGGAAGCCATTTTCTTTTTTGATAGGCAAGGGAATACCCTAGCCATGAACCCGGCAGCTGAAGAGATTGTGGGCGATGACGTCCTCATTCAACTCTATGAAGGGAAGAACAGAGCTTTATGTGGAACATGCAGGGGCTATACAAGCGAAACGGATCCCCGTACCTGCCTTAACTGTTATTTCAATATGCCAGAATCCAAGGATTTCGCTTCTTTTCAGGTGTATCTGGAAACAAAGAGCAACGGAATGGTTCCCTATGCAGCTTCTTTTCACACGATTGATTATGAACATGGAACACGGGTGTTGATGTTGAGAGATTTGACCCCGCAATTTCAGACGCAGGAAAAATTGTATGAAAACAAAATGATGAAGCATGTCATTGAAGCGCAGGAAAATGAGCGTAAACGGCTTTCCAGGGAACTGCACGACAGCGTCGCCCAGGAATTGATGAGCGCGGTTGTTGAACTACGGGTGTTAAAATACATGACGAATGATGAACAGCTCCTAAAAAATATGAAGCAGACCGAAGCATCCATGACGCGGTTGCTGGATGATATCCGCAACCTGTCTGTGGAACTACGCCCCGCCACACTTGATGATTTTGGACTTGAAGCGGCATTTCGTTCTCACTTTAAGAGGGTTGAACAAAGCTTTGGTCTGGTAGTTGAATTTGTGTCGGATCTTCCCCAAAAGCGATATGGAAGTGAAAAGGAAACGGTCATTTACCGTGTCTGCCAAGAGGCTGTTCTCAATGCCTTGAAGTATGCCCAGGTAGACATGGTTAAAGTTTCTTTGACTGAGCACGATCATATGCTTCGTTTGACTGTAGAGGACGATGGAATTGGCTTTGAAAAGGGGAGCAATCCTATTGGAACGGGATTAGGTTTATATGGTATGCAGGAGCGAGCAGAGCTGGTAGGCGGAAGTTTTGGCGTCCTTTCAAATGTTGGTCAGGGAACCAAAGTCTTTTTACAAATTCCGATTGGCCAAGAGGAGGAATAGAGACTTGATCAAAATTGTGTTAGCGGATGACCATGCTATTGTACGAAGCGGATTTTCCATGATTTTGAACTTCCAATCGGATATGGAGGTTGTCGGAACGGCTGCAGATGGCATTGAAGCGTATACGATGGTAGCTAAATATCGTCCGGATATTCTAATCATGGACCTCAGCATGCCCCCAGGCGAAAGTGGATTGATCGCCACAGGCAAGATTAAAGAGGACCACCCTGATACTAAAATTCTGATTCTGACCATGCATGACGATGAAGAATATCTATTTCATATTTTGAAGAATGGTGCTTCAGGCTATGTTTTGAAAAATGCTCCAGATGAGGAGCTATTGCTTGCTATACGAACCATTCATGGGGGCGGGACCTATATCCATCCTAAAATGGCTACTTCTCTCGTTCGTGAGTTCATCAAAAAAGATACGACGTCACAATCAGAAGATCCGTATGAGATCCTGTCCAAGCGGGAACTGGAGATTCTGCCTCTGGTCGCAAAGGGTTACGGTAACAAGGAAGTTGCAGAAAAGCTGTTCATCTCTGTCAAGACGGTGGAAGCGAACAAAGCGAAAATCATGGAGAAATTGAATTTAAGAAGCCGGCCTGAACTGGTCCAATATGCATTAAAGAAAAAAATGCTGGACTTTTAGGTGATGAAGAAGAACATTTTAAAGAAAAAATCTCTTGAACAAACCAAGTCGCTTCTTAATAGAGGCGTCTTTTTTTATTTTCAGGGACTCCCCCGTTAGGGAAAGGGGAGTCCCCTATATTCGATAAGATCGGCTAGCGGCTACAATGGGGACAGAAAATTCAAATCAATAATTCGACAGAAAAAACGTTGAAAAGGTGAGTTAAATGATTAGAAAAATGCAGTTGCCGTTGCAAACATTGAACTTGATTCTTGGATTCATGGTATGGGTTATCATTTCTTCTCTTATGCCGTTCATTACGGAGGATATTGTGATTCCACCCGGAAAATTGGCTATGGTCACGGCGATTCCGGTCGTACTTGGTTCGATTCTGCGCATTCCGCTTGGTTATTATGCCAACATCTTCGGAGCAAGAATCGTTTTTCTCGTTAGCTTTATTTTGCTTTTGTTTCCCGTCTACTATATCAGTGAAGCTTCTACGATGATGGATTTAATTATCGGTGGCTTGTTCCTTGGGATTGGAGGAGCTGTGTTCTCGGTTGGGGTGACTTCGCTGCCGAAGTATTACCCAAAGGAAAAGCATGGGTTTGTAAATGGGATGTATGGTATAGGAAATTTGGGAACAGCCATCACTACCTTCTCGGCCCCTATTGTGGCTACCCAAATTGGCTGGGCCCCTACAGTGAAGCTATATCTCATTGTGCTGCTTGTTTTTATCGTTTTGAATTTCTTCTTAGGGGATCGTCATGAAGCTAAAGTAAAGACGCCAATTATGGAGCAGATTAAAGGCGTTTACAAAAATGAGAAGCTTTGGTTTTTCTCGCTCTTTTATTTTATTACATTTGGCTCATTTGTAGCGTTCACGGTGTACTTGCCGAATTTCCTGGTATCGAATTTTGAGCTGACTAAAGTGGATGCAGGGATGCGTACAGCAGGCTTCATTGCGATTGCCACTTTCTTCCGCCCCATCGGTGGCTGGCTGGCGGATCGGCTTCAGCCCCTGTTCCTGCTGGTAGGTACGTTCTCTGTTTATACGGTCGCTGCGATTCTTTTGGCTTTTTCACCAGGGATCACCCTTTATACAGTAGGCTGCTTGGCGATCGCTGTATGTGCTGGAGTGGGGAACGGCGTCATTTTCAAGCTAGTTCCATTTTATTTTAATAAACAAGCAGGTATAGTTAACGGAATTGTATCCATGATGGGCGGTCTCGGTGGCTTTTTCCCTCCGATCTTGTTGTCGACGATTCATGCCGTTACTGGCCATTATTCCATTGGATTCATGCTACTTTCCCAAGTGGCGCTGGCTAGCCTGATCCTCGTCATATGGCTGTATTATCAAGGGACACAATCTAATGAATGAGCGTTATTCCAGACAAATCTTATTTAGACCCATTGGTGGCGAAGGGCAGCGTAATCTATCCGTTGCTGTCGTCACCATTATCGGTTGCGGGGCACTGGGTTCCGCCATTGCCGAAACACTGGTAAGAGCGGGCGTTGGGGAGCTTCATCTTGTTGACAGGGATTATGTAGAGATGTCGAATCTGCAACGCCAGCAACTGTTCACGGAGCAGGACGCCGCGGAAATGCAGCCCAAGGTTATGGCAGCCGAAAAAAGGCTGAAAGCCATACGAGAAGACGTACGGTTGCACACATATCTCGATAATTTGGATGCCGAGCTTGTTCAAGAACTTGCCAGCAAAAGTATATTGCTGATGGATGCTACGGACAATTTCGAAACTCGTCTACTTATCAACGATGCCGCATTGAAGGCTGGAATTCCATGGATTTACGGAGCCTGTGTTGGAAGCACAGGCGTCGTTTTTCCTTTCGTGCCGGGCAAGTCAGCCTGTTTTCGCTGCCTTCTGCCATCGCTGCCAGCGATCAATCAGACCTGCGATACGGCTGGAATCATCTCACCCGCAGTCCAGGTGACGGCCGCTCTCCAATGTACAGAAGCCATGAAGTGGCTGAGCGGCAGACGTGATAAGATGCGCCGCAAGGTTCATCTATTTGATTTATGGGAAAACACGCAGATGGACATAGGGATTTCCCGCATCCGTAACCAAGATTGTCCAACCTGTGGAGAACATCCTACGTTTCCTGCACTGACAGCATCACGCCGCTCGGCGTATGCTGCCCTGTGTGGACGGGATGTGGTACAGGTTCTTCCGGACCCCCATCGTCCGATCACGCTCGATGATGCAGAGAAAATGGGCAGGCTTATAGCAGATAGCGTAAAAAGAACTCCTTATTTCGTTGAATTTTATGCTTTTAAGCATCGAATGATTTTATTCAAAAACGGAAGGCTTCTCATACACGGTGTACGAAGTGTTGCCAACGGTCAAAAACTATATCATCAGCTGTTCGGTTAAATGAGATGTAGATACAAAAAGCAGAAATATTTATAAGAGTCTGTCACCGGAGAGTGGCTTGTCCGGTGGCTGGAAGGTGGATAAGATGAGTGTATTTGAAATCGTGACGGAGCCCATTATCCCGCAGGCTTATGCGGATTATGTCCTAAGGCCGGAAGCAGGAGCGGTGACTGTTTTTACAGGGCACGTACGAGAATGGACTCAAGGGGTACGGACCTTATACCTTGCTTATGAGGCCTATGTCCCTATGGCTCAAAAAAACTCGCAGAGATTGGTCGCGAAATCGAACAGAAATGGGAAGGAACGCGAGTGGCGATCGCGCACCGCATTGGCGAGCTTCAAATCGGTGATATCGCCGTTGTCATTGCCGTTTCTTCACCTCACCGTTCGGATGCGTATGAGGCGAATGAATACGCGATCGAACGAATCAAAGAAATAGTTCCTATTTGGAAACGAGAGATTTGGGAAGATGGAACGCAGTGGGTCGGAGATCAAAAGAAAAAGCCGGGGGAGATCAGTCATGATTAAGCTGTACTACTTTGCGGGACTCCGTGAGGTGACGGGGAAAACAGAAGAATTGGCAGATTTGGCGGGCCAAACGGTAGGCGATTTATCCAATTGGATAACAGATCAATATCCAGATATGCCGATCAAGTCTGTGCGAATTGCGATAAATGAGGAGTATGCGTTGTCTACGGATGTATTACAGGATGGAGACATTGCAGCCTTCATTCCCCCAGTCAGCGGCGGCTAATGATAATGATGCTAAACAACTAGAAAGGAGGGGGCGTATGAATTTTCATCCACTGAAAGACACGTTGCAGCGGCCGATTCGTGACCTGCGTATATCGGTTACGGACCGCTGCAATTTTCGCTGTTCCTATTGCATGCCCAAAGAAATTTTCGGTGACGATTACGCCTTTCTTCCCCAAAATGAATGTCTGTCGTTTGAAGAGATTCACCGGCTGACGAAGCTCTTTGTATCCCTGGGTGTAAAAAAGATCCGACTCACGGGCGGCGAACCATTAATGCGCAGGAATCTACCTGACCTGGTCTCCCAAATCCTGTCCATTGACGGAGTGGAAGATGTCGGCTTGACCACCAACGGTGTGCTGCTAGGACAGCAGGCTAAGCCCCTCTATGACGCGGGGCTACGACGGCTTAACGTCAGTCTGGACGCTCTGGACCCCGAGCTGTTTGGGCGGTTGAATGGGCGGGGGATTAAGCCTGATGTTATTTTGAAGCAGATCGAATATGCAAGAGAAATCGGCTTTGAAATCAAGGTCAATATGGTAGTTCAAAAAGGTGTTAATGACTCGGAGATTTTGCCGATGGCCGCTTATTTTAAGGAGCAGGGAATAACCCTTCGCTTTATCGAGTTTATGGATGTAGGTAATGACAACGGATGGAGCTTCAAAAAGGTACTAACCAAAAAAGAAATCGTTGAACGACTTAAGAATGTGTACGAGCTGGAGCCGATGGATCGGGATTACTTTGGAGAAGTGGCAAAGCGTTATCGTTATAGAGACAGCGACGCGCAGGTTGGCTTTATTACTTCGGTTTCTGAATCATTTTGCTCGTCCTGCACACGTGCCCGCTTATCGTCTGATGGCAAGTTTTATACGTGCTTGTTTGCTTCAGGCGGATTGGATCTACGTCAGATGCTTCGTAACGGGACAAATGACGAAGAGCTGCTTGCTGTGATTACTTCAGTATGGGAACAACGCACAGATCGGTATTCCGATGAACGTACTGAACAGACAGCAAAAAACAGAAAAAAGATTAGCATGTCCTACATTGGCGGTTAACATTTTATACCAGAAAAAAGTGCTGTATTTGTCGTGACTGCCCCAAAAAAGAAAGCGCAAACATTTTTGTTGGCAAAACTTAAATTCGATGTTATTATGATGTTGGGATTGTTACTGAAAAGGCAAAACCCGAGGCATGGAATTAATATTTCCATGTGTTGGGTTTTGCCTTTTCTTTTAGAAATACAAGATTTGTGATATCCTGCACGATATGAATATCTGGCCCAGCCATAACGCAGAAAGGTGAGTGATATAAAGCCTTACAAGTGCTGAACAACAAAGATGATGACGTCAACCAACGAATCGACATCCGAAAAATGATGTCATAGGACGTGGTTAACCGACTATATCCATTTGCAAAACGGAATATCAGATCGGTTTGAGAGCACTCAAGATCATTCAGGGAAAACGTAAGGCTTTTGTCTCTTAATATGAATGCGTTTTCATAACACGAAGTTGTAAATCAAATACATTTTAATTTGATTTATGACGAAGGTTTGATCGGCTATTACCGTCTTGTGACCTATCTGAAATTTCGCCCAGCAACTAAATCCTTTTTTAAATTTTTGTGGGATAAGGGGGCAGTTAGATGATCATAACGAAAATATTTAATAATAACGCTATAATAGCCAAAGATTCAAAAAGGGATGAGTTTGTTGTTATGGGTCGTGGTATTGCATTCAAAAAGAGTGCAGGAGAACAAGTAGAAGAGCATTTAATTGAAAAGGTCTTTGTGCTTAAACAGAAAGATGCTTCAGAGAAATTTAAATTATTGTTAGAGGATGTTCCTTCAGAATATGTTTCGTTATGCTATGACATCATTGAATATGGAAAAAGCATATTAGAAGCACAATTGAGCGATTATATATATGTTTCGCTTACAGACCACATGAACAATGCATTTAAAATGTTTGACGTTGGGCTTAAAAATGCAAATCCGTTAATCTGGGAAATTAAAAAATTTTATCCCAAAGAATTTGGGGTTGGATTAAAAGCACTGGAGTTCATTGAAGACGAAACAGGCAAACGCTTGTCAGAAGATGAAGCAGGTAATATAGCCCTTCATTTAATAAATGCTCAAGTAAACAGCTCCTACAATAAGGTAGCAGATGTTGCTCAGCAAACTCAAAAAATACAGGATATCTTAAATATTATTAAATACTCTTATAATAACACCATAGATGAACACTCAATCAGTTATGAGCGATTTATTACACATTTAAGATTCTTCTTTCAGCGATTAAATAAAAAAGAAAAAACAGAACTGGAAGACGATTTTTTGTGGAGGCAAGTGAAAGCCAAGTATAAAAAGGCTTACGGCTGTATGCTGAAGATCGAAAAATACTTGAACACGGTATTGTCAGATGAGGAGAAGCTGTATATAACGATTCATATTCAGCGTTTGACCCAAAGGCAAAATTAAATAATTCTTGGATTGTTACTGGTAAAGCAGGCGAAACCAACCTAGATCGAATTTGATCTATTTGGTTTCGCCTTTTTTATAAATACCATTATTTTGAATAGTTCAATTCCCTCGAAGGCACAATATATAGGCAGTCTATAATATTGCTGAAACGCTCTCGAGATGGATGCAAAATGCCAAATACAAATAAAGGGGAAGTTACGATGAAGTATGAGACATTAGCAAAAGACATTATCAAAAATGTCGGAGGCAAAGGAAATGTGAATAGTCTAACTCATTGTGTAACACGTTTGCGTTTCAAACTAAAAGATGAAAGCAAGGCTAATACAGAGGTTTTGAAAAACATGGATGGTGTTGTTACAGTAGTAAAAAGTGGCGGACAATATCAGGTTGTTATAGGTAACCATGTACCGGAGGTTTACGCTGACGTTATTGCTTTAGGCGGTTTCCAGGAAGCGTCTTCAGAAGAGGTATCAGATGAAAAAGTGAGTTTGTTCAATAGATTCATTGATACGATTTCAGGTGTATTTACACCAACGCTTGGTGTCCTGAGTGCCACGGGTATGATTAAGGGCTTCACTGCCTTATTTGTAGCTTTGGGCTTGCTTACCACAACATCAGGTACCTATCAAATTCTCAATGCTTTAGGTGATTGTTTGTTCTACTTCTTTCCTATTTTCCTGGGGTATACGTCGGCCAAAAAGTTCAATGCCAACATTTTTATAGGTATGGCCATAGGGGCATCGCTTGTTTATCCAACATTTAGTGCTATAACATCAACGGGGAAACCACTGTACACTTTATTTAGCGGAACCATATTTGAATCGCCTGTGTATATAACATTTTTGGGTATTCCGGTCATTCTGATGAGCTATGCGTCAACCGTTCTTCCGATTATCATATCCACCTATGTAGGCTCAAAAATAGAAAACTTCTTTAAAAAGGTCATCCCTAGCGTAGTGAGAACATTTTTGGTTCCGTTTTTCACCTTGTTAGTTATTGTTCCGTTAGCACTGATCGCAATTGGACCTCTCTCAACTTGGGCTGGTCAGCTGCTTGGCGCAGGCACTCTCTTTGTGTATAACTTAAGTCCAATTATTGAAGGTATACTCATGGGTGCTTTCTGGCAAGTGTTTGTTATCTTTGGATTACATTGGGGACTTGTTCCGATCGCACTTAACAATTTGGCAGTGCTCAAATTCGACCCGATCCTTGCTGCGACGCTTGGAGCTTCCTTTGCTCAGACGGGTGTCGTGCTGGCAATTTTGTTTAAAACCAAAAATGCAAAGCTGAGATCACTTTCCATTCCAGCTGTCATCTCGGGGATTTTTGGTGTTACAGAACCAGCGATTTACGGGATTACATTACCACGCAAGAAACCATTTATTTTAAGCTGTATAGCGGCTGCAGTAGGCGGCGGCATTATAGGAATGATGGGAACGAAAGGGTATATCCTCGGTGGATTGGGTGTTTTCGCCATTCCGAGCTATATCAGCCCGGCAGGAATAGACAGCGGATTTTATGGAGCTATTATTGGAATCTTGGTAAGCTTTGTATTAGGATTCTTGCTTATGTTCTTTAGCGGATTTAAAGATGATGAAGTGAAAGAAGCGAATAAGGAAGACAGCACAACAGGAGGAGCTAAAGGAGAAATTTTAGTCAAACAAGAGACTGTGATGAGTCCATTAAAAGGTGAAGTGAAGCCTTTATCTGAAGTAACCGATGAAGCCTTTTCGACAGGCGCCCTGGGTAAAGGAGTTGCCATTGAGCCTTCCGAAGGAAAGGTTTTTGCACCAGTAGATGGCGTATTAACCTCATTATTTTCGTCAGGCCATGCGATCGGAATTACAAGTGATCACGGTGTAGAGGTCCTCATCCATGTAGGTAAGGATACGGTCAAATTAAAAGGCCAACATTTTTATCCTAAAGTAAAACAGGGGGATGCTGTTAAAAAAGGGCAGTTGCTCATGGAGTTTGATATGGAGGCTATTAAAGAGGCAGGTTATGTCCTGACCACACCTGTAATCGTTGCTAATACGGGGAGTTATCTGGATGTCATTGAAACAGAGAAAAAGTCGATTGATTATCAAGAGGACCTGTTGACCGTCGTGGTGTAATCCTAATTTAATATGGAGGAAGGTATTAACAATGAAAAATACATCTAAATTGGAATTTCCGCAAGGATTTTTATGGGGAGGTGCGACGGCTGCCAACCAATTTGAAGGTGGATATAATGTAGATGGCAAGGGACTAAGCACCGCTGATGTGATTACAGCCGGAACGCATACGACTTCACGAAGAATTACGCCTGTACTGGAGGAAGGAGTGAACTATCCAAGTCACGAGGCTATTGATTTTTTCCACCGCTATCAAGAGGATATTCGTTTATTTGCGGAAATGGGATTCAAGGTCTTTAGAATGTCCATTGCGTGGTCAAGAATATTTCCTAACGGAGATGATACAGAGCCGAATGAGCAAGGCTTACAGTTCTATGATCGTGTATTCGCAGAATTGAAAAAGTATAATATTGAGCCTTTGGTTACGATCTCACATTATGAAGCACCGTTTCATTTAACCCAAAAATATAATGGCTGGTCAGATCGCAGAGTCGTCGATTTTTATGTGAGATATTGTGAAGTGCTTTTTAACAGATACAAAGATGTCGTGAAATACTGGTTAACCTTTAATGAAATCAATATCTTAACCTTGTCTTTTGGCGCGTTCATGGCTGGGGCTATGATGCCGGAGGGGAATGGAGAGCTTGCCCATGCTACAGTGAAGGATGAGCAGGTTCTGTATCAAGCTTTGCACCATCAATTTATTGCCAGCGCAAAGGCAGTAAAGCTGGGGCATGAAATCAACAAGGACTTTAAAATCGGCTGTATGATTGCTTACATGTGTTCGTATCCACTTACATGTCATCCTGATGATTTACTGCTGGCCCAACAAAAGGATAACTTGAGCAACTTCCTGTGTTCAGATGTTCAAGTAAGAGGAGCCTATCCCGGATTTGCCAAGCGATATTTTAAAGAAAATAATATTGATATCGCCATGCAAGAAAATGATGAGAATATCCTTAAAGAAGGCTGTGTGGATTTCTATACCTTCAGTTATTATTCATCTACTTGTGTCAGTGCCGATCCCAACCAGGAGAAGGTGGGAGGGAATTTATCCATGGGATTAAAGAATCCTCATTTGAAAGCAAGTGCTTGGGACTGGCAGATCGATCCACAGGGATTAAGATGGTCCCTCAATAACATTTATAACCGATATGAAATCCCATTAATGGTTGTTGAAAATGGTCTCGGTGCCGTAGATACAGTGGAAGAAGACGGTTCAATTAGCGATGATTATCGAATTGACTATCTGAAACAACACATTGAGCAAATGAAAGAAGCGATTGCTGATGGGGTAGACTTGATAGGCTATACTCCGTGGGGATGTATTGATCTGGTAAGTGCAGGAACCGGTGAAATGAAAAAGCGTTATGGCTTCATTTACGTTGATAAGGATAATGAAGGCAACGGTACACTTGCCAGATCCAGAAAGAAGAGTTTCTATTGGTACAAGAACGTGATAGAAACGAATGGAGAGCAGTTGGATTAAATCTTAAATCCTAATGCCTGATTTGCGAGTGGAGAGAACCCAAAAACGGGTCTTAAAAAATATATACAGCCAGCGCGTGCCAATGTTCAATCGGTACGCGCTGTTTGAATTTATTATGAAACGAAAACAATCTTTTTCCAGTAGTAACAGAAAACATGCGAAAATTCTCGGCAGTGATAACTTACATGAAACTACCTAAAAGAAAATGAACATGGTATACGTATGAAGAAAATGAATTGTATTTTTAAATTGACTAAACACATTGGATGAAAATGTCGAAATATAAGATAGGGCATATATCAAAATAAAAGGAAGTGGATACATATTATGAATCAAGTAGAAGCTGTTTTGGCCGCTATGCCGTTTATCAAAGAAGCTGCACGACAAGATGTTTCAATTTCTGTAATGGATGGAGAAAAGTTTCTGTTCTTTCAATCAGGTAAAAGTTTAGTGTATGACTTCAAAGCAGGCGACCCTCTTCCTGACGTCCACAGAAACTTCAAAATGTTAGTGGGTGGTGAAAAGACCAGAGAGCGTTATGCTGCTGAAGTTTTTGGAATCGCTGCTGATTCATATTTTCATCCGATTAAGAATGAACAGAATGAAATTGCGGCTGTAATGTGTATTACCTATAGTATGGATAATCAAGATCAATTGAAGAAGTTGATGACTCAAGCTGAGGAGGTTACCAGCAAGCTAGTTGAAGGGATTCAGCATGTGGCGGCCCATTCGGAGGAGCTTAGTGCGACAGCCGAAGAAATCTTGAGCAATACGAAACAGGCGGTTGAAGATTCCGGTAACGTGACTGAAGTGGCCGGCTACATTAAGGAAATTTCAGAGCAGACAAACTTGCTTGGATTAAATGCAGCAATTGAAGCAGCCCGGGTGGGTGAGGCAGGAGCGGGTTTTGGCGTTGTCGCTACAGAAATCCGCAAAATGTCTACGGGCACAAAGGAAGCAACTGGACGAATTGAACAGTCCTTGCAAGCTGTCAGACAATCGGTTTATAACATGGAACAAGAGATCACGCAGATTGCAGTTTCCTCCCAAGAGCAAGCCAAGCTTGTAACGGAATTTATGAATGTTATTGATCAATTAAATGTAACCAACCACGGCTTGAGAGGGTTAGTAGAAAAAATAACGGATGATGTTGACGCAGAATAAAGCATGAAAAAAGTCTCGGTCTGTGAAATGTGCATTCCGTAATGGAAGTGTAGATCACAGGCCGAGACTTTTTTCTAATAGTCAGTCATTATGAGTAATGTTTGTTTAACAGTGCAGTATCATAATACTCTTCGAAAGATTTAATTTTATTGTTTTCAAATTTAAAGATCTGTACATAGATTCCGTTGTATTTTATTTTTTTGTCTTCTCCCCATGCTCCATTCGCTGTGATATCAATGTGGCTGCGTGTTTTTGTCACAATCGTGTTAGGATTTTCTCCGACCATAAACTCATCAATGGTCCATTCGAATGTCCCTTTCATATCATTAAAAATGGGATTAAAGAAACCTTTTACGGCATCCCAGCCTTCTTGAACAGAATCGTGCAAAACAGCCACATCATCAGTCGTAAATGGGGTAATGACAACCGGATTATCTTCAACCCACAGAGAATAAAATTTGTCCGTGTCCCCTAGGTATAAAGAAAAAAAGTCGATAATGACATCCATATTCTTTTTAGCAACTTCATTTTCGCTGCTGAATGAAGCATTAATAGTTACATTTTTAATTTTTTTTGGATTCATTTTGTCATTCTCCTTTATGAAAAAGATATTGAGTGGCTCCAGCAAAATCTACTTGTATATCTTGCCCGCTAATATAGCTGGATAAGCTACTATTTATTAATAATAACGCATTTGCTTGATCCTCGGGAGTAGCAATTCCTGCGACGGAGGTAAAATCTTCAGATATCACTTTTTTAAATATGATATTAAAATCTTCAGTCATGGCTGTGTTTGTTGCACCTGGAGATATTGTATTTATTCTAATATGCTGCTCTGAATAAGCCATTGCCACATATTTCACCCAGGCCACGAGTGCCTCTTTTGATAAAAAGTAAACTCCGTTTTCTTCCGGTTTCTGTGCCATTACCTTTTCATCAGACAAATGGCTATCCAGCCAGTTTTGTGCTTCTTCATAGGTCTTACAAGAAATAAGCGGCAGCAAAATTTCCTTTTTTGCTTCCCAAGCAAAAGCAGCTACAGAAGCTACAATAGCAATGGCGGAATGTGGATTTAATTTTTCTTTAATTAGCTCAACAAAATGCTTGACTCCAACAAAATTAATATTCATGACTTGTTTAGGGGTAAATGTTTTTCCAGCATAAGAGGTTCCAGCAATGCCCGCACAGTTAAAAACGAAATCGACTGTATCAGGTAATGCGCCTACTGCTTGTTCAATTGATGTTTTACTTCCCATATCGATAGGGATGTATTGTTTTACTTTAAACTGAGGTTCCTTGATATCCAGCGCGTAAACCTGTGCGCCCAGTCCAATTAATTTTTGTGCCGTTGCTTTACCGATTCCAGTTGCACATCCTGTAATGACTACTACTTTTCCGTTGTAGCCCAAATCTGTCAAGTTACTGCTCATCGGAACGCCTCCTTAATTATTCGTGATTATATTCACATAATTAGTATAAAATATAGGTAATTAAATAATAATAGACTGATTTTTGAGAGTGTTAAAAATTTAGACAGATGCTCAATAGTGTACAATATAAAATAAAACATCTTGCGAGGGCCTAACATGATTCGAAAAACAACTCCTAAGGAACTTCTTGCTGAATCCTTGATAGACTTAGCCAAAAAACATCCGATCCAGTCGATCACCGTAACGGATATTACTGATAATTGCCAGGTCAGCAGGCAGATGTTCTATTATCATTTTTCAAGTAAATATGATTTAATTTCATGGATTTATAGTGATAAGGCAGATAAAATTATTGAACAATATATAGAGAAAGAGTCTTGGGGACGTGTTGCCGGGAGAATTGTAGAGTTTATTAAAGAGGATTATATCTATTTTAAAAAAGCTTTTGACGATGATACCCATTTGTCTTTTTATAATAATATTTTTGACTATACTGTTGAATGCCACACCAAATATATACTTAAGAAAACCAATAGTACTTCGTTGCCTCCAGACATCCTTTTCGCTATCAGATTCAACGCATATGGGGGAGTGAATGTGACGAAAGACTGGCTTGAGAATGGCATGAAGGAATCTCCGGAAGAATTGGGTGAACTAATATTCTCAGCGATGCCCTTACCGATAAAAAGACATTTCCATCTAGATTGATAACCTGACTAAAAGTTATAAATCTGACTCTCCAGTCTTCATTTTACTTGGATGTGAGTTAGTATAGAGAAAGGATAAAAGAAGAAAGAAAGGCAGTCATGAAATGGATATTCAATTAGATAAAGCCCCCTGTGGATATTTTTCGATCTCGGACTCAGGCCTCATTTAATCGGTGAATCAAACTTTTTTGGATATGCTACTTTATGACCGTAGTGAATTGCTCGGACGGCCTAATGCGCAAGTGTTATGCAACAGGAAGGTCTTGAAAACAATACTCTTCTTCATTACTATGAGCCATATCCGACCCAGTTTTCTTCCAGTGGACAAATGATTGAACTACAGTTTGCGCTTTCAGGTCAACGTCATGTGGATGTGGCTGGTCTGGATTATACACTCCCGAAGGGGCAAGGGGCACTTATTTTTCTGCAGGATTTCAAAGCCTGGTTTCATCCTCCATTTAATGAGCAATATACATCATTTGCACTCGGCATCCCTGTTTCGTTGTTTAACTATGCGACCTCACAGTTGGTAGCTCGTCAGCAGGTAGCCATTGAATTTAATCAAATTCTTAAGGGAGCTGCATATGGCCCGGCAAATCCTTGAATCCAGCATGATTGATCCTCCCTCACTGATCACATTATCCAAGAAAGTTGGCCTAAACGATTTTAAATTAAAAAAGGGGTTCAAGGCTTGTTTTGGAACTACTGTATTTGAATATTTGCGTCACATTTGTCTGGACTATGCGATGAAGCTGCTACGAAGTCAAGAAAGCAATGTGACAGAAGCAGCGATGGCTGTAGGATACAGTAATGTGAGTGCATTTTCAGAGCAATTTTTCCGCGAATACGGAGTGAAGCCATCATCCATAAAGAAAGTATTTTTAAACTAAAATCCGTTTAACCGTAGAATAATCCGTATATAGGCAGCAGGGTTTTGCTATCACTCGTATACTTCTGCATAGAGAGAATTTATAACAGAGGAGTGCACGAGGATGAATAGAATAAAAGGGAGCATCTTTTTTAGTGTATTTGTGGCTATGCTAGGGCTCATGCTTATTGCTCCAATTATGCCGCCCCTTATTCGTGAATTAGGATTAAGGGAAAGCCATTCCGGGTTAATCATATCGCTGGGTTCCATTACCATGGCCTTAATGGCTCCAGTATGGGGAAATCTGAGTGATGCAAAAGGACGCAAACCTGTAATCCTGATTGGGTTCATAGGGATGTGTGTAAGTTGCTTGCTGTTTACGCTTACTCTTTTTGGCGGGTTAAATGGATGGCTCAGCGGGTGGCTGTTATTAGTCCTGCTGATTGTTACACGCGGTTTGATAGGCGGGTTTATCCCGGCGGTATTGTCATCTTCCCAAGCCTATATGGGAGATGTGACGGAGGGAGAAGATCGAGGTACTGGGATGGCTATCATTAGCGCAGCCAATGGGCTTGGACTGGTATTTGGGCCCGCTATTGCAGGTGCCTTTACTTTAATAGGGCTGTTATGGCCCTTATATTTTGGGATCGTGATTGCCGCTGTTGCATTTGTAGTGGCTCTGCTGGCGATTCCCGCTGCCAAACCCGTTATTCAGCAAAAGCCGGCTCGGATTAACCCATTTCAGTCTGGACTACGGATGTATTTGTTTGCAGGTTTGGTTACGATGATTAGTATTGTGACCATCCAGGTTATAGGAGGATTTTATTTTCAAGATCAATTAGGCCTTTCATCCAAAGAAACAGCAAGAGTCGTTTCCTTTGGGCTCATGTTTTCCGGGGCAGCCATGTTGATCGTACAGATCGTTCAGATGAAATGGCTTAAATGGCAGCCTAAGCCGATGATTTTGCTCGGTTCTCTGTTCCTGATTACGGGAATGGGATTATTTCTGGTGTCAACCAGCTTGATCGTTTACTATGCAGCGTTCTTTATGTTTGGTATAGGTACGGGCTTGCTAATGCCCGGCTTTATGGCTGGTGCTTCTCTGTCTGTCAGTAAAGAACAGCAGGGGGGAGCCGCTGGTTTAGTGGCTGCTGTTCAGGGCATTTCTGCGATCATTGCTCCTATTTTGACGACCACCTTGTACCGGGTAGACAAATACATTCCCTTTGCTCTCATAGCGGTTTTGGTAGCTGTTATGGCTATCATTATGTTGGGGGTAAGAAAAGGAAAAAGTGATCAGATGATGTGATCAGCAAATAGGTTTCCCGTAGGCAACCAGCGGGAAGCCTATTTCGCTTGCACTGTAGCTAAAAAGTCTTAATGTTCCTATTCATCACTGTATAATCCACGCGGGCTCTTTGTCATTATTTTTTTAACGATAGTGATGGGGAAGGCTGGAGATTTTCAGGAACAAAAGGTCTGAAGTTTACTCGTACATCTTGGTAAGATCCTTCAGGGAGGAAATAAATTGTAGCATAATTATCGCAAATATAGCCTAAAAGAAACCGCTTCAGCCGTATGCTGCTGCTCCGGGGTTTTTGTCATATATTCCGCTAATAAGTCTCTCTCTTTTGTCCATTTTTTGGTTTATCTGCTACCCTTGGATATAGTATAGTGTCATACCTTACTTTTTATATGGCTTACGTTTTTTGCAGGTAGATTCCTGAAGGTATATTTACAGTGAAAAAGTAAGTTTATTACATTGACAAAATCGACAAAAGACTGCTAGAATCGTAAAAACAATTAAACAAAGCAGAATACTATGATATGAGTGAATATCCACCTTTTGGTAGAATCAAGGAGTCGTCGCTTATGTTTCAGCCAGCACATGTTTTGAAATATGCCTCGATTGAGGAAGCCCTCTCCAGTCAGCCCAGAAAATCAGTTGCAAAAATTGACGATACCTACCAGGATGTTCCCGCCATTTTTTTTCTGATTAAAGGTTATGAAGAAGGCCCAACAGTATGGATTCAGGCTGCTCTGCATGGAGATGAATACGATGGAATCGTAGCTTGCATTCATCTAATAGAGCATCTTGATGTGAACTGTTTGAAGGGGAATATTATCGTTTGTCCGATTACCAACCCGAGCGCTTTTCAGGCCGGAACCAATGAAAGTCCGCTGGACGGCGTTAATTTGAACCGGGTGTTTCAGCAGGAACGGACAGACACGTATTCCTATCGTTACGGAGAATGGCTTGCTCAGAAGATCACGTCTTCGGCCCATTTCTTCATTGATCTGCACGGGGGAGGCAAATATCTGGACGTATGCCCGTTTGCTATGGTGGCCAGCGATCAGACTTTGGCCTATGAAGCCGCTTTGGCAGCGTTAAAGGCTGTGAATCTGACGGCTATCTATACGTGTGAATCCCGGGCCAAGGGGATGCTGATCAATGAGGTTTGTAAATATGGAATTCCTGCTGTGCTGCTGGAAAGCGGAGGCGGTTCGCATTGGACAGAGGAAGGGGTTGCCGCACACCAACAGTCTCTGTATGCTATTCTCGCTGAACTGCACATACTGGCGGGTACGCCCGCTTCGGTTGTGGGGAAGGGCGACGCGCACCGTGTTACCAAAATTGAAGAATTAAGGTTTGAAGCTTCCGGTTTACAGAGATTCAGGGCGTCGGCAGGTGACGAGGTCAAGCTTGGCGATCCGCTGATCGAAGTCCTTTCTTTCCCTGAATACGAAACGCACCGGATTATTTGTCCCGTAGATCACGCTGTTATCCTGTCCATTCATACGGCATCGGTCGTTCATCAACACGATTATGCCGTCATGCTGGGGATTATTGAATAGAAATTTATTTTGGGGGTTATACATCATGAAAAAGTCCAAGCTGCTAGTTATTTTGACCCTGTTATCCATCATCGTTGCAGGCTGTTCTACGACCAGTACGACACAACCTGCACAGGATGGGAAGTTGGAAATTACCATCGGGAGAGCGTTTGACATTAACGGGCTTGATCCCGGCTTTCTGACGGAAAATGCGCAAGTTGTAGATAATATTTTTGACACTTTGGTAAAACGGGATGACAAGGAGCAATTGGTTCCCGGTCTGGCTACAAGCTGGAGTCAAGTGAACGACACGACCTGGGAGTTCAAGCTGCGCAAAGGCGTTACGTTTACCAATGGCGAGCCGTTTAATGCGGACGTCGTAAAATATACGATCGACCGGGTGCTGAATCCCAAAAATAACGCTCCGACCGCAAGTTACATTTCGACAATTAAAGAAGTTAAAGTGGTGGACGAATATACTGTTCATGTCATTACGAAAAAAGCGGACCCGTTAGTTCCGACCCGCTTTAACCGCTATCCGACTGAAATGGTTCCTCCGAAGTATGCAGAAGAAGCCGGACAGGAGCAATTTGCTCAAAAACCGGTTGGCACCGGGCCTTACCAATTTGTGAAATGGGATAAAGGCAGCAGCGTCGAGCTGGAAGCCAACAAAAATTACTGGGGCGGCGAGCCTGCGGTGAAAAAGGTGACGTTCCGTTCGATTCCGGAAGCTTCCACACGGGTAAGCGCCCTGCTGAATGGCGAGGTGGACATTATTACCGCAGTTTCGCCTGAGGATCGGGACAAGGTGACTTCTTCCTCCACAGCCAAGCTGTCCACGGTGGAAAGAGCAGGCAATACCGTGTATGTGGGCTTGAAAACGGATAAGGCTCCTTTTAACAATAAAAAGGTCAGACAGGCACTGAACTATGCTATTGATGTAAAATCCATCGTGAAAAATGTATTGAAGGATGCGGCTGTCGAAACGAACAGTCTGATTGGGCCAAAAGATTTCGGATACGCCGGCGAGTTTGATGCTTATGAATATAATCCGGAGAAGGCCAAACAGCTGTTGGCTGAGGCGGGCTATCCTAAAGGGTTCTCTATAACGCTGGATACGGTAAACTGGTACATCAAAAATACGGATGTGGCCCAGGTGATTGCCGAGCAATTGAAGGCTGTTGGTGTGAATGTCAAGGTAAATAACGTGGAAAGCTCGGTTTATCGCACGCTGATTCCATCCGGTAAGCAATCTGATATGTACGTATTGGGCTGGAGCAGCACGAACACGCTGGATGCCGATGCCGCGATCTATGCTATTCTGCGTTCCGGGGAGTCTTACTCCACCTATGCCAATCCGAGTGTGGATGCCAAGCTGGATGAAGCCAGATCGGTAACGGATGAAAACCGCCGCAAGGCTCTGTATAAGGAAATTGAACAGGAAGTACTGGAAGATGCGCCGAGAATTTTCCTGTACCAGGAGAACCAATATTATGGCGTATCCGACCGTTTGAACTGGAATGGACGTGTGGACGGCTCTATGCCGGTATCGACCATCACGGCCAACAACAAGTAAAATATGTTTTGTCAGAACATATGGGAGCTTGAATGGGAGTGTGTTTTGATTGAAACGTTATGTGTTTAGGCGCTTTTTACAATCGCTGCTGGCTGTGCTGGGTGCGGCTACCATCGTATTTTTCATTATTCGTCTATCTGGTGATCCTGCTCGTCTGATGCTGCCGCCGGAGGCCGGCGAGGAGCAGGTAGCCGCGCTGCGGGAGAGCCTGGGATTCAATCAGCCGTTATGGATGCAGTATGTGGACTATATTAAAAATCTGGTAACCGGCGATTTGGGGAACTCCTTATATTATAAGGATTCGGCCTTGAAGCTTGTACTGGAGCGAATGCCTGCGACGGTTGATCTGGCCGTTTCGGCGATTGTGATTGCGATCGTTGTCGGATTGGCAGCAGGAATCATATCTGCCTACAAAAAGAACAGCTTCATTGATTATGTGATCAGCATATGGATTTTTCTCACCCAGTCCTTGCCCGTATTCTGGATCGGTATTGTATTGATCATGATCTTTGCGGTCAATCTGCATTTGCTGCCGACCTCGGGCAACCGGGGGCTGGCATCGCTAATTTTGCCAGCAGTTACGCTGGCGGCTTATCCCATTGCTCCGATTGCCCGGACGATGCGAGCCTCTTTGATCGAGGTTATGAATCAAAGTTATATGACCACCAGTCAGGCGCAGGGATTTTCCAAGCGGCAACGGATACTCCGGCGGGGGCTGAAAAATGCCTTCCTGCCGGTTGTAACCGTCATAAGCCTGGAGTTCGGTGTGATGATCGCAGGAGCGGTTGTGACCGAAACGATCTTTTCCTGGCCGGGTGTGGGACAGCTTATTATACAGGGAGTCAGCAACCGGGACTTTCCGCTGGTGCAAGCCAGTATCCTGGTTGTCAGTATCATTTATATCCTGATCAATTTTATAACCGATTTAATATATCTCTGGATTGATCCGAGAATTAAAGTGCAATAACGAAGAGAGGAAACACAATGAAGAGAAAATCTCTGCTTCGGGGGAACGTTAAGGGAGTAGCCAGCATAACGTCACTTTGTTTTATTTTTGCATTATCGATCTTTGCTCCTTTTTTTGCCCCATTTGATCCCTATAAACAGTCATTGCAAGACATCCTGATCCCGCCGTTTAGTCATTTTAGCTCGCAATCGGGGATCAGCCTGCTGGGGACTGACCAGTTGGGCAGGGATGTACTCAGTCGTCTCTTTTATGGAGGAAGACTCTCCTTATGGATGAGTTTTCTTGCTGTTTTTATCGCTGGTATATTGGGCAGTGTCATTGGCATTATTTCAGGGTATTACGGCGGCAAAGTGGATGCTCTCATGATGCGGCTTGCTGATATTCAAATGTCCATTCCAAGTATGCTAATGGCAATTGTTATGGTTGCGGTTCTCGGGTCAGGCTTGACGAATATCGTTATTGTCCTTTCTATTACGGGATGGGTTACTTTTGCGAGGGTGGTCCGAAGTCAGGTGCTGTCGCTCAAGGAACTGGAGTATGTCGAGGCGGCGAAGGCGATGGGAGTCTCCGACTTTACGGTGATGCGCAGACATATTTTTCCCAACACCTTATTTACAATTGTTACGCAGGCCGCGCTCCAGATGTCCCATATGATCTTGTTGGCGGCATCGCTCAGCTTTCTGGGCCTGGGTGTAGATGTGTCAACCCCGACATGGGGAGGCATGATTAATGATGGCAAAAATTATATCAGCTCCGCATGGTGGCTTTCTACACTGCCGGGTATCGTCATTGCTTTCGTAATCTTGACTATCAATTTATTCAGTGACTGGTTGAGAGACAAGGCCGAAATTTAAAGCTGGAGGGAGGGATTGGATATGGTTATCATTTCCCGCGAACAGATTGTACAAAGCGGTATTACCGATGCAAGGGCGGCACAGCACATCATTGAGCGCACCTTTATACAAAAGGCTGCTGGCAATGCGGCGGGTGCGCAGGAAATTGCCATGATTCCGGACAGTCTCGAAGCAGGAGCCTTTTATTCTTTGCCGGCTTATTTAAAAGAGGAAGGTGTGGCAGGCATCAAATGGACCTCGCATGTTCCTAAAGCTTCTGGCAACCAGCCTTACACGCATCCGCTTATTATATTGAATGATTTGCAGACAGGCGTACCTGAAGCTTTGCTGGAAGGCGAGCTGGTCAGCGGATTAAGGACGGCAGCGGTGTCGGCGACAGCCATCAAATACTTGGCCGACCCCATGGCAACGTCTCTGCTTATCTGCGGTTCGGGGTTTCAGGCGAAGCATCAGTTGAAGGGTGTACTACCCTTTTTGCCTCATTTGAAAGAAGTACACATATGGAGCCGGAATGCTGCACATGCGGATCAAATGAACCGGGATGTGGCGGATTTGCTCCAAGACCTGAATATAACCGGCCGTGTGCATAAGGAACTGCCCGGCTGTTTGGATTTTGCCCAGATTATCATTGGCGCCACTTCTGCGGCCACCCCTTATTTGCATTCCCACCATTTTGTTAATGGACATTTATATTTGCACATTGGGATGCGGGATATTGATTCCCCGGCGGTTGCACAATTCGATGGAATTATCTGTGATGACTTTCGCGGAGGGGTCATGACGAGCAGTCAGTCGCTTTTCCGGTTGGCCAGAGAGGACGATGGGCTGGAGCGTAAAGTAACGCTGCTGGAAGATATTTTGTTGAAAAAGGCGGCGCTCAGGCAAAATGCCGGACAAAAGCTAATGTTCAACGGATTTGGCTTGTCCATATTCGATCTGGCTCTGGCTCAGGCCGCATTGAAGCAGTTGCAAGCGCAGGAGCATTCTGCCTTGCCGACATTCCCTTTGTTCAAGGAGATACACCATGGCGGGAAATAAAATCGTTGAAGTAAAACATTTACAAATTGATTTTGAAAAAAATCAACAAGTGACCTCCGTTTTTTCCAGCTTGTCCTTTGACATCTATGAGGGAGAAATTGTTTGTCTGGTAGGCGAGTCCGGCAGCGGTAAAAGTGTAACGGCCAAAGCAATTATGCAGTTGCTGCCGATTCCCACCGTGACATATTCAGGCGGTCAAATCCTGTTTAACGGACAAGATTTGTTGAAGCTGAGCGAGAAGGAAATGGTTAAAATCCGCGGGAAGCAGATGGCGATGGTGTTTCAGGACGCGCTGAGCGCACTGAATCCTGTTTATACCATCGGAACGCAGATGGTTGATGTCATCCGTTTACACGCATCCACTAAAATGGGCAAAAAAGCTGCGCTGGAGCAGGCCAAAGAGCTGCTGCGGCAGGTGGAAATCCGTAACGTGGATGAAGTGGTAAATCAGTATCCGTTTCAACTGTCCGGCGGGATGAGACAGCGGGTTATGATTGCGATGGCCCTGTCCTCCAAGCCGCAGTTATTGCTGGCGGACGAGCCGACAACGGCTTTGGACGTGACCGTTCAGGCTCATATTTTGAAGCTGATCCGCAGGCTGAAGGAGCAGTATGCCATGACCATATTGTTCATTACGCATGATTTGGGCGTTGTCTATGAGATGGCGGACAGGGTCATCGTAATGAAGCAGGGAGAATTGGTGGAGGAAGGAACCAAGACAGACATTTTCTCTGATCCCAAGCATCCCTATACCAAACAACTGTTGAACAGTATGCCGCGAATTTATTTTAAAGACGTGTTGTAAAGACTGTTACAGAAGGAAGGGGAGTGGAGTCATGAGTCGGCCGATTTTAGAGGTGGCGCATTTGAATAAAAGCTACAGAACGAAAAGCAATACCGATTTTGCTGCGGTAAAGGATGTTTCATTTTCCTTGATGAAAGGGGAAACACTGGGCATTGTTGGGGAGTCGGGCAGTGGGAAAACGACTGTAGCCAAAATGATTGCAGGCATGATTCCTGTGACATCAGGCGATATCTCTCTGGATGGCGAGCGTCTAAGCGGAACGAGGACCCGTTCCAAGGCTACGAAACGGAATATTCAGTATATTTTTCAGGACCCGGTTTCTTCCCTAAATCCGAGATTGCAAATTAAGGATATTTTGGCTGAGCCGTTAAAATTATATTTTAGTCTCACGAAGCAGGAGATAAACACCCGTATTGATGGTCTGTTGAATGATGTCGGATTACCAAATGCGTACAGGGAGCGTTATCCCAAGGAATTGTCCGGGGGACAGTGCCAGCGTGTCGGTATTGCCCGTGCGCTGGCGGCTGAGCCAACGATTATAGTCTGTGATGAGCCGACCTCTGCCCTGGATATGACAATTCAATCTCAAATTTTGGAGCTGTTAAAAGACTTGCAGCAGAAATGGGGCATTTCTTATCTGTTCATCGCGCACGGGCTTGAGGTTATTTATAGCATTTCCAATCGGGTCATGGTGATGAAGCAGGGGGAGGTCGTGGAGTTTGGGGCGACAGACGAGATTTTCAACCGTCCCGAGCATGCTTATACACAGTCTTTGATCAACGCTATTCCGCAAATACAAATTCCGTATTTTAATTAATATTTTGAAGGAGGAGTTACCTATGAGCATTGTACCTTTACTGCAGGTGGAGGATATGTCCCCGGAAGCCAAAGACTTTTATGAGGAAAGATCCAAGAACGGAAGAATCACCAATATGGTGAAAACTTTGCTGTATTCGATGCCGTCCTTTCGTGCGATGGAATTTTACCCGGTTCGAAACGAATTGCAAAAAATTATCGGAAGCCGGGCCATTTACTTTTACTGCTATGCCATTTCCACGGAAAATGACTGCCTGGTTTGTTCCACCTATCATGCCAAGCTGCTTAGAGATTTGAATCTTACTTTTGAACAATTTGAATTTACAGAGATTGAAAAAATATTGATCGACTATGGCAGAGGTTTGGTTAATAATCCGAACCATATCGAAGACCGGATTTATGAAGATTTGAAGCGTCATTTTTCCAATGAGGAAATTGTACTGATTACAACAGTCGGATGCAAAATGATCGCTTCCAATATTTTTAACGAAGCGATGAAAGTGGACCTAGATGAGTATTTATTTGAAGTTGAATTTGACAAAAATATTCTCCCGGCCAAATCGTAACCAAATAAATGAATATTTCAAAAAGATCCTTTGTCCTGTTGGATAAAGGATCTTTTTGCATCATACATACATACATACATTAATCTGATAACACAGTATCGCTACACTGTGGTGACGTCAGTTATGTGACATTATTTTTTTGCTGAATTCAAATATTAAAGTTACATATGATGTAACTTTAGTGCTTAAACGACAAAATTCGTCATTATTTTTAGTTATTCAGGACGTGGTTCCTTCTCCTGTTCCTTAGTACAATTAATCAAAATAACAAGTGATGATAAAAAAGATGACAAAAAAGAAAACAAGGGAATAAGAACAAGGGGGGGCAGGCTGTGGCCGTTTACACACTACGCAGATTAATACAGATGATTCCGGCACTGCTTGGTATTATCGTCATTACATTCATTATCTCGAGAGTGCTTCCGGGTGATCCTGCCGTGATGCTTGCGGGGGAACAGGCTACACCTGAGACAATTGAAAATATTCGCAGTAGCATGGGACTGGATCAACCGAAGTACATTCAATTTTTTCATTATGTAGTTGGATTGTTTCAAGGTGATCTGGGTCAGGCTTATCACACCGGGCAATCAGTGGCGAGTGATTTTGCTACCCGGTTTCCGGCAACCATCGAGCTGGCGCTGGCAAGCTTGGTTATTGCGATCCTGGTGGCAATCCCGATTGGGATTTTGGCCGCAACCCGAAAAGAATCCATTGTTGACCACATTTCACGTGTGTTTTCTTTGATCGGTGCATGTATGCCGATCTTCTGGATTGGACTGTTGTTCATTTATATTTTTTATGCCAAATGGGGCATTGCTCCTGCGCCAATGGGCCGAATCAGCGGTGACATCAATCCACCAACAAACATTACGGGACTTTATGTAATCGATAGTTTGATGACTGGTGATTTTGTAGCTTTAAAAAGCAGTTTATCCCATTTAGTCCTGCCAGCAATCTGCCTCAGCACAGGTACGATGGCGATTGTGGCACGGATGATGCGTTCCAGCATGTTGGAAGTCATCGGGCAGGATTTTGTCCGAACGGCCAGAGCCAAAGGTCTGCGTGAGGGAGTAGTCATTTACAAGCACGCTCTGATTAACGCTTTTATTCCGACACTTACCGTACTTGGCTTGCAGGTCGGCTATCTGATTGGTGGGGCGGTTATAACGGAAACCATTTTTACCTGGCCGGGAGTCGGCAGTTATGTGACGGATTCCATTTTGGCCGCTGATTACGCGCCCATTCAAGCTTTTACCTTAGTGAGTGCGTTGATTTACAGCTTTATCAACCTTGGAGTCGACCTGGTTTACGGATTAATTGATCCGCGTATCCGGTACGAATAATGACACGAAGCAAAAAAGTAAGGGGAGGTACTCGGATGAGCACTGCAAGTGATTTGGTAGCAAAAGCGGCTGTACCTCAGCCCAATGCAGCCGCTATACCGAAAAGAAAGACCTTTTGGCGATTGTTGTTTAGCAACAAGCTCGCTTTAATCGGATTCATCTTTATTGTGGGATGGACGCTGATCGCGATCCTCTCATCATGGATCGTACCACATGATCCTTACGTAACCGACCCGGCTAACAAGCTGTTGCCGCCAAGTGCAGAACACTGGTTTGGGACCGATAATTACGGACGTGACATTCTCAGCCGTGTTATTTATGGAGCGAGAATCAGCATATGGACCGGGATGATCGCCGTGTCGATCTCATTTATCATCGGCGTACCGCTTGGAGCCATCGCTGGCTTCTACGGCGGTCGAATGGGCAGCATTATTATGCGCTGCATGGATATTCTGCTTGCTTTCCCATCGCTGGTACTGGCTATGGCGATCGCTGCGGCCATGGGACCAGGACTGATGAGCGCACTTATCGCCGTGGGGATTGTAGGCATACCCGAATTCGCCAGACTGATTCACGGACAAACCATTTCTCTGCGGGAAAAGGAGTTTGTTGAGGCCAGCCGGGCCATTGGTGTAACGAACGGAACGATCCTGTTTCGCCACATTCTACCCAATGCGCTTGCTCCACTGCTTGTGAATGCAACGCTGGGGATGGGCTTTGCCATCCTGACCTCTGCCAGTCTCAGCTTCCTCGGTCTTGGCGTCAAACCCCCGATTGCCGAGTGGGGCGCGATGATTTCAGAAGGGCGGGCATATATCATTTCCGGTGAGTGGTGGATTGTGACCTTCCCGGGTCTTGGAATTGCGACAGCTATTTTGGGTTTCAATTTGCTTGGAGACGGTTTGCGGGATGTGCTTGATCCCAGACTGCGCTCTAGCAAATAAAAATAAATAGATCACCAAAGGGGAGAACGTAAGCTATGTTGAAAAAAGGTCTTTCTCTAATTGTCGTCTTGTCTACGTTGCTTTGGACGGCAGGCTGCGCAAGCAATGCCAACAGCCCGTCCGCTTCATCCGGCGAGAAGGGTGCAGAAGCTTCAGCCCCGCCAAAGGCGATTACGCTTGCCTACTCGGAGGGAGGGTCGACCATGGACCCTGCTGAAGCAAGTGATCTTACATCGGACACCCTTGTGCTTGCGCTCTATGATCAGCTTGTGACCTACGGCAAAAAATCTACGGACAGTGGTGAAGTCGCAGACACGGAAGCAATCAAGCCCATGCTGGCTGAGAAATGGGATGTTTCCGCTGATAACATGACCTATACAATGCATCTGCGTAAAGACGTTAAATTCCAAAGCGGCAACCCGCTGACCGCCAGTTCTGTGCTGTATTCCTTGGAGCGGCTTAAAAATTCCGATTCCGGTAGCTTCCTTTATGGTATGAGCTCTATCAAAACCGCTACAGCGCCGGATGAGCACACCGTTGTCATTACATTGTCCCAGCCTAATCATATGTTCCTGCAAATTCTGTCTTTGTATAACTTTTCTATCGTGGATGACGTGCTTGTCAAAGAGAAGGGCGATGGCGAGTATTTGAAAACACATGCGGCAGGCTCCGGTCCGTTCAAGCTTGAAAAATGGGACCCTGCGACAGAAGCCGTCTTTAATGCCAATGCCAGCTACTGGCAAGGTGCGCCAAATCTGAGTAAAGTAACGATGAAGTTTACCAAGGAAGCCTCCAACCGTGTACTCCTGCTGGATAAAGGCGATGTCGATATGGCGATTGAAATTCCTGCAAAGGACGTTGCGAAGCTTGAAACCAACGCTGATCTGAAGGTTCAATCCAACGCAAGTAACCGGATTCTGTATTTCGCCATGAACAACAAAGTAAAACCTTTTAATGATCCAAAAGTACGTCAAGCGATCTCTTATGCCATTCCTTACGACCAATTAATCGACGATGTCATGTATGGTCAAGCGAAGCAAATGAAGAGTTCCGTAGCGAGCAACACACCGGGCTACACCGATGCGGGCTACAGCTATAAGCATGATCTGAACAAAGCGAAACAGCTGCTTACCGAAGCGGGTTACCCTAATGGGTTTAATTTCGACCTGACACTGGGTTCGGGCTTCCAGGACTGGGCGGATGACGCCGTGTTGATTCAAGCTGAACTTGCCAAAATCGGCGTGAAAATGAACGTTGTCAACGTTGCCCGTGCACAGTTCCTTGAACAACAACGAGAAGGCAACCTGACAGCATACATCTCCAAATGGACCTCCTTCGTCAATGACCCGGGTTACCATCTTGGATTCCTGATGTACAGCAGTGGTTCCTCGAACTATATCCATTACGCTAATCCAGAAGTGGATAAGCTGTGGGAGCAAGCAGGCAAAGAGCAAGATGAAAATAAACGAAAAGAACTGTATGGCAAAGCACAAGAACTTATCAATCAAGATTCGCCTTGGGCGTACCTGTATGAATACAATCGGGTTGTTGGCATGGGCAAAGACGTCACTGGATATGTTTACTACCCGGATGAAGTGATCCGATTCTACTCATTGAATAAAGAGTAAGTTGCTCATCTTACCCTGATGCCTTCGGTTTCTTACAGCCGAAGGCTATCATTTTACACCTGAAGTATGAAGCTGATCTGTATGGAAAGTAAGGGTTCAGTTAGCGATATGGAAAACGTGAAAGGGTTGAATGGAAATGACAGATTGGAAAACGTTAGTTCTTGATGAAATAGAAAAACGGCAGGATGAACTGCTTGAGCTTTGCTCGCGGTTAATTCAGTTTCCCTCGGAAAATCCTCCAGGTGATTCACGTGAAATCAGCCAGTTTATTATGGACTACCTTAAAGAAGCGGGGATTGAAACAACTGTACATGAATCCGGGCCAAATATGTGGAATCTTATTTCCGACTATGGAACTGAATCCGTAGATGGAAAAAAACTGATCTTCTGCGGACATACGGATGTTGTTCCGGCCGGGGATCGCACTCGCTGGGATTTTGACCCGTTTTGTGGCGAAATCCGTGACGGATATTTGCTGGGCCGCGGCGCTTCGGACATGAAGGCGGGCTTGGGTGGATTGATTTTTACAGTGGCGCTGTTATCCAAACTCGGTGTACCACTTGAGGGCGCATTGTCGCTGCTGGTTGTTCCAGACGAAGAAACCGGGGGCCATCTTGGGGTACCTTGGGTGCTGGAAAGAAAACTGATTGAAGGAACGGCTGCTGTAATTGCAGAGCCTTCGGGCCCGCAAAATCCGACGATCGGTCAAAAAGGAAGCTGCTGGTTTGAGTTTACCGTTGAAGGTACGCCGGGTCACGGCAGTCTGCAACCGATCGCAGGTGAAAGTGCTATTTTGAAAGCAGCCAGAGGAATTGAAGCCCTGCAACAACTGTGGGATATCAAACCGGACATTCCGGAAGAAGTCAAAGAGATCATTGAAATTTCCAAGCGTTATGTAAGCGAACGGGAAAACCCGGCTTATGGGCAAGCCTTTGACCATGTAACAGTGAACATCGGTACGATCCAGGGGGGCACCAAAGTCAATGTGGTTGCCGACCGTTGTACGGTACAAGTGGATTCCCGCGTTCCTTTTGGTGTAGACCACCGGGATGTACTGGCTAGAGCGAAAGAATTACTTGCTAGTGTAGACATTCACGTTGAACCCAAGCAGTTCGGGTTTTTCGGTAATGCCAACTGGACCCCACCAACCGAACCAATTGTGCATGATCTTGTGGATGCCATCGCTGAGGTTAGCGGTAAAGAAGCCTATGGCGTGTTGCAGTGGGCAACCAGTGATGCACGTGCATTCCGCAAATATAATATTCCGGTATTGCAATATGGACCTGCCGACCTGGGAACCATCCACAACTTCAACGAAAGAGCTCCGGTATGGCAGATCATTCAATCCGCGAAAGTATACGCCTTGACGGCGCTTAAATATCTGAAAACTACAAAAACAGAAGCTTAAGGGGAGCTGGACGTATGATGAAACAAGTTTACGAGGTATATGATCTTTTGGATAGCCCGTCCGCCAGCGGGACGGAAGTAAAAGCTTATTTGGAACAACTGGGTCAAGCGGACATCAGCGTCACAACTGTTCAGGGTGAAAAAGGCTCTACAGATTTTATCAAAGTGGTTATTGCTGGGAAAAACGGCCGTATTCGCGGTGGCAATTGCCCAACTCTGGGTGTAATTGGTCGTCTTGGCGGACTTGGAGCACGTCCGGAAATGATCGGATTTGTATCTGATGGCGATGGCGCGGCAGCAGCGATTTCAACAGCAGCCAAGCTTTTGACTATGCAGTCCAAAGGTGATGTGCTGGACGGCGACGTGATTATCTGTACGCACATTTGTCCGGATGCACCTACCCAGCCGCATGATCCGGTTCCATTTATGGATTCGCCAGTAGATATTTTGACTATGAACCAGTATGAAGTGACTCCCGAGATGGAAGCCATTCTGTCGATTGATACCACAAAAGGGAATCGTGTCATCAACCATAAAGGTATTGCTATTTCCCCTACTGTACGCGAGGGCTATGTGTTGCGGATCAGCGAAGACCTTGTCGATATTGTGCAGACCGTAACCGGCGAACCGTGTGTTACTTTTGCCGTGACCACACAGGATATCACACCTTATGGCAACGATCTGTATCATATCAACAGCATTTTGCAGCCAGCAGTAGCAACATCGGCTCCGGTTGTGGGTGTAGCGATTACCGCAGCCGCCCCCGTACCAGGCAGTGCAACGGGTGCAAGCCACGAAGGCGATATTGCGCTGGCAGCCAAAGTGGCTGTCGAAGCAGCCAAGGCCTATGGACGCGGACAATGCTCTTTTCATTCGGAAAAAGAATTTCAACATATCACCAAGCTGTACGGAGACATGAAGCATTTGCAAACGATGGGCAAGTCCGAATAGGCTCGTTCCTTTTAGATAAAAACGTGAAGATACATTGTGGACAAGGAGGGGGAAGAGGACATGGCACAATTGCTTGAAGTAACCAATCTCCGCACAGAGTTCAAGACTGCGGCGGGTACCATCCGGGCAGTGGACGGCGTCGATCTGTCGGTTGGCAAAGGGGAAACACTCGGGATTGTTGGGGAATCCGGGTGTGGCAAAAGCATCACTTCCCTTTCCATTATGCAGCTTCTCCCCAAAGGGCTTGGGAAAGTAGCTGCTGGTGAAGTGCGGTTTAACGGCGAAAACATACTGGATTACTCAGAACGGAAAATGCGTTCAATTCGAGGCAATGAGATGGCTATGATTTTCCAGGAGCCTATGACTTCGCTGAATCCCGTGTTCAAAATCGGTAAACAAATTGCCGAATCTGCCAGATACCATCACGGTGTAAGTAAACATAAAGCCAAGGACATGGCAGTGGAAATGCTGATTAAAGTTGGCATCCCACGCCCAGAGAAAGTAGCCGTTTCTTATCCGCATGAGCTCTCGGGAGGGATGCGCCAGCGGGTTATGATTGCAATGGCAATGGTCTGCAATCCGAAGCTGCTGATCGCGGATGAGCCGACCACGGCACTCGACGTGACCATTCAGGCGCAAATCCTTGATTTGATGCGTGACCTGCAAAAGTCCGAAGGAACTTCCATTCTGATGATTACCCATGACCTTGGCGTTGTAGCCGAAATGTGTGATCGGGTAGTTATTATGTACGCCGGGCAGGTGGTGGAAGAGACGGATGTCAAAACGCTTTTTAAAGATCCCAAGCATCCGTATACACAAAGTCTGTTAGCATCATTGCCGCAATTGAATAGTGATCAGGAGCGTCTGGCTTCTATTCCGGGCCAGGTTCCCAACCCGCTCGATATGCCAAAAGGCTGCCGTTTTGCACCACGCTGTCAGTTTGCCAAAGAAATTTGCCTTGCAGAGGCCCCGGAGCTTGTGGAAGTGGAAGCTGGGCACAAAAGCCGCTGCTTGCTACAGCAGGAGGGATATCATGAGTACACTGCTTGAAATACGTAACCTGAAAAAACACTATCCGATCAAAAAGGGACTTTTTTCCAAAGAAGTGGGAGCAGTCAAAGCGGTGGATGGTATAACGCTGTCGGTACAGCAGGGCGAAACTCTGGCCATTGTGGGGGAATCTGGCTGTGGCAAATCTACAACAGGTCGGGCAATCCTCAGACTGATCGAGCCGACGGATGGAGAAGTTCTGTTTAACGGTACGGATATACGGAAGCTAAATAACGAGCAACTGCGCAAATTCAGAACGGATATGCAGATGGTGTTTCAGGACCCCTTTGCTTCACTTGATCCAAGATGGACGGTGCAGCAGGTGCTGGAAGAACCGCTCATCACCCATGAAAAGTTGAGCAAAGCACAGCTCAAGGAGCGTGTAGAAAACCTGCTCGAAGTGGTCGGATTGTCCCCTTATCACGCTCATCGTTACCCGCATGAGTTTTCGGGCGGTCAACGTCAGCGGATCGGGATTGCAAGGGCACTGGCGCTCAATCCCAAATTTATCGTTTGTGACGAGCCGGTCTCAGCGCTCGATGTGTCCATTCAGGCGCAGGTGCTCAACCTGATGAAGGACTTGCAAAAACAGTACGACCTGACGTATATGTTTATTTCCCATGATCTGTCGGTCGTCAAATTTATTAGCGATCGCGTTGGTGTGATGTACCTGGGCAAGCTGGTCGAACTCGCACCGACCAAAGAAATGTTCAAGGAGCCGCTGCATCCTTATACGAAGGCGTTGATGTCTGCGGTACCTGTAGCCGATCCGGAAGCGGAACGGGACCGGATTGTACTCAAAGGCGATGTGCCGAGCCCGGAAAATCCGCCCAGCGGCTGCGCGTTTCACAACCGCTGCCCGGCAGCCATGGACATTTGCAGCAAAGTACAGCCAATCTTTGCCGAAGCTGCACCAGGTCGGCAGGTCGCCTGCCACTTGTACCCGACCTCCACGCCGGAACAAGCGATAGCCGGACAGGCATAAGCTAGCTAAAAAAAATACTTTATAGTAAAATTCAAGCCTGAATTCGCCCCAAACGGATTCAGGCTTTTTTAATGAGCGCTGCTTTGAAAACATACATATTTATCTAATAGATCCATTTTAAGATTCAATATAAGGGGTGGAATTTCAACACCTGTAAATCAAGCATATAACATGCATGGATACAACATTGACGCATAATCGATGGAAGCGCTTTAATTTAAGTATAGAAATACAAAAGAAGAACTCAGGGAGGACATAAGAATGCTAAAATTGAAAGCGCTTAGATGCGAGCATTTAAATAATCCGATTGGACTTGGTTGTAAAAAGCCGCGACTCAGTTGGCAGATTGAATCTGACAAAATGTATGTTTCACAAAAACGGTTCCAATTGCAAGTATCCGTTAATCCCACTTTTGAATCGCTGATCTGGAATCATTTTGCCTATTCGGATCAATCCATTCTGTTTCCATATGAAGGCCCTCCACTGGAATCAGGACAAAGATATTATTATCGGGTAAAAGTGTGGGCTCAAGGAGCGGGTGACACAGAACCAGAAGAATCGAAATGGAGTGAGTCCGGCTTTTGGGAGATGGGGTTGCTCCATGAGCAGGACTGGAAAGCACAATGGATCACGGTGAAGGAGCGGAGCATAAATGAAGAGTTTCAGACAAGAGCTCCTTTTGCCACTTCCAAGTGTTTTTCAGTTGAGGGGAAAGTGAAAAAAGCAGTCATTTATGCTACAAGCCTGGGTCTATATGAACTGGAGTTAAACGGGCAAAAAGTGGGCGATGCCTACTTTACCCCAGGATGGACGGATTATAACGATCGTGTCCAGGTGCAAGCGTATGACGTGACTTCTGCCATTCAAGAACAAAATAACCGAATCACAGCAACGGTGGGAGAAGGCTGGTATAGCGGTTATCTGGGCTGGCAGAAGCGCAAGGACACCTACGGGGACACGAATGCATTGCTACTTCAAATGGAGATTAGTTATGAAGATGGCCGTTCTGAACTCATTTGCTCTGATTCTTCTTGGGAGGCAACGAACTGTGCCATTTTAATGTCGGATATTTATAACGGCGAAATCTATGATGCCAGACTTGAGCAGCGGGCACCCGAACATAGCTCTTTAACCGAACGGAAAATGATGCAGATCGTCCCGTTCCCATTAAGTCATCTGGTTGCTCAGGAGAATGAGCCTGTCCGTGTGATGAACCGATTGAAGCCTGTTGAGCTCATTCGAACCCCCAAAGGTGAGCTTGTGCTTAACTTGGGCCAAAATATGGTAGGCTGGCTGGAATTTAAAGTTGAAGCCCCTGAAGGTACGGTTTTGAAGCTGGTTCATGGTGAAGTGCTGGATCAGCAAGGGAACTTTTACAGAGATAACATTCGTGATGCAGCACAGCAGATTACGTACATTTGCAGTGGGAAGGGGAAGGAGATATTTCGGCCACATTTCACTTTTCAAGGCTTTCAATATGTGAAGCTTGAGGGCTTTCCGGATGGCGTTACAATTGAAGATTTTACGGGCGTTGTTCTGCATTCAGATATGGAGAATATCGGGGTGTTTGAGACATCCGATCCGAAGCTCAATCAATTACAGCACAATATTATGTGGGGACAAAAGGGGAATTTCCTGGATGTTCCAACCGATTGCCCGCAGCGCGATGAGCGATTAGGCTGGACCGGTGATGCACAGATTTTTGCCAGAACGGCCAGCTTCAATATGAATGCGGTTTCCTTTTTCCGAAAGTGGCTGAAGGATTTGGCTTATAACCAGCTGGAGAATGGGGCAGTGCCTTTTGTAGTGCCGGATGTCCTCAAAGGAACCTTTGCGGATAATATGGACAAAACGACAGCAGCATGGGGAGACGCGGCGGTTATATGTCCGTGGACCATGTATCAATGCTATGGGGATAAGCAAATTTTAGCTCAGCAGTATGACAGTATGAAAGCATGGGTGGATTACATCCGTGCCCAGGGGAACGAAGAATGTCTTTGGGATACCGGTTTGCAGCTGGGAGACTGGCTGGCGCTGGATAGCGAGGAAGGAAGCTATTTTGGGGCGACCGACGGAACACTGGTCGCAACTGCTTACTTTGCGTATTCGACTCATATTTTGGCGCAGACGGCCAGACTGCTTAATCGTTATACCGATTACAACACATATAAAAGCTTACATGAGGGGATTAAAACCGCTTTTGCGAACCGCTACTTCGATGACGCTGGCCAACTGACCTCCAATACCCAGACTGCACAGATTGTTGCTCTGCACTTTGGATTGGTGCCGGACAAGTATAAAACGCAAGTGATCCAGGAGCTTGTACGGCTCATAGAAAAAAATGATATGCATCTGGATACCGGCTTTGTGGGCACACCCTATCTATGTCTGGTTTTGTCCGACAATGGCTATACGGATGTAGCTTATAAGATTTTATTTCAAAATGATTATCCTTCATGGCTCTATCAGGTTGAACGGGGGGCAACGACCATGTGGGAGCATTGGGACAGCATCAAAGTGGACGGCTCGTTCTGGAGTACGGATATGAACTCGTTCAATCACTATTCATACGGTTCAGTTGGAGACTTTATGTACCAAAATATTGCCGGAATCGATGTGCTTGAAGCGGGTTATAAAAAATCACGATTAGCTCCTAAACCGCCTGCTAATCTTACTTCGGCCCACGGGGAACTGGAAACGCCATATGGTGCGCTGGAAGTCCATTGGGAAATCGTGAATGAAGAAATGCAGATGACGGTTCGCGTTCCGCATAATACGACGGCTGAGATTACACTTCCGGGAGTTATGGAGCCGGATGCATTACAGCAGACCATTGCCATGCAATATCCGTCGATTCAGAATCCGCCTGTTTATATACCACAGGAGCTGGCTGGGAGAATGGGGATTACGGGGGAGCAGGCGATTTTCCAAAGGAGCGAAGATCGTGAAATTACGTTTACGGTCGGTTCAGGGCAGTATGTCTTCCAGTACAGATACTGCCAGACTACCCAAGTTCCTGCCCATGCAACCAGAGGCTAAATAACATAGACTAGAGGTGAGTAACTTGATGAATATAAAAAACAAAGTATGGTTTAAAACGGCGTTGCTGTCCATTTCCTTAGTCCTGACATCAGCGAGTGCCATTTCGGCTATCATACCGATGATGCTGAATCAATTATCAGGGGTTTCTAGTTCCTTGATTGAAAGCGTAGTTACTATTCCATCCTTCACGATGATGCTGTTTGTGCTGTTGAGTGGTCCGATCTCTTCCCGATTGGGCAAAAAAAATACAGTCATGCTAGGACTTTTGCTCGTGGTCATCGGCGGAATCCTACCTATGTTCACAACTAACATTACATGGATTCTCGCGTTGCGTCTGGTATTAGGTGCAGGTCTCGGGATGTTCAATTCGCTGGCCGTCAGCTTAATTAGTGATTTTTTTGAAGGGGACGAACGTGCCCAATTAGTAGGCTTTCAAAGCGCCGTTCAAGGGCTAGGAAGTAGCTTAGCTACTTTTGTGGCAGGACAGCTTGCCTTAATCGACTGGCAGTTTGCCTTTTTATGCTATGCTATCACCATTCCTATTGCGTCGTTATTCTTTCTTATTATTCCCGAACCAGAGCGTGTGGAGCCTACAGTGGAGCGTTCAACAGGAACGGGCCACAAAAGCGGCGGAGTATCCATACCTGTACTTGGATTAGGAGCTGCACTTTTCCTGTTTATGACCTTTATCATGATTGTGTATACCAAAACAGGTATTATGATTGCTGAAAAGAATATGCCTAATCCTGGTTTTTTAGGAACGGCGTTAACGCTGTTCTCCCTGGCAACTATGATTGCAGGCTTCTTGTTTGGTAAAATTTATAAATGGTTTAGAAATTACGCTCCCTTTATCTCCAGTCTATTAACAGCAACAGGTTTTGTACTGCTGTGGTTTGCTCAGAATGTTACCATGGTTACCGTTGCCATGCTTATCATTGGCTTTAGTTTTGCGCTGTTTATTCCTTATATTTTTACCATACTAACTAAAATCGTGCCTAAAGGCAGTGAGACGATTTCCATTTCAATTGCGATGGTAGGCTCCAATTTGGGAGCGTTTGCTTCGCCTTATGTTATCAAGTTAGTTGGCATGTTGTTTGGAAATGAAACCGCCTCATTTTCCTTCCTCGTTTCTGCGATTGTGTTTACGATTGCTGCACTCATCTGTCTGGGAATCGCTATTAGAGGAAAGGGCAGTAAGGTTCGGGCGGCAGTTCACAGTTAATGGGAGGCATCTGGTATAGGTAGTTTTTTCAACGGGCGGAGAACCGCCCGTTTTTCCATCATATAATGAAGGAGGAGCCAGTGTTTATGAATCTTCATGAGTTGGACCAGTTGCTGAGAATCAAAACGGAAATTGAACTTTTACAACAACAAAACAACCAGGTTATTAATGATCTTTCCGAAGAAGCGGAGGACGAACGATACTATGATATAAATCAAAACATGTATCGTATGCCCGCTTTGTTTTTCTTCGGAGAACATGATATTTATATTAGCAAGCACAATAGATTTGCTCCGATGCTGGAGCACATGCATGAATTTATTGAATTAAACTATGTCTATTCAGGTAAGTGCAATCAAATCATAGCAGGCAAAGAAATTCAGCTTTGTGAAGGCCAAGTGTGTGTCCTGGATAAGGATGTGCCCCACAGCATCGCTCCTTTGGGAGAAGACGATATCCTTATTAATATCTTGCTGCAAAGAGAAACGATTTCTTCCCTGTTCTTACAACGGTTATCTAAGAAAAAAAGTCTGATTGGTGAATTTCTCGCCAACTCTGTCCTCCAGCATCAGCACCATAATCACTTTATTATTTTTGAGTCGCAACATAATGAAAACCTTCAATATATATTGCGCAGAATCTTAATCGAATATTTTTCCAGTCAAGAGGATTCGATGGAATTGGTCAAGGCTTATTTGCAGATTGTTTTTGGAGAATTGGTTCGTGTATTGGAAAGCGAGCATAATATTCACTTAAACCAGCAGGAAAATAATATTACATCTATTCTGAATTACATGGAAGAGCATTATCAGCATTTAAGCTTGCAGCAATTATCTAATCATTTCAGTTACAATAGTACGTATTTAAGTAATAAGTTAAAAAAAGTAACTGGTCTTACTTATACTCAGCTTATTGCCAACATTAAACTCAATGCAGCTTATTCTCTGGTTGTGAATACCAACCTGCCGTTCGAAATGATATTTAAGCAAGTTGGATATAACAGCATGAGTTTTTTCTATAAAAAATTTAAAATGGCTTATGGTGCTACCCCGCAAAATATCCGAAACAAGCAGTTGAGGAAATGAAGGATATCAAAGGAGCATGTAAACGCTATGACCATTACATGATGTAATAGACGTCCAATTTTAATTGGGCGTCTATATGTTATAATATCTGCAAATTCATAAGCACAAGGCTAATGAAATGATAGGTTGCTGGATACCTTTATTTCCGGCAAGAGGGAGGATACATCCTTGGAAGCGATACTAAGACGGCACTGGCCGGAGTGGAACGGAACGTTGCAGAAACGAACCGGGGGTTGGAATAATACGACGTATTTTGTTAAGGGTGGTATGCGAAGCGGGGTGCTGCGCGTCTACGATACACACAGAGATAGGGACAAAATTGAATTTGAGCATGCGGTTTTGCAGCCGCTGAGTATGCATTCTCTATCATTCAGGGTGCCGATACCAATTCGAACAGTGACGGGAGAGACACTCGCTCAGCTTGAGAAGGAAAGCGGCAAATATGTCTGTCTGTTCGATTACATAGAAGGCAAATCACCACTGGAGCAGGATTCAAGCTTTGCCTATTCCTTTGGCGAGGCTACGGGTGAATTATCTGCTGTACTTGCGACTTTCAATCTTGATATGGCTCCAGTTTACCGACCGTATTACGCCTTGCAGCAATCCTACCCATTGTGTAACCAGGAGATCGTTCGAGAGATTTGCCTGCATCCGCCTGAGCCTCTAAAAACTTTGCATGACGAGCTGCGATGGATAGGAAAAGTATATGAAGAGATTACAGATTCGCTTCATGCATTGGAAGAGTTGCCGCATCAGCTTGTACATGGGGACTTGAACGCTTCCAATTTGTTAGTAAAGGATACCGATCATAGCCAAGTGACTGCATTGCTTGATTTTGAGTTTTGTACGTTAGACGTTCGGGTCATGGAACCAGCGGTCATCTTATCAGGATTTTTGGGACAACCGGAGGAGACACAAGCAGTTCGGGATTTTTGCCAGGGCTTCAGCCGCCGAGTTCATCTGTCCCAAACCGAGATTGATGCTTTACCTGTATTGATGCAGCTCAGGAAGGTAGATGTATTTCTTCATTTCTTGAGTCGCTTTCTGGAAGGAACTGACCAGCCACATGTGTTACAAGAGCAGATCAAGCAGATCGCTGCCGACTTGCTGGAACTGTCTACCAGAAGTAGCTGGATTCAGGAGGAGTTGATTCTTGCGGGAATGGCGTATGAATGAAGTTTATCACAAGATGAGGAGGAGATTGGCAGACACATCGTTCATATGGGGAAAAGGTACCACCTGAGTGGACGTATCCAAAGCATGAGATCACAGCAATTGTAAAAGGATACGACGAGCTGAATCAGTGGGTGATTTTGGATCAAACACAGGTCTTAAAGACTCAGCATGTGGATTGAAGGTTGAGATTAGGACAATGAGAGGGGAATGAACATGCATACTTTAACGGTTGATGAACTGTGTTCGCAAGCTTCAACCCGGCAAGGGACGAGGAGTAGAAGGGGTCAATAGCTGAAGTCTGGAGAACAAGTATAATATCCGTTATAATTTAGGTTAAGAGACACTGATTCATCGGAGGTTGGCTATCATCTGGAATATTCATTTTGAACATCAATTTGTAAAATGTCCAAGTGTGACGAATGAACAACTATCCCGTTTTCTGAACACATGGAACATAAAGCTTTCGGAGCAAGAGATTTATGAAATAAAAGAAAGACAAGTGAACCCTTTTTCGAAGTCTTCTCCATATTACGATCAATATAAACCTCTGAATCCTGTTAGCTGGCATCTGCCTCAAGGACAATTTCCGGACAGCTATATCCATTTTTTGAAATACTCTAACGGCGGGGAGTTTCAAAATGGAGAACGTTATTTCCAGTTTTTCGATACCGAAGATTTGAGAGAAATGAATCTAGCTTATGAGCTGCCGGAGTATATGCCGAATGCTGTGTCGTTTGGGATGGATGGGAGAGGAAATCATTATTTATTTGATATGAGAGAAGAAAAAAGAAACAACGAATATCCTGTTCTTTTTTCTCATTCTGGTAGTTTGGGGTATGACGATTGCAGACATGCTGCAAATTCTTTCATTGAGCTATGTACAGAAACATGGGAACTTTATGAATAGCAAATAGCGAGATGCCGATTTTTTTGGGCTTCTCGCTATTTTTAATCATTTTACCCCTGAAAAACGTCAATGAAGGTGCCGTATGTCCCTATGGCTGAATTTGAGATATTTGTTCAATCAACGAATCGACCGCCTCATCCACCAGGTAGGGGCCATTGTTCCATTTATCACGGGAAACATTAATAATGTGATTATTTTTCACAGCGGGAATCGTTTGGTACACAGGCTCGCTGAATAGCTGCATGGTTTGCTCCAACTCTTGATCTGTCATTTGAGTAAAGAAATAGTCAGCCGGACGATGGACCAGAGCTTCCATGGAAAGAGCAGTTCCGCCATCGGCATATGGTTTGAATTGCTCAGGCATTTGGAAACCGAAATCTTGGTAGATCAATTTTCCGAGCGTACCGCCCTCGCCTCCAAGCAGTACCTCTCCCTTGTGAATAATGAAAGAGATTGCGGTAGTATCTGCTTTAATGGGGATGTGAGTTTGTTCCCGAATGCCCTGCAATTTTTTCTCGAACTTAGCAATCCAGGATTCTGCTTCTGTTTTCCGGTTCATAATGTCGCCAAACGTCCGTAGTGTATTCACCACGTCTGGATCACCACCCCATGCTACTGCAATGGTTGGGGCGATTTTTTGGTACTGCTCAAAGGTTGCTTTGTCGTGAAAATCCGACAGTATAATCACATCCGGCTCCAATGCGGAAATGGCCTCGACATTACCTGTTCCTTTGCCTATGCTAGCGACATCAGCCATCTTGTCAGGATAAAGGTCGAGTATCTCCTGATTGACACCTACCGGTTTTAAGCCTAATGGAAGCAAATAACCGCCGTATGTAATAACAACAGCCCTTTTGGGTTGAACAGGAATTTCCGTTTGCCGTCCAAGTGCATCGGTATACGATCTTGTTTCAATTGGCTTCGCAACGTCACTCGTGCCACTGCAAGCTGCCAGCAGCAATGTTAAGCTGAACAAAAGGGTAACAGCAAAAGCAGGCTTAAAACTAACATTCATATCGTCCACTCTCCAAGCGTTATGTTGATAATGATTATCATTGTTACCAATATAACGTTGTCCTGATCCGGGAGCAATGAATGATTTGAGTGTAAAATTTGTATTCGTTGAACTTCTTATAACAAGGCTATGCATTTTAAATTGTGTTGGGGTTTCGCCGGTTTGCTTTTTGAAAAGTCTACTAAAGTAATAAAAATTGGTATAACCAACGTTTTCGGCAACTTCCCGAATGGAAGCATCTGTTTCAGCTAACAAGGATTTGGCCCTGTTGATGCGGGTTTGAACGACATACTCGATAGGGCTGCATCCATATTTGCGCTTAAACACCTTTACGAGGTAGTGGGTACTGTAATGAAATTGTTTAGCCATCGTCTCCATAGCGATTGGTTTTTGAAAACGCTCTTGAATATATTGGGCTATTTGTGTAGCCAGATCCGGCTCGGATATTTTGATCTCCTTCATCTGTAGTTGACGAAAGTGTTCATGCACGAATTGATAGAACAATCCATTCACTTGCAGTTTGTCCAGTTCATTTCTATTAGACCACTGGTGATTCATTTGTTCGACAAGCGATATCAGGGGGAGCGGATAGAGGGCCTGAAACGCATAGTTTTGTCTAAATAGAGCCATCCGATCTTCTCGTTCGAACGGACTTTGACCCGCTTGTTCTTGAACGGGTTTGTATAAAATGAGGTAGTATTCAAACGGCTGGTTTAAGCACCAGATATTCAGATGTGCTCCTTTTCCGCCGTGGAGAACCTGAAACTTGGCTAATGAGGTTTCAATTCTATCAAGCATTAATCTGGCTTCTCCTTGATTGGCGAATAGAAATCCGCTTGAAGGCAGGGAATAGGAACTCAATCTCTCTCCAGGCTTCATCGTAAAATGACGAATGTCCAGTACCTTAACCGGCGTTTGGTTCCATAATCTGATCGTTTCCAGCCACTCCATAAAAACACCTCGAAATAATATAAATTAACACATGCGTAGCAGTACATTCTGCTCTTGTTACATCGACTAAGCTTCCCAAGGCATATAAATATCTATCGTGCTGTCCTTTTGTTCCAGAGAATGAATATCAGTCCAATACTCGAAATCAAAAGAGCGAGAAGCGCTGATCCCCCTATCACGGATTGAGTCATAGGTTCCATCTATTTGGGATTCAGGTCCCTTATGAGTGACCTTCACATACTTCCCAGCCAGTATCGTATGACGAACTAATCCCTCGGGAATATGTGCAAAATCGCTAACCTCTACCGCAACAATACTTACGAACGGAACATCGGGCGTCCATTCACCGTCCGGGTAAACTTGGACTAAGTAAATCCCGTCATCATCTAATCGATTTGCAATTTCATGACGCTTGTCAAAGAGTTCTTCGCGTAATCTTACGACAATTCCGGTTTCCAGATCTTGATTTAACGACGCGGTTACAGAGTATCCAACGAGCTTCGTCTCATTACGTTCCAGCATAAGCACTTCTTCCATTGTCATTAATCACACAACCCCCTATTCATAACATTCATAATATAACTAGGTAGCCAGTCAACAGACGGTTTAAAATCGATTATACTATATAATTCGAACGGTATCAGACCAGTCAGTAAAGGTACATCTGCTTGATGAAGCCAATAAGTGTATTTTTGTAAGCAGCATAATAATTTCGTAACCTCACAGATTCTTTCCCGTATAAAGATAAAAACATGATCCGCCCCATTCCCGTCAGGGAAGAAATGCAACCATGTTTAACAAAAATAGAAGTTGAGGTAATGCATCGTATGAATGAGGAATTTATAAATCAAGCCAATACAGGATATCAGCTGGCTGAGCAGAAGGCGGTTCAGTATTTTGCATCACTTTATGCACAGGTCGTAGACAAGACTTATGTAACTACCCTGACGGAAGATATCCAAATGTGGAAAAGGAATCATATTCATCATTCTTCATGGCTATCCTTCTTTTCGAGGGCAAAGAGAAAACCTGATACTCGGGATTATCATAGATACATTCAATGGCTGAATTATACAGGCAAATTGGATGATTACCTGGATCGAAGCGTCTCCTATATTTATATGAGGGATCTAGGCAAAGCTCTGGATTCTCCTGACACACAGACCCGGATTCAGCGTGCCATTGCTGACATCAAAAAACACTTGATTCAATCCACCAGTGCAAACGGGGGAGACCAACCAGAATTTATGAATTTGGCCGGGTTGTATCGGTGGGCCCAGAAGGAAGGCATAGAAACCGCCACAATTTGGGTGATCAACAAACTTAGGTCCGTATCCTCCCATATTCCAAAGGAAATGGATGCCGAGCAAGCCCAGCGCAAACTGATTAAGATCATTATCGGAGTTATTCTGCATGTGATGGAAGAGATGGACGATAAAGTGTCACCTGTGGAACGTGCTCGCAGACTGGATGAAGCCATCAGGCTTGGTTATTCCTATGGTCTAACCTATCCTTTCATTGACGATCTTCTCGATTCCCAGGTTTTGACCGCTCAAGAGAAAGAACAATATTCCCGTATGATACGTGCTGCGCTTCTCACTGGATCTGTGCCTGAGTTGGGCGATTGGACCGGAAATAATATGGAGTTAATTCAATACATACACTCAGAGCTCTCGGATGCTTTTGAGTATATTAAGGAACATCAGCGGCCGGATACACAGCAAACATTTTTCGAGCAGTCCTATGTCTTTTTTCATTCCCAGGATATCGACCGTGTCAAGGACCTAACGCGTGCTAATTACACCAATGAAGAGCTTTATATACCTGTCATTTTAAAATCTTCTTCGTCCCGATTGATTGTCCGTTCCGTGATTGGTGCTCCCGAGGATGAGGGCTTTGAGCAACGAACATTCTTTTATGGTATCTATAACCAGTTGGCTGATGATTTTGCAGATATGGTTGACGATATGAGAGATGGTGCGGTAACACCCTATACCTACTATTTAAAATATCATGATCAGCGTTCGGATCTTATCAATCCCTTTGAATTATACTGGGCGGTTATTTCCTATTTGATCCATAACGTATATGATTCCGATGCCATGGCCCGTGAGGTGATACTGGATCGTGCAATGAATGGACTCAAACGTTATAAAGAACGTGTAGGTACTGAAAAGTATAATGAAATGATGGAGATCTTTGCATCCGGAAATCCGGAATTCAATCGACTTATCCAAGAGATGGTGCGAAAAGCGGACAATGTAGATTTCTTCGATAAACTGCTTCGGGACCAGATGATTACCAGTCTGAAAAACGATTCCAAGGAAAAGGAAGACTTTTTCAATACGTTCAAAATGATCCGCCATCAGATTAACAACCAATTAAAAATTACCAAACCTCATGTGATTCCAGCGATGAAAGGGCAGCTTATTGATGCTGCAAATTACAGTCTCGAAGGGGATGGGAAGCGGATACGGCCTATATTGACTTGGGTAATGGGTGTGAACGAATATGGACTTGACGCATCGGCAATCGTGCCGCTTCTGAGATCATTGGAGTATATGCATACCGCATCCCTGATCTTCGATGATCTGCCTTCTCAGGATAATGCGTCTACCCGTAGAGGGCGTCAGACCTTGCATCAGGTGCATAATAGCGCTACCGCGGAATTAACCGGTCTGTATCTGATTCAGAAGGCGATTGGGGAACAATCGTCACTTGACCAGTTCAATGCCGAAACCGTACTTGCTTTGATACAATACTCGGCCCAAAAGGCAGAAGATATGTGTATGGGACAGGCGATGGATCTGGATTCCAAAGGAAAGCAATTGACACTGGAGCAGTTAAATATGGTGTGCTTTTTCAAAACCGGAGTGGCATTTGAGGCTTGTCTGGTGATGCCTGCCATGCTCGCACAGGTCAAGGAGTCGGAAATTGCTGCTTTGAAGAAATTCGCGTATCACGCGGGGATTGCCTTTCAGATTAAAGATGATTTACTTGATGTGGAGGGAGATCTGCTCTTACTCGGAAAACCTGTTGGCCAGGATTCTGAGAACAACAATTCGAATTTCGTATCCATCCTGGGTCAGGAAGGTGCCGGTAAAGAGATGTGGGAACACTACTGCCTTGCTATGGAAGCGTTGAAAGAGGTACCCCGCAACATCGCTTTTCTGAAGCATTTAATGAATTATATGGTAACCCGGGACCGTTAAAAAGGGGCGTACCCCATTGCTTAATATAAGCGATGGGGTATTTTACGAATTTAAGTGTTACCTTTTACGCTCACTCCATGGAATTCATTCGGGCCCGAAGCTTTTCAACTCTTCATCATATCCATTAAAACTTGATATGCAATGGGTAAGGAAGTAAAGCCGTCACGCTCTAAAAAGTGTCCTCCGTGCTCTACTTCGTGGAAATCAGCTTGGATATCTTTCGCTAGTTTCTTACTGAGTGCAAAGGGGACAATCGTGTCATCCTTTGAAGCAATAACTGTACGCATCTTTACTGAGTCCATGATTTGCTCATAATCCAACTTATCAGTTGTAAACTCATCTAATGACGGCAGGGTTGGCACTGGATCGGTAAAACCGGAGACGAAGACAAGACCACCGAGTTGCTCTGGGATACTTACTTGCTGCAAATATCTTAATATGGAAACACACCCCAAGCTATGACCAACAAAATAGGTATCCTTATGTAGAACCTCAATACTTGATAATAAATGTTGGGTCCACTCATGAAGCTGGGGAGCTTGCGAATTGGGCATATCCAATATATCTACAGAAACGCCATCTTCCTGTAGCTTGTCTTGTAGCCAAGGAAACCAATGATCAGACGGTGAAGCAGTGTATCCATGGATGATATACACTTGTTTTTTGTTTTGTAGGTTTGTCACAATAGGTTCTCTCCTATTTATCCTGTATTGTTCTTGATTTGTTGATGATATATGTCCCAGTTTGGTATAAAGACTACTGTTTTAGTTTAGCAAATTCTCCAAGCTCGTGAGAAGCTAAAATAATAGTCATATTTGAGGATTTTGCAAAAATCCAATAAGCGACTTCCAATGAACAATATATAGATCGAAATGGTCTAGTTCGTCTATATATTGCACTTCGGAGCGACTGGAATCGAATTTTGCAAAATCCTGATTTGTCTGTCCCAAGCTCACTTTCACAGGATAAATATTCTTTATTTTAGCAGCACTGTTATTTTTGTTACAATATTAAGCGCTTTCTTCCGATATATATATCATCACGGTGTAATCTCTTAATTCTTATGGTTTGGGGGATAGTATCCATGGGAGCAACGTGATCTATTATACATAGACGACTGGAGGGGTTTTGATGAGAACAAAACTATCAGACAGCACTAAAAAAGTAAAAGGATTTAGAGATTTAAAGGTAACGACAACGATGGTCTCCATGATCATGATCAGCTTGGTGGGTTTGCTCATTGTATCGTTGGTAGGGGTTCTCGGCATGTATCAAGCTAAAGAGGGACAAGGTATTTTGTATATGGATCGCTTTCAACACCAAACGAATATTCTGGAAGTGAAAAGTGATTTTTATAACATGCGGGCCAACTACACCAAAGTACTCGATAATGAGGAGTACACAGATAAACAATATAAGCAGGTACAGAAGGGAAAAGACAGCGTTGCATCAGGGTTAAGTAAATTTTCGCAAAAGAATCTGGACCCGAAGGAACAGAAATTGTACGAGGAACTAAGAAGCAGCATAGACACATATTATCAGAATATTGAGCAGATCATGGCAATCAAAAAAAATACCGGAACATATGACAAGGAAGAGAGAGGCCGGATTAATACATCCAGTACGGCAATTGTTAAGATACTGACCGATATTTCTGATTACAACAATGAACAATCGGCCAACTTATATCAAAATACGCAAAATGAGATAAAAATGCGCACAATTGTTTTGATCGTGATTCTGGCTCTAGTGCTGGCTGTCCTTAGTATGATCTCCTTTTCGGCCATTCGGAATATCCGTTCTCGGATGAGCACCATTACGAAATACTGTGAAGAGATTACCCAAGGCAATTTAACGGCAGCACTTGATCCGACCCTGCTCAAGGGAAATAACGAAATCGCTGTCATTGCACGTGCCATTCAACAAATGACAGATGCAACCTCAATGGTTATTACGGGAGTTATCAATGAATCTCGCCAAATTAATCAGCTAAGTGATCAGACGAATCATAATATGACCGATCTCAATGAGCGGATTAGAGACGTATCGGCTACAGTCGAACAGCTATCAGCAGCGATGGAGGAGACTTCGGCATATACAGAAAACATGAATCATTCTGCCGATGAAATGCAGCGGGCGGCAGAGTACATTTCGCACAAAACTCAAGAAAAAGCGCAGTCTGCCTATGATACAAGCCTAAAGGCCGAAGCGTTGAAGTATGAAGCGAGTGAGTCCAATAAAGCGTCCAAAGAGATTTACCGGAAGGCCAGTGAAAAGATGACGGAAGCGCTGGAACAAGCCAAGGCGGTAGACCAAATTCGTATACTTTCCCAGTCCATTCTGGAAATTACGGCCCAAACCAATTTGCTGGCTTTAAATGCATCTATTGAAGCGGCTCGAGCCGGTGAGTCAGGTCGGGGGTTTGCAGTTGTGGCTAACGAGATTCGCAAGTTGGCAGATGGGTCCAAGCAGGCGGTAGATCAAATTCAGAATGTTACTCAAGAGGTTGTACAATCTGTAGCCAATCTGACGACCAATGCCGAGGAATTACTGGATTTCCTGCATGCCAAGGTGGGCAAGGATTATCAGCTGCTTGAGGATACGGCAGAACAATATTACAATGATGTAGTTGAGCATACGAATACAGTTAATGATTTGAACGCCACATCTAAGCAGGTGAATGCAACGATCCAAACCATGGTGAGAGCTATCCACGAGATTGCAACAGCCAGCGAACAGTCTGCCGTATCTACTCAGCACATTGCTGAGAACATGGTTTCATCGACGGAAAAGTCTCTTGAAGTGGCACAACAGTCTGATCAGGTGAAGGAAAGCGCTACCCGATTGAATAAACTGGTCGAAGGTTTTACTATTTGACGAAGCTAGTCTGGTGAGTGGTATTCCATATGAAGGGTTGACTTCACCAGTTCGATAGGCAGAGTCTAGTGGGAACAATACATCCAAGAAATGCAGTTGGGGAGCCGCAAGTAGGCTCCCTTTTTGATTTTATCCTCTACGGTTGCTCTCGGATTTGTCTACTAAACGAAAACAAAATGCTTAGGAAGGAGGCTTCCAATCAGGAGTCTAATGCACGTAACTCTTCCTGCTCAGCTGCTTGCATCAGCTTATAAATCTGCCGGGTCGTGTTCACATTTCGCACCGTCATATGCTGATACAGACTGGAGCCGGCCAGTTTCGTCATCCCGCTTTTTGTGATATATTCTCTGCTGACAGAAAACAGAATGGCCCCAGGCGTATACATTATATTGCCTATTCCCGGCTTCAAAGGAAGCTTCTCCAGAACGGAGATATCGTTAATTTCATCCCACAGAAAAAATACATCACTTTTCATCTGTGTATCATTAGACCATTCCTCCGGCAATGCCTTCACAATCGCCCGGATTTCCGCCATGTTGCGAACGATGACCCGGATAGGCAGGCTAAAATCCTCCAGAATCGCCTGCTCCAGTTGGAGCGACAGCTCCTCGTTGGATTGAACTTTACTGGAAAAAATGATGTTTCCGGAGTTGATGTAAGTCGTCACATGGCTCATGCCTGCCTTTTCAAACGTTTCCTTGAGCTTTTTCATATTAATCTTGTTGTTGCCACCCACATTAATGCCCCGCAGCAATGCAATATAAATCATATAAGGCCCACCTCTCTTGTACAAAAGGATTTTATTAACACAGGGATAGGTATTCAAATGAGGATTTTGCAAAATCCTGCAATAAATACGTGGTTTGATTTTCGCCCAGCAAATGATGCAACAATGGTTCTACGTGCTCGATAAATTCATTTTTGGTTTCGTATGTGTCTTCGTCTTTTAATTCTCCCTTAAAGGTACGGGCAGCTTCAATCAGGATGGAAAGAGCCGTAAAGAAGTCAGCCAAAAAGTCGGCAACCTGCTGTGGCGCGCCACCTTCATACGCAGCATATACAGGGGAATGGGCTGCCCCAGTATCGACAATAAGTGGATCGTCATTATAAGTGGCGATTACGACATGATGGGGCGGCCACGAGGAGGATTCCTGGACAAGCTCGCCAGCTCCAATCCAGCGATAGCCTAGCTGTTGTCGATATAGATGCTCCGGCGCAGCAAAAAAGAGAACAGCCCGTAGGCTTCATTATACAAGTTTTGTTGTTGTACAAAACGGGCCAGAGCTCCGCTTAATTGTTGCATGTGTGTTCATTCCTCTCTGCTTGCAGGAGACTTAAATACGCCTTTTTTCAGAACCCCCTACATATTATCCGTTTCTAAGATACCATAATACAGAAATAAAGAGCACATGTTTCTATATTTAAGCAGTACGATTAATTCATTATGCAGTCTTGTTGATCCAGCCAGATTAATATTACAATATAGGTTGAAATGGATAGATTATTTAAAGAAGGGATGGCGACATGTAACTTTAGGAAAAAGCCTTACCTATGCAAGGAGGAAAAATGTCATTTTCTAAAATGTACGACTATCAACTAAGAGCTTATTTCAACGAACGCATTTCTGATTTAAATCATGAATATTTTTTTATTCCTATCCTGATCGATAAAGATGATATTTCGTTGGTGCGCTGGCATGATTTATTTAATGGGCCATCATTCGTGCCAATAGACCGTGATTTTCTAAACGAAGCTGACGCTGAGCGTCTGATTAGATTGCTATCATTAGCTTTTAATGTTTTCGATATCTTATTATCAACATCAAGTTTCGCATCTTAGAGATGAATCCTATGGATTTGAGATTGCCCAAGACAGGGTGTTTTTTCTTCATCATCTTTTATTTGAATTGGGTTTAGGTGATGATATCTATGAACGTCTAACGATTGAAAATAATAAAATGATGTTCAAAATGGAAAACTCACAAAAATGTGATTTGCACATGCTTATTGATGTTTTGCATGAACATATTCACAAAAGTAAGATGGACATGGATGTACAAGCAGCACTGGAAAAGATTAAATGCTTACAAGGCCAATTAGTCAATTTTATTATGGGCAGTCATGATTTATATGATTTTCAATACGATGATTTCAATAAGCCTTCGTAGATGCAAAGATATTTATGAGGACCTATAGCTCTGATAAAAATAGGATTTTCCAGGTTCTTCTCGACTGTGTGAATGAGTATCAATCTCCAACAGAACAGTTAATTTCCCATTTGATACTAATGAATTATTCCTATTTTGTACTCAAAAGAAAGAAATCCGGGCGAGATTACATACTTTAAGGCATTGTGTAAGAAAAGGCCGGGATTCTTTATGAAAGTATTAGCTGCATTGCTTGAAATCAGATTTTTTATCGATCAAGCAAGCTTTGCAAACGAACAGTATATCCTGAAATACCGCCAAAGGTGTGTTATAAGATAACAGAGTATGGAGAATCTTTTAGTTCTGTTTTCGAGGTGATTGAAAAGTGAAGGAAAGAACGTCAACGACGTTAAATCCTTGGTTGGGAAGAGGCATTAAGTGACATTTGTTGCGACACTACATCAGGCCAAATGCAAAAAAAAGACTAATGACCAGGAGTTTTGACATCATGAAAAAACAGTTCAGCATTCAACTCGCTGTTCCTTCGGATCTGGAGGCGGCGGATATTGTTTTTGAAAGTTCCATATCTGCGGCATTTGAACAGGAGGGTCTGGAAGCCTTAATCGACGACATGCAGCAGGAGATTGAGCACAAAAAGCGGTTGCTGCGTACATCTTTGTCAGCTTTGAATTCAGACTTGTTCTTCCTGATGGCCAAACATAACCATAACGTCGTTGGAACGATCTCTTATGGCCCTTGCGGAGAAACTATCAGGAAATGTACCAACGATGAACTCGGACATGTGGGGACATTGGGAAGTTTATATGTGCTGCCCGGTTACCAAGGACAAGGAGTAGGCTCGACGCTAATTCGGGCTTTGATGACCAGGCTGAAGGAAATGGAAGTTACGCATTTTTGCCTGGATAGCGGCTTCAAAATAGCCCAGACCAAATGGCTACGGAAATTTGGCGCACCCTACACCATTGCGAAGGATTATTGGGGCAAGGATGGAGATCACATGGTGTGGCTATGTGAAGTGCAGGATTTTCTATAAAAAATGGAGTGAAAACCGCCTGTTGCTTAATTTTCGGCCTGTACCAGAGATGAATGTGAGCATATGGTGACATAAAGAGTTCATCCTGCCATCCTGATGTGCACTCGTTTATAATAGTAAAAAAAGGGACAAGGAGATGAACTCAAGATGAAAAAAATAACCTTGATAGCTACGGGGTTAGTTGCGGTTGCCATAGGGACATACCTGATTGCAGGGAATGCCCAGCGAGAAGAAGCAGATAACCAAGGAGCGTCAAATATCAAGCAATTGGTGCATGATTTCAGTACAAGAAAGGCAACGGCCCAGTCCGCTTCCATCACTTCCAGTCAGTTGAGCATAACAGAGGATGGTACCACAACAAAGGCCTACGTTTTGCCTGATAACGAGTTTTTCCTTTCGATAGCCCCATATATGGAACAGACTCACCCTTGTGCAACCCATAGCCTGACCGGTTGTCAAGGTGAAATGAAGGATGAAGAGTTCAGTGTAACGATTCACGATTCTGATGGAAATTCAGTCATGAATAAAACCTCAATAAAATCCCAGCCCAATGGATTTATTGATCTATGGCTGCCGCGTGACAAAACCTATAGCGTTACGGTGGAGCATGAGGGGAAAATTGCAAAATCCAAAATCTCCACGTTTGAAAACGACGATACCTGTATTACCACGATGCAATTGGGTTAACGCAATAAATTCAAATCTATATCCGGATTCCTGTGTGCAGGAAAGGGACTGGGAATGCTTACAAAGCTCTTAACATTCGGAAAATATAACGACACCAGGCACCAACTACCCCGTGGTAGGAGTGCCTGGGTCAGCGTTGCGCTGAACCGGAAAGCAAAGCATGTCAGTGTTTCCGTTGACCATTCGACACTGTCTTTTATCATTGACAAAATTGTATTTCTCCGTCATAATTCAAAAAAATGATAATGATTATCATTATCTATAAAATGTACATACACGAGGAGAATATGTTCTATGAAGAAGGGTTTGAGCGGGATTTTAGTGTTGCTGGTTTTTGCGCTTGTTCTGGCAGGCTGCGGAGCGGCAGGCAATGTATCGGATACAAGTCAGGCGTCAACTTCCGGCAGCACACCAGCCGAAGCAGCGGGACCTGTGAAAGTAAAGCATAATCGTGGCGAGGTCACACTCGACCGGCCAGCACAACGTGTTGTTGTGCTGGAATGGACATTTACGGAGGATATGATTGCGCTGGGTGTTCAGCCCGTTGGTAATGCGGATAATGCTGGATACAAGCAATATGTGACTCCAGAGGCGGCTCTGGACAGCAGCGTGACCGATGTGGGAACACGCAACGAGCCCAATCTGGAGGCGATTGCTGCATTGAAGCCGGATCTGATCATTTCCAATGCTGATGGAAATGAAGCTATCTATGATCAACTTAGAGCCATTGCACCGACAGTCGAATATAGTCTGAATAGCGGTAACGGCTACGATCATGACAAAATGGTAGAGATTTTCAACAACATCGCGGTCGCTCTTGGAAAAGAAGACAAAGCGAAGCAGGTGCTGAAGGAGTTGGATCAGCATTATGCGGAAGCCAAAGAAAAGCTCGCCGCTGCTGGTAAAGCGGATTTCCACTACATTCTGACACAGGCGTTCACTTATCAAAATGCGGCCAGCCTGCGCATGTTTTCGGATAACTCGGTGGTCGCCGGGACACTGGCGAAGAGCGGGCTGATTAACGATTGGAAGCCGGACAAGCTTGAACAGTATGGTTTTTCAACCGTTGGCATTGAAGCGTTGTCTGCCGTTCAGGACAGCAACTTCATCTATATTGTGCAGCCGAACGATGATGTTTTCGGAGCAGCGCTGAAAAATAATTCGGTCTGGAACGGCCTGAATTTTGTCAAAGAAAAACGCATTTATGCATTGGACAGCAAGACATGGACGTTTGGCGGTCCCATCTCATCGAAAGCGCTGGTTGATCAGGTTGTTGCGGCGATTACGAAATGAGCTAGGTCCCAGTATTCCGTCCGGTTTAGAATCGGCATAGTCTCTAAAACCGCAGCACAAAAAGCCCGCGTCTCCCGCGGGCTTTTCGCTGTATCCTCTTACTCACTCCTCGCCAGCTAAACCCGTCGCTCCAGCTCCCTGGGTAGCACCTTACATTACTAAACCCAGCTTCATTCATGGCCAATAGATTAGGACAGGTGGATGCGCCTGGAGCAGTGGCAGTAAGACGAAGATAGCAAAACTTTAAATTGTGTATACTAAAAACCTATTAAAACAACTGCAAACTTCCGACATATTATCTAAGAGCTTTTCGCTCAATACTCCTCGGGGGGATGGCAGCATGTCACAAAATATTAAAAAGCGCGTATTCAGATCATCCAGCATTGCGAACACATTAGCCATTGTGTTGTTAGTCATTATCGTTGTCGTCTTTGCAACCTTGGGGACGTTCATGTTTGCAAGCACGCAAAGCATACTTATCAAGCAGCAAGAGGCCATGCTCCAGACGAAGACGCAGGCCATCGTCAGTCAATTCGATGCGTTGTTTAAGGAAAAGGGATCGCTTGTCAAACAAATGTCAACGAACAACCTTTTTCAGCAATACATAGAAACAACCCAATCGTCAGAAATGGTGAAAACTTCTCCATATGCTGCGGAAACAGAAGCAACTCTGGCAGCCATTGTAAAGGCAGAGCCATCTTTTGCCGACGCCTGGATTGCAGGAATATCTGGCAAAGGCTTCTTTCTTCAGAATGATGGTGCTGCTTCCAAACCGGATTACGATATCCAAAAACGTCCGTTCTTCAAGCCAGCTGTTGAAGCAAACGGTTTATACTACTCGGATCCCTATATTGACGTCGCTACGGGTAGTGTGCTCATGGGTATTTTCTATCCGATCAAAGATAACAGTAACCAATTAATTGGATTTGCAGCAGCTGATATTGCCTTCAAAGATATCCCTGCCCTTATGCAAAGCTATTCGCTTGGAAGCACTGGTTATTCGATTCTTGCATCCAAAACAGGTGATATTTTGTATCACCCCGATCAGACTAAAGTGTTGAAAGAAAAGATTAACGAAAGCACAGGTGATCTTGGGGAGATCGGAAAGAAAATGATTGCCGGCGAGTCCGGAGTACAGCTGATTAATGACAATGGAGAACGTCGTTATATCGGGTATGCAACCAGTAAAGATACCGGGTGGTCCGTAGGCTTAACCATTTCTGAGCAAGAGGTGCTCACAGAATTAAAAGCCTTTACTTGGCTTACCATTGGCGGTTTTGCCGCAGCCACCATCCTGCTGGTTGTGATTTGTTATATAACGCTCCGTTATCTGTTGAGATCGATACCGAAGTTGCTCGCAAAAATCAAGCTGATTGAAGATGGAGATTTAACCGTTCAGTTTGATACGCATTCCAACAACGAAATCGGGCAAATTTCTCAAGGAGTTTACACCATGGTTCAAAAAATTCAAGGCATGCTCCAAATGGTGGGTGGCTCAGCTCAAGTCTTGAATCAGTCTTCTCACGATCTGCAATCCATATCTTCCAGAACCGCGGTCACGATGAACGATACTGCAACAGCAATCAATGAAATTGCCAATGCGACGAACTACCAGTCCATCGAAACGGATAACATTTTACAAAAAACCGGAGCATTATCCGGCCAAATTGACGAAATTGCCAATGATGCCAAAGCCATCGAAACGATGGTGCAAATCTCTGCTGAGCAAAGCGGACAGGGGCTTGCTGTAGTAGATCAGTTATCCAGATGGGCTGAAGAAAATCACAATTCCACACAAGCGATGTCGTCTATTATTCAGGATATTGATCTGAGCCGTCATGAGATTTCGAGCATCGTGGATACGGTCAACCAAATTGCAACGCAGACCAACCTGCTGGCACTCAATGCTTCCATTGAAGCTGCACGTGCAGGAGAACAGGGCAAAGGCTTTGCCGTTGTTGCCGGGGAGGTTCGCAAGCTGGCTGAGCAGACGGCACTGGCGACACAGGAAATCTACAAGAAGGTACGTGTGATTGAAGAAAAAACCAGCGTATCGGTTGAGCATACGGCTCACGGCCTGAAAATTGCAGAAGAAAATGCCAGATCGGTGAAGAACACCAAGCAAGTATTCTTTAGCATTAACAAGGATTTGGAAGATTTGAAATTGCGAATGATCCAGATTAGCAACAACACCTCCAAAGTCCACAAGCACAAAGATGAGATTTTGCAGGCGCTGGAAATAATCTCTTCCACCACGGAGGAGAATTCCGCTTCAACCGAAGAGGTTAGCGCCAGCACGCAGGAACAATTGGATAGCATCGAGCAGGTTGCTGAACTATCCAAACAATTAAACCAATTGTCCAATAAGCTTCAAGACGAATTAAAACAGTTTAAGGTCGAGTAACAAGTCTATTAGGCATGATTTTGACTAAATATTCAGCAAAGCCCGCGATCAGCGCGGGCTTTTTACCTTCAACAGCTGTTGTGGGGTAGAGGGCATGGTGGCTGGTGCGGGATACAGATAGATTAAACGTATAAACTGAAATTTAGCGGGGTGAGATATGAATTGCTTTGAAAAAAATATGGTGTCCGTCTGGTACGGTCACTTTGCCTCTGATGATGAGTTATTTGAATATGTTGAGATTAAATACCCGGAAGATGAGAATGAGGATGTTTTTAGCGATTTTTTAAATGACCATGAAATAGATGATTTTGACGAAGATTTTGCTGAAGGAGTCTTTCTGATGGATGGGGCAGATAATGGTATAAAAGATGTTTCCTTTGTTGATTCTTTTTTATCTCCACTATTACATGATTTGAGTAAAATAGATGGCAAATATAATTCGTTGTTCTTTATATATGATTGTAATACAAGCGGTCTATCTGAAAAAAATGGCGACAAAATGCGCTTTTTAACGGCTTATCCTTATTGTATTAACAAATGAGAAACAAATAATCAGGCTCATCTTTTGTTTATGTGGGGAGTAGAGCGAGTTCCAATTGGATAGCTACTGAACCTGAAGCTGGAGTATCTGTTGGAGAAGGTGGCGGCAGTGCTATGGGATGATGTGACGGAGGAACTGGACAAATAAAGGTAAGACATTTTATGATAATGTAAATTGGACTTAATGGATCAATAATTTACTCTGAAAGAATCAGGGACTTGAGATGAATATCCATCTTAAGTCCCTTTTTTTGTGCAAAATTAGATTTCCAATTTTTTGAACGGCTGATATACTAAGGAGGCAAGTGAGATGAAGATAAACCTACTTTATCGGGATGAAAAAACGATCAGCGTACGCTTGGAGCGATACGGAGTCAAGGAGCGGGAAGGGATTCGATCCATACCAGGCAGGAAATGGGTTCCAGACGAAAAAATCTGGGCGATTCCGTACAGTATCTCGGCTGTAGAAAGCCTGTTGGAAGCGTATCGGATTTGTAAGTTCCAGTACGACGAGCGCTTGAATAAAGAACTACCGTACATCCGGGAATGGCTGGATCGACGGGACACGCTGGCTAATGCGGTTCCCTCTTCTTCGGAACGAGGTGAATGGAATCCGGATCAGCGGCAAGAATTGCGCGATGCATTGGTAGCAAGGGGGTACAGCAGCAAGACGATAAAAGCATACATATCGCAAACGGAACGCTTTTTTGCCGGATTGCAAGGGACCGAAGCAAGCATAAATGATGCGGTGGTGCAAAAATATGCGCTGGTGCTGCTCGAAAAAGGTCTTTCGCACGCTTATGTTAACCAAGCGATCAGTGCGTTGAAATTTTATTTTCTCCATGTGCTAAAGCAGCCCAAATCCTCCGCCTATGTTCGTCCGAAAAAGGAGAGTAAACTACCGGATGTGCTGTCCCTGAATGAGGTCATGCGTCTGTTGAAAGTAGTGAAAAATCCAAAGCATAAGGCTATTCTGTACCTGACGTATACATCCGGGCTGCGGGTAAGCGAAGTGGTGAGGTTGCGTCCTGAAGACTGCGACCATGAACGGAAAGTGCTGAAAGTCCGTCAGGGAAAGGGCAGGAAGGATCGGCAAACGCTGCTCTCCGAAGCGGCTTTTGCGGTGGTCGAGCAGTACATAGAGGTGGAGCGGCCAGAAGACTGGCTGTTTCCAGGGCAGAGGGAAGGCCGCCACCTGACGGAACGTTCAGCGCAGAAAGTGTTTGAAAAAGCGCTGGCTGAAGCGGACATTCGCAAACAGGTGAGTATCCATTCGCTAAGGCATTCCTTTGCGACCCACTTGCTGGAGAATGGGATTGATCTTCGCTATATTCAGGAACTGCTAGGGCATCAGAGTGTGCGAACGACGGAGCGGTATACACATGTGAGCAGGCGGGACATTGGGCGGATTCAAAGTCCGTTGGATCGGATGGACGGGCTGGAGGATTGAAACGCAGAAAGTGCGGGAATAAGGAGCAAAGTGCAGGATTCACGAAGTTCGTGAATATGACGAAGAGAGCATTCTTTCGGAAGTTCGTAAATAAGACGTTATATGATAGAAATGATGGACAACAAATAGAATTAAGGAAAAATGCAAGAAAGTAGATAAGAACGCTTGTGCGCAGATGTGAATACAGGTAAAATATAGATACAATTGAATCTTGGGTGGGCATGGTTTCCCTTCGAAAGGAGGTGAGACCATGGAAGTAAAAGATGCGATGACTCTGATGTTATTATTTGGAACATTCATTCTTGCACTTTTAACATATATCAATAACAACAAGAGAAAGTAAAAAACCCACCCAAAGGTTGAACGCCAAAGGTGGGTTTTTATTACCTGAGACTTAGAAGGGAATAGACCATCCAAGCCAATTGTACTGACCAAGTGTTGACCGCACTTGGTCTTTCTTTAAGAATATGATAACACATGAGAAAAGATGAATCAAAGCTAAAATATATAATTGAAGTGAATAAGGACAGGTTAGTAAGCAATCTCGAAGAAGCATTTCCATCATATAACATAATATTCAAGCAGCGGCTCTTAGGGAGCCTAGGTCTGCGGGATGATATGGAGAGGGATTTCAGCAGACAACCCCTTTGGGGTTCATGAATACAGAAACGTTATGTGAAATCAGCACAAATAAAAGATAGAAAGAGTGGCATGGATGATTAGAAGTAGATATTTATTTTTGTCTAGTGGAGATAGGATTGTAAAGATTGCTCGACCCAAGGATCACAAATATAAGTCTGTACCTCAACTGGCAAATGAGGATGTACTTGAGGTGATCTTATATTACAAAAATAAAGATAGGAAACCACACCAATTGCTCATGGTTGGATTTGATAGATTTCATTTGAATTCCAATGGTAACTATGAAGAGATAGAGGCAGATAGGAAGAGAGCTTTTCATAATTTTTTTTCTTTTGGTATACCTAGTATATTCGAAGAAGAAAATGATAGACCGTTATCTATACCTGTTGCTCCAATAATCCCAACCGATAATGAGAAAAGACTGTTATACAGTTACATGAATGAAAAGCTACCTAACTTAGCAACTGATGCCCCATATGTAGTAGAAAGTAAAATTAAAGCATCGAAAGAGAAGTATGAAGAGTTTAAAAAAATGGCAAAGAAATCAAAGAATAAGCGTAAGTAACTCGTAGAAGATGCCGACGTCACATAACATAATATTCAAGCTGCGGCTCCTTATGGAGCCTTGGTCTGCGGGATGGATTGCGAAGAGGCATTACAGCTGACAACCCCTTTGGGGTTCGTGAATACAGAAACGTTATAGGAAATAGAAGCAAAGATCCGATTCAAAAATACAATTCAAAAGAAAATCTGGAAACGGAGAGTCTGTAAATATATTGTGTAAACTCTCAAACCCATTAAAATGGAAGTAAGAGAAAGGTTGGGGAGAACACATGGGACTTTGGTCAAAACAGCAACTTCGGGAATTCATTAAAGAGAACAATCTGGTAACCGCGCAAGATGCACAGCATGCGTTAAAGGATCTATTTGCAGAGACGATTCAGGAGATGCTGGAAGCTGAAATGGATACCCACTTGGGCTATGGAAAGCATGAAGTGAAGGCGAAACTCACTCCAAACAGTCGCAATGGAAAGAGCCGTAAAACGGTAGTCAGTGAGTACGGCGAACAGGACATCGCCATTCCTCGGGACCGCCTGGGTGAGTTTGAGCCCCTGGTCGTTAAGAAGCATCCATCGAATGTAACGGGTATCGAAGAGCAAATCATCGCCCTGTATGCCAAAGGGATTAGCACTAGGGAAATCCAGGATCATCTGGGACAGATGTATAGCATTGAAGTCTCCCCTACGCTCATTTCCCATGTCACGAACAAGATTGTGCCTCTCATTAAAGAATGGCAGAATCGACCTCTGCAAGGCGTCTATGCGATCGTCTATCTGGATGCGATCCACTTTAAAGTCAAGCAAGATGGGGCCATTATCAACAAGGCCGCCTACATGGTCATTGGCATCGATCTGGACGGAAACAAGGATGTGCTGGGCATGTGGATTGGTGAGAATGAGTCCTCCAAGTTCTGGCTAAGCGTACTGAATGAGTTTAAGAATCGCGGGGTTCAAGACATCCTCATTATCTGTGTGGATAACCTGTCTGGATTCTCTCAGGCGATTGCAGCCTGTTATCCCCAAACCGAAATTCAGAAGTGTATTATTCACCAAATCCGCAGCTCCACCCGTTACGTGTCATACAAGGACATTAAGAAAGTAACAGCCGACTTAAAGCCCATTTACAAGGCAGCTACCGAGGAAAGTGCCTTACTTGAACTCGACCGTTTCGAGGAAGTTTGGGGAGCCCAATATCCCCTGATTATCCGTTCTTGGCGGACCCATTGGGACGAACTTGCTACCTTTTTCAAGTACCCACCTGAGATCCGCAAACTCATCTACACCACCAATATGATCGAGAGTTACCACCGTCAGCTTCGTAAAGTGACGAAGGGAAAGAGCATTTTCCCTACCGATGAAGCCCTACTTAAAATGCTCTATCTGGCCACCGTCGATGTCACTCGAAAATGGATAGGCCGTGTCCAAAACTGGGGGGAAATGCTACTCCAGCTTTCGGTCTTTTTCCCCGATCGGGTCGGTCAACACTTGCGTTAGATTCGCGTTTTCCCCCTCAGGGGAATCTATGCTTAAAAGAGTTTACACAAAATTATTGACAGACCCGAAACGGATCGTTTATCTATTGAATTTCTTTTTAATTTTCTTCATCTCAGATTCAGTAATTTGTTCATTTGTTTTTGAATCAAAAAAATCAGACTTAAATACTTCTAAATCTTGTGTATAAACGGCTAAACGAATATAAATATTAGGATTATTGTAATCTTCCTCTTCAGGTAGCCACCCTACTGAAGACGTATTAGGTAAAACATTTCGGTTAAGAGCGTCTCCATTAGGCCCAACAACTTGTGAGATATGTCTTATTCGAGAGATAAACTGATCAAATTCGTATTTTTCAATGTATATTTCGGTAATATAGGTTACTCTTTGAGAAGTATTTACTACTGCATACTGGTACTGATGTTCTTTTCCTGCTCCCAATGTACTTATCGCTAACCTAACATTCAAATGTAGTTTTTCTCTATCCTTCTTTTGCTTAATTGCAATAAGTATCGGAACTACGATACTTCCTATTATCGTTACAAACAAAGTCACAATAATATTAAAAGTTCCCAACATGCTTCATCTCCATCCTATAAAAAGGGCCCATTATTTATATGAAATATATTTTACACGAATAAGTATATAAATGAACAACCTAATTTCAAAGGGATTTCTGAATATAACAAACCGGTTTTAAAATCATGAGAGTAATTCAATGATGGCTTCTACTTCCTATAACATTATATCCATGCTTCGAAGCCTTGCGGCTCCTTGTTCCGCCCGAAGGGGAATGGCAGGGAAGTAGAATCAGGCGGACACATCCGCACCGACTAACCGCATTGCGGCCGGACCCTGGGGGGTCCTTAAGTCGGTGGGACGTCGTGGATACAGGAACGTTATAGGAAATCAGTGCGAATCATCGTAATATCAATACAAACAAAGGAGAATTTATATGCACTCTGAAAAGAACCCGTACAGCCTGTCAATAGAATGTAAAGACATTATCCTTCGCGAATATCAATTAGAAGATTTAAATCAATTACATGAACTTACATGGCAACCGGAGATTTATGGGTTCTTACCAGGTTGGAATGTTGAAAAAGAAGTCAGACTAGACTGGTTGAAGAACTATGAAATACCAGAAAACAATCAATTTCTTAAACTTGTCGAAGAAGGACTGGATGTTGGTGATCTTAGACTGAGGCTAGGGATCGTACTTAAAGAAACCGGGGAATTTATTGGCTGGTGTTGTTCAGGAATAAAAGACGATCTTCCAGCACCAAACAGAGAAATCATGTATGGTATTTCAAAAGAACATAGAAGTAAAGGATATACGACTCAAGCAGTTCAGGGAATAATTCAGTATTTATTTGATAACACGGAGATCAAAGAATTAAATGCAATTGCATTACTAGAGAATGATGCATCGAATAGAGTTATTCAAAAAAGTAATTTTAAGTTTGTCGGAGAGATAGAAATAGATGATGAAATATATAACCATTATAAAATTCATAAGATAGATTTTTGAAATATGGTGAGCTAATTCGGGAAGGCACTGACATCCTATAACATAAATTCAAGCACGGCTCCTTCGGAGCCTTGGTCTGCGAGATGGATTTCGGAGAGGCATTTCAGCAGACAACTCTTCGGGGTTCATGAATACAGGAACGTTATCGGAAATTGCTTAAATGCTGAATAGAAAGGACTTATTATGAATCAAGAGAAAGCTGCTGAACAACTAGAAAGACAAAAAAACAGTATAAATCAATTACAAAGTGTAGCAAGGTTTTCACCCGAGTTTAAGAAATGGTACAGAGACACCCAAGTAGTGATAACCAAAATTTTTGGCGAGGATACACGTCATTTAAAAGATTTCTTAGGAATTAGATTTAATCTATCTGTTTTTAATCGCACCACTCCTGATCAACAATTTGAAACTAGGTATCGTAATGGACTCAAAGAAGCCTCTGCTATTCTAGATTCGTTTATACAAGAAATTAATGATTATGGGATAGAAAAAAATAGAAATTACTCTCTAGAAGACAGTTGGATTACAAATGTTAAAAGGATATGTGATAGATTTCATAATGTTTCAAGACAACTTAGGTCTAGACATGCAAATAGAGACTCATTAACCATCGAAGATGAATATGATGTTCAAGATTTATTTCATGCATTGTTAGCCATATATTTTGATGACATTCGAGCGGAAGAATGGACGCCTAGCTATGCTGGAAGTAGTTCAAGAGTAGACTTTTTGTTAAAGCCAGAACAAGCAGTGATTGAAATAAAGAAAACCAGAAAGGGGCTTAAATCTAAGGAGTTAGGAGAGCAATTAATTATTGATATCCACAAGTACAAAGCTCATCCTAGCTGCCAGTATTTAGTTTGCTTTGTCTATGATCCAGAAGGTAGAATAGCAAATCCAAGAGGTATAGAAGCAGATTTAAAGAGGGAAAACGATGATATGGAAGTAGAAGTCATTATAAGACCTTAGGAGGTTTATTTAACCGAAGAAGAAGCGAAATCCGATAACATCCTATTCAAGCGGGGTTACTTCGTTCCTTGGTCTGCCTCTGGCAGACAACCTCTGACGAGGTTCGTGAATAGGGAAAACGTTATATGACATTACCAATTATTTATTTGAGTGGAGGGTTCATGATGTATGAGAGAATCCAAGTAAAGTTAAAAGTTGATCTTACTCAATATCTTAAAGGACTTATAGCTGGAACTGAAGGTTATACAATCGGAAATTATGGAATGTGGTCAAGATCAAATGATAATTTTACTGGAGTGCATTTTCCTGGATTGGGTAAATTGGATGTTCTTTGGTCTTCACTTGAAATAGTAGATCCAAAATATTTAGAGAAAATGGAAGATGAAAAGAAGAAAAGGCTAGAAGAATATAAATCAGCAAGGAACATCATAAAGTATGTCGGGCCAAGAGGTGGATTTAAATATCTAAGTTTTGATTATACAGATTCAAATGGGATAGGGGTTCATTACTCAAATAGATTCAAACAGGAACCCGAAAGAATAATCGAATATTTTAAAGAGATGGATTATTTAATTGAAGAGAAATTGTGGAAGTAAGTTCAAGATTATTCAGGATGCGGGTAACGGCATAGAACATAATATTCAAGCTGCGCTCCTGACGGAGCTTGGTCTGCGGGGAAGGATTTCGGAGAGGGATTTCAGCAGACAACCCCTGTGGGGTTCATGAATACAGGAACGTTATATGACATTGTTGCATCAAAATATTGAAAATAAACTAGAAGTTATATATATTTTTTTTAGAAAAACCAATTAGGAGGAAATAATTTGTCAATCACCAAATCATTTTTAAAGGAAATATACACTCAACTTGAAACAGATTTTTTTAGCATTGGTGATTTTAAAGTTGAACAGGAAGAAGAAACAGACACTCAATTTGGAACAATAACTATTATTTATTCATTTGATGAAAACTACTATTTTTCAATATCACTAGAAGACGATTTTGAGACAGCAAAGGTGCCTGGAAATATAAAATTATTAGAAGAAGAAACTGCAAGTGATAAGAAAGAGCTTTTCTCAGAAATAAAAAACTGGCTATATAACTTAAAAGAAGAATTGTTGACAGGACCAATAATAAGACAATTTGAACAATTTAAAGAAGATGTTGATCAAAGATTTCAGGATATAGAAAGAACCTATAATTCTCTTGAAGATAAGTACTTTTCTAAAATCGAAGCTGAGGATTTTAGAGAAAGACTTGAGAAACTAGAAAAGGTCTATGTAGAACAAATTGAGAACCAAATGAAAAACAATGAAATGCTAGCTATTTAGCCCCTATTTGAACTTGGACAGTACACCCCTTACTCCGATACAATAATATTGAGGCGGAGGGGAACGAAATGAAGAAGAAACAGTATGATCTAAATTTCAAGAAGATGGTGGTTGCCAAGGGGAAGGAAATCGGCAACATGACCGCTATATCAAGACAACATGAGCTTGATCCAAAGATGGTATTGCGATGGGCCAGAGAATTAAATCGTAAGGATCTAGATACACTGGATGGTTCTAGTGTAAAGCAAGCGAAATTTGTACCGACTTCAGAAGATTATGCAGAGCTTGTGAAAGAGAATGAGAAACTTAAGAAGCTCTTTGCAGAGCAAGCCTTAGAGAGGGATATTCTCAAAGACCTACTAAAAAAACGAACCCGTACTTGCGGATAAAATAGAAATCGCCCAGAAGTATATTACACGAGGGCATAGCATCAGCTTTGTACTGCGTGTGCTAGAGGTAGAACGCTCAACGTATTATGCATACGTGAATAGGCCAGAGCAAGCCCAAGAAACAATCCACAGGGCCGGTCGCCCTGCACCTGGTTTATCTTATACACAAGATGGTGAGCCAATCAGTGATGAGCAGATTTGTGAATGGATCATGGAGTTCTTAGCAGGCGAAGGCGCGAACTACGGCTATCGTAAACTGACCGTGCTTTTAAGCCGCCGCCATCAACTGAAAATTAACAAGAAGAAAGTTTACCGTCTATGCAAGCGGATGGATGTGCTTCGTCCACAGCGGAAACTCAAGATTAAGCATCCCAAGCGACTTGCCAACAATCGCGTCATAACGGCCTCTAATCAACTGTGGGAGACTGACATTAAGTATGGATGGGTCCAAGGCGAGCAACGGTTCTTCTTCCTTATGAGCATCTTAGATGTGTTTGATCGCGCCGTAGTTACTTATCACATTGGATTGACGTGCGAAGCGAAGCATCTCGTTCAGATCATGCAGGAAGCACTGATGAAACGTCAGCTCTTTGACAAGGCAGAAAAGCCTGTCATTCGTTCGGACAACGGTCCGCAATTTATTAGCAACCTGTTTGAGGAAGCTTGTAACGAGTTTGTCATGATTCACGAGCGCATCCCGCCAAAAACGCCGAATAAAAACGCGCATATCGAATCGTATCATTCGATCATAGAGGCGGAGTGCTATCAGCGGCATGAGTTTGAAACATATCCACAGGCCTATGAAGTCGTAAGTCAGTTTATACAAGATTATAATCGTATCCGCATCCACGGCAGCATTTACGATTTGTCCCCGTATGAATATATGGAAGCGGTGAAACAAGGCACTGTGAAGCCAAAGCAGATTAAGGTTTAATCTTAAGCCGCTATAAGTAAAGAAAGGAGCAACACGCATGAACGAGTACAGCCAACAACTACAAGACGGAATCGACGAGATGGAAGCAACCATCGAACGTCTGCGTGAAGAGATTCAACACCTTAAAGAGCAACGCGATGCCCTAGAGAAGGGCAATTTAGAACTTTATCGAAATCTAACCGAGCCTGACTTTTGATTGCGGGTCTCCCCCGAAGTGTGGAGAAGAACGTCAATTCGGGCGAAAAACAAAGCAAATTAACGAAATTCTACATCTGATATCGAATAAGAGGTGTATTGTCCTGTCCAGCCTGTCCATAGCGATGGCGAAACCAGGAGGGGCCACAATTGTCGCGAAGTCCGATTTCTGAGTTTCTCTGCCGCGCGGTGATTCGGCTGTGACCGTCTTCCGTCTTTCCCCATCTCTCCTTAGGCATGTCCGAGTCATCCTGAGCGAGAGCCTTTATAAACGGCCAGCTCGCTGAGATGATAGCGATTCCCATCACCAGGCCACGCATCATTTTCTCCTGAAGTCGGCAGGGCACAAATGCTGGCGCGAGCTATCTATGCAGAATCGGAGCGCTCTCGCTTGCTGTACGTTAGGTGAGGCTCCGTCACAACGCAATCCCGCGCCTTGTGTCGCGCGCGCCAATGTCCCGTCCGGGTCCGACAGCGGCTATGGGCGGGCTTCGCAAGTTTCCGACAGAAATGTAATCCAGTGTAACTGTTACGCAACAGTTTAGCCTAGGCGACATGCTGAGCCGACTTTCGCCCCCGATGTGAAGGCGAGCTTCCGGTGTCGGCCAGGAGCGGCCAATCGATCGAGTGCGGTAATGACCTTCGAGTGTCGGCTCCAGTCAGCTTTCCGCCGTCTGGTTCGAATCCCCGGGGCTTCCCTGGTAGGAAAGTATGCGTCGGCAAATCTGATTCAACACGTTGCCTTCTTGACACCGTTGCTAGGCCGATTTATCAGGATGGCGCTCGTAATAACGTGAAAGAGATGATCCCCCCGTGGCGCGAATCCGGGCTGGCCGACGAGCCAGCCGAGCGCCGACATCAGGGCGAACAGGTCGACCCCATCCATATCGGCGCGCGCAGTTCCCTCGGCCTGAGCGCGGAGCAGTAGTCGCGCGCCCGCTGACCGCACCGCTGAGCTTGAAGCGTGAAGCGCGGAGTCCGGGTCCGCGTGGGCGCTCGCCAACAAGGCGCAAACGCCGCTATAGCTATGAACGAATGCCACCCCTTCGCGAAACCAGGACACCAGCGCTTCGTCAGGTGGATTCGACGTTTCGAGTTCGGCTGCCTGCTGCATCAGTGCGTCCACATTCATACGCAGCAACGCTTCGAACAAGGCTTCTCGCGTCGGGAAATGGCGAAGCAGTGTGGCCAACCCGACGTCGGCCCGGCGGGCGATATCTCGCATGGACGCGTCGGCACCATGCTCGGTGACGACGTCACGCGCGACTGCAAGTAGATGGCTGTAATTTTTTCTGGCGTCGGCTCGCATAAATCGCCTTGACAATGGCTGCTCGGTAATCTCGCCCAGTGGGCCGGCTTCGCCCGTGACAGCGCTCGCTCGGAAATATTTTCTAGAATCTGAGTACTGGCCGCTGTATTCTTCGTTAATGCGACCTAATAAAAAGTCTATAGAAACCCCAAAAAGAGTGGCAATCTTATCGATCGTTTCCTTCCTTGGTGTTCTGCCTTTTTTGTCAGACTCGTATCCAGCTATGGTAGATCTAGATATTTTCAATCGTTCTGCAGCTTGCTCCTGCGTCCATCCTCGCTCTTCACGAAGCATTTTAAATCTCTCGGCGAATGTAGCCACCTAAATCACCCCTATTAATATATTACATTATAAATGTTCCTTTTGGAAACATTCTATCAAATATTATTGCTAATGTTCCGAAAGGGAACTATAATCAAATTGGATGTAATTTTTTATGGCGTAGTCTCGCATAAATCGCCTTGACAATGGATCACTGATCCATATATGATGAACCTGTATCTGAATCAGTGATCCACAAGATACAGCACATTTGTGCAAATGGGAACCGAGACACTGTCGGACATCACGAAAGGGGAAAGAAGTCATGGGAAAACTTGAAGGTAAGGTTGCAGTCATCACGGGTGGATCGAGCGGCATGGCGCTGGCGAGCGCCAAGCGGTTCGTTGAAGAAGGCGCCTATGTTTTCATCACGGGCCGGAGGCAGGAGGCGCTCGACGAGGCCGTCAAGCTGATTGGCCGGAACGTGACCGGCGTGCGCGGCGACTCGGCCAATCTCGACGACCTCGACCGCCTGTTCGATACAGTAAAGCGGGAAAAGGGCAAGATCGATGTCCTATTCGCGAGCGCTGGCACGGGCGAAGCCGGCCCACTGGGCGAGATTAGCGAGCAGCACTTCGATGCGACCTTCGGCCTGAATACGCGCGGAACGCTGTTTGCGGTCCAGAAGGCGTTGCCGCTGTTCAACGATGGCGGATCGATCATCATGACCGGGTCAGTTACTTCGGTGAAAGGTTTTCCTGGTTTCGGCGTGTATGCGGCGAGCAAGGCGGCGTTGCGCTCATTCGCACGCACTTGGCTCAACGAACTGAAGGGCAGGAATATCCGGGTGAACGTGCTGAGCCCGGGGCCGATCGCCACACCGATGCAGGACCAAGCTATCGACGAGGAGACGAAGCGGATGTTCGAATCCCTGATCCCGCGGGGAAAGATGGGCCGTCCTGAGGAAATTGCGACGGCCGCGCTGTTTCTTGCTTCAGACGATTCGAGCTTCGTGAATGGGGTGGATTTGTCTGTCGACGGCGGCTTATCGGCCATCTGAGATCACGCCGAAAAGCGTGTGGGGGGTCTGTCAACTTGACGAAGATGATCCGAGTTGTGTCGATAAGTATGGAATCCTGATTAATAAGCGGGATTTATTTCGGTGATTGTCCAGCGGGTATTGTCTCGCGTGGCGCATCGCGGGCAACGGTCCCTCACGCCCGGTTACCAATTAACATGGGTCCGTGGTTGATCAAAACGTCCCCTGAATGGAGAGTTAACATGAGCTATTCGATTATTGGCTTTGGCGCGGTAGGCCAAGCACTCGCCCGAGCATTTGCAAGAAAGAACATCGATGTGACCGTCGCCAGCCGGCGCCCTCCCGTGACGTTGATACAGCAGGCACGAGCGATCGGCCCCACCGTTGTCCCTAGGACGCTGCAGGATGCAATCGCGTCCGACACGATCTTCCTGGCGGTTCCGTTTTGGGAACATCGCGAAGTCGCGAAGCAGATCACAACCTGGCAGGGCAAGACGATCATCGACGCGACAAATACAAATGCTCCCGTTGAAGACCTGGATGGTCAGCCGTCGTCCGCAGTTGTCGCCAAAGCGTTTACCGGCGCCAGGTTCGTAAAGGGCTTTAACCATCTGCCCGCTGCCGTTCTGGCCGCTGATCCGAGCGTGAATGGCGGCAGCCGCGTCGTGTTTTTGTCAAGCGACGACGAAAATGCGGTGGCGCCGGTCGCGGTTCTGGCCGAACAACTCGGTTTCGCGCCGATTGCGCTAGGACCGCTCAAGGATGGCGGCTCGCTCGTCCAGGCCAGGGGCAATACCTGGGCTGAACTGATCTTCCAGGATCTCGTCAAGTTCAAATAGCGGCGCGTAACAACAAAGTCACAGCCGCCACGCGCATAGCCAAACGCGTGCTGGTGATCTGACCGAGATTCAGTTAGTGCTTCTGCGCGGGTGCATCATGGCCGCTAGACTCGCCGGATACCACTCGAAATATGTATCATGTAATAATGCTTAACGATTGTTCGTTCAACATGAAGGACTATTCAATGACAATAGGTGCATAAAAAGGCGTGCCATTAAGCCAATGTCATTAAGTATGGCGCAAGGCTAAAAATCAAGAAAAAGAGCAGGTTATCGAAAAGATAGCCCGCTCTTTTTTTGGTGTCTATTTAGCCCCTATTTGAACTTGGACAGTACACCCCTTACTCCGATACAATAATATTGAGGCGGAGGGGAACGAAATGAAGAAGAAACAGTATGATCTAAATTTCAAGAAGATGATGGTTGCCAAGGGGAAGGAAATCGGCAACATGACCGCTATAGCAAGACAACATGAGCTTGATCCAAAGATGGTATTGCGATGGGCCAGAGAATTTAATCTTGAGTTTCCGCTGTGGACGAAGCACATCCATCCGCTTGCATAGACGGTAAACTTTCTTCTTGTTAATTTTCAGTTGATGGCGGCGGCTTAAAAGCACGGTCAGTTTACGATAGCCGTAGTTCGCGCCTTCGCCTGCTAAGAACTCCATGATCCATTCACAAATCTGCTCATCACTGATTGGCTCACCATCTTGTGTATAAGATAAACCAGGTGCAGGGCGGCGAGAAACAAAGCAAATTAACGAAATTCTACATCTGATATCGAATAAGAGGTGTATTGTCCTGAATTAGGGTGTTTAACCGCTAGAAGATGAGCTATCGAGAATAAAAATCGAATTTGAATTTCTTAAAAATCAACTTGAATCATTTACAAAAGTCAATTGGATAAAAGCCTTTGTCACGAAAACTTTAAATTGGGGTAGAAAGAATCCTGAGTTAGTTAAATCTTTGGGTCAGATAACAACTGAGTTCTTGCCCGAAAATATTAAACGATCGTTACCTAATGGCATGTTTGAAAATAGTAAGTGACGAATTATTTATTTAAGGTATAGGGAGACTTAAAAAGTCTCTTTTTTTGGATTTTACAGGAAGACAACAACGTCATGTAACATCATATCCACGCATCGGGCCTGACGGCCCTCGGTCCTCCCGAAGGGGAATGGCAGGGAAATAGAATCAGGCGGACACATCCGCACCGCGGTCGGCTCCTAGCGGAGCCTTAAGTCGATGGGACGTGGTGGATACAGAAACGTTAAGTGAAACCATTTGCAATTAACAAAACAATAACTTAAAATATGAATAAAATTTTATTTTATCAGGAAGGTGTTTTGTGGATAACTTATTTTCAATAAAACAATGGAAGGCAGTAACTGTTGATTTTGCGAAGTTTCTAGATATTCGTAATAAGGGCGTATCAGAAAAAACTAAGAAGCAGTATTTAAGTGATCTAAACTTCTACATGAAAAATTATATATTGGATCATGTGGAAATCGGTAACTATAAAGATATTTTTGCTAAATATAAAGTTATGAACTTTCTTGAAATTAGAAAGGGCGCGACTGCAAGAGCAGCAATAACTAATTTACTTGATTTTTATTATGATCATGAACGTTTAGATTCAAGTAGTTATCTAGCTATTAAGAAGTTTATTAGAGAATATGATCCAGGTGAAGGTGAGGAGATTGATTTTTTATTGAATGATGACATTTCATTTATATTTAGTGATGATGTAAAGTACAGATTTCCAGATCGGGATCAGGAAGCGACATTTGTCGCTCCATTAATTTGGGCGCTATCCTATTATTGCTTGTTCGAACAAAATCATATTTACAAACTGGTAATGTCTGATGTTGATATAAAAAACAAAAGAATTAGAAATGTTCGGAGTAATGAAGATAATTTAATTAATGAGTGGGTAGAGTTGAATGAAGTCACACTAAAATTAATTAAGAACTATTTGAAATATAAGAAGTTCTCAAATCAATTAGATAGTTTCATTATGATTGCTGGAAAACAAGCAAATAATGCTTCTGTTAATAAGATGTTATCTATTCTGAACGGGCGGATGGAAAATCGGAATAGACTATCAACTTCAGTTAATCTTCAAAAACTCGTAAGAACTAAAATTCTTTTTGATCTCGAAGAATCACAGGGTAACAAATTAATGAATTTTGTGAGAATTATTGGAATCGAGAAAAACACTCAATTAGATAATGCAATAAGACAATACCTATTGAAAGCTAACTCAATGAAGGCAAATGGCATCAGCTAACATAATATCCAAGCTACGGCTCCTGACGGAGCCTAGGTCTGCGAGATGGATTTCGAAGAGGGGGTTCAGCAGACAACCCCTGGCGGGGTTCATGAATACAGAAACGTTAAGCGAAACCATTAATACAAATAATAAATCGAAGGGTAAAACTTATGAATGTAAAATTGATATTTAGAGAAGCCTCAAAAAAATTAATATCAGATTTTAATATTTCATCACAAATTAAACATCCAGGATCTACTGGCACTTATAGAGAAGAGTCATTTAAAAAATTCCTTTTGGATGGTCGAATTCCTCATAAATATGCTATAGGATCTGGAGAGATCATAGGACCAACAAGTGATATTTCAAGACAATCCGACTTGATATTTTATGATAAAGAGAATTGTCCAGTGATTGTATTCGGTGATTCTATTCAAGTCTTTCCAAGTGAATCAGTTTATGGAGTAATTGAAGTTAAATCAAAGCTTTCAAAGCAAAAATTAATTGAAGGACTCCAAAATATAGCTTCCTTTAAGAAGCTTGTACCACGAAGTAACTTAGCCAATCGTCCCTTTGGGATAATATTTGCTTATAGCTTGGGAAATAATTCTTTGCAATCACTTGAACAAAACCTTCGAGAGTACGAGTCAACAGTTGATTATGATCTATGGCCCAACATGGTAGTAGTGCTCAATGAGGGGATCATATGGCATAGAAATAAACTCAGAAACAGCTTAAAAAGTGAAGAATTTGATATAAATACTCGATTGAGTTCAATCCATTTCAAACAGGATACTCTATTTGAGTTCTACTTATCACTATTTGACTTGCTGTCGAGCAGAAGGTTAGCAAAGTTAAATCTACGTAGATATAAAGAATTACCAAAGCAAGTAGGAAACCATTATGTATCTGGTCATGATAAGTTTGTTACCGATAAGTCAGATAGTGTATTTGAATTAACAGAAGCGTTTATTGAAAAAGTATACGATTATTGCATATCTAAAGGGAAAGTTGAATACAAAACAGTATTGTTATCTCAGTTTGGTATGGTACCTGAAGGTTTAGAAGAAAGGGATGTTGCATATAAAGTTTATTACTATGATCCAGATGACTTACCTGGTTACCATGAAGTAGAGAATCCAATAATTAAAGATGGTGATGATTATATCCTTTCAAATAAATTAAAAATTCCTAGTCAAACAATTAGTATTGACGGCGAAAGTTTTATTTTCCCTACTGCTTATATTACTTCAAAAGATATGCAAGTTATAGAAGGAGTAACATCTCAAGACTTATAGTAATTTCGAAGGAGAGAATGGCATCGCTTAACATAATATTCACGCATCGGGCATACGCCCTCGGTCCGGCAAGAGGGATTTCAGAGAAGTAGGAAGTTGCCGGACACACTCGGCATTCGCTGGGAGTCGTGAATACAGAAACGTTATGCGTAATTACTACATTTGAAAAATTATACCTAAAACTAATTTTAAATGGGGACTTATCGTAATGTGGAGAATGAAGCTCAGAGTTTTGTGCGCCTTATTATTTCCGTTTTTTCTTTCTTTTTTCTTTGTTGCAATTCATCATTATATTTTTAATTATGCTTATAAACTGATAGGAGATATTTGTCTGGTCTTGTTTTCCTTTTTTGGATTACTTATTTTTGATGTTTTTATAAGTATGATGTGTGAAGTGTTCATGTCTCATCCTTCCCAAAAGTGGCTTGATAAAAAGCAGGTAAGGAACCTTATTCGATATTGCAAAGAGATGCCACAACAAGAAGGTGAATTTTTGGTTCTTGCATCAAAAGAGAAGGAAAAAACTTGGTTTCATCTGTCTCAGAAAAACAACAACACAGAGTCGAGACTAATGTCATTCTTCCGGAATCATGCTCAGTGGTTAGAATTAGAAAGTTACAAAGTTATAGTTCCAATTTCAGAGGTTGAGATTGAGAGTATGTATATAAGAAAACCCGAGTTATCAGTATGTATAGTAGGACCATTAAAAGTTAGAGCCAAGGTGGAAACGAAGTTTAATTGGCACAATGATCGTTTGCATTTAGGATTCGCTCTCAGAAACTATCATTTATATATTATAAATATTATTTTGAACCTTCGTTTTTTGTTTGGATTTTGGAAGCCCGACAAACATAAAGAGTATGCATGACTATCAAGGAAGTCTGGATTGAGAAGAAGTAATTACATAGAGAACGAGTAGAACATTGCATTAACAAAGTTCTCTACTATAAGGAACAAGGAATGTATAAAGTAAAATTTTAATTTTAACTCTGGAACTACAAATTGACTTAACCTTTTCATTCTGATTTACTTTTGTTAGAGCTAAAAAAGTTTGAAATCATGCCTTAAAAGACTCGGAGAAGGTAGTAACTACGCATAATATAATATTCACGCATTGGGCAGACGCCCTCGGTCCGGCAGAACCCGAACACACCCGGTATTTGCCGGGCGTCGTGAATACAAGAACGTTATGTGTAATTATTGAAAAGATCATGGAGGGGAAATATATGAAAAAGAAAGAATATAAAGATAGATTAATTGAATTACTTAATGAAGGAATTGAAGAACTAACAACAGACCAAGTAATCCACAAAACGAAATTGTTGATTTTTGAATATGAGAAAAAACAAGCGTATAGTACAGAAAATAAGGGGAGACCTTGGACAGATGAAGAGTTAAGAGTAGTATTATCATTTGCACCAACTAAAGAAAACATACTGAAGTTGGGCCAAAGGATTTAAACGTAGCTATGGGAGTATTGAACAAATTTTTAGATGGGCTGTAACCACCGATGAAGAGATTATAAATAAGGGAAGAGAAGATGATAGTTTTATAAAACAGATTAGAAGATTGTATAAAGAGATGGGTTGGAAGGCGTAAATTAAATTGTCAATCAATGGAGTGATAACTACACATAACATAATATTCAAGCTGCGGCTCCGTTAGAGCCTGGGTCTGCAAGATGGATTTTCGGGGAGGTATTTCAGCAGACAACCCCTTCGGGGTTCATGAATACAGAAACGTTATGTGCAATCCTTGTGTTTGGAGTGACAGAAATGAAATATCATTTTTTTGCTACCATTTCCATAACAGAGTTGGTTTATTATCCTGATGATGATAACGACTATTATGAAGAACATTTTTTAATAAGAGAAATAGTAAGTACTTTGAAAATTGATTTTCCAATAAAACAAATTTACGAGAGATATTTTGATAATTCAATTAATACAGGTGATGTGCTTTTATTTAAATCAAAAAAAGATTCAAGCAATTCTATACTGATAGATACATTTAAAGATCCTTATGATCAATTAGATTTGGTTAGATTTGGAGTTCAGATTACTTCAGATGATATTGATAAAATCAGAGTACTATTCAGACAACTTTATGATAAATCTAGTATTTTGATTAATTACCATGAGGGACAGGGAATTTTGAATGAGATTTGTACACCAACAAGGTATCCAAAGCAAATTACAATAAATAATTATAAGTATGAACAACAATTAAAGATTTATAGTTAAATCGTAGATGGCAATGACAGCACATAACATAGTATTCACGCTGCGGGGCATTCGCCCCTTGGTTCGCCTGATGAGGATGGAACTGAGGGTAGACTCAGACGAACAACCCTGCACCACCTTACCGCATCGCGGCCGACTCCTCCGGAGCCTTAAGGTGGTAAGGGTTCATGAATACAGAAACGTTATGTGAAATTCTATCAAGTACCAATATAAACCTGAGAATATCATATAAATAAAATAAAATTAATAGGTTCAAGGGAATCGAAAGTGAGGTGGAAATGATCAATCCATACCGTGAATTTGTCGCCAGTATTTCTGCCACAGAATTTGAAAAGTATTGTTTGGAAGTATTGAATGCTTACGCTGAAGCCGAAGCACTTAAGAACTTCTCCATACTTCATAACCAAAAAGTTCAGACTAGTGATGGAGAGTACCAAATTGATATTATTGCTGAATTTATAGCCCTGTCTGTAAGCTTCAAAGTTATTGTTGAATGTAAGCGTTACACACGTCCATTGGAACGTGAGAAAATTGTGGTTCTAGCTGATAAGGTACGAAGTTTAGGTGCCCACAAAGGGATATTAATTTCTACATCTGGTTTTCAGAGTGGGGCAACAGAATATGCAAGGCAGCATGGAATTGCTTTGTTACAAATATTCGATAAGTATGTTATGCATATTCAAGCCTCGAGCAATCTCCAAACCAACCATATGCTCATGGAATTTATTAGACAATCTCCTGAATTTTACGCTTACCAATGGAACACTAGACTAAATGATTTTCCTGATAAAAAAATATATCCCTCAGAAACTATGTTATTAGAAATTAAAAATAAAGTATTGAAAGAATACGACGAAGATAGCAAATAAGAAGAATACGTTGTAGAACAAAAAAATGCTATTTTTGAAATTAGGAAAAATGGGTTTTCTCCTAAAAGTGATAGAACTCCACATAACATAATATTCACGCATCGAGCATACGCTCTTGGTCCAGCAGAGGGATTTCGGGGGAGTAGAGGCAGCTGGAACACTTGGCATACGCCAAGCGTCGTGAATACGGGAACGTTAGGCGTAATTCCTAAAAAAATAATTAATGAACTGACTATAAGATCATTTCAATTAGGGGAAGATTCGTAATGATTATTAAACCAAATGACTTTAATGTGAAAGAACTAAAATATCGTATTAGATCTACAGCAGTTGAAGATGCAAAAAGCTTGTCTGAACTACGATTACAAATTGATAGCGAGACAGAAAATATGGACAGAGAAAGTGGAGAAGAGTTTATTGACGCCTCCGGATTTGAGGAGATAATTAAAACAGATCAAGAGAGTCCAAGGAACCTATTCTTAGTTGCTGAAATTGAAAATCGCATTGTTGGTTTTTCGCGGTGCGAAGGAACAAATTTAAAGCGACTATTGCATAAAGTGGAATTTGGAATATGCGTACTAAAAGAATTTTGGGGATATGGAATTGGAAAGAATCTATTAAGAGAGTCTATAATATGGGCTGATTCAGTTGGAATACAAAAAATGGTATTGAACGTGTTAGAGACAAATAAGAAGGCAATAGAATTATATACAAAACAAGGATTTGAAATTGAAGGAGTATTAAAACATGATAAGTTGCTTACTGATGGTAGACTATACAGCAGCATTGTAATGGGTAGATTTAAAGAAAAATAAAACAAATATTAGCAATTCATAGGAGTCAGGAACTACGCATAAAGACGTTATACGAAATGACCATCCTAGATTGGTAGGTAAGCATTTGATTGATTTTCAATTTATATTGGAAATGTTTGATCGAGGATTAGTTGGTATTGTCTTCGGAGGAATAATTGGTTATACAATTAGCCTATATTTTAAGAGCAGAAAGAAGCTTTCATTTCAAAGTAACTCATTGCTATTTCATATAACTAAAAGATATCCAATTAGTTACTCAAAGCAATACAAAGGCATTTATACTAATATACTCCCTAACGGGCAGTTATGCTTAGTGGAAATGAGCAAAAGCAGCCCATCCTCTGACGAGGAACGAGCTGCTTATTACTTTTCTATCTCTTTTTCCATCTTGGAGTACCTATTCCTCAAAATTGAGGTTTTTACAGGGCTATCATTCAAGTGCTGAAAATTGCAAATATGGTATTATGTCCTCGTTTTAACGGCTAACCCACTAAACGATACAGGCCCAACAACATCGGCTCTTGTATTTGCAGTAAGGTTTTCTGCTGTGACTGTGTAAACATGGGCACCGGCTATTACATTTCTATCTTCCGCCTGGAACGTAACTGCATAATTTTGTTCAGAACCAGCAGATTCGATGCCTTGTTGGGTGTTGAAAATCTCTCTTCCATCGCGGAAGATTCTAAAGAGTATTTGCGCAATGCCAGTGACACCTCGAACACCCACAGTTGCTACTAAATCTACCCGGTTAGGTTGAGAATTGGCTGGAATCCGTAAAGTGATTGTTGCAAGGAGAGATCTTGCTGGTGAACGTCGGATAATAAATGAGTTTGCTAAGTTGAATCTACGGCGCGGTTGTACGGCAGCTTTATCGAGAATACGTACCAAAATATCAACTCCTCTTGTTTGATATCTCCAAGATATGTTGAACACAAAGAGAATGATTGGACAATTATGTAAGATGCTTTGATTTGAATCAAATACATTATGAACAATGGTAAAGAGCAAATTACAGGTGGTGGTGAATAATTGTAAGGGGATGTACAAGAAATCCTAATCTACTACGTACTTCATGACTGTAACGTTACTAAATAATTATTATCCACCAGGAGCGCCTCAGCAGACATAGAATGACGTTAACGGGAAACGATAGTTAAAAAAATGATTTTGTATTTCGAAGAAGGCGCTGACATCCTATAACATAATATTCGCGCTGTGGCCGTTGGTCCTTGATCTGCCAGGAGTTTTTTCGAAGAAGAGGAGTCAGGCAGATACATCCATTCCCCTAAGATAGGAACTATCTAAGGGAAATGGACGTCGCGAATACGAGAACGTTATACGACAGAATCAAAATGAAAAAGAGCCAGAAGGCTCTCAATCTAAAGATATATGTAATTCGTTATGCAGGTGAAGAGCGTCCTTAAAACCTTGCAAATAAATTTCACGTTCTAAAATAGCTTGAACAGAAAGCTCAGCATCATCGTAAAGGAATAGGGTCTTCTGTATATTCTCCGGTACTTCTTCATGTAACTGCTTGAAATAGAGATTCCGTTCGGATGAGAACTGGTTGTAGCTGGAGTTGTGTTTCATAAGTTTTCCATATAAAGATTCAATTCGAGTATGAATCAGTGAATCAAGTAAGGCCTCTAAAGAATTATGCATTTTGGACACCATCCAATGTATTTGATTTTATGAATAAAAGTTCAACTTGTTAAATATAATTTTATCATATCAAACAATTAAGTCAATACATGTTGAAGATGTTTTTGATAAAGAAAATATAATTTCATATAATTAAAGAAAAATTCACTTGATGTGTGAAAGGAATATCAGATGATTAGTTACAAACCTTTTCAAAAAATGTTGATCGACAGGGAGATTAAGAAGCAGGATTTATTGAAAATGACGGGTATTTCGTCTGCTACAATGGCGAAGCTCAATACGAATGAATATGTATCATTAGAAGTGATTGATAAATTATGTACAGCTTTAGGTTGTCAACCCGGGGATTTATTGGAGCACATAGTGGAGAAATAACCGATTAGGTTAAAGCACCAAGAATGATGTTGGTTAATCGAAGAAGTGATTCCGTCGTATAACATAATATTCAAGCAGCGGCTCCGTTGGAGCCTTGGTCTGCGGAAGGATTTTCGAAGAGGCATTTCGGCAGACAACCCCTTCGAGGTTCATGAATACAGAAACGTTATGGGAAATTCATGCAAACAAATAATTGAAAGAGGGAAGATTCATGGAGGACAGCCCGTTCTTTACAGAAGAATTATTACAGCAAATGAATAAGTTTTTTATCGAAGAAGTTGCACTATTAAGGCAATTGAACAATGTAGAAGAATTGAGAATAAAACAAGCGTATCCCTTATTGGTATCAATAATTGATAATTCCAAATCAATGTCTTTATTAGGTAACTATAACTTAATAAATGATAGCCAGGTCTTATGTTGAGCGAATGGTTAATTTTTTGTATTTACAGGTTTGCGATGAAGATGATTTTAATTCATTCCAATTGCATACAACCCAAAAGGCATATCGAAGATTGGAAAGGTCAATTGCAACAACTAAAGGCAAGGTTAGTATTGCGTATACGGGGAAGGATCAAGTCAGTCTACCGAATTTAGAGGAAGCAATAAATCGATTTACAAGTAAATCAGGAAAAGAGATAACGCATTGGACACCAGTTTCTTTAGATAAACGAATTGAAATTATCAGTGAAAGATCAAAAATAAAACCCAGTATAATGTTGATGTGCAAGCTTAATATTTATGAGGATGCCTCAGAAGCATTGCACGGAACATTGTATGGCTCTCTTTTTCACTTAGGGGTTTTCTCACCAGGCACTAAACTATCAGATCCAAACGATCTATTACAACATTATACTTCCTTAAAGACTACAATTTTTTGGACTTGTGGATTGCTTACTCATGATTTATTCACTTTAATTAACGAGAAACACTCAAACATAGAAGACATATATATTAAATCTAATGAATTTACAAAGATAGCAATTAATGAAATGAAGAAGGCAGCGAAATATAACGAAGAAACCAAGGGATTTGATTGATATCTCGAAGAAGGCATGAAAATCACATAACACCATGTTCACGCATCGTCGCTGTCGCTCCTCGGTCCGGCAGAAGTTAAGAAGCGAGGAAACGGAATCAGCCAGACAACCCTGCAAGCCTAAGTCTGACGACCCGTTCCCGTTGGTCACTTAAGGCTTTCGGGCTCGTGAACAAAAAACGTTATATGACAGCACGGAGAACATGTTTAAAGGAGTGAAATTAATGTCTAATGATAAAGTTCTTACTAACAAAGAACATAAGGAACGAATTGAAAAAGTATACGGAAAGACAATAAAGGAAGTAATGTATGAGATGATAGTGAATAGAAATCTTGATCAATGGAAGGTTCAAAAGAACTTGGTATATCCAAGGAGTTATTTGTAAGATGGAGAACACAATACGAACTTGGACCGGTGCAAAGAGCTGCCAATATGGCAGACCAACATCGAAACGAGATCATTAAAAGATATCAAAATGAAATGGAAACAGTAAATATCAATAGAGAATTTATATATAAAGATGAAACATCTCTTAGAGGCTTTAAAGAAATGATAGAAAGATTGTTACAAATACAAAAGCAAAAAAGCATAAAAACGAATAAAGAAGAAACATCAAATTTATCCATGGTTTTAAGTATTGGAGTTTTAGAGGGAGCCCTGGATTATATTAATCATTATGAGGAAGATAAGTTGGAAGGAAAGTTTAGATCTGAAATTCGTTTATTAGAGTGGTTACCAGATGATGAATAATGTGGGCAATTCAATGTTCCGTCATATAACATAATATTCAAGCTGCGGTTCCTTACGGAGCCTTGGTCTGCTGGATGAGTTTCGTAGAGGAATTACAGCAGACAACCCCTGACGGGGTTCATGAATACAAGAACGTTATACGACAGAATCAGAAATAATAGAAATAGAAAAAGAGGATCATATGATCCTCTAAATGCTAGAATTTTTCAATTCACTAAAGAGTTGTAGAGCGTCTTTGAAACCTTGTATGTAGATGCTTCTTTCTAAGATGGATTGGAGAGAAATTTGAGCATCTTCGTACAGAAAAACCGTATGTTGAAGTTGATCGGGTAACGCTTCGCGAAGCGTTCTAAAGTATCGATCTGTCTCCGAAGAAAGCTGATTGTACTCCGTATGGTACTCTAGAAGCTCAACAAAGAGTAATTCTAAACGTATTCTTATAAGTGGCTCTGTCAAAGATTCTAATGCATTAATCATATATTGTTCCTCCTTGTAATTAACTTTATAGAGTTATTATATAACCTTGTAAAGTTAATCACAAGGAGGAAATTTGACTTTGTAGAGTTAAATCTTTGCTTTTCGTTGATGATTACTGATATGGGAGTTAAGATAGAATTATGGAGGGGAAAAGATGACCGTAATCAAGTGCAATATAAGAGAACTCATGGCAGAACATCGAATAGATGATATAACAGAATTGATGGCGAAATCGGGATTAAGTCGGAATTCAATCAACAAGCTGTATAGGGAAACGAATATAGAAACAACAAAGCTGGAAACCTTGTTCAAGCTATGCGATACATTTAAATGCAAATTATCGGATTTGATTGAATATGTTCCTGAAGAAAACCAATAGTGAAGGCAGATTCGAGAAGCGATTCCGTCGTATAACATAATATTCAAACAGCGGCTCCTTTGGAGCCTTGGTCTGCGAGAAGGATTTCAGGGAAGCATTTCAACAGACAACCCCTTCGGGGTTCATGAATACAGGAACGTTATACGCCATGTTTCTAAAAAATTAATAAAGGAGATTGTGAGATGATTTGGAACTCCCACATTTGGAAAGCGGAATTAATTAAGGAATTGAGAAATTTCAAAAAATATCTCAAACAAATAAAATTCTCAAAATATGATACTGAACACTTTGTAATGGGGCTTGAGAAGTTTCATTTTCTTTGCAGTTTTATTATTAGAAAACTTGTTGAAAACGGAAAATTAAGTGATGAATTACTTTTGAAAAATTACAAGTGTGGAAAATATCAAAGAATACAAACTGAGAAAAAAATAGATTTTCTAAATCTTATTGATTACGGTGAATTCTACGATTTAATGAATTGTTCAAACAGTTCACTTACAATTAAACAAATGTGCAATTCATTTATACATAGTTTTATTTTCTTTCCAACGTTTGATGAAGAAAATGGAATGGAATATACTGGAGTATTTATAAATTCTGATTTTGATAAAGATAAACATCTTTATCATATAGATTATGGAATTATTGTTGAAATGATAGATGATATAGTAAAAGACGATATTATCACTATTCAATTCGATAGAACAAGTGGAAAAGTTAGAAGATCTAAAGAGACAATTGAAGGGTATATCGACGAAGAGAAACACGGCGTATAACAATGTATTCAAGCAGTGGGCCATACGGCCCTTGGTCTGCCAGCAGCTAATACAAGGAAGTGAACTCAGACAGACAACCCTGCGAGGCTAAGTCCGCCGGATCCGGTCGCTTACGCTTCTTTAAGCCTTTCGGGGTTCAGGAATACAGGAACGTTATATGAAAGTTGCATTAAACCAAATACTGGAGATGAAAAGATGACAGTAAATGAAAAAATAGTTAAAAGATTTGAAGAGTTATTAAACTTAGGACAACAAGTAATGAATACTCGAAAAAGTCCTGGATCAAACGTTATTGGTGATGATAGAGTGGATGCGGAAATAGCTTCTCAATGGGTAACAAGTACTCAAAATTTAATAGAACGAGTATTCGGAAAAGATAGCGTTCACTTAAAAAATATCAATAAAATTGCGGAAAAGATTACATACTCTCCAGCGGTTAGAATCCTTGGTATTTTGAAAGCAGCAAAAGATGATTTTGAACATGATTTCCTGTTTGACTTGAAAACAATAATAGAAGCTGAAGTGTTTGATGATTTTCTTGAGCAGTCCGAGTATTTATTAGAAGCGGGATACTTTCAACCTGCTGCAGTTATTACTGGCTGCATATTAGAAGATGGGTTAAGGAAACTATGTGATCGTCATCAAATTGAGATTGATGCCAAACCAAAATTAGATAAAATGAATGCTGATTTGGCAAAGGAAGGTATATACAATAAATTAACGCAAAAACAAATAACCGCATTTGCTGATTTAAGAAATAAAGCGGCTCACGGTAATTGGAGTGAATTTACACAAGATGATGTAAGAGCGTTTATTGGCTGGGTAAGGCTTTTTATGCAAGGGCATTTTAGTTAGAGATCTCGAGGAAGTTGCAACCTTCATATAACATAATATTCAAGCTGCGGCTCCTTTGGAGCCTGGGTCAGGGGGATGGATTTCGAAGAGGGATTTCAGCAGACAACCCCTTACGGGATTCATAAATACAAAACGTTAAGTGAAATCTGTGTATGGAGGGGACGGTTATTAATGACATATAGCTATTTTGACACCTTTGATGAAAAACTTAAAAACATAATCGAAATTGGGTCAAAACATTATGATGAAGCCTGCATACTAATATTTGTTTATCTTGATTTCTTAAGTAATTTCGTGGAAAAGCCATACTCTTCAAACAATGCAAGATTTAATGGATCAAACTTTAGATACTTTTTGCAACACTATTCACATTTTCAAGACACATTAAAATATATTCAAGTTGACAGGTTCATTAATGATTTCTCAAAAGGCAGAATAAGTAAGGATGAATACCAAAAATATTATGACAAGATAGAGGAAGAACTCGAAATGGAGTAGAACTTCCGATATCATCATTTTTCAGTTTGGATAATGTTGATTTAGAACACAAAGAATATTTTCAGAAGATTACATTGTTTAACTTGATTTATAGTTTAAGAAACTCGGCAGTGCATGGTTATAATAACCTGATAGAAGCGGGAAGTGAACTTTCAGAGCCTTATCTCTCGTATACCTGGAATATAGAAGAAGGGAATGAAGGATGGTTTACTACATATATACCTTTTGATTTCATGTATAGAATGGTTGATAATTGCTATTTAAAAGTTAGAGAGGAATACGGGAGTTTAGTTGAAAGGTTTTTTGAGGAAGACACAGACATCACCTAACATAATATTCAAGCAGCGGCTCCTTTGGAGCCTTGGTCTGCGGGATGCATTTCAAAGAGGTATTTCAGCAGACAACCCCTTCGGGGTTCATGAATACAGAAACGTTAGGCGAAAGTCGAGAAAGGCTGGTCAAATTAAACAAGTAAAAGTGAAAGGATTTATACAAAATGAAAAATCATATTTTTTATTCTTGGTAGTCAGATTTACCTAATAATACCAATCGAAGTTTTTTGGGAACTTGTATCGAGAGTGCAATCAAAGAATTAAATCTATCTGAACAATTCGACATTGAGTTTAGAATAGATAAAGATACTATGGATGAGCCAGGAACCCCGCATATTGTTGATTCAATTTTCACTAAAATTGAGAAATCAAAATTATTTATTGCTGATGTTAGTATTATCAATTCTGACTACAACAAACGAAAAACACCAAATCCAAATGTTTTAATCGAATTGGGATATGCAGCAAAAGTATTAGGATGGGATAAGATCATTTGCATTTTTAACACAGATTTTGGAGACTATTCCGACCTCCCTTTTGATATAAAATTTAGGAGGCCACTTTGCTATTGTATGGAAGGGAAAAGTAAAGCAGAGGAAAGAAAAAAACTGATTGAGGTAATTAAAAGTAACATATCATTACATGATCCTAGCGAATTTATTCCAATAAACGAAGTAGGTTCATATCTAATATTTGAGTCTTCAAAATTTCATTCTCAAATAGAAGAAAAAATTAATAATCTTTTGCAAGATCTAAAACTTCAAAGTAAGTATGGTTTTACAAGCGATGATTATACAGTAGATATCACAGATGATTTTTTATATAAAATTGAGGAAGAAGAATCGATTGAGGAAACAGATATTGAATATTTTATCTCTGTCGTATTTACGGATGATACATATACTCATAATGATATAGGTGGACGAGAGTGTTCGTTGATTTTCACACTTAGAGAGAACTTCAAACAAATCAACTTCAGTGACAACAAAGTTTATAGTGCATTCGAAATAATTACACGTGGCCATTCTCCATCAGGTAAAGGTAGAGATTATCGTGGACTGTCGGATGAGTTTGTAAAGAGACTTTGAGTAAATCGAAGAGCTCTCGACCATCGCCTAACATAATATTCACGCTGCGGACATTCGTCCTTGATACGGCATTCGCCGGACACCCAGCATACGCTGGGTCGTGAATACAGGAACGTTAGACGAAATTATTGCAAAGAGGAGACATTTAAAAGATGGAATTCAAAAAAATATTTGAATCTTTACTGGAAGAGAATAACCCACGAAAGTCTTACTCAATGTTAGAAACATTAATTCTAAAAATTTTAAATAGATATTACAGGATCAAAACAAAGAACTAGTGTCAAATTTTCAATTAAAAAATGAATTTTATTATTCTGAGTTTGATGGATTTGCACCTCAAGGCTTTGATGATTTTGAAGGCCCTACAATTTTTGAGATCAAGTTTTATAGAAGTAGGAACTCCTTATTTAAATTATTTATAGATAAGAATTTCGAAAAATTAATTAATAGGATTGTTAAAAGTAACTTACAAGTTAGAAATATAATTTTCATTATCACTCTGGAACTTGATGAAACAGACCGAATGAAATTTTCGGATCAATTTATTAACAACTATAATATTAAATTTGAATTGTGGGATATAAATGATTTAACTAAGATATTAAATTTATATCCTCAACTGGTCTTTGAAACGTATGAAAATATTTCTGAACTATTAATTGACACTAAAATTTCTGAAAGCGTAAAGAAAAACAATGATGATTGGAAAAGAAAACAAAGGACAAGCATTGAACAATTAAAGAAGGCATATGACGATGATGATTTAGTATTGTTTTTAGGTGCGGGAGTATCAATGGATGCCAAAATACCATCATGGGATAATTTGGTTAGTGATCTTTTAGTTAATTTGATCGGTAACAAACTTGGTGAGTATGATATCAATCTAAGTGAATTAGAGCGAAATTTCATCGTAAAGAACTTAAAGGAATTCAATGGGAATTCTCCTTTGCTAATGGCGAGATATATTCGAAAAGGACTTGAAAATATATTCAATCAAATACTGACAGAGATCTTATATAAGAATTGTATTGATACGTCAGACATACTAAATGAAATATCCCAATTGTGCCTACCTGTAAGAGATGGTGTCGGTGTTAGAGGAGTTGTTACATATAATTTTGATGATCTCTTAGAATATAACTTGAAGAATTATAGAATTAGATTTAAATCAGTCTTTAGGGAATCTGATTTGCCATCATCAAGCGAGCTTGGTATATATCATGTACATGGATTTTTACCGCGAAACTCTAATGAATATGATAATTTATCTAAGTCTTTACTTGTCTTTTCTGAAGAAGGATATCATAACTTAATGCTTGATCCATATAACTGGTCAAATTTAGTTCAATTAAATTATTTGAGAGAAAATACCTGTTTATTAATTGGGTTATCTATGACCGATCCCAATTTAAGAAGGTTACTTGATATCGCTGTAAGAAAGCAGGAAGGTGATTTTTGTAAACATTTTGCTTTAATGAAGCGTGAAGCGTATGTTAACAAATTAGATATTGAAACAAACGTCAACGTATCGAGTATAGAAAAATTCGATACTGCCAACCAAGAATTACAAGAGGATTATTATAAGGAACTAGGTCTAAATATTATTTGGTATGATTCTTACAAAGAAATACCAACAATAATAAAACAAATAAAAGAATAATGATGGAAAGTACAAGGAAGGCAATAACATCGTCTAACAAAATATTCGCGCTGCGGGCCTTGCGGCCCTTGATCTGCCCGAGGAAATTTCGAGGAAGCATACATCCATTCCCCTAAGATAAGAGCTATCTAAGGGGAATGGACGTCGCGAATACAACAACGTTAGGTGAAATAGTTGCAATAAATATTAATTCGTGAGGTGAATTCAATGGGGCTTGATTATAGTTTTAAAATAGTTATGAATAAAAATGAAAAAGAAGATCTGTATGAATATATTAGGAAACATGGTTCTATAGACTATGGTAATTGTGCGTGTATTCATTTCGATGTGGATTCATTTATATTAAAGTATCTTGAGGGTGGTTATGGTTGGAATCCTCATTATGACAAATTAGAAATATCAACGCACATAAAACCTGATGGTAAAGCCAGAATTGGTTGCATTTATATTTCTATCACGGAAATTGAGGGACAAAATGATGAGGTTGAAGTGTCTTTAACTGCAGCCACTAGTGACATGAGTTTGTTATTTAGAGATTCTGTATCGATAAATAGATGGTTTATAGAACTTAGTAAGGAAATGAATTCAATAATAACATACATTGATATGGAGGATGAAGGGGTAAAGATCATTTACTTTAAGGGCTCCCAGATAGACTTAGAAATAAAGGGTAAGCAGCATTTAGGGGATCTTCGAAAGATTTTTTTTGATATTTTCAAAGAGTTTTATGTTCGCTACAAACATTTTGAAGAATGACTATGATAGTAGCTCAATGAAGGCAACTACCTCGCCTAACATCGCATTCAACGCATCGGACCGGGACAAGCCAGGCCCTTGGTCCAGAAGGGCGTTTCGGGGGAGCGGAATCACCGGACACAACAACCGGCTAAGTGGCAGAGCCACCCGGACCTTCGATCCTTAAGCCGTTGAACGTCGTGAATACAGGAACGTTATATGAAATCGGCGGCATATGTTAAAATGATAAAAAGAAGAATTAGGACGAATTTGTAGGAGGTAGAACACATGAAATGGCAAGAAGTTAGAGAACTGTTCCCTGACCAATTTGTTCTGGTTTCTATAATTAATTATCATGAGGAAGATAACAAAAAAATAGTAGATGAAGTTGCACCGATTCGCACAATATCAGAACAAGATGCGAATAAAGAGTTTTTTCAAGTAAAGCCTGGGAACATAGTGTACCATACATCAAATAAAGACTTTGTGATCCACCTCCGCAGAGATCCATTAATGAGAGTGAGACGTAATACTAATGAAAATTAACTATGATGGTCAGTTAATTACAACGTCACTTACCATTACATTTAGAGGAAGAGCATTGAGAATAGATGATGTAATTATAGATACAGGATCTTCACATACTATAATTAGTCCTGATATTTTAGAGGAAATCGGTGTGACTTACGAAACAGGGGATTCAATATATGAAGCATACGGGATCGGAGGAAGTATTCCTTTCTACACAAAAATTATGGACAGGATTGAAATAGGTACAAACAGCATTCAAAATATAGAAATAGATGTAGGTATATTGCCTAAAGATCATAAAGGACTCCTCGGATTGGATATTCTGAAACAACAAAATTTTATTATTGACTTGAAAACATTAGAATTACGTAAGTGAAATCGAGGATGTCGCCGAAATCATATAACAATGCATCTAAGCTGCGGGGCTTTTGCCCCTTGGTTATTAGGTGTCAAGCACAGAAGCATATTCAGATAACACACGACCGGACCTAAGATAAGAGCTAGCTAAGGTCCGGTCACGTCATAGATGCGGAAACGTTATATGCAATAAGTGCAAGTAAATTTGAAAAAAGAAAGGAAAATGACAGTGCAGTCTCAGTATATTCTTCCTCAGCTAGGAACATCAGCATTTAATTGTCCTAATTGTCATGTGTTCGCAAAGCAAGTCTGGTATTACATGAAAGGAGCAACGAACAAAGAAGGATTCGGGCTTCAATTTTCAAATGAACAATTTGTACTTTCGAATTGTGAAAACTGCAATTTTCCTACTATTTGGCTGGGGGAAAAAATGATTTTTCCTATTCAAGGTATTTCAGAACCTCCTAACCAAAATTTACCGGATGAAATCAAAGAAGATTATGAAGAAGCTAGAGCAATTTCAAATTTGTCTCCGCGTGGAGCTGCAGCATTGCTTAGACTATGTATTCAAAAGTTGTGTGCTTTTCTTGGACAACCAGGAAAGAACATCAATTCAGATATTAAAGAATTGGTAGCATTGGGGCTCCCACCCAAAGTTCAAGAAGCACTAGATATTGTGAGAGTTATTGGTAATGATTCTGTTCATCCAGGCACTATAGATATAAAGGACGATAGAACAACTGTTAACATGCTATTTAAATTAGTTAATTTCATTGCCCAAAAAATGATAACAGAACCTCGAGAAATTGATCAAATATATAGTGGACTACCTACTGATAAACTTGAAGGAATACGACAAAGGGACGGATCAACCCAATCTAGCTAGTATTTTAAGAGGGTACTTACAACGCATAACATAATATTCAAGCTGCGGCTTCTGATGGAGCCTAGGTCTGCAAGATGGATTTCAGGGAATCATTTCAGCAGACAACCTCTTCGGGGTTCATGAAAACAGAAACGTTATCAGAAATCTGCGTAAAGATGGTGAAATAAATGAAAAGAGGCATTTGCTTTGAAATTCCAAACTCATATGGCAGCTTTCTTGGAGAAATATTAAAACCAATCGGAATAACTTCCTTCAATTGGTTTATTGGAGGAGAGGAATCTTATTTAATAGTTGATGATAAATTAGGAGATAGTCTTTTTCCAGAAATGATGATTGGAATGAAAGGAGAAGAACTAAAACAGATTATTGAAAATAAGAAGTACTACTTAATATTTGCGAATTTAAAGGCGTATCCATTAGAAACAAAAATAATTGATGTAATGTCATATGAAGAATATTTATTGAGTGAGTGCCAATTAGTTCTCCTTGTGATTGATAGTGTGTACATAGCAGTCTATTGTAAAGACCATAAAAAACTTGAAGATTTATATGAACACATAAAGAGACAGGGATTTGAATCTCTTGAATATATAACTGATGAAAATGATACAAGGACAAGACTATCTATTTGGTGATTAAAACAAAAATTGATTTTTGCGCTTCTTTCTATTCAATAACAATATGATCCCCGCCTTAATTGAAGGTGGTGGTGATAAAAGAGTTTATAAAATTTCTACTAATACAAGTGAAAAGATTATACTTACAAGGATTACAGGATGGCATTCAGCTCACGGTTTCCTTGCTGAGTCAGTCTATGGGGGCAGAAGGCGAAAGCGAAAGGCCGAATGCCCATATAGCGTAGCGATCTTAAACTGAACCAAAGCAAGCCGAAGCGACAGAAATACACGCTTCGGCTTGTTTTAATTTGTTTCTTATTTTTATCCCTTACTTCCCACTCACCGACTTAAACCATTCATTCACTTCTTGCGTAATCTGGTCACCGCCATTGGATTTCCAATTGGCTACAAATTGGTCAAAGGCATCGATCGGCAGCTTGCCATAGATGATTTTGTTGAAGGTTTCCATTTCGGACTGGCGAAGCAGGTTCCATTTGGATACCATCGTTGGTGTCGCAGCACCGGTGAAGTAGTTTTGCTTGCGAATGTCTAATTGCGACATGACTACCTTGGCTGCGGCCCAGTTTTCGGGTTTGCGGAACTCGGCCATTTGTTTCTCATAAGGGGTTTCTGGCGTCTTCCCATCAGCCAGTTTAACGAGTGTCTTCATGTACAGATCCGGGATACGTGCCGGGCCCGTCAGGAAAGGGAACTCGTTGGAGAAGTCTTTAATCTTCTCTTTATCACTGGTCGGTTGTCCGTCCACGATGTCCCAATCGTAGCCTTTGGCGAAGCCGTATTCATATTTACTGCCAGCGGCCGGGTTAGCCAGGTTATCGAGCAGATAGTTATAGTACAGGAAAATGGCTTCAGGATGCTTCGCGTCCTTGTTAATCATAATACTGGCGTTGACGCCGGCGTTCTGCCATTTCGTACCGATGAGTCCATCTGGACCTTTTGGGACTGGATAAGCTTTAATTTTCGCTCCAGGCACATTCTTCAACAGATCGGGGGCTGGCCAGTCTGGAATCCAGTTGGATCCGGGCAGAATACCTGCGGTGCCTTTCGTCCAGCTCTCCGCAGATTTACCTTCATCCCACAGGGCGGAGTCGGTATGAATATAGCCTTTTTCCATCCACTCACTAAGCTTCGCGAGTGCCTGCTTTGCACCTGGATTAATGGAGCCGTACTCCAGATTGCCATCGGCGTCTTTGTTCCACTGCTCCTGGACCGTGCCGTATGCTCCGAATAACCAATCGAGTGAGCCCATCCAGGTGTTTGTATTATTTTTCAAAGAAATTGCGAGTGGAAAAACTTCATTAGGTGCTAAGCCATCCGGGTTCTTGTTCTTGAATTTATCCATGATATTTTCAAGATCCGCGATGGTTTTGGGAGCTTCCAGATTCAGCTTTTCCATCCAATCTTCCCTGAGCCACAGCAGCGTGTCGTCATTATCTGTGTATTCCAGGATCGGCATATTGTATTTCTTGCCGTCCTTGGTGAAAGGGTACCATAGCTCCGGATGCGCTGCCGCGTGGTCTTTCAGAATTTTATTTGCATACTTGTCGAACAACTCATCGATGGCAATGAATTGACCGGAATCAATAAGTTGATTGGTCAATACCGCATTGGTGGGTACCGAAACGAAATCAGGCAGCTTCTCGCCAGAGGCAATGGCCCAACTGAAGCTTTTGTTTGTATTGATCATCATTGGCCGGATACCAGGTATCTTTATGCTTCATGCCCAGCGTTTCCAGCATCCACCGATCGTGAACGTTATTTTCTTTGGTGTCCCCTTGAACATATTTCTTCGGCATCAACACCGAACTGAACTCAATGGGTGGATCGTATTTCCCTTTTGCAAAAGCAGCTTCTGCTTCGGGTGAACCGACCGCCGCCGGCGTATTATCGTTCGTGGCATTCTCATTGGATGTTTCGCCACTGCCACAGGCTGTAATTGTGATAAGTGCGATGACCATGAGCAGCGACCACCATGCTTTGAATTTGATCATTCTTCAATCCCCCTACGGTGTATGATCTTTACAAGTGTAACTGTACCAAGTCGGTGGGGATGGCATCTATATGAGTTTTTTAGTTTCGATAGGACTCTATCATGCTATTTATGATGGTCTCTGTACTCCTGCGGCGTGACCCCAAACTGGCGTTTGAACACCTTGATAAAATAAGCAGGGTCCATATATCCAATCTCCATGCTGATTTCATATACTTTTTTGGTGGTCATTTTCAGCTTGTGACAGGCACGATCCATGCGCAGGCGCGAGATATAATCACTTATGCCTTCACCAGTTTCAATCTTATAAATCTTGGACAAATGGGTCGGATGCAGATTGACATGGTCGGCCAGTACACGGAGGGAAACATCCAGATGCAGGTTTTTATCCGTAAAATCCTGAATCTTCTTCACATACTCGGAACGTATGTCTTTGATTTCGTTGGACGTGCCTTCCTTGAGTTTGCCGAGCACACTAAGCGACCATTTTCGCAGTTTACTGATGGTGGAGAAAGCTTTCCCGCTCTGCAGCCACTCCATATCGCTACCCATTAAGGTAGCCAGAGTAAGCCTATTTCGGTGTGCGAGATTGGTGAAAGAAGCCGTAATTAAAAAACCTGCCTCCATACAATGCTCCCACGATTCCGACCATTTCTCATCCAGCTCCTCACAGACGGCTACTATTTTTTCTTCTGCGGCATCCCATTGCCCGCTTTCCAACAGATGAATGAAAGAGGGCGGAGTATACAGGACATCCAGGGGGCCTTGCGCTGCGGGCGTTTCCACGTCACTGACCCGCATCACGAATTCGCGCTCATCTCCGACAATTTGCCGGAAATAAGCCGAGGCCTGCCGAAAGCGGTCATATAGCAGTTCTGGAAACGGGAACCACTCGGTGATGACGATGGAGAGGGAACCCTTCAGGAACTGCTTGACCTTAGACTGAAGCTGCACAGAAAGCTTCTCCAGTATAGTTTCTTTTCCAATGTCGGTATCGTTCTCTTTAAGTTGAATCAGAAACACCAGATATCCATGTTCCTCCTTCACGCCCCAGACTTCCATAAACTCACCCATAATCTCTTCAGCCATATTGCTGACTGCATATTCGATCAAGGTTTGATCGTTGTTGTCATAGTGCCTGAATTCTTCTTCCATACGTACAAGCATTAACGCGTAATCTCCGTCGTGGAAGGGCAGATCGTAATTCGCAAGTTTCCGTTCCCATTCGCCGGCTGCGAATCGATGTCCCTGTAAGGCCTCAAGGAGCAGTCGACCACGTAAATGGGGCAGATTCTCCCGAAGGGTAAACTGGGTTCGTTTAAGTGAGCTTATGAGCTCCCATTCTGTGTTTAATTGATCAATGGCCTTTTGAACGGCGCCCATCAATTCATCGTCAGTCGGTGGTTTCAGCAAGTAATCAACGGCCTCGTACTGGATGGCTTTTTTGGCGTAATCGAATTCGGAATATCCGGATAAAAGAATACACTTTATTTTTTTGTCACGGACTCTGATCCGTTCGATCAGTTCAATACCTGTCATTTCGGGCATCTGAATATCCGAGATCACAATATCAATGGGGTGCGTATCGATAATTTGTAGTGCTTCATGTGCTGAGTAAGCTTTATGCACATGTTCAATCCCCAGCGTGTGCCAGGGTTTGGTCATGGAAAGGTTATCTACCCAGTGTGCTTCATCGTCTACGATGATCATCTGCATGTTATTTGTCTCCTTGATGGTTTGTATATATAAGTTGAACGAATGATTTTACACGGGACCACTGCGCGGTCAGAACCACCTTCCGATCGCTGTTATCCCCAGATTTTTTGAATCCCTTACAAAAGGGGAAATCCGGAGATAAGCCTATGCTTCCGATGTAGCTTTCTTTCAGAAAGCTTTTAGGCGAACGCTTTGCTTCTCCAGATTTGTTCTGCCCTCTCCGTTATCGTGTAAATGTTTAGTTCAACTTATATCGTTATGATTTTCTTCCTCTGTTGGAATCTCCCAGATGATCTCTGTTCGGAATCCGCCGAGCGGGGACGGCTTGAAAATAAGGCATGACTGATTGCCGAATAGGTGCATGATCCGCTGGTTCGTATTCCAGAGACCACAGCCCATCTCCTCCTGCAGCGGCTGCTGCATTTTACGATTCAGAGCTTCCAACTGATCCGGGCTCAGGCCGGGTCCGTCGTCATCAATGTAAATTTTGCAGAAACCGTCCGAGCTTTCCCCGCTAATTCGGATTTCACCAGATGAATACGACTTCGCTACGCCGTGAATGACCGAATTTTCCACAATCGGTTGAAGCATTAAACGTGGAACAGACTGGCTAAGCATATGCTCAGGGATATCGATATGATATTCAATTCTCCCATTGCGCAGCTTTTGGATATCCAAATAGTTGACGAGCAGCTTGATTTCTTCCTTCAAAGAAGACGTTTCTCGTTCCACTCGGGTGGTATAGCGATAGTACGCACTTAAGTTATAAGCCATAGAGATGACCGCTTCTTCATCCTTCATCTGGGCCATATTGATGATATAGCCAAGGCAGTTATACAGAAAATGGGGATTGATCTGCGCCTGCAGCTGCTTCAGCGTGGCTTCCCGGGCTCTGATCTTTTCATGAAATACATTCTCGATCAGATCTTGAATTTGATGAGACATATCATTAAATCGATGAAACAGAAATGAGAACTCATTCTGATCCTTGCTATGCAGACGTACGGAATAGTCTCCCCGCTGCACACGCTGTAAGCCCTGGATCAGCTTTTTGATCGGATATTGAACGTTTCTGTACAGTAGTATTGAAGCGGAAATGCCCACAACAAATAGCAGAACCATAAAGAGATAGAACAGGTTCCGACTGAGTGAAATGGGTTGCAGGATCTGATAGAGTGGGACCACATCTACTAAATGCCAATCCAAATATGAAGACTTTACAGAACTGACCAGATAGTTCTTCCCATTCAGCTTCACGACATCCGGTGTAGTGTCCTCCGGGGAGTGAGTATCCAGATAACGAATGAGTTCTTCGGATAGCTGCTTGTCTGCACTGCGGTTCAGAATGGGCGAATTCCCTTTGTGATAAAAGAAGGGATCGCCTTGTCCACCTTTCTTGTACGTGTCCAGCATGTTCTGAATGTTCTCATAACTGAAGCTGGCTTCAATCACCAGGTTGCTTCCCGTCAACATCCCCGGCTGGGCCAAGGAATCGGTAAAGAACCAGTAAAAGGATTGAAGCTCCTCTTGAGATTCCGCACCATGATCACCATATGTCCATTGGCCACTCATATTTCTTTTTAGGTAATTCTCATCATACCCTGATGATCTGTTGTAGTTGGCGATGACATCTTGGTTCTGCTGTGAATACACAGCATATCGGGTGGGCCATATATCTGTGACCCCGGATTGAAGCATCATCTTTTCCTGAATGACATATCGGGTCTGCATCTGGTCATAAAGATCATCCCACATGTTCAAACCATTGAATGCTCTGACATTGGGATCTCTAGAGAGAATAAGACTGAAATCCATCATCTGATTAATGCGGGAATCGATCTGACTGGATAAAAACGTGAGCTGTTTGGTATTGGATATTTGCAGCTCTTTGCTTACGACATCGTAGGTGACATTGTTCGAGTAGGTATACATGATAATAATGGGGATGAACAAAACCACGATTAAGCAGTTTATTTTGGCAAACAGACTAAACCGGGATCGAGCCGTTCCTTGGAATAATATAAAGCGCTTCCATAAATTCATAAAAGTCTCCTTCAATCGATATTCCTAACAAAACCATATCCAGCCTAACAATGTTATATAGTCAGACCTGAGGATTGCCTGATACTATTTATAGCAGAGATCCCCATTACACACAAAAACTTTCTTTTGGGAACAGGAGAGCGCTATGGAGGCTAATATGGAGGCTAACCGGGTGCCGCAGGTGAACATTGGGAGCAAGCCGAATAGAAGAAAAAAGAAAGTCTATAAACAACCATGGATTCTCCACTTGATGGTGTTGCCGGCGGCCATTATGGTTTTTATTTTTTCGTATATTCCGATGTCCGGGATTCTTATGGCATTTCAAGACTATAAACCTGCACTGGGTTTTTTCAATTCTGAATGGGTCGGACTGAAGCATTTCAGGCACATGTGGGAGAATGATTATTTCCTGCAAATTACGTGGAATACGCTGTTTTTTGCCTGCTCCAAAATTGTAATGAACCTGATTATTCCGTTTATCTTCGCCTTATTGTTGAATGAGGTCAGGAAGATGGCGCTCAAAAGAACCATTCAAACACTCGTGTATCTTCCGCACTTTTTGTCTTGGGTTACGCTTTCAGGCATTCTGATCGATATTCTGGCCCAGACAGGGATCATCAATCAATTCCTTTCCTCTGTATTCGGCATCAAGCCGATTTTCTTCCTGGGGGATGGCAACTGGTTCCGCTTTACGATCATTGCAAGTGATGTCTGGAAGGAGTTTGGCTTCAACACGATCATTTTCCTGGCGGCACTGTCCGGTATTAATCCGTCACTCTATGAAGCGGCTGAAGTGGATGGGGCGGGGCGCTGTAAGCAGACGATGTATATTACCATCCCGGCGCTTATTCCGATTGGGATCGTGATCGCAACCCTGGCACTAGGCAATGTGCTCAATGCAAACTTCGATCAGATCTTTAACTTATATAGTCCATTAATCTATCAGCAAGCAGATATCATTGATACCTTTGTGTACAGGGAAGGTCTGCTTAGTGGGCAGTTCAGCTTCGCTACCGCCGTGAATTTATTTAAATCGGTTATTAGCTTAATCCTGATCGTGATCTCATACCGACTGGCCTACCGATTCGCGGGGTACAGAATTTTCTAGAAAGGATGACGAGTCGATGTACCATAAAACGATTCCATATCGAGTATTCAGCATATTCAATAATGTGTTCCTGACCATCCTTTCGCTGCTCTGCTTGCTGCCTTTATATCACTTGCTCATGGTATCTCTTAGCGCATCCGCACCTGCCAATGCCGGACTGGTTACGTTCTGGCCGATTGGCTTTACGCTTGAAGCCTATGCTAAGACGTTTGATAATGCCAATTTCCTCTCCTCCTTGTGGGTGTCTGTGGAGCGGACGGTACTTGGAACGGGACTTGCGTTAGTGGTAAATACGATTGCAGCGTATGCGCTCTCCAAGGAGACGCGAGTCTTCCGTGCACGCAATATCTACCTTTGGTATTTTGTCATCACCATGTTATTCAGCGGTGGTCTCATTCCGGGCTACATTCTGATTCTGAAGCTTGGACTGATGAATACATTGCTGGCGTTGATTCTGCCTGGATTGGTTGCGGTATTTAACATTATTCTGCTGCTTAATTTCTTCCGTACCGTACCCAAGGATCTGGAGGAAGCCGCTTTTATTGATGGGGCGGGGCATTTGCAGACTTTTATCAAAATATATTTGCCCGTCTCCATACCCGTCATTGCCACGGTTTCCCTATTCATGATGGTCGGACATTGGAACTCTTATTTTGACGGGATCATCTATATTCGAGATTCAGAAAAGCTTCCGCTGGCGACATTTATGCAGACGATTATCGTTCAGGCCGACATGTCCAAGCTCGACCCGGAAGCCGTCGCCAATCTGTCCCAGCGAATCATTCGGGCCTCGCAAATCTTTATCAGTGCACTGCCGATCCTGCTCGTGTATCCGTTTCTGCAACGTTATTTTGTGACCGGGATCGTGGTCGGGGCGGTAAAAGAATAATAAATCTACCTATTGAAATAGGGTTTGAAAAGGGAGTTACTGAACTAGTCCGAGACTAGGCCATGTAACTTCTTTTTTAGTAACGTAGAGGTGGGGGAGAGTAAAAACTCAACGCTTAATTTAGTAGTAGTTATAACGCAGCGCTATAAGCATGCCAGCACGAAAAATATCCAGCGTATTCAGAGCCTGCTGGATCACATGGATATGGAAGCTTGAGCACTCTGCTTAATATTCCTTTTCCACCAATTTTTTCTTCGCAAGTGGAACTGAGTGAGTTATCATATATGTAGTTCAGATACTAACTTGAAGGTGCAGTATTTACGAAGTACATAGATTAGATGTTAGTTGAAATACACGCAATGATGAAATGAGGGAATGAGATGCCAGAATATTCTCAAATCCAAACCTATATAAAAGTGCGATCAAAGTAATATAAAAGAGATCATGGCTTGACTTTATAATCGCATTAAATGACTGTGGGATTAAAGACGCTGATAAGTAATGAGCAAACTGCCATCTTGTATCATTATCAGCGTTAGGTGAAACCATAGCTATGAATATATCAATTGAATGTTATCCTGGGGGCAAATATGAAAACATATATTTACTTTGTTAGACATAGTGAATCATCCAAATCGGAAGGAAATGAAAGAACTCGAGGATTAACTAAAAAAGGAAAGTTTGATTCCCATAGAATAACCGAACTGCTGAAGGATGAAGGAATTAGTGTATTTATTTCAAGTCCATATATTCGAGCAATCCTAACAATTGAAGAGTTGGCACAACAAAGTGATAAAGAGATTTTAGTGTTTGAAGATCTTAAAGAACTTGTATTTTCAAGAGAGGAAACGATTATTCCAGACAAAGAAGTATACTCACTCGTAAGTAAGATGTTTAAAGACCCTTATTATAAGGAACCTTTTGGTGAGTCCATAAATGACTGTCAAAGACGATCTGTAACAAGATTAAAAGAAATAATAAAGAACTATAAGGGGCAGAAGATAGCAATAGGAACACATGGGTTGGTCATGATATTAATGATGAGATACTTCGATGATCAATACGGGTATGAGTTCTTAATGAAAACCTCAAAACCAGATGTATATAGAATGGAGTTCAACGATGAAGAATTAATAGATACTCAAAGAATATATAAAGAAGTGAATTGTGGGTGAATTCGAGGAAGGCTGTGATATCATATAACATTGCATCCAACGCTGCGGGCCGAGACAAACTCGACCCTTGGTCCGGAAGAGGCATTTCAGGGAAGTGGATCCACAGGACACATTCAACCGGCTAAGTGGCAGAGCCACCCAGACCTGCGGTCCTTAAGCCGCTTGGACGTCGTGAATACAGAAACGTTGAGTGAAATTCTATTGAAAGCCACTAGCCAAATAAATGATATAATACAATTAAAAACGTTTGGAGGGATTAATCGTGAAGTGGCAGGAAGTACAACAAATCTTTCCAAATCAATTTGTGAAGTTCGAAATTATTCATTCTGAAGAGAAAGATAGTCAAGAATTCATAGATGATGTTGCTGTAATTGGCCCTGTGAGTGATGAAGAAGCAACTAAAGAATTATTGAATAGCAAAGAGAAGACCTTGATTTATCATACTTCTAAGGATCGGGTTATAGTGAAAGTTCGGAAGAATGTTGGTCTAAGGAGATATCTATAAATGAAAATTGAGTATAAAGATGGATTATTATTTACGGAAATAACGATTCATTATAATGGACAGAAGAAAGTAATAAATAATGTAGTTATTGATACAGGAGCAAGTCATACATTGACTTCTCAGGATGAAGTGGATGATATTGGAATTCGAGTCGGCTTAGAAGATGACATTATAACCAGTTATGGAATCGGAGGTAAAGAACATGCATTTACCAAAACGATAGAGGGGATACAGGTAGGAGAATATATCTTAAGGGATACCCCAGTAGACTTTACTTCATTTAGATATCATAACATTAACGGATTACTAGGGTTAGATATATTAATAAAGGGCAAATTTAATGTTGATCTAGAGAACTTTGAGCTCCTACATTAAAGAAGCTGGCAGATGTTTAGAAGGTTAATCAGGGAAGAATAGAACTTCATTTAATATAATATTCAAGCTACGTCTCCTTCGGAGCGAGATGGATCTCGAAGAGGGATTACAAGCAGATAACCCCTTAGGGGTTCATGAATACAGAAACGTTAACTGAAATTCCTGCAAGATAAATAAAAGTAAGGGGAATCAACAGTGCCTTACACTAGACCAGTAATAATTGATCCATATTATGATAAACCTGAATGGATTACGAACGAAGTTACTCGAGAAGAAATTATCTCCCTTTCTCCTCAATCAAGTGAGCAAGATGTTGAATTATTTTTGATTCTTCTATTTGGTTACAATCATATCAATATAGAACAATCATTTTGTTTGTCTTTCAATGAATTACTGCAGCAAGAAGAAGTTGCTATTTCAGGAGGGATCGCTTTCTTTGAAGACGAGAGTAAATATATATTACCAAGCTGTTGCTGTGGGTTAGAAGATTTTTCTAATGTTATTTATTCTATTTCAAATAAACAAAGTCCATGGATGGGACATGATCCTACCCCAGGTATTACATATATCGGTGATCAAGCATATGTTTGGCCAGATGATCAAGAAACACTCGATAGTAATGTTTATTTCCCTATACAATTTTCATATAAAGAACTAATAGACAGTCTAGATAAAACACGAAAAGAAATACAGGGATTTATTGAGGGCCCATTACATAAATGGATTAACAAGAGAGACAAAGAGATTGCTGGCACTATGAGAGATCGGATGAAACAATGGATTATGAAATAAGAAAGTTATGGAAGTATTTCGAAGAAGACAGGAACTCCAGATAACAATGTATCTACGCTGTGGGCTTTGCCCTTGGTTCATCAGAAGCTGTAAGCGAAGAAGCTGAATCAGTGAACAATCCTGCGAGGCTAAGTCCGTTGGACCCAGTCGCTCCAACTGCCCTCATATGTTATAACGTCTGATTATCATGACGCCTATGTTACAATAGGGTGACAAAGGAGGAGTCATTATTGAATAAACAAAAAATCGTGATTATTGGCGCAGGGATTGTCGGGGCGTCTGTGGCCTATCATCTGGCCAAACGAAATCAAGATGTAACCGTTATTGAACGACACCCCGCCGCGGCGCGTGAAGTCACGGAAAAATCTTTTGCCTGGATACATACGACTCATCGGGTGGCTCCCGAATACTGGCATTTGTACGATGCAGCTTTGGAAGAATATCATACGCTTCAGCAAGAGCTGTCCGAACTGAAAATTCACTGGCATGGAGCGCTGACTTGGGGCACTCCGCCCCTAAGGGAGCAACTCCACTTTCAAAAATTAAACCGGGAGCAGCTTGAGGCATTGGAGCCGAATCTGAAGGAATATCCGGATGAAGCGATGTTTGCCAGCGAAGAAGGTGCGGTGGACCCTATAGGGGTAACGGAGCTGTTGTTGAGCAAAGCGCAGGAGTACGGAGCAAAGGTTCAGTTCGGTACCAACGTTACGCAGCTGCAGCAAGAAGATTCCCGCCTGGTCGGTGTCCATACATCCAAGGGTTTTCTGGAGTCGGATGTCGTGGTATTGGCCGCAGGTACAGGCATACCCGAACTTTGCAACCCGTTAGGTTGTCCCGTGCCGGTAACGTCGTCGCCTTCCATTCTGATTCAAATGAAAACTGCGAATAAACTGATACGCACATTAATCTCAAATGCGCAATTTGAAGCGCGTCAACTGACGGATTATACGCTGCTGGCTGCGGAAGATTATATCGACGAGTCGGAGGAAAACGGACCAGAGGCGGTCGGTAAGCGAGCGTTCGACACGTTGCGTCGCAGTCTGAAGGACGGGAATCAACTGGAACTGGAAAGCATAAAGGTCGGGATGAGACCAATGCCTGAAGACGGCTATCCGATCGTGGGCTTCCAAGATCACATAAAGGGACTTTATCTGACGGTGATGCATTCTGCGATTACGCTGGCGCCGCTGATTGCGCATCTGGCTGCAAGTGAAATAATCGATCGGGAATCAAGAAGTGAATTAGACCCTTGTCGACTCTCCCGATTTTAGGACCACTCGAGGGATGTTCTCGCTGTTTCTCGCGCGTGAGGTTGTGAATCAAGTGGAATCGCATGTACGTGAGGTGCTGTAGGACAATATACAGCTCCAGCATGACGATGGTGGTCGTCCGACCACGAGCAAAATCACAGTGTCTTTCAACTTTCAAAAGGTGGGGGCCAGAATGTAGAATACAAAGCTTCCCAAAATCAACATTACCGTTTTGTAAGTACGTTCACCCCCATTCGTTGACTCCGTGTTGACCTCGATACTCCTGAGCACAACGCAAAAGAGTACATTGCCACATGAGCGATGTACTCCAAATTACATACTGTATATCTGCTTAAGCCTTCTACTCTTCCCCAGTCGCAATAGAATTCTCACTGTAAGAAATCCAACCGCTCCTGCTAAAGATATAACTTAGGAAATCGCTTGGTGATGTATTCAGACTTTACATACTGCTATGCATCTTTCCGCTTTTACTCTTCCCCAGTCGCCACCGGATTCTCCTCATAAGAAATCCAATCGCTCCAGCTTCCCGGATATAACCGCACCTTACTAAATCCTGCCTCGCCCAAGGCCAGCACATTCGGGCAGGCGGATACGCCGGAACCGCAATACACGATAATTTCTGCATTCCGGTCAAGGCTGGCAAAGTGCTTTTCCAGTTGTTCCACATTTTTTAATATACCCTTTTCGTTCAATACCTCTTTCCAAAAGAAATTCACTGCACCGGGGATATGTCCTGCTGCTTGATCTATGGGCTCTTCCAGTCCCAGGTAGCGCGGCCGCTCTCTAGAGTCGATCAATGTATAGGAGCCAACAGTAACCGAGCCTGCGGACACACGTTGTACCTCTTGCATGGTTGCGAGCATTTGCGGCTGTACATTTGCTACAAAGGTCGAGGGAATGCGAATCGGCTGGTCTGCCGTGACCGGGAACTTCGCTTCCTTCCAAGCACTGTAGCTTTCATCCAGCACATATACCTGCTCGTGACCGAGATAGCGCAGTAGCCACCAGAAGCGGGAGGCCATCATGCCGCCTTGATCGTCGTAGGCAATGATGCGTGAATCTGCGTTGATTCCGGCGCGACTCAGGCGCGCGGCAAGTGTGTCAGCATACGGCAAAGGATGACGTCCACCATGCTCACCCAGAGGAGCCGTGAGGTCTTCCTCCAGATCGAAGTGGATAGCCCCTGGAATATGATCTTCATTAAATTGAGCCCGTCCCGCTCCGGCTTGTCCGAGCAGAGAACGGCAGTCTGCGACGATGATATCTGGCTCATATAGTCGAGCTAACAGCCAGCGTTTGGATACAATGGATTTCATAAGGGATTCCGCCTTTCCTTTTTATCATTAAGATTATTCAATTGAGTACCGTTCATGAAAATGGGGTAAATAAGTTAAGAACCTGTCTTAAGGGGAAGCTCACTGTCAGGCAATTCACTTTGGTGGACGACTTGCTTCTTGAAATCTGTTCCGTATCGGATAAAAACCCATACCCCGAACAGGATGAAGAAGCCTGCGCCAAATTGTAAGGCAGAAAGTTTTTCTCCCAGCAACACCCAGGCTAGCAAGGAAGAAATAACGGGTTCGCCGAGTACTGCCATCGACACCGCGGTGGCGTTAATGTATTTGAGCAGCCAGTTAAACAGGTAATGGCCGAACAGTGTGGGCACTATGGCGAGCAACAGGAACAATCCCCATTCCCGTGGTGCATATCCGGTAAAAGGAATGGCGTTGACCATATTATACAGCGCAAGCGATGTAGCAGCGATGGCGAATACCCAAAAGTTATACACAAAGGCGCTCAAATGCTCGCGCAAATGCTTGCCCATCAGCATATGGATAGAGACGGCTACCATACCCAAGAAGGACAGTGCATCTCCGAGCAGGGCTTGTCCCGAGGCATGAAAATCTCCGGCTCCGATTGCCAGTGAGCCGACAAAGGCCATGCCCATTCCGATGAGCATAGCGCGGTTTGTGCCTGTACGGAAAAACAAAAAAGAACCGAGCATGACAAGGATCGGCTCCAGTGTCATAATAACGGTAGAGCTTGCAACTGTGGTCAGTCGCAGCGAGCCCATCCAGAGCAAGAAGTGCAGCCCTAGTGCAATACCGGACCAGAGGATCAGCATCCATTGCTTGCGGCTCAGGCTGAATAGCTCGGTACGGTATTTCCAGACTAGAGGCAGCATGACGAGATTGGTCAGGTACAAACGGTACATAGCGATGACGGACACCTCGGCTTCAGACCATCTTACGAAGATCGAGGAGAACGAAATAGCGATAATACCTACGATGTACAGTAATTCAAAGGAAAATGACGGTTTGTGCGCTTGATTCATGTGACAGCTCCATCCAGTACGGAGGAGGAATAATACGTGTACGATTCCTTCCATCGGTATCTCTAAAATTAGGTTAATACAGCCCATTATACCGTACCTGACATCCGCGTGGAATATAAAAAGCGATGCAGGAAGAAGGATTTTAAGTATGGAGCTGCGTAGAACTTTTGCCGCACAAACTCGTCTATCATAGTGGAGGTGGATTTTATGAAAAAACGCAACACATTTTCAATCATACTGTTAACTGTAGTGGCAGTGCTGGCTCTGTCAGCCTGTGGAACGAAACCGCAAACCAATAATACCGCACCTCAAGGGGCAGACCAACCGCAAACGCAACAGCCACAAGTGAAACCGGAGCCGATCGCCGAGCCGGAGGCCAAAAAGGGGACAGGCGTATACAACGGAGCCGCTGACCCGCACACGGTTGAAATTGAAACCAATGGCGAAGCCCAATCTTTCCAGTTGGGTGACGGGCTGGACACGGTGGTAGCCGGACTTGAGGAAGGCGATTCAGTCGCATTTGAATACAACGAAAAAGCAGTGGAAGGCGACGCGGTTGCCAAGCAACTGATTTTGACGAAAATACAAAAAACAGAAGCTGCAACAGGCGGCACACAAAACGGCAGCTCCAGTCAGGCAGTAGGCGGTGAACGCTCGAAAACGCAAGCTTTTGAGCTTAGCCTTGAAGGGAAAAAGGAAAAGCAGACAGCTACACTGGCAAAAGGAGAGGGATATTCACTGTATGTGTTTGACCCCATGTCCCTGTTTCCTGATCAAAACCGCGTAGCCTTGGCTGTAGATGATAACTATTACGCTGAAATTACGAAGCTGCCTTCCGATTTTAATCTGGACGAGCTTCAAAAGGAAGGCGAAAAGGATCTGGCTTCCGTCGGTAAAGCGGTGAAAATAGATAAAGCCAAAGTTCCTCAAACGCTGACCAGCAGCCGTCTTTTCCTGCAAGCGAACGGTTCGAAGGTCACACGCCAATATATTGTTGTAGAAAATAAAACAGGCGGCTTCATCGTGAAGGTAAACATTCCTCAGGGCGAGCCTGCCGAAGGCTTCGAATCCTTCATTTATACATCGTTGGAGAGCCTACAAGCTAATAAATAACCCTGCTTTGATGTCGGGATGAATCATGAATTTAAGGCAGTCATGTTGCTGGAAATTGTTATTTTTGGTGCTAGGTTAGAGCTATAAGGGTCTAATCTGTAATTGCGAGACCTGCACTTTTGTGCTATAAAGGATGAGAGAATAAGATCATTCCGGCTTGCGAAGTCGTATGAAGCGATAAAGGAGTTGTTAGATTTACTATGTCCATCGAAATGAACACACAAGAAGTCATCAACGTGATTAAAAACAGTAAGAAAAAAACACCTGTTAAAGTATATGTAAAAGGGGCTTTGGCTTCCGCATCATTCGGTGAGAATGTTCAAGCTTTTATTTCCGGAGACAGCGGCGTTGTATTTGGCGATTGGGCCGACATCAAGCCTGTTCTGGACAGTGTTAACGCTAATGAAGAAGACTATGTGGTGGAAAACGACCGCCGCAATTCCGCAGTGCCTATGCTCGATCTGAAAGGCATCAATGCCCGCATCGAGCCAGGCGCGTATATTCGCGATATGGTTGGTATCGGTAATAACGCAGTCATTATGATGGGTGCAGTCATTAACATCGGTGTCACCATTGGTGAAGGCACAATGATTGATATGAATGCTGTACTGGGCGGCCGTGTTAAAATAGGTAATATGTGTCACATCGGTGCAGGCGTAGTCCTTGCAGGTGTTATTGAACCTCCATCTGCACAGCCTGTTGTGGTAGAAGATGATGTATTGATCGGTGCGAACGCGGTCGTATTGGAAGGTGTGCGAATTGGTAAAGGTGCAGTCGTTGCAGCTGGAGCAGTCGTAACCGAAGATGTACCTGAATATTCCGTAGTTGCAGGTACACCTGCACGCGTGATCAAACAGGTCGACGATAAGACCAAATCAAAAACTGAAATCTTGAAGGACCTGCGCGTTCTGTAAGACTGAAAAAAGAGTTTTAAATGCACAAAAGGTGAACGATTCCTTGTCAGTGGAATGAAACATTGACAGCACAATTTAGGGACGAAGCACAACGGACAAGGCTCGGCGGCTGCGCCGGGCTTTTGTCCTTTTGTTCTTTTGTCTGATAAGCCTGATGAGTTAGATAAAGGAGGCAGACTAGCGGAATGAGCACGGTCGATTATCGTTCTTTTGTTCAAATACGAAGGGATTTGCATCAAATCCCCGAGCCTGGCTTTGAGGAATTTAAAACGCAGCAGTATCTGCTGAATTATTTGGCAACGCTCCCTCAGGAGCATTTGGACATTCGTACATGGCGTACTGGCGTACTGGTGTTGATTCATGGAACGGCTCCTGCACGTCGATATGGATATCGCTGCGATATGGATGGTTTGCCAATTGTGGAAGAGACGGGCTATGATTTCCGTTCGACCCATCCCGGCTACATGCATGCTTGCGGTCATGATTTACATATGACGATTGGATTGGGTATTGTTTCTCACTTTGCAAACCACCCGATCAAGGATGACCTGGTTGTATTGTTTCAGCCTGCCGAGGAAGGACCGGGCGGAGCGTTGCCGATGCGCGACAGCGCAGAATTGGCAGACTGGCTACCAGATGAAATTGTCGCGCTGCATGTTGCACCCGAATATCCTGTTGGCACGATTGCGACTCGCCCGGGCATCCTATTTGCCAATACGTCGGAGCTTTTCATCGACTTGAAGGGTACGGGCGGACATGCGGCATATCCGCACAAGGCTAATGATATGGTGGTGGCGGCCTGTCAGTTGGTTGGACAATTGCAAACAGTTGTAGCACGTAATGTGAACCCGCTGGATTCAGCAGTCATTACGATTGGCAAGGTCAGCGGCGGTACGAAGCAGAACATTATTGCGGAAACAGCCCGTCTGGAGGGTACGATCCGAACGTTGTCAGCCGATACGATGACACTGGTTAAATCACGGATTGAAGCGCTGGTGCGCGGTGTTGAAGCTGGGTTTGAATGCCATGCAGAAATTCATTATGGCTCAAATTACTTGCAAGTGTTCAATGAAGCCAAGGTGACAGAGGAATTTATGAACTGGGTCCGTGAACGGCAGGATGTACAGCTCATTGAATGCGCGGAAGCGATGACCGGAGAGGATTTTGGATATTTTTTGGAGCGGATTCCGGGTCTGATGTTCTGGCTTGGCGTTGATACGCCTTATGGTCTGCATCATGCCAAGCTGGAGCCTGCAGAGGAAGCCATTGGGGTGGCGATTCGTGTATTGACAGACTATTTTACATGGAAATCTCAAGGTTCAATGATAGGCTCTGAATAAATAGGTTTAATGAAGTGAATGAAATGGAATGAAGTCGAATGTTGAGGGAGGGTGTTATGGGAGAGCAAACCATCATCCGATTCGAACGGGTGACCAAGCAATATGACAACGATCCACCGGTGCTGGCTGATGTCAGCTTTGAGATTGAACGTGGCAAATTCTATACGCTGCTGGGGCCCTCCGGCTGTGGCAAAACAACGATTTTGCGTATGATTGCGGGTTTTGCAGAGCCGACGGAAGGCTTGATTTATTTGAATGACAAGCTGATTAATCGTGTTCCAGCCAATGAACGGCAGGTCAATACGGTTTTTCAGGACTATGCATTATTTCCACATCTGAATGTGTTCGAAAATGTGGCTTTCGGTCTGCGAATCAAAAAGATGAACAAAAAGACCATTCAGGAGAAGGTTGCACAGGCACTGTCCTTTGTCAATCTGGAGGGCTACGACGAACGGGAAATTTCTGAAATGTCCGGAGGGCAACGCCAGCGTGTCGCCATTGCACGAGCCATCGTCAATGAGCCGGACGTTCTGTTGCTGGATGAGCCGCTGTCTGCACTGGATTTGAAGCTGCGGACAGAAATGCAGTATATTTTGCGTGAAATGCAGCAGCGACTTGGAATCACCTTTATTTTCGTAACGCATGATCAGGAAGAAGCGCTGGCCATGTCGGACGAAATTTTTGTTATGAATAAAGGAAAGATCGAGCAGAGCGGTACACCGAATGATATTTATGATGAGCCGATCAATCGGTTTGTTGCTGATTTTATCGGGGAATCCAATATTGTGCCAGGACGCATGATTGCGGATTATCAAGTGGAGTTTAATGGTCGGCAGTTTGAATGTGTCGATGGAGGATTACGCCCGAATGAACCGATTGAAATTGTGATTCGACCAGAGGATTTGGAGATTACAACCGTTACAGAGGGCAAACTGCGAGTAAAGGTGGATACCCAGTTGTTCCGTGGTGTTCACTATGAAATTAGCTGCTATGATGATTCCGGTCAGGAGTGGCTGGTGCATTCTACCAAAAAGGCGGAGCTGGGCAGTGAAATCGGCCTCCATTTTGACCCGGAAGCGATCCACGTGATGCGGTTCGGGGAAACAGAGGAAGAATTTGATCGGCGTCTGGAGGCCTATGAAGAGGTGGAGCAGCATGTCCGGTAATACGAGAGCAGCGTACCTGCTGCCTTACTATTTATGGATTGTGCTGTTCGTCGCAGCTCCGGTTGTGCTTGTGTTTTACTATTCGTTATTTGATGTGGACGGCCATTTCACGTTCAGCAACTATGCCCAATTTTTGACCCCTGTCTATTTGAACATGACACTGAGCTCGTTTTGGTATGCGCTGCTGATTACGGTATTCTCGCTGTTAGTGGCTTATCCGGCGGCGTATTTGCTGACCCGAACCAAGCATAAGCAACTGTGGCTGTTGCTCATTATTTTGCCGACGTGGATTAACCTATTGCTTAAAACATATGCTTTTATCGGGATTTTTGGTACTTATGGTCCGGTGAATGCTGTGTTGGGCTTGGTCGGATTGGGTGGTCAGCAATTATTGTTTACCAGCTCCAGCTTTGTGTTTGTATCGGTTTATATTTTTGTGCCGTTTATGATTTTGCCCATCTATAATGCGCTGGAAGGGTTGAATCCTTCACTGCTGGACGCCGCGCGTGATTTGGGCGCTTCCAAGTGGACGGCGTTTCGACGGGTTATTTTCCCATTAACGCTATCTGGTGTGCGATCCGGGTGTATGGCGGTATTCATCCCGGCGCTGTCGCTGTTTATGATTACCCGTCTGATTGCGGGCAACCGTGTCATTACATTGGGGACGGCGATTGAACAGCATTTTCTGGTCACACAGGATTGGGGTATGGGCTCTACGGTTGCGGTGTTCCTGATTTTGGCGATGGCAATCATTATGCTGATTACCTCAGGAACGAAACGGAGGGTGCGGCATGGCAAATAAGAACCGATTCGGGAATATTTATTTGGTGCTCGTTTTTCTTGTGCTGTATGCACCTATTTTGTACTTGATGTATTATTCGTTCAATAGTGGCGGGACGATGCATCAATTTGAAGGGTTTACGCTCCAATACTACAAAGAGGTGTTTGCAGACACCCGTTTGATCATTATTGTCATTAACACCTTGGTCATTGCGTTGCTATCGTCTGCGCTGGCTACGATTATTGGCATCATGGGAGCGCTGGCTATTCACCAGATGCAGAACCGTCGGGTCAAAAATACGCTGCTGTCGCTCAACAATGTGCTGATCGTGAACCCGGACGTCATTATTGGCGCATCCTTCCTCATTTTATTCACGATGGTGGGGATCAAGCTGGGCTTTTACTCGGTGTTGCTGTCCCATATTGCATTTAGTGTGCCGATTGCGGTCATTATGATTTTGCCGCGGCTTCAGGAAATGAGTCCATCGCTGGTGGATGCGGCCCGGGATTTGGGTGCCAGCCGGATGGATGTGCTAACCAAGGTCATTTTACCTTTTATCAAGCCGGGGATTTACGCGGGCTTCTTTATGGCGCTAACCTACTCACTGGACGATTTTGCGGTGACCTTTTTTGTGACAGGCAGCGGCTATTCGACCTTATCAGTGGAAATTTACTCGCGTGCCCGCCAAGGGGTTTCCCTGTCTATCAATGCGCTGTCCACGCTCATTTTCCTGTTTACCGTGCTGTTGGTGGTGGGGTACTACTTTATTATGCGCAAGGCGAATCGGAATGGGAAAAAGGAGCCTGCGGCGGAAATGGGGGTACCTAGATGAAGTCGCTTGTGCGCGTGTTTCTGTCGATTTTTATCATTTCGTTCGGTCTGATGGGGGTGGCGGCATGGCTCAATTCCAGTCAAGGCTATTCCGGTGGCAATACGCTGACGGTATACAACTGGGGAGACTATATCGACCCTGAGCTGCTGGCAAGGTTCCAGAAGGAGACGGGGATTACCGTCATTTATCAGACGTTCGACTCCAATGAGGCGATGCTGACGAAAATTGAGCAGGGAGGAACATCGTTTGATGTAGCGGTTCCTTCGGAGTATGCTCTGGCTAAAATGAAGCAGGAGCACCTGTTGCTCCCGCTGGATCACAGCAAGCTGCCGAATTTGAAGCATGTGGATGCTCATTTTCTGAACCTTTCGTTTGACCCGAAAAACCAATACTCTGTGCCGTATTTTTGGGGTACGGTTGGGATTGTGTTTAACCCGGAGCTAACGAAGGGCATTGATTTTCATAGCTGGGATGGTCTGTGGAATCCAAAGCTGCGTAACAACCTCCTGCTGGTCGATGGTGCGAGGGAAGTCGTGGGTATGTCGCTGAACAGCCTCCACTATTCCTTGAACGATACGAATGAGGCGCATTTGCAGCAGGCTTTAGCGAAACTGGAGAAATTAGCGCCCAATGTCAAGGCCGTTGTCGGTGACGAGATTAAAATGCTGCTGGCAAACGAGGAAGCTGCTGCCGGGGTTGTGTGGTCCGGCGATGCGTCCGAAATCATGGATGAGAACGACAAGCTGGATTACATCGTGCCGGATGAAGGCTCCAACCTGTGGTTTGATAACATGGTTATTCCGAAAACCGCCACCCATGTGGACGCGGCCCATAAGTTCATCAATTTCATGATGCAGCCTGATGTAGCCGCCCAAAATGCCGAATTTGTAGGCTATTCCACACCTAACGAGGATGGAAAGAAGCTGTTGCCAGAGGATATATCCGGTGACGAGCGCTTCTATCCACCATCTGAAATTACGGATAAGCTGGAGGTCTACGACAACCTGGGCAAGCGGATGCTGGCTCATTACAATGAATTGTTCCTGCAATTCAAAATGCATTTAAAATAAGAGAGCGGCGGCGCGTGGATTCAGGTTTTGAGCTTTAGAGGCCGCTGCGGGAGCGGATGGTGCTTCCCATCGCTGTTAAATTCCGATTTTTTTGATTTGAAGTATAAAGGTTAAAATCGGAATTTAAAGGCGACCGCTTCGCTTGTCCAGCACCATTCCGCCCCCTCCGCTGCGCCGTGCTTAAAGGTACGTACCCATGAATCCACACGCCGATGTGGGAGTAGCAGGAGAATAAAACAGGCTCTTGAATCACCCGTACAGGTGATTCAAGAGCCTGTTTTATGTTTACTCACCGCGCAAAGCGGTGAGTATTGTTCTTTTCGCCTACGCCCCACATGCTTAAAGGAATTTGGTGACTTTAAGGCGGGTAGTAGCGAAGCGGGCCATTTGAATCTGGAGAAGCGGCAGCGTTCGCCTTTGCAGGGGGATTCTTACCTCTAAATGTCTTACACAATCCAAAGAATCCCCCTGCAACAGCGATCGGAAGATCAAATGGACCGCGAAGCGCCTCCCCCACCTTAACTCCTCACAATTCCTTTAACAAACATTTCTATTTTATCCAATCCCTGTTCCAACACATTCTGTCCGTAAGCATAGGACAACCGAATGTATCCTTCGCCATAGGAGGAAAAGGCATCTCCGGGCACGACAGCCACCCCATGTTCTTCCAGCAGCTTCAGGGTGAAATCCATCGAGCTTAAGCCAAAATGGACGATGGAAGGGAATAGATAAAAGGCTCCCTCGGGCTTTTCAAGTGGAATGCCCATGTCGATTAGCCTTCCATGAACATAGTCACGGCGCTTGCGGTATTCCTTGCGCATCGGAAGTGCATCGTCGACACCGACGGTCAAGGCTTCCAGTGCAGCATATTGGCTGATCGAGCTGGCGCAGGTCACATTGTACTGATGAACCTTAACCATATGCTGTGTAATTGCAGCGGGTGCAAGCGTAAAACCAATCCGCCAGCCCGTCATGGAGTGCGATTTGGACAGGCCGTTGATGACGATGGTGCGTTCCCGCATGCCTGGAAGGGCAGCAATAGACACGTGTGACGCATCGTAAATCAGTTCGCTGTATATCTCATCTGAAATGATAAACAGATCACGGTCTCTCAGCAAATCTGCGACGGCTTCCAGCTCTTCGCGGCTCATCACTCGTCCGGTTGGGTTCGAAGGATATCCGAGGATGACGGCTTTCGTCCGTTCGGTCAAATAAGGCTCCAGCACCTCAGCAGTTAGCTTAAAACCGCTATTGCGGGTGTCAGCCAGCACTGGCACCCCACCTGACAAGCGGATCAATGGCTCGTATCCGGGGTAGATGGGCACAGGCAAAATGACCTCGTCACCGGGTGACAAAATGGTGCGCAGGGTAATGTCCAGCGCTTCGCTGGCTCCGTTCGTTACGATAACCTCATCCTGTCCACGGTAATTCAGTCCGTATTTATGGGCTACAAACGCTGCTGCCGCTTCTCGCAGTTCGGGCAGTCCCGGATTTGGCGTATAGGAGGTGCGTCCTTCGTTAATCGCCTGGTGGGCGGCTTCCATAATATGCGGAGGGGTAGGGAAATCCGGCTGCCCAATCGTTAAGGATAGGGTTCCGGGCAATGCGGCAACTTTATTGGCAATCTTGCGGATGCCGCTGATTTGAATGTTTTTAACCTGATCGTTAAGCAAGTGCTCCATAGCGTATGTGCCACCTTTTTCTGTATTAGAACAAGTTTACAATAATTTGATCAGATTATGCTACGGCAGGAGCCATTCATTTTACATAATTCAGGTACTGGTTTGACTATTTTATGGTATGTTTAAACATGGAATATATATTGTAAGCGTGATCATAGCTAAAATTGGGAGGAGCGCGTCTTTTAATGAAACAAGAATACATAGCAGTAACGTTACCCAGGAAATTAAAAAGGTTTGGGGTCGCATGGCTCAGTGTGGCACTGGTGCTGTCGGGTGGAGGGCTGGGGTTACTGTCCGATGGAAAAGCTTCAGCAGAACCAGCGCCTATCGTAGAAACGGAGGTGCAATCATCACCCACGTCTGTTGGGACAAGTGTATACGTAGATGTCTATGTGCCGGATAAGCTCCGTATCCATGATATACAGGGAGCAGCCCATCGTTCACCTTATGAGGGGAAAAAGGTAACGGATGTTGAAGGAATAGTGACGATGGTGAAGGGAAGCAGCTTCTTTATGCAGGAGGCGGACGATAAGGTGGATCAGGATGAAAAAACATCCGAGGCCATTTTAGTGTACAAGCCTGGCAGCGGTGTGCAGGTTGGGGATGAGGTATGGGTAAGCGGCTCTGTGAAGGAATATACGGAAAGAACCTATGCTAGCAAGCCAGTTGACCTGACGACCACGGAAATTGTAGCTTCTTCGGTTTCGGTGATCGCCAAGGACCGTCCACTGCCATCTCCGATTTTGCTTGGAAAAGAGGGGCGTGTGATGCCGACATCTGTTGTGGATAATGACGGAATGACGGTGTTTGATCCGCAGGAGGATGGATTGGACTTTTTCGAAAGTCTGGAGGCTATGCGCGTAGAGTTGAAGGATGCACGAGTCATCGGCCCTTATGGTTATGAAATCCCGGTCAGGATTGATAACGGGGCGAACACAGGCGAGGTATTGACCGAAGCAGGCGGCTTGATGCTGACCGAAGAAAGTCTGAATCCGCAGCGGATTTTGATCGACGCCAAACCTTCGGTTCCGTTGAAAACAGGGGATCGTTTTGCGGGTCCCATCACGGGAATTGTGAGCTATAGCTTTAGCAATTTCAAGCTGTTGCCGGAGCGTCTGCCGGATATTGTGTCAGGGGGTCTCCAGCCAGCCAACACACGTCTGGTACAGGATGATCGTAAGCTGACGGTCGCTTCCTTTAACGTGGAAAATTTCGATCCCGGTGATGGAAAACGGATTGATCAGCTCGGACAGGCCATCGCCGTGAATTTGAACCACCCGGATATTGTAGGACTGTTAGAGGTTCAGGACAATAACGGTGAGAAGGATGACGGCACCACAGATGCTTCGGAAAGCTTTCGGGTGCTGATTGAGGCGATTCGTGCTCATGGAGGACCGGAGTATGCTTTTACAGATATAGCACCTGAAAATAATAAGGATGGCGGCGCTCCTGGCGGCAATATCCGGGTCGGCTTCCTCTACAATCCGCAACGTGTCACGCTGATGGACAAGCCGAAGGGAGATTCGGTTACATCTGTGACCTATGGAGAGCAGGGGCTTTCACTCAATCCCGGTCGTATTGATCCGCTGAATGAGGCATTTGAATACTCACGAAAGCCGTTGGCTGCTGAATTTGAGTTTGACGGTCAGCAGGTGATCGTGATCGCGAACCATTTTAATTCCAAAGGGGGCGATCTGGCGCCATTCGGAGGGATTCAGCCACCCGTACGAAGCAGCGAAATACAGCGGGCGAAGATTGCAACGATTGTGAATGGTTTTGTGAAGTCGGTACTGGCTCAAAACCATCAGGCGAATATCGTCGTATTGGGAGATTTAAATGATTTTCAATTTTCCGAAACGCTCGCTTTGGTCCGGGGACAGGAATTGACGAATCTGGTAGATAAGCTGGATGAGAAGGAGCGGTATTCGTATATTTATGAGGGGAATTCGCAAACACTGGATCATTTGTTGGTCAGTCCGTCCATAAGTGAATCATCCGTGCTGGATATTGTTCATATCAATGCGGATTTTAGCGCGGCGGACGGGCGGGTAAGTGATCATGATCCATTGGTTGCTCAAATTGGCTTGCCACGCCAAACAGTGGAACCGCCAACAGATGGCGAGAGTGGTCGGAATAAAGATGATGACGATGATCAGCAGGAGAGCAATGGCAGCAACAACACCGGGAACCATAGTAGTGGTAACGCGAGTGGAACGACGAATAACGGACAGGGTGAGACTGCGAATAGCGGGCAGAATGGTAACGGTTCGTCAGGCGTTAATGTGGTGCAAGCCAAGTCCATAGTAACAGAGCAAAACGGACTGAAAAGAGCAGTCGCACAGGTACCAGCCGCTGACATACTAAATGCGATTCGGAACGGGGCGAACGGTACGCTCGTAGTCCGTGCAGGGGAGCAGGCGGATGCTAAGCTATTCGAAGTGAATCTAAACGGAGATGCTTTGGGTGCTGTTTTGAATGACCGTATTCACACCCTGCGAGTAGAAACGCCACAGGGAGGATATGAAGTAGCAACAGGTCGTTTGTCTGTTCAAAAGCTGGCTGACACCTGGCAGGTGCCTATACAACAGATTTCCCTGAGCTTTACGGTTACGCTGAACGAAGGATTGACTAATCGCACAGATATTCCGGCAGGGCGCAAGCTGGTGCAGGCTGTGGATGTTGTGGCGGAGTTACGAAGCGAAGATGGACGCAAGCAGCCGTTGGCAGGTAGCGATAATTCCGGTAAAGGGTATGAACGTTATCTGCTACGTGTTCCCGCAACGGTAGATATGAGCCAACTTGCTGTAGTGAAGGTATCCACCAACCAAGCCGGACAGTTGTCCTATCATCCGGTTCCGTTTACCGCTTCTGGCGAGGAACTGACTGTGTATGGACGTTCGGGTGGAACCTATGTCGTGCTGGATGGCGGAGAAGCTAATGCAAGCGGATCGTTTAGCGATATTTCCGGTCATTGGGCGCAGCAGGACATTTCACGCTTGGCAACTCGTCTGATTGTGGCAGGGGCAAATCAGTCAGCGTCCACCGCTCATGAGACTGGTGAGATGGGTTTATCGAACGTACGCTTTAAGCCGAATGGTCAGGTACAACGCTCGGAGCTGGCTACGCTGCTGGTTCGTATGCTTGGACTGGAGCATTCAGATCGCATGGTGAAGGGCTTTGACGATGTACAATCGGAATTGTGGTATGCGGATTCGGTGCGTACCGCAGCCGCTGCTGGACTGATCAATGGCTATGCAGACGGCAGCTTCAGACCTGATGCTCCGGTATCGAGGGAGGAGCTGGCTGTGATTGTAGAGCGAGCCCTGCGCTTCGCCGGGACTGCGGAAGATACAGCGGCAGGAAGTGCCTCAGCGTCATTATCGGATGCACAAGCCATTTCTACATGGGCAGCTCCGGCTGTCAACACGCTGTCCGGCTTAGGTATTATGAAGGGAGACGAGAAGGGACGTTTTGCTCCAGCTGCATCGGTGACGAGGGCAGAAGCAGCGGCTGTATTATCTCGAACTCTGGATAAGTTGAATTGGGAACAGTAGTATAATGATTGAAATGTCAGATTGATTGACTTTCTGCGGTAGTTAAGTTATCTTTTGTTGGAGAAGCAGCATGAAAATTTGATTTTATAACTGATGAAGAGGTGAAATGTCATGGCAGTAACAGCCAAACAAATTTTTGTGAATTTACCAGTAAAAAATCTGCAACAGTCCATTGATTTTTTCACAGCAATCGGATTTGAATTTAACGCGCAGTTCACCGATGAGCATGCAACCTGTATGATTGTCAGTGAGCAAATATTTGTTATGTTGCTGGTTGAAGAGCGTTTTAAAGCATTCACTACAAAAGAAATTTCGGATGCAACGAAAACAACAGAAGCGATTGTTGCCTTATCGGTGGAGAGTCGAGAAAAGGTGGACGAAATTGTCCACAAGGCTCTGGCAGCGGGCGGCAAGCCTTCAAACGAACCTCAGGATCACGGCTTTATGTACGGATGGAGCTTTCAGGATATAGATGGGCACCTGTGGGAGCTCTTTTATATGGCAGAGCAATAAGATGAAATAAAGCTAGACATACAGAAATTAAAGTAACACCATGGAAAGTAAGCGATCCTTAAAGGATGGTTTGCTTTCTTTATTATTATCAACATCACCGGGGAGGAATCACCATGTCTAATGAAATAGCAGTCTATCCCGTTCAAGCTCTGAACGATGCACTGACAGATACACTGACCCGGCTGTTGATCGATGTGGTGGCGGACGGTGCTTCTATTGGATTTTTACCGCCAATGGCTTATCAGGAAGCAGTAGCTTATTGGAAGAGTGTCCTTCAGGATAGTGTAGTCCTGTGGATTGCGGAGAAGGACGGTGTGCCTGTGGGAACTGTGCAGCTCCATTTGGCTACAAAGGCCAACGCAACTCACCGTGCGGAAATTGCGAAGCTCATGGTGCATCCGTCTGGGCGCAGGCTTGGGATTGCGCGTCAACTGATGCAGGCTGCGGAAGAGGAGGCGCTGCGTCAGGGCAGAACGCTGATGGTGCTGGATACGAGGGTGGGCGATCCTTCCAATAAGCTATACGAATCTAACGGATTTGTGGAAGCGGGCGTGATTCCAGGGTATGCCCAATCGGCTGACGGTCACCTGCACGCTACCCGATTTTATTACAAACCACTAAATCCGTACCTGAGCCGTTGCTGAGTATTTGGCGAATAACTGTGTTATATACAGGTAATAATAGCTTGTTATACGATTTAATATGCTTTTTCCGCTATTCGACTGGAAAAGCAAGGGAATGGGAACGTATAATGAAATGGAGACCGTCTAAAGGTTCTCTTTATGCCAATTCGGCGGTCTGGATTGAAGATCGTAGTATATATAGCGGAGGAATCGATGAATATGAGGCTGGAGCATGATTTTCTAGGTACCAAGGAAGTGCCGTCAGACGCCTATTACGGTGTACAAACACTGAGGGCAAAAGAGAATTTCCCAATTACCGGCCAACGGCTTCATCCTGAGCTGATTAAAGCCATGGCGATCGTCAAAAAAGCAGCAGCAACGGTAAACATGGAGCTGACCCGCTTGCATCGTCCTAAGGCGGAGGCCATTATTCAGGCAGCTGACGAGGTGATTCAAGGACAGTTGCACGACCATTTCATCGTCGATCCGATTCAGGGCGGCGCAGGCACGTCCATTAATATGAATACAAATGAAGTGATTGCGAACCGGGCGTTGGAGCTGATCGGCAAGCAGCGTGGAGATTATCAGGAGATTAGTCCTAACAACCATGTCAACATGGCGCAATCGACAAACGACGCTTTTCCTACGGCTGTCCATCTGGCTGTTCTAAGTATGATTGACAAGCTGTTGGTCACCATGAGTGAGCTTCAGGAGGCGTTTTCACGTAAGGCGAAAGAGTTTGACAGTGTGATTAAAATGGGCCGAACTCACTTGCAGGATGCAGTACCGATCCGGCTGGGACAGGAGTTTCAGGCTTATGCGCGTGTGTTGGGTCGTGATATCGGACGTGTCCGTGCCACGAAGCAGCATTTGCTGACAGTCAATATGGGCGCAACTGCGGTGGGCACCGGCTTGAACGCAGATCGCCGTTATATTCAGCGTGTCGCGGAGGTGCTAGCGGAAGTAAGTGGTTTCCCTGTAGAGGCTGACGAAAATCTCGTCGATGCCACTCAAAACACGGATGCTTATACGGAAGTGTCTGCCGCGTTAAAAATTTGCATGATGAATATGTCCAAGGTAGCAAATGACATTCGCCTGATGGCCTCGGGGCCGCGTGCTGGTCTCGGAGAGCTGAGTCTGCCCGCCCGTCAGCCGGGTTCATCTATTATGCCGGGTAAGGTAAATCCGGTAATGTGTGAGGTCATCAACCAGATTGCTTTTCAGGTCATTGGGAATGATCATACGATCTGTCTCGCTTCCGAGTCTGGTCAGCTAGAATTGAATGTGATGGAGCCTGTGCTTGTCTACAACCTGCTGCAATCGCTGGAAATTATGAAGCAGGGCTTTCATGTCTTCCGCATTCATTGCGTGGACGGAATTGAAGCGAACGTGGAGCGGTGTCGTGAATATGTCGAAAACAGCGTAGGCATTATTACCGCGCTCAATCCCCACCTCGGATATGAGGTCGTATCACGCATCGCCCGTGAGGCGATTACAACTGGCAAATCGGTACGCGAGTTGTGTCTGTTGTATAATGTACTGACTGAGGAAGAGCTGGACATTATTTTGGACCCGTATCAAATGACTCAGCCGGGTATTGCCGGAGAGTCGCTGCTGAATAGGGAATAATAGTGCGGAGTTTAGAATGCAGGCAGCTTTGAGGCAAAATGAAGACAGCCCCGTCGAATCCGGCGGGGCTGTCCTTGTGTAACACGGTGTCAGCGTGAGATGTGGAATGCCCTGCTAAGGAGAATACACCGACCGCTGCACGCCTATTGTAGAAAAGGGGAAGAGGAATGCTGCTGGAGCAATTATCGGCATATAAGGAATTAGGAATAGGATTCATTATACTACTACTGTTACTTGTACTCATCATCAGAGGACTGATACGTCGGCGCAGAAATCGGATTTTACGTGATCTGGACCCGCGAAAAATCGGGATTCAGGATATAGACCGCATGGAGGATGGCTCGGAATTTGAGCTTTATTTGCAACGGTTGTTATCTGCGCTCGGCTATAAGGACATCTACAAAACGACCAGTAGCCGCGATTTTGGAGCGGATCTGGTTTTTACAGACCGTGAAGGTGTCAGAGTCGTGATTCAGGCCAAGCGTTATGCAGTACAAAATCCGGTCGGTTTGGGCGCAGTGCAGGAAATTTACACCTCCATGCGTTATTATGCGGCAGACAAGTCTGTCGTTATCACTTCCGGACGCTACACGGAATCCTGTAAAACACTCGCTGCTGTTAACGGAGTTAAGCTATTGGATCGCGGCGATCTGGTGGACATGATTGATCTGTTCAAGGCTAAACATCGTGAGGAGGTCATGAATCTAATAGAAAGTAAAGCCGACGTGATTGCCTCCAAATGGAGCAGGAGCAAATGATAAAAGGGACTGAACTACCAGGCGACGAGATGAAGCCTGGTAGTTCAGTCCCTTTTATTTTTAACATGATGCCTGCATTTATAAGAGACTCCATATATAAAATAGTAAATATAACCAAACTATAATTCTTTATTTACAATGAATTTACAGAAAATCTTATGAAAAAAAATGACTTTATAACCGATATAAAGATGTTGGGGATTTGCAAATTATGCTGAGGTGATATGTCATGAAGAAACAGGTTCAGTTATTAACATTGAGGTGGGTTCCCATTGTCACTATTTTTGTTTTATTGCTGGGTGCATGCGGGCAGCCAGTAGCACAAAACAAGGCGCAGCCGATTAAGGTGGGAATAGTATTGTCAGATATTGGTCTGGGCGACCAATCTTACAGTGACGCGGCTTTTCGGGGCTTGGCCAAGGCGCGGGACGAGGGGAAAATCGTTTTTGAATATCGGGAAATTTCCGAGACCAAAACATATGATGCTGCTTTTGAACAGCTTGTTCAAGAAAAATCCGATTTGATTATCGGGCTGGGGTACATGGTGAAAGAAAGTTTGGAAACCGTTGCGAAAAAATATCCGGATCTTAAATTTGTAATTGTAGATGAAAAATCCGATTTACCGAATGTGGCTTCCATTATTTTTAAAGAAGAAGAGGGCAGCTTTTTGGCAGGGGTTGTTGCAGGAATGGCGAGCCGTACCGATCAGGTAGGCTTTATCGGGGGAGTGGAGTCTCCGCTGTTGAAAAAGTTTGAGGCCGGATATCGGGAAGGGGTTCGCTCCGTTAAGCCTGATGCACAGGTTACTGCTACGTATGCGGGAGATTTCGGCAAGCCGGAGCTGGGCACGGAGATTGCACGCGATATGATCAATCAGGATCGAATTGATGTGATCTATGCGGCGGCGGGTCTTACAGGTGTAGGTGCGTTACAGGAGGCACAAAAGCAGGAAAAGTTCGCAATCGGGGTCGACAGCGACCAGTTTTTCATTGCGGAAAAAGCAGTAGTGACCTCGATGATTAAAAATGTGGATATCGCCATATATACAGCAGTTAAAAGCTTTGCAGATCATCAAAGAAAATTTACGGACCAGAATATGGTGTTCGGTCTTGCGAAAGAAGGCATCGGTTTGGCGCCTATTCGTGTTTTGACATTGAACCCGGATCAGCAAAAGCTGCTGGATGACTTGAAGGGACAGGTCAAGTCCGGCAGTCTTACTGTGCCCACCCAATAAATTTTCGTAAAACGGAGGATGATTCCTGATGAAACTGCAAGGTAAACTGGTGCTTAACGCGATGGTTTCCCTGATCGCATGCCTGGCTTTAGTGGCCTATATTATTTTTCAATTGATCCGTATCAACTCGCAAAGCAGTAGTCTCGTTCCAGCTATGCTGAATGTACAGCAGCTCAATGCTTATTTGATTCAGTCAGGACAGGCGCTGCAAAACTACTCTTCTTCCATGACAGAGAGCAATAAAACGGATGTGCAAAATCAACTGGGTCAGGCGGAAAAAACGATTACTTTGCTTTCGCAAGGCATGATGCAGACCGAAGCGCAGCAAAAACGCCTGAATACCGTTAAAACAAAATTTAGCGAACTGAAGGTTGCGACGGATAAAGCGATGAGCACGGGAAGCAGCCCTGAATCCAAACGTAATGCGATGCGTGTACAGGGTATCCAGAACGATGTGTTCATGCTGGATATTCTAACGAAAGCGCGTTATGACGAATATACAGAGGAATTGACCAAGAGTATCCGCTTTACTTGGCAATTGGCCTTGGTAGGCGCTGTTCTGCTTCTGGTGGCGGTGGGGCTATATAATACATATACATCCAGGCAACTTGCCCTCAGAACCCGCAAGTTGACGGATGCCGCGAAGCAAATTGCCGATGGGAATTTGACGGTGCAGCTCGCGCAAACGAAGGGACGTGATGAGCTGGACGAGCTCAACGAATCGTTCCGGTTCATGATCGGGAACTTGCGTAACATTGTGCTCTCTATTGACCAGTCGGGGAATCGTGTTGATCTGATGGCTCGGGATATTGACCAGCATAATGAGGCCATGAAGGAAATCGTGACGCAAGTTAGCACCTCGACAGAGGAACTGGCGATTGGTAGCCAAAAGATTGCCGAGGATCTGTCGACCACCGTTGGCGTTGTGGATGAGATGCAGCAGAAGTTTGAAGCGAATTTGTTGGAGACCAAGCAGTCCTCTACATATAGCGAAGACGCATTGCGTGTCATTGAGCAAGGTACACGTGTGATGAGCGATCAGCTACGCATTGTAGCAGAAAATCGTTCAGCGATGTCCGAGGTGGAGCAGACGGTCAAGGAGCTGGAGGCCAATGCAGCCGAGATTACAACCATGACCGGCTATGTATCCGAGATTGCCAGTCAGACGTCGCTGCTGTCCTTGAATGCTTCAATTGAGGCTGCGCGCGCGGGTGAGGCTGGAAAAGGCTTTGCTGTCGTTGCCAATGAAGTCAAAAAGCTGGCGAATCAATCGGAGTCGGCTGTGAAGCAAATTTATACCGCTGTCGAGGGCATTACGCAGGCAATGAATAAGGTGAAGACCTCTGTGACACAAAGTCAGGAGCTGTTCCGTGAGCAGGAGAAGGCGACTTCGTCTACCGGGGAATCGTTCACTGAGATTAGCGGTAAAGTACAGCAAATTGCCAGCCAAGTCAGCAAGCTGTCAGCGGATATGAATGTATCTCGGGAACTGAGCATACAGGTACAGCAAGCTATTGAGAACATCAGCGCAATTACCCAGCAATCCGCCGCAGGCAGCGAAGAGATTACCGCCTCCACGGTGGAGCAGAAGCGTTCCTTTGAGGAATCGACTGAGAAGGTGAAAGAGCTTCGTCAGATTCGTGAGGAGATGCAACGAGAGCTAGATCGTTTTCAGGTGGAAAAAACAGGCTAAGCAACACGAAACCCGAAGAAGAAGCCTTACCTCATGAAGGGAGGCTTTTTCTTTATTAAAATCGTCTTTTTACAATAATAGTAAATTTTTTATTGTTCTTTGTAGAGTTAATAGGCAGGGAATTCCACAACTTACGTCAAATAGATTTAGGGAGTATATTTTAGCCCATACGTTGTTGGCAAGAGATCATGGAAAACGAAGTCCGGAAGGATGAAGTTACGGGAATGCTACGATTAAAGCTTCGATTGATCCTGAAAAATAAACAGACAAGGCTGATTCTGCTGCTCACACTAAGCGTATCACTCATTATTAGTGTGATCGGCTTGCTATCGTATTCGGGATACCGCAAGGGTTTGGATACTGAATTAAACACACCAAACATAGAACTGCTGCAAATTAATCTGGATGTGACTAATAGGGCATTTCGTGAGTCCGATAATAAGGCGCTGGATGCGGCCTATTCCCGGGATGTTGAGGCATTTGCACGTTTGCAAACGGATGAAAAATCGCTATCAAACAACGCTTCCGTCATCAAACGGCTTCAAAAATATTTGAAAGCCCTTTCTTCGCATGAAGAGATTCATTCGGTTGAAGTTATTTCTTTTGAAAATCATGCTCTCGTATCCAGCGAATACGGCTACTTGCCTGATTGGGACCAAGCACCGGATACGACTTGGGTTCCCTGGATTCGGGACATTCAAAGGAAGCCATTACTGATTAAGCGAAGATGGTACGGCACGAATCATGAAAATGGAACGGTAGAACTGCTTTCGCTGGCAAGACCCGTGGTAAAGGATGGGCGGGTCATCGGTGCGGTGCTGGTCGATCTGGATTACGATCGCTTTTTCTCCAAGCTGTATATTCATTTATCCAACTCGCAATATGTGTACGATCTGGAGGGCGAACTGATCTATCCCAAGTTAAAATCTTCAGTGCCCTTAAACGAAATGGACAGGGTTTTGAAAGAATTGGATGTGAGCCCCTATGCTTATGTGGAGGTAGGGGGGATGGAGTATATGGCGAACCAGACTTTTTCCGATGTGACGGGCTGGCGTCTGGTATCGCTTGTTCCTATGGACAAGCTGCTGAAACATGTTAAGCTGGCCCGCAACATGATGTTGTGGTTGGCCTTTATTTCTATACTGGCGGGTTGCTCAGCGGTTTACTATTACAATTATGCGGCGTTTCGCCCTATGAAAAGAATTAATAGCCTGCTGAATTCAGGCTACAAAGGAACGCGTCAAGGTGGATTGTATGATCTGGAGCCGGTCATTGGCAAGCTGGTTGGGGAGTTCCATCGCAAATCACTGGTGGTGGAGCGAAGTTTACCGGAGCTACGTTCCAAATATATTGAAGATGTCATCCAGCGTAGAATGGGCATACAGGAAATGCGTATGAAATGGGAGCAGTATTTTTCCGATTGGGACGGTAGCTCTTTGGCTGTGATGATCGTGTCGATTGATCGGTATTCTACTTGGGCAGCAAGCTTTCCAGAGGAGGATAAAATGCTGCTCAAATATGCGCTGAATAATATTTTGCTGGAATGGCTTGAACCTCACTGGAAGGCGGTAAGCGCGCCAGATGAGGAAAGCGGGTTCGTTGTACTACTACAGTTAAGTGAGAGCGAAGATGAAGCTATAACTGTGACTGAGACTGGGGCTGATGCCGATGTCACAGACAGCATTCTGCTCCGCAAAAGCGCAGACAGGCTGATTCAGGTTGTGGATGAGCATCTTCCCCTGACTATTTCCATAGGAATGGGTCCTGCATTCTCCGATATCCATGAGTTACGTCAGTCATTCGTAAAGGGGAAAGAAGCCCTTGGTTTGCGTTTGTATGAGGGATATGGACGTTCGCATATGAGTACGGACAGCATGAGGGAGGGCGCTCACGTCTCATCAGCGGCGGGAAACCGGAATGTGGAAATCATTCGTGCCATAGAGTCACAGGAAGCCGGAGCAAGTATAAAGCTGACCAGTCAATGGGGAGAAGAACTTCGTCTTCACAGGACCTCTCCGATGCAGGTGTACTTGTCTGTACATGAGTTGATGGAGGAATTGCTGAAATGGTGCATGACTCATAGTGTGACGCCGCCGGATCAGCTGGTCGATTACCACTGGAATCAGATTCTGACGCTTGATCTTTCAGATATGGAGAAGCAATTGTTTTCGATTGTGGCTGATATCGGGGAAAAGCTTACTGGACACAGACAGTCCAAGGAATTTGTACGTGTACAGGAGATGATGGATTACATGGAACATCATTTGCATTTAAATATCGGGCTTCAGGAAATTGCAGATCAGGTCCATATGAGCGTGTCATCAGTGAGCAGTATGTTCAAGGAAGAGACAGGCAGCACCGTATACGACTACTTGACTGGTTTGCGAGTGAAAAAAGCGTGCGCTTTACTGTGTGAAACACATCTGAAAATTGCAGAGATTGCAGATCAGGTCGGATACCGTAATGAAAACAGCTTTATCCGTGTATTCCGCAAACATAAACAAGTGACTCCTGGGAAATTCAGGGAAATCAACAGATGTTCCAATGGATATGCAGATCCGCCAAAAGGTCGACATTTTGGGAATTTGGAAGATAAATTCGAAGATTAAGCGATAGCTGTAGCCCCCGCGTTGCGGTACATTGACTTCATGTAAACGCAAAAATCATGGCTGAAAACGTCTGGGGGTGAAAACGGGTGCGTGACTGGCCCAGTTCATTTTTCGGAAAAGAGGAAACGTAATGAAGAACAAGCCATGGCAAAAATATGTGCTGGTTGCGGCGGGAGTGGCTTTTCTTTCTGCCTTGAGTATCAGTGAATATGTGGATCAACACGCTTTGCATGACCACAGTGGTGCATTTCCTGTGAAGCCTATTACCCTCGTCGTTCCTTATGCGGCGGGTGGCGGGACGGATATCACGGCAAGAGCATTGGCGAAAGCCGCCGAAAAGCATCTCGGACAGCCGATCATCGTCGTTAACCGGACGGGTGGAGGCGGTTCGGTCGGGCTGATGGAAGGGGCTGAGGCGCAGGCGGACGGTTACACTGTAACGTATCTGGTTGCGGAGCTGACCACACTGCCACATCTGGGACTGCTGCCCCTCACCTATGAGCGCTTTAAACCGCTGGTCCAAACCAATATGGACCCTTCTGCCATCACGGTTAGAGCGGACGCGCCCTGGACGACGGCCGAAGCATTTCTGGAGGACGCTCATGCTCATCCCGGCAAGCTGAAAATGGGCAATGCAGGCACAGGGAGCATCTGGCACCTTGCTGCTGCGATGCTGGAGCAAAAAAGCGGAGTCCGCTTTACCCATATCCCTTATGAGGGAGCAGGGCCAGCCGTTTCAGCGTTGATGAGCGGCTTCGTGGATGCTGTGCCGGTCAGTCCTGCGGAAGTGAAAAAGTATGTGGACCAAGGGAAGCTGCGCATACTGGCGATACAGGCAGACACCATTTCGGAAGCGTTTCCAAATGTGCCTACGTTACAGCAGGCTACTGGGCTGCGTGTACATTTTATCGGGACTTGGAGAGGGCTGGCTGTGCCCAAGGATACGCCGGATGAGATTGCTCAAACCCTGGCGGACGCACTGATCAAGGGGACGAAAGAGGAGAAATTCAGGGAAGAAATGCGTAGGCATGGATTGGGACTACGTGTTAAGGATGCAGAAGCATTCGCACGACAGTTGAAGGAAAGCCATGACACTTTTGCAAGACTGATTCCCGAACTTGGCTTGAGCCGCAAGTAAAACGGCCTTGTTTTTGCACTGGCAAAAACGAAAGGGTTGAATGAAGTTATGAAAATCAAACAAAACATTGATAAAATTCCAGGGGGCATTATGCTGGTGCCGCTGTTTATAGGCGCATTGGTTCATACTTTTATGCCTTGGGCCGGGGACTACTTTGGATCGTTCACCAAGGGCCTAATGACTGGGACGGTACCGATTTTGGCGGTGTGGTTTTTTTGTATGGGAGCTTCGATTGATGTACGAGCTACAGGTACCGTATTGCGTAAATCAGGTACACTCGTATTGACTAAAATTGCAGTCGCTTGGGTGGTGGCGATCATTGCGTCTAAACTGCTGCCCGTCGGTGGCGTGGAAAGCGGGCTTTTTGCCGGACTGTCGGTATTGGCACTGATTTCCTCCATGGATATGACGAATGGTGGGCTATACGCCTCCATTATGCAGCAATATGGTTCCAAGGAAGAGGCGGGGGCATTCGTACTGATGTCGCTGGAATCCGGTCCATTAGTGACCATGCTTATTTTGGGCAGTACCGGACTGGCCGTTTTTGAGCCGCAGACATTTGTGGGGGCGGTATTGCCATTTTTGGTCGGGTTCACACTGGGCAATTTGGACCATGATTTCCGTAAATATTTTGGTAACGCCACGCATGCCCTTATTCCCTTCTTCGGTTTTGCACTGGGTTGTTCCATCGACCTGAGTGTCATTGCCCAAACAGGCTTGCTCGGAATAATATTAGGTATTTTCGTTATTATCATTACAGGCATTCCGCTCATCCTGGCAGACAAATATATCGGCGGTGGCAACGGCACTGCGGGAATCGCAGCCTCCAGCACGGCAGGTGCAGCGGTAGCGAATCCGGTCATTGTGGCCAATATAAAGCCAGAATTTCTGCCAGTAGCACAATCAGCAACAGCATTAGTTGCTGCTTCGGTCATTGTTACCTCTATTTTGGTACCTATTCTCACGGCTTACTGGGCCAAATATATGAAACATAAGGAAGAATCCAAAGGAGCGGGGCCTGTAAACCCAGGTGCCAATGTGCCTAAATAAAGCTCGGATGATCTTTAGTCTCTCCATTACCCGGGAAATGCTTTTGCAGATACGTCTTATATCCTAACATCACAAACTTGTCCTAAAACGCTACTGCAAACATACATATGTAAGCAGAGGAGCGTGATGGAATTGGAAAACAAGGTGCGTCGCTACTATCAGTTAAAGCAGAAGCAAAAAGAAATTGAGGGTGAACTGACTGATTTGCGTAATGACATTACAGCTCATTGTGCGGAACAGGGAGTGGCAGATTGGGAAATTGGCAGTTATCGCGTTAAAGTTGTACAGCAGCACCGTAAGGAATACGACCATACCAAGCTGTATGATTCACTGCCTGATCCGCAGCTATGGCGCTTGTTTTCCAAACCGGATACTTCGAAGATTGCCAGTTTGCTTAAACTCAAGGTCATCGCAGAGGAGCAATTAAAAGATGCTGTTTCTCTCAAAACGGTGACCCTATTACAGGTGGATAAAAAATAAAATGTAGATCATAGCGTTACTTTACAAAGTGCTGTAGCCTCAGAAAGGTTATTCGGTATGCGTCCGAATAGCCTTTTTCGCCTTTCCAATTTGCGTGATAGCTTTGGAGTGGTGTACTCTAGTAAAAGTTGGTTGAGACGGAGGAAGTATACATTGAACATGGAGACTGCTGTCAGTAAAGTATTTTTATATGTTTTCTCAATTTTAGTTGCGTTGGCTTCCTGTTATGGATTCATGTTGTACTGGATGTGGCAGTTACCGGAGCTTGCGGACGAATTTTCTGATCTGGAAAATGGACTTGCTTTATTTGCCGCGGGTATCGTGTTTGCCTTCATTGCTTTTGTTGTTCACCTCATTCTACATATCCTAATTTTCGCTCATCTACTTCATCGTAACGGCTACTCTATACATGTGAAAACATTGCTATTCCCCAAGGAAACAAACAACAATACAATCCTCCGTATTTGTCTGCTGGTGGTTCAGTTGATTTGGATCGTTTATGCTACCATTTTACATACAATTCCGCTGTTTTCGGTCATTAGTTTTACGCTGGTTTTTATCAATTATAGTATTTGGTTGTTGCAATTTTTGACGGAGAGACAAGGCAGGGAGGTTCGGTTGTAGGGATGTATCAAAGGAAGAGGAAAAGAGCTGACTCCCGTTTGTGGTGGGGCCAGCTCTCTTTTACTGTTGTTATCCTTGGCCGTTAAGCACCTGCTGAAAGTAAAACCGATACGTATTATAAAGGAACGTTTGAAGTGGAAGCTGAACCTCCAACTGATATTTACTCATGATAAAAGGGAAGCGCGTCTTTCCTTTTTTCCGAAGCTCCCTGACCGTGTCCTCATTCGTTTCTGTTGTTGTGGCAAGCTCCCCGACCAAAATTTCCACATAAGGCCAACAATGCTCCAGCAATAGCTGAAGGCATTCCTGATCGTCCTCCTGCTGATAGCGTCGAATATAATCCTGCAACTCTGTATCCACCTCCACACTATGTTCAGCTACTTATCGGACAAGCCTTTCCCCAGCCCTTTGAGAAAATGAATGCCAAAACCCATCGCCCGGTTTACATCCGGATCATTCATGGCCTTCATGAGATCACGCAGTCGGGTCTTTTTGTTCTGTTTTAAATGCTCGGCTTCGTTCAGGCCCGAAGTGACGCTGCCTACCAGCTTTTTCATCAACTCGGGGTCTACCTCGGACAGCATGCCGGCTGCTCCCATCAAATTGTTGATGATATTCGTCACAGGCTTGCGCGTCGCTTGTCCTACAGCAATTTTGGCGATGCTTTCCTTGGCTTTCAGCATAGACTGAGCCGCTTCGAGAAGACCACTATCGTGCAGCTCACGCACAATTTCGAGCGTCTTCTGCAATGCCACCCCGTTGTCCGCCAGATCAGCAGTAAGCTGATCCAGCGATTGCTTTTGTCGTTCTTCTTCTGTCAACACACGTTTTCGCACGATTGAAATAGGCTTAGCCATGAGTCCGACCTCCTTATTTTTGATCCACCAGATCGACGTAACCGGGACGATTCCATTTCCGATCCACTTCAACCCCATTTTGCGGATGACGCTGTTTATAGCGCGGGTTGATACGTGGTAGCGGATTTTGACCATCTACCTCCAAAATGTGCATTCGTACCTTGTTTTGTTTATAAGCCGGTGTGTTGGTGATTACATCGAATGCTCCGCCAGTTAACAGGTTCACGGCGCTGTCATGGCTGCTGGAGTGCATAGGTACGTAGACATCGGTTCCATGCATCCGGTCGGTGATGAGAACACGCAGCTTCACGGCACCATATGGCGATTCCAGACGAACCAGCGATCCGTCCTTGACTCCACGTTCCTCGGCTAATCCCGGCGATACTTCCACAAATACACTTGGAAGCTTGAGCTGAATACCCGGCGATTTGGTTGTCAGATTTCCTTCATGGAATTGTTCGAGCAGTCGACCGTTGTTTAAGGTCAGATCGAATTCAGCCGGGTATTGTTTAGGCTGCACATATTCGAAAAGACCGAGACGTGCCTTTTTATCCGGGAAGTTAAAGCCGTTGGTGTGCAGAAGCGGTGTGTTGCTGCCATCCGGCGATCCCCAGTGGAAGCTGTTCCAGCCTTCCAATACGTCATAATTACACTGGGAGAAAAATGGAGTGAGTGATGCCATTTCCTCAAAAATTTCACTTGGATGGCTGTAGTTCCAATCAAATCCCATTTGCTTGGCAAATTGGCTGAAAATCCACCAGTCCGGTTTGCTGTCTCCTACAGGTTTGAGCGCCTCATATAAACGCTGCACACGACGTTCGGTGTTCGTAAAGGTTCCGTCTTTTTCAAGCGAAGGTACGGCTGGCAAAATGACATCTGCGAATTCTGCTGTTTTGCTCAGGAATACATCCTGAACGACGAGGAAATCCAAATTCGCCAACATTTCCTGTGTATGGTTGGAGTCCGCATCCACCCACGCCATTTCTTCTCCAGCGATATACATCGCTTTCAGCTCACCAGTTTCAATGGCCTCCAGCATTTGAATATTGTCCAGTCCGCGCTGGCCTGGAATGTGTACGCCGTATGCCGCTTCGAACTTGGCACGAATGTCATCGTTGGTGACAGACTGATAGCCCGGGAAAATATCCGGCATCGTGCCCATGTCAGCAGCACCCTGAACATTGTTATGTCCGCGAAGCGGATACGCGCCTGCACCTGGACGCATAAAGTTTCCAGTCACCAGCAGCAGGTTGGCAATCGCAATAGAGGTGTAGGAGCCTGCGATGTTTTGCGTTACACCCATGCCCCAGCAAATGGCAGTGCCGTCGGCTTCATGGACCATAGTCGCTACCTCAATCAGCGTCTCTTTGGAAATGCCCGTTTCCTGCTCTGCAAATTCCAATGTAAAGTTCTCCAGCAACTTCAAATATTCGGGATAAAAGTTTACGTTCTCTTCAATGAATGTTGCGTCATGCCAGTTTTGTTCAATGATGTACTTGGTTATAGCGGATAACCATACATAATCTGTACCTTGCTTCGGACGAATGAACAGGTCCGCACGATCCGCCATTTCATGCTTGCGCAGGTCGACCGCGATCAGCTTTTGACCGTGCAGCTTATGCGCACGTTTAATACGGGTAGCCAGCACCGGATGTCCTTCTCCCGGCGCACAGCCGACCAGCATAACCAGTCCTGCTCTGGCAATGTCTTTAATCGTACCGCTGTCGCCGCCAATGCCTCCGGTGTGTTGCAGCCCCCATGAGGCGGGGGATTGGCAATAGCGCGAACAGTTATCGACGTTATTCGTTTGGAATACCTGACGCGCCAACTTTTGCATCAAATAGTTTTCTTCATTTGTAAATTTGGACGAGGAAATAAAGCCGAGCGCTTCCCCGCCATACGTTTCTTTAATAGCACCCATTTTGCTGGCCATCAGACTCAGTGCTTCTTCCCAGGTTGCTTCCACAAATTCGTCGCCTTGACGAATTAAAGGGGTGGTCAAACGCTGATCACTGTTCACAAAATCCCAGCCGAATTTCCCTTTAACGCATGTGGAGATGCCGTTCACAGGTCCTTCAGAAGTAGGCTGTACCTTCAAAATTTTGCGACCTTTGGTCCAAACCTCAAAGCTGCAACCTACGCCGCAAAAGGTACAAACGGTTTTAGTTTTTTTCGTACGGGTTTCACGCATGGCTGCTTCGGCTTCGGAAATGGCAAAAATACCGCTATAGCCCGGCTCCACTTCCTTAATTAAATCTACCATCGGATTTAACAAGTCCTTCTCCATGCCGCTCATGAAGCCTGCTTCACCCAGCATGGATTTCTCCATCAAGGCGTTACAAGGACAGACCGTTACACACTGACCGCAGCTGACGCAGGAGGAATCATTAATTGCAACACCATCATCCCAAATGACGCGAGGGCGTTCTGCTTCCCAGTCAAGAGAGAGGGTTTCATTGACCTGAAGGTTTTGACATACCTCTACGCATTGGCCGCAGGCAATACACTGATTCGGGTCATAGCGGTAAAACGGATGGGACATATCGACTTCCGTCGGATCAACCTTGGGCTGATATGGATATTTTTGATGCTCAATTTCCATAAGCTCTGCCGTATTATGCAAGGAACAATTACCATTGTTGTTATCGCACACGGTGCAGTAGAGGAGGTGATTTTCCAGTAATCGATCCATGGCTTCTGTTTGGGCCGCTTTGGCGCGGTCCGAGTTTAATTGAATATTCATTCCGTCTGCAGCGAGTGTCGAGCAGGAGCGAACGAGCTTGCCGTTGACTTCCACGATACAGGTATCACAGGTGCGGATCGGATCGACCTCAGGAACATAACATAGTTGGGGATGGGTGATGTTATTTTCGTTAATGACTTCAAGAATCGTTGCGCTGTCTTTGGTTTTCAGTTCCTGTCCGTTTAATGTAATTTTGATCGTACTCTCAATCACGGTTCAGGCTCCTTTCAGATTTGAAATTTAAAAATTAGAAATAAAAAAACTCCACCATAAACACAAGTGCTCGTGATGAAGCACTTGTGTTTATGGTGGAGTAGTGACCAAGCTCTAGGTCCTGGAGGCCAATCCGCCATATGCGTATGTATTAATAACAGACGGTACACACCGCTTGTATATCAATAACCTGAATATGTCATTTTCTGCATGTCATCAGGTGTAACTATAACGTAAAATTTAAGATAGTTCAACGGTACATTATTAAATTTTTTAATTGATAATGATTATCGTTTGAGAAAACGAAAAAGCATTGACAAACGTTCGAGGATTGCTAACAATAAGAATGTAATCTATTGCAGAGCATTCGTGAATGGAGTGTGCGTGGGGAATCGCGTATACTTTATTTGTCGCAGCGCTTGTTAGCTTGATTTTTCTATATCACATGATGTGAGGGTTCGTAGAATCCTGATGTAGATAAATTAACCGGCATTTAGCAGATTCTTCGATGTGTTCGATGGCGAAGGATTTGTTGTGATGTCGGTTTTTTGGTTCTGTATAAAATGAATTGAAGTTCACACGGTGCCACTACACAAACGGATGATGCTTCCCATCGCTGTTGCCCCCAGATTTCCTGAATGAACGAACAATGGTGGAAATCTGGGGAACAGTTTATGCTTACGATGCGAGCTTTCCTCCGGAAAGCTTTCAGGCGACCGCTATCGCTTGTCCAGCACCATTCCGTTTGCTCCGTTTTTGATGTGAATTTCTCAAGTTCATTTTATACAGTTCCAATATAGGGTTTAGGTATTATTAATGAAGACGGATTGAGGTGAACGGGATGGCGAACCGGAGCGACGATCAATGGAATCGTCCGTTACGGGACTTGAGAATATCCGTCATAGACCGGTGTAATTTTCGGTGTCGGTATTGTATGCCGGAAGAAATTTTTGGCCATGACTATCCGTTTTTGCCAAAAGAAAAAATATTGACCTTTGAGGAAATTACCCGGCTTTCCCGTATTTTTGTCTCTCTGGGAGTTACCAAGCTGCGCATTACGGGCGGCGAGCCGTTGCTGAGAAAGGACCTGTCCTCGCTCATTCATTCGTTAACTCAACTCGAAGGAGTTGAAGATATTGCTATGACGACGAACGGCGTATTTCTTCCTAAATATGCAGCAACGCTTCGAGAGGCAGGATTGAAGAGAGTGACAGTCAGTCTGGATTCGCTCGATGATGATCGCTTCCGCCGGATGAACGGAGGAAGAAGCAGCGTGCAAGCTGTGCTGGATGGTATTGATGCGGCAGCACAAGCGGGGATGCAGGTAAAAATAAATATGGTCGTGCAAAAGGGCTTCAACGATCAGGATATTGTGCCCATGGCCGACTATTTTCAAAAGAAAAAGCATATTTTGCGGTTTGTTGAGTTTATGGATGTAGGTAACACCAATGGCTGGAAATTGGACCAGGTCGTCTCCAAGCAGCAGATCATCGAAACCATTCATAAGCAAATGCCGCTGGAGCCTGTCCCGCCCCATTACAAAGGCGAGGTAGCGACGCGTTACAGGTATCAGGACGGCGAAGGAGAAATTGGTATTATTTCGTCGGTTACGGATGCCTTTTGCTCCACCTGTACACGGGCGAGAATTTCCGCTGAAGGCTCCTTGTATACTTGCTTATTTGCTTCTCAAGGGTATGAGCTGCGGGGGATGCTACGTTCTGAACAGTCCGATGATGAGATAAGAGCTTACATTGAGCGGGTTTGGAGAGGACGTACAGACCGCTATTCGGAGGAACGGCTGAATCATACGCAGCAATTCGCATCCAAAATTGAAATGTCACACATCGGCGGGTGAACCGAAACGCCAGCCTGCCCAAAACAAGGGAGTGGAGCACATGGAAAAGCCAGCTGAGATCAAACGCCAGATTCTCCGTTATCGTGACGGTCAGATCAAGCGTGATGAGGACACTGTGGTGACGGAGCATCCGGTGACGATCAAAATCAATCAGCAGGAATTTGCCACCATGGTTTGTACACCGGAGTATGTGGAGGATATGGCAGTAGGCTTTTTGGCCTCGGAAGGTGTCATTCAACAGTATGATGATATCGAAGATATTTGGGTTCAGGAAAAAGAAGGCTTTGTTCATATCAAAACCCGGCGGATGAATGAGTTCTATCAAAACTTTCATTCCAAACGGTACATTACCTCCTGCTGTGGGAAAAGCAGACAGGGCTTCTACTTTATGAATGATGCCAAAGTGGCAAAAAGAATGAACGACACTCATGTCATGCTGTCTTTTGACGACTGCTTCCGCCTGATGAATTTGATGCAAAACTCGGCGCACACGTTTCAGGAGACTGGGGGCGTTCATAATGCCGCACTGTGTGACAAGGACGGAATCATTCTGTCGAGAATGGATATCGGCCGACACAATGCGCTGGATAAAATCTATGGATATTGCCTCAAGCATGATATTGTATTACAAGATAAAATCATTGTATTCAGTGGGCGGATTTCGTCTGAAATTTTGTTGAAGGTCGCCAAGATTGGCTGTGAAGTGGTGCTGTCCAAGTCGGCTCCGACAGAGCTTGCGCTTGAATTGGCTGAGGATTTGGGCATTACTACGGTAGGCTTTATACGAAATCATTCTCTGAATGTATATACGCATCCCCAGCGGATTGAGGAACTGGTTGAATCTAAAATATAGTGTGAACATTTCTGGGGGTGAACATTTAAATGAAATATCATATTCAAGTATTTGCCGGTCTTGCGGAACAGATGGGAGGGCCCATCATCACAGTACCCACCGATCAGGAAACGATGACCATTGCCGCGTTAAAAGACCTGCTATCCGAGCGCTTTCCAGAAGTAGCCGCGCAGTTGCGGGGTTCTTTTGTTGCCAAAAACCAGGCTTATGCCGCACCGGAGGATCTGGTGAGTATAGCTGACGAAATTGCGATCATTCCCCCGGTTTCAGGAGGGTAAATTCGATATAGGCTAAGCGAGTTCGATAGGATAGGTGCAAAGGGGGTCAAATGGTTATGCAATACCGTATTCAATTATTCGCGGGTATGGCAGAGCAGCTTGGTCAATCCGTGATCACGCTGGAGTTACCGCAGGAAACGGTGACCATTGCAGACATTCGAAAAAGCTTGAATGAGCAATATTCGGAAGCGTCTTCACAGCTGCAAGGTTCTTTTTTTACGAATAATAAAAAACTGGCTTCTCCAGAGGAACTAATACATCCTTCAGATACAATCACGCTTCTTCAGTCCGCACCAGGGATGGAAACGGTCATTTCGCCATGTGGCTTGTTTGCGATCACGTACGATCCGATTGATGCCGATGAGGTGACCTTGAAGGTGCAGGACCCATCCCATGGGGCTTCCCTGACCTTTAATGGAACGACTCGGGAATATACCCAAGGTCAGCGTACTGTGTTGCTGGAATATGAGGCGTATGTCCCGATGGCGATGAACAAGATGAAGCAGATTGGTGACGAGATTGCAGAGCGTTGGCCGTCTACACGTACGGCGATTACACATCGGCTTGGTACGGTGAGGATTGGAGAGACGAGCGTTGTGATTGCTGTTTCTGCTGCACACCGCGATACTTGCTACGAAGCCAGCCGCCATGCGATTGAACGCTTGAAGCAAATCGTGCCGATCTGGAAAAAGGAAGTGTGGGAGGACGGCTCGGAATGGAAGGGGCATCAGCTAGGAGGTTGGAACCCTAATGGGGCGTAAATCAACGATGTCTGAAATGAAGAAGGATCAGAACATGGACGCCGATGCAGAAGCGCAGACGCAGGCGTCTCATGCCCGATATTCGAGACAAGAGCTGTTTACGAAAATTGGGCCAGCAGGACAGCAAAATATTCGCAGCAAGCACGTGCTTATCATTGGGGCTGGAGCACTGGGTACCGCCAATGCGGACATGCTGGTGCGAGCGGGCATCGGACGACTGACGCTGGTGGATCGCGATTATGTAGATTGGAGTAATCTACAACGCCAACAGCTCTATGATGAAGCGGACGCTCGTGATCATATGCCGAAGGCGGTGGCAGCGCAGAAGCGATTGCAGCAAGTCAATTCAGACGTGGACATTCGTGCACTAATTCGGGACGTATCGCTGGAAGAAATCGACGATATTGCAGCAGGTGTGGACCTCATCGTAGATGCTACTGACAACTTTGATACACGTCTGCTCATTAACGATTACGCGGTCAAGCACCAAATTCCTTGGATTTACGGGGCTTGTGTGGGTAGCTACGGGACGACCTTTACCATCGTGCCGGGACAGACACCGTGCCTGCATTGCCTGCTCGGAACCGTACCTCTTGGCGGCGCAACCTGCGACACGGCGGGTGTGATTAGCCCAGCTGTGCAGATGGTGGCAGCCTACCAAAGCGCCGAAGCACTGAAGCTGCTCACCGGGGACGACTCAGCGCTGCAAGGCAAGCTGATTTCCTTTGATCTGTGGAACAATCAGCATCAGGCGATCCAGATCAGCGCGATGAAGAAAGCCGACTGCCCAACGTGTGGCGAGCATCCGGTGTATCCTTTTTTACAATCGGAGCATCAATCCAAGTCGGCTGTTTTGTGCGGACGTGATACGGTTCAAATCCGCCCGGCCTCCGGTGCTGTGCGCGATCTGAATGAAGCGGCGCGTCTATTGTCACGTCAGGGAGGCAAGGTTGAGCATAATCCATATCTGGTATCCGTAGTGATTGGAGCGCATCGGCTGGTTCTATTTCAGGATGGACGCGTTCTGATCCATGGCACGAAGGACATCGCCGAGGCGAGATCTATTGTTCACAAATATTTGGGCTGACCCAATAGAGTTGAACCGTTATGAGGTGTACATCGTTATACCCATTTCGGAATTTATAGGACAGGGGAAGAGTAAGTTGAAAATGAAATTCGGGTACATATTCACGTTGGTTGGATTGTTGGCATGGGTGCTGGTTGGTTGCTCGTCTTCGGCTGCTGTACAGCCGACACAGTCTGCGCCAAAAACAGAGATCATCGTATCTGCCGCAGCGAGCCTTCAAGATAGTCTGAATACACTCAAGGACCAGTATGAAAAGCAGCATACGGATATCAAACTTACCTTTAACTATGCTTCATCCGGCACATTGCAAAAACAAATTGAGCAAGGCGCACCCGCTGACGTATTTATTTCGGCAGGTATGAAGCAAATGAAGGCATTGACCGATGCTTCATTGGTGGAAAAGGATAGCGTACTGCTCCAAAATAAACTGGTTGTAGTCGTTCCGCAGGATAAGGCCAAAAGCATTACACTCCATGATCTGACAAGCCCATCCTTCTTGAAAGTAGCTGTTGGGGAGCCAACTACCGTTCCTGCTGGACAGTATTCCAAAGAAGCGCTGACGAAGGCCGGACTATGGGACAAGCTGGAGCCTAAGCTGGTATTCGCCAAGGACGTAAGACAGGTATTAAACTATGTGGAAACAGGCAACGCCGATGCGGGACTTGTCTACCTGACGGATGCCAAATCATCCGATAAAGCAGTCGTTGCGCTGGAAGTACCTGAGGAATTGCATGCTCCGATTCTCTATCCGGAAGGTATTGTAAAAGCAACGAAACACAGCAAGGAAGCTGGTGAGTTTCTCGATTTTCTGCGTACGGATGAAGCGATGAGCGTATTCAGTAAGGACGGATTTTCAGCTCCTACAGAAAAGACAGGGAAATAGCATCTATATATAAAGGAGGGGGTCCCGTTGGATTGGTCAGCTTTTCTTCCTCCGGTTATCGTATCCGTCAAAGTCGCAGTCGCCGCCAGCATCTTTGTATTTCTGTTAGCTACCGTGGTGGCTCGGATGATGGCGAACTGCAAGCTGCGGAGGGGAATCAGCATGATCGAGACGCTCTTACTTCTTCCGCTTGTTTTGCCTCCCACAGTCGTTGGCTTTATTCTGCTTATCTTGCTGGGGAGGAAAAGCTGGATCGGAACAGCCTTCGAAAGCCTGTTCCAGCAGACGATTGTATTTACGTGGGGAGCTGCGGTGGTGGCTGCTGTAATTGTGGCTTTTCCACTGGCTTATCGGACGATCAAGGCAGGCTTTGAAGCCGTCGATCCCGAGGTAGAGCATGCTGCACGTGCACAAGGCGCCAACGAATGGCAAGTATTTCGCTACATTACGATGCCTCTCGCCTACCGCCCACTCATCTCGGGATACATTCTCGGATTTGCCCGGGGATTAGGAGAATTTGGCGCTACGCTGATGCTTGCGGGTAATATTCCCGAACAGACCCAAACCCTGTCTACGGCGATTTACACCGCATCCGAGGCCGGGAATATGACACTCTCCTGGAGCTGGGTAGCCGTCATCATTCTGTTCTCTTTTATCATGTTGATGCTTTCAAACCGATTGGTGAAGGATTAGCCCGCTATGGAGTATGGAACATGACATACGCAGTCTGCCGATTAAGGTAGGCTGTGTTTTATTTGTCTTGAGAAAATAAAGTCTTTGTGTCCAGTGGGTTCCGTCATGATTGTGAGGCCGAGGATTTGGCAACACCGCCGTCCCAGGGTACCCGTCAGCATAGGGTGGTATCGGTCGGCATGGAGCATCAGATCACCGGCGGCCAGGGGAAAATCGCAGGCAGGCCGGCGCAGCGAGGAAATGCTGCGATTCGCCAATGCCTGCGGGGCGCTGTCGACGCCTTGGCATCGGAGGCACCGGGAGTCTGCCGACTGTGGAGGCCGTCCTCCGTTTGCAAGCGGGACAGGCTTAGTGGATTTGTGGTATAATTTACAATAATAAACAAAGGGAGATGAAGAATTATGAAGAAACTCGGGGAAATTTTTCTGGCATTAGCCATAGTTTTGGGGCTTGGTCTAGCGGTCGGAAATGTGCAGCCTCCCTCCGTCTCCGCGGCCGGTACAGAATATTATGTGGCCACGAGCGGCAGCGACTCCAACGCCGGAACGAGCGACGCGCCGTGGAAGACGCTGCAGCACGCGGCCGACGTGGCTCCTGCGGGCAGCAAGGTTTACGTCCGGGGCGGCATGTACAATCAGAAGCTGAAGATTACCCGCTCCGGCTCCGCTTCGCAGGGTCCCATTGTGTTCACCAACTATGGGACCGAGACCGCCACCATTGACGGCACCGGACTTTCGGTCAACGGGATCCAAGGGCTGATCGAACTGGCCGATGTCGATTACGTTACCGTTCAGGGGTTTGAAATCCGCAATTTTACCACTGCTTCCAAGAACGCGGTGCCTGTAGGTATTTATGTCCACGGTTCGGGCGGCTTCATTAATCTGTCCAACAACAAAATCCATGACATCAAAAACACGGTCACCCCGACCGGCAAAGATCGGCTGGGCCGGGACGCCCACGGCATCGCTGTTTATGGCACGAAAGCTCCGGCTTCGATTCACGACCTTACGATCAGCGGCAATGAGCTTTACAATCTTGTGCTGGGTTCGAGTGAATCGCTCGTTTTAAACGGCAACGTGGATGGTTTTGCGGTGACCGACAACCTCATTCACAATAATGACAACATCGGGATCGATCTGATTGGCTTTGAGGGAACCGCGCCGAATACCGCTTACGATCAGGCGCGAAACGGGTTGGTGAAGGGCAACCGGGTGTACAATAATTCTTCCAATAATAACCTATCTTACAAGAAAGACGACAACTCGGCCGGCGGCATTTATGTGGATGGCGGCAAGGACAGCATTATCGAGCAGAACTACAGCTACAACAACGACATCGGCATCGAAATTGCCTCCGAGCATGCCGGCAAAGCCACCAGCAATATTACGGTCCGCAGCAACGTGATATATAACAACCGGCTGACCGGCATCGCCATGGGCGGTTACGATGATGAGCGCGGCTCGACGGTTAACTGCAAGATCGTGAACAACACGCTGTACAAGAACGATACGCTTGGCGGCGGAAGCGGCCAGCTATTCGTTCAGTACGATACGCAAAACAACGTGATCAAGAACAATATTTTCGTGGCCAGCTCCACGGATGTGCTGATCTACAATGAATACACCAACAATTCCGGCAATGTTGTGGATTATAATTTATATTTCGCTCCGGGCGGCAGCTCGGAAGCCAACTGGACGTGGAAAAATAAAGAATACACGGGTTTCTCCGCTTATAAAAAGGGAACCGGCAACGATGCACATTCCTTGTTCATCGACCCCAAATTTGTGAATGCTGCAGGAGGCGATTTCCATCTTCAGTCTTCGTCTCCGGCAATCGATGCCGGTGACACGGACCGTGCCATCATCGGAACGCTGGATATTGACGGAAAACCAAGAGTACAGGGAGCCGCTGTGAACATCGGCGCCTACGAATAAGCCTTATATTTAATGACAAACATTGCGTACCGAAACTATGCGGTGCGCACTGTTTGTACGTTTTTACAATGTTCCTTGCATAGAATCAAAAAATACCGGATCATGTGTCGTGATATTCTTAAGTGAGTAGTCAGACTTTTGCTGGAACAGAAGTGTTCTCAGATTCGCCTTTTCCTCTAGATTTTCAAGTATTGTACTATGATAAACTTGATTCCATTAATTGATTCGAGCAATCGTAGGGACAGTGCCCCTTACTCTTACACAATTTAGAGAACAGTATACCTAAGGAGTGGTAGAAATGGCCCGTGTTTTATTTATTAATGGTGGATCAGAGGGACATATCAATCCAACTATTGGAGTTGTGCAAGAGCTTATTTCGCGTGGAGAAGAGGTAGTGTACTTTTCTATAGAAGCTTCTCGGGAGCGTATTGAGAAGACAGGAGCTTCAGTACGAACATTTGACGATCAAAAATTTATAAAAGCCTTTATCTCAGGTGGAAGAGATTATTTACTCGAAAGAATCAACGGTCTTTTACTTACGGCAGATATAGTCATACCAAGTGTTCTTGAACAGATCAAAGGAGAGCATTTTGATTACATCATCCATGATTCCATGTTTGGTTGTGGACGTTTACTTGCTCAAATTCTTAAGCTTCCTGCAATCAACTCTTGTACTTCTTTTGCGCAGACAAAAGTATCATTCGATAAAATGTTAGAACAATTTTCTATACAAGTCCCTACAGAAATAGTTAAATCTATAATGGATAAATTTCAAAGCCTGACGGTAATGATGAAGGAAAAATATGATGTGGAGATCCATTCTCCTTACGAAGTGTTTTGTAATCCTGCACCACTTACAATCGTTTATACAACCAGGGAGTTTCAGCCTTATGTAGAAGCATTCGACCAAACTTATAAATTTGTAGGTCCATCCATCTCTTCACGATTAACTCAAGAAAACTTCGACTTAACTGCAATCCAGGAAAAAAAACCCATTTACATTTCACTGGGTACAGTCTTTAACCAAGCAATTGATTTCTATAAGCTTTGTTTTGAGGCATTTGGGAACACGGATCATACTATTGTCATGTCTATTGGGAATAAAACCCGAATTTCTGATTTAGGGGAAATTCCTAAAAACTTCATCGTAAAAAATTATGTTCCACAAACTGATGTACTGCAATACACTAAATTATTTATTACACATGGTGGAATGAACAGTACCAATGAAGGTCTCTATTACGGAGTTCCGCTAATTGTTATCCCACAAAGCGCGGATCAGCCGATCATTGCGGGGCAAGTCGCCAATATCGGAGCAGGCATTCAATTACAAATGCAAAGCTTGACTGCAAATCAACTACGTGAAGCCGTAGATCATGTGTTAAGTCTCTCATCTTTCAAGAACTCTGTCGCAAATATTAGGGAATCCTTTAAAAAATCAGGTGGGTATCATCAAGCTGTTGATGAGATTTTCGAATTTAAAAGTCAATATCATATCTAAATGAATCCATTTCATAATACCCTCAGTAGCTTTAATAAAGAGTACATATAGATCAAAATGGTTTAGTTTGTCTATATGTAGTATACATTTCGTTGGCTTATCATTTATGAAATTGATTCAAATATAAAATTTTTTAATAAAAAATGATGCTGATATACACCGCTCATCAAACCAATTTCCGAATCTTCATCCTGTGATATAATTCTCTCAATATCATAGTTTGGAAGGATGGTGCAGATGTCGGAGCAGCAAGTATACGTCCGGTTCTCTGAAGAGGCGGACGTCGCAGAATTGACAGCAATGTACAAGCGTAATCGGGAGTTCTTTGATAAGTTTTCGCCAAACAACCTAGAGGAGCACTATACAGAGGAGCACCAACTCCAGAAGATTATTAAGAGCAAGGCCGACATGATGGAGGATCGGAGATATTCCTTCGTGGTATGCCACAAGGAGGACGACCGGATTATAGGTAGCATAGATCTATCTTTTGTGGTGAGGGGACCGCTTCAGAGCTGTATGATCGGATACAGCCTAGACCAAGCTTATAACGGCAAGGGCTATACGACGGAGGCGGTGAAGCAGGTCGTTCGCTACGCTTTCGATGAGCTAAAGTTTCATCGGATCGTCGGGGAAGCCTCTCCTCGGAATCCAGGATCAATCCGTGTGCTTGAGAAGGCTGGCTTTCACAAAGAAGGCATCTCTCGAAGCAACGTAAAGATCAACGGAGAGTGGGAGGATCATCAGGTTCTGGCGATTATAAATCCGTCAGAGGATATCTAGTTTCCCAAAGTGATAATAAACGATGATTTATGGCTCAACTAACGGGATACGCTAGTTGATTGTTTAAAACCTCTCATTAGGAGCAATATTGATTAAATGCTCATATTGTGAGGTTTTATTTTATTTGGGGATTATTTTGTCTCGACAAACTCTTCTTTAACTTTGAATGATTCCATAAATGGATCTTCCCCATAAAGCTTGTTTAAATGCTGCACATGAGCTATGCCCCAATCACCCATCGCTTACAAGGTGAGGGTTCATTTTCTTCCCATATTCTGTGATGGGAAATTCGCCTTTTGGAGGGATTTGAGTCTTAAGTTCTCATTCATTCATGGTCCCTGTTAGAGCAAAAATAAAAAGAGTAACAAATTAAACAGTCCAGGGGTTACATGAGAGAGATATATTTATTATTTATGGAAATTCCAAATGCTTTGCCGAAAATGTATTTGCAGTAGACAACCAAATTGAACGTATTGAAGATAGCGAACAAAAAATTACATTCCAATTATCAGATGAGGTGAAACAACGTAGAAGCTTGTGGTTAAGCTATAATTCAAGATTTGACGAGCTTCACACGATATCGTTAGAGTGTATAAAAAGGAGTTGTTTTCGATACGATGAGGATGCTAGATGAATATTAGGTTTCATCGGCTTCAGGTAACTTTTTTATCAATACGAAAAATAGGTAACAAAGTATGTTCCAAAAATCACTTTCCTTCAATCTCTGTTTTATATGAGAGGAATCGGTTATGATGGAAATAGTAACAAGGATTTTAGTAGGTTTAGGAGAGCGGTGCGATATGAGAAAGGAAACGGGTTTTAACGAAATTATTCGAAAAGTACGTAAAGAGCTATTTGGAAAAGGCCCGGAACGCATACATACAACCTTTGTAGATAACATGGCCATCACGATGCTGTACGGTAATTTAACCCCTTCTGAAAAGTTTCTGGCACAAGAGGTTGCCGGGAAAGAGATGGTGCATGCAGCCCGAACTAAAATGGTTCAGAAAATCTATCCCGTACAGTTCAACAAAGAACTGGAGGATTACATGGATTCCCGACTGCTGCACCTCTTTTCGGATATTAAGGTGGAGGAAGATATAGCCATCTCTGTTTTTGTATTTGAGGATACGATTGTTGCAAAATAGGATGAAGGGAAGGCAATCTATACGTGATTTCTTCTCCGATATTGATATTGGGACCATTGGTAGAGAATAAAGCATCCGACACAAAAGCCCAGAATAGCGACCAATGCCGCCACCAGCACCATCGCTGAGGACACATAAGCGACAATACTCCATTGGAACGTAAACCCTGCCAGAGCCACCAGCAGAAAAAAGACGGCAAGGAGCTGATTAAATCTTTGCTGTCCCCGGTCCTCCTGCACATATGAGGATGGGCTTTTCTTTAAAAATAGCTTGGCTACCCGCATCACCGGATTGAAGTTGAATAGCACACCGAGCAACCCCGCAATCAGTGGAATAGCTAACACCCCATACGCCCCTGTAATCCAGGTAAAGACCACAGACAGCACAATCACCCATTGATTAGCCCTGACCAACGGACGGGGAATCGAGGCTGAAGCTTGACTCATATATATCACCCTTTTCACATCGGAATAAAATAGTTGAGATCATTATAACGTAATGGTTGGGGAATAGATAGCTGAAAAATGGTTTGTATGATCATTACTATAGACCCATTACCAAAGACATGGTAGAGTTTTGGTATATATTCGGTAAAGGGGTCAGTTTATAAAAAAGGTATTTTTATGTTTATGCGTAGCAGGAGTCGTTCTATCGGGCTGTACTACTTCCAAGAGCGGTACCACAAGTACAGAGAGTGCTACAAGTTCAAATGCATCAGGAGACTCTGCCAGTTCATCTGTGCATGAGACGGTAGCGACTGAAAACAAGGGATATCAAGGTAAAATTTCATTTCGCAACGTAGGCTGGGGGATGAGTAAAGAACAAGTAAAGGCATCTGAAGATATGAAGGTTGAGGAAGAAGATCATGAGTCGATTGCCTATTATTCCAAGATATTGGGACTGGAAAGCGGACTCATGTACTTTTTTGTGGATGATCAATTGGTTCGTGCAGGTTATTTAGTTACAGAAAAACATACGAATAAGAATGATTATATTGAAAATTATAATGACTTAAAAAAAGAGCCTAACGGAGAAATACGGCAAGCCTAGCAGTGATGATACCCTTTGGAAGGGAGAGTTATACAAAGATACACCAAGCCAATGGGGAATGGCTGTAGCGACAGGTGAATTGCATTATCAGGCAGCATGGGAGATAGAAGATACAGAAATTTTGCTTGATTTACAAGGTGATAATTTCGAGCCCCAACTGAGTCTATTGTATGACAGCAAGGAACTACAGCATTTGAGTGAGCAACAAAAGGATCAGGAATTGAAAAAGAATTTATAACAGAACGAGGCATGGGTTTCATAGACTTGAGTGCGAACCCCAAGTGCACATGAAATCCCCGGAACACTCGCACCCCGCGCCAGACAAGGGATTCAGCGAATTTAGGGTGTGGTTTTTAACATTTATTGGTGAGTTAAAAAGAGATTCGCGAAAAAGCGTTTACAAAGCCTAGCTGGGTAAGGCTTTGTAACGCGTGCTGTCGCTCCTTATGTAGGAGCGTGGATTGAAATATATACTGCGTATCGGAGAACTGAACCCAACGATTCAAGTCGCTCCTTATGTAGGAGCGTGGATTGAAATTTCCACTCCATATATCCGTCTTCTGCTCTTTCAATTTCGCTCCTTACGTAGCAGCGTGAATTGAAAGCACGTATTTCTCATACCACACATGTAGCACAGCTATGACGTTCCTCATTTTTCATTAAAATACACAAAAAGGTTTGCCCTAGTAGTTTGGCAAGCCTTCTTGTGCTGGTTGTAAAACGGAAATAGGTTCATAATGAACTAACATTTTTATAGACGTGGAACTGTTCGGAACACCACTCTAAAAAGTGGAACACAAAAAAGAAGCCCGTTTTGAAAACAGACTCCTTAATGTACTCCCACGTTAACATGCACAAACCACGCTATTCTGTTTCTTCAAACTGCATTAACACGGAAATGTCTTTGATCTCCAGAGCATGAGCGATCTTTTCAAGCATAAGCAAGTTTACTTCTTGTCGGTTATCACTGCTTAGTTTGGATATCCTTGCCTGTGAAACACCGGATAGTTCTTCTAATTGTTTTTGAGTGATACCTTTTTCTTTGAGAATTTCCTTTAGTTTGATTCTGATTTTTAACATTTGGATTTCCTCCATACATCGTTGACAAAATATGACCATAGGGTTATATTTATTTTATGACCTTAAGGGCATATTCGGGATTGACATGCTATCTTCCCAAAGGGATGTATCCAACATACCCTTAGCTTTGCTATTGCCATTTTACCAGAATTTCAATGGAGGATGATACCTATGACTGAAAAACTGAAAGCGAATGTGCAAGCGATCAAGGACATTGTACGCATGAATCCCGTGTGGGAGCAGGAAAAGGGAGAGCAGGAAGCAGCGGAGCTGCACTACTATCATATTGTGGATGCGCTCAATCGAAAATGGCAAACCATCGGTGTCGATGTTTCGGACGCGATTCAGGTTTTTGAAAGAGGGCATAACGATGCATGGACACGGATTATTGAACCAGCCCCCTGGAACCCGAATCTAACCACTAATGATTTAATTCATCTGCTCAAAATCAGTCCGGAAGCTGTACAGATTCGTCATGCTATGCAAATCATACTGAATACCGTTGAAAGACGCAATGCGTTTATCCGTCGTATCATTAATGTGAATGATCAGGCAGTCCGGAGTCTGCTCTACCTGATGAAAGATGAATACCTACGTTATGAGCTACTCTCGAATGAAACCTTTATGGCTATGTATGCTATGAATCCGGTCGAAGCTTTATCTGTATATTTTCTGGAATCCGTAGATGTGCATATGTACTGGGAATGGTGTGATGCTGGAGGTACAGGCGAGCAGGCCATTCAGTATAAGCGTGAGGACCCTCACATGACGTTGATTCAAGCGATTGAAAGAGTAGAAGAGGAAATGTATGCCCGTACATAACAAACCATAGGTATAGTTGCTACGCTGACGACAAAATGGCTTGGGTGGGCAGTTGGCTAGTCTCCTGCAAAGGATGTGAGGGCTGTAGAGGTTAAAGATGCTTTGACATTAATGATGATGTTCGGTACGCTGCTGGTTGCGTTGATCGGATTAATTGTCACCATCGTAATCGCATTGAACCAACACAACAGAAAGTAGACGGCCCACTTATAGCGAATTTCAAACCCGTTTGTTACAATTCAAGGAAATGGGTATAGACCATACATCATAGAGGAGGACATGCATATAAGATGGATATTCAACAAAAATGGATGTGGCTCACAGTCCTATGAAGCCATTTGTCCTTGGTGTATTGCAGAGGCAGTGCGGCTGAGAAATGGAATGGAAGCTTCCATGATGCTGCGTGTTGCGCACATTTAGAAGACGAGAAGCGCAATGAGTTACGTATCGAACGTCAGGATATCAAGCCTGGCAAAGTACAACATGGTTTTTGGAAAACAACCGAAAGATAAGCTGTTTGTGGAAAAAGGAGTGAATTGGAATGATCTTCCGTTTGGCAAAAGCGCGGGGTATGTATTACCAAGCAACAGTATCGCAAAGGTGAGGCTATCAGAAACAAACTACATCTACCAATATGTCTACTTGGACAAGGATGTGTGAGAGTTGGAATGTGTCATTTTTATAGGAATCCAGGCTTCAGGAAAGTCGACATTTTATAAGGAGTATTTCTTTAAAACACATATGAGAATAAATTTAGACATGCTTAAAACACGGAACAGGGAAAATATTTACCTACAAGCCTCCATCGAAACAATGCAGCGCTTTGTTGTAGACAATACGAATCCGACAGTCGAGGAACGGAAAAAATATATAGCTGTTTCAAAAAATAAGGGATTTAAAATTATAGGCTACTATTTTGAACCCGATTTTGTAGGATCCATCAAGCGTAATGAGAAACGAACAGGTAAAGAGCTTATTCCTGAGATCGGTATTAAAAGCGTCATGAGTAAGCTTGAAGTTCCGAGCTACGAAGAAGGGTTTGATGAGCTGTACAGCGTCACATCCTATGAAGGAACGTTTCGGGTCGAAAAGCTGACGGATAATCACACAATGTAGGAGGAAATATGAATATACCCGAGAAATACATCAAACATTTTCCAGCATATGAGGACGTATTTGTTGGCGATCTTGAACATTATCGGAAGCATTTTTTGCCGATTTGCTCGATTAATCTTCAATTTTTGTTCCCGGAGCAGGACGAGTGGTTGCATTTTGTTTCCGTAAAAGAAATTCACGAGGGCAGTGTAGGTGAGGATACCCAGTCATTTCACACCACATTTACGAAGGAAGATATGCTGGGGTTCAATGTGATGGATGGTAAATACAAATTCGAAGCGGATTGGGATTATTTTATCCTTCATCAGAAAGAGCAGTTGGAAGCTGCCTATGAAACGCTGAAATCCACCGGGGATAAAGCATATCTACGCATGAAAAGGAAAATCATGTCTCTGGATGAAGTGGAGCGTGCGTATATAGCTAATGAACAAGACTACCAATCCCGCAAAGCGTTTTTCCTGCAAAATAACAACATTTATCCTTATTCCTCTTTAGGAGATGCCAAAGAGTCTGTAGAAGAACTCACCCGCGATTTTGAGGACAAACAATCGAGTGGTTGGGGACTGAGTTTCCCTGAAGTCAACGGTATATTGGATGATATCGCATTTCAGTCCGAAGAGGCCCAAAGCTATATAAAGGAATATGGTGAATCTATCGAAGAGATGCTCCAGTTCGAACATACGAACTTGCTTCATGTACCTAAATGTGCCAATGGCGAGACTTTTACCTATATCGGTTCTTTCACGGGATATTATTTTCAAGCATTTGGGGCGGATTCCGTCTATTTATTTTATGATAGATATTTGGGTAAAGCGGTCATTTGCTTCGAGTATTCCTAAGAGATATAGAAAAAGCTCCCCTGACGGGAGCTTTAAAATTTATTTCTTATTCATCTCGACATCATGCTTTTTGGCAAGTGTGTTGAGTTGTTCTTGAAAATCTCTGAATAGCTTTCTACCCTCGCTGAGCTTGGCGTTACTTTCATTGACTAAGTTCAGATCCTGTTTATCCAACGCATCAACCATCGTAATGAAGGCTTCCTTTTGAGTACTAGCGGCCTTGATGTAGGTTTCGTGGAGGGCTCTTACCTCAGGAGTTTCCGTCTTTACAGCTTCTAACTTATCAACGAATTTGGTATATTCGGGGATAATATTATCTTTTAAAGTATTATATAGTGTTAGATCATCTGTGTATTTATCTCCGGTCACGGATTCATACTTGTCAGTTACTGCTTTTTCATCTTGTGCCAAGGGAAGCATTCCATCATTCACATACGTAATTAAATCTTTTTTAACCGGATCGGTAGAGCAGGCTGCCAAAATAGAAAAACAACATAATACTAACATAAATACGCTTAACTTCTTCATCTGTATTCCCCTTTTTATGTATGTTATGGGTAATTCGATATGCCTTGTAGTCAAAAAGAACTATCCATATCTTTTATTATATCGTATAAATAAGAGAATGGTAGGGTTTTTATGGTAAAATAGTGTCGAAACTAAGTTGGTTGATCTGCTCATTAAAAGTAGGGTATCATATAGAAGCCGATTCGGTGCGAACCCCAAGCGCACATGAAAATCCCGGGTCCTTCGCACCTCGAAATTTGTCGAAAAGTGTTGGAATAGCTATTTAACCTTAAAAGTCAATAGTTGATTCAAGCTTATTTGGCATCAGTTTTTACGATAATGTGTGGAATTGATATCGTTAGGGTATGAATTACTGCATTTTCGCTGTCGCACTCTATATGAGTGCGTGGATTGAAATCGTCAGATCCACCGAGAAATCAGAGACCGCTGGCAAGTGTCGCACTCTATATGAGTGCGTGGATTGAAATTTCCAGAAGGCTATCACATGTACGATGTCCGCCATGTAAAGTCGCACTCTATATGAGTGCGTGGATTGAAATACCACGGCGACTATGATTTTGCCGATCATATAAGTCGCACTCTATATGAGTGCGTGGATTGAAATCACATATTTTCGGTCACATCCCACGATGGATCAAACGTCGCACTCTATATGAGTGCGTGGATTGAAATCTCTACGTATGAATTCGTCCCAGTCTTTGTCCATTGTCGCACTCTATATGAGTGCGTGGATTGAAATCGCCTTGTTCGCTATGGCTCCAGGGATATACCCCGTCGCACTCTATATGAGTGCGTGGATTGAAATGCTTAACGTGTCTGGCGTGACATGTTTGATTAACGTCGCACTCTATATGAGTGCGTGGATTGAAATAATGAAGCAAAAAAGCGGGCTTTTGACATTGCTGAGTCGCACTCTATATGAGTGCGTGGATTGAAATTGCTGAAAAACGAAGACAAATAGAGCCGCTATTGTGGTCGCACTCTATATGAGTGCGTGGATTGAAATCATCAAAAAGTACTCAATCTCAGTTATTTCGAGAAGTCGCACTCTATATGAGTGCGTGGATTGAAATTTTTAGGAAAAGGCAGCCGTTAGGCTACCTCCTCGTCGCACTCTATATGAGTGCGTGGATTGAAATCGTTCGCGGACTATCTTTAATTCTTCCTGTGTCAGGACAGTCGCACTCTATATGAGTGCGTGGATTGAAATCAACTTGATGAGACAGGTAAGCCTAAAATAACCACGTCGCACTCTATATGAGTGCGTGGATTGAAATAGGTTATCCGTAGCACAACAATGGATGCTGTCTTAGTTGAGTCGCACTCTATATGAGTGCGTGGATTGAAATAAATCAAAGATAGCAATGACGCTATGGTCCTTGGGTCGCACTCTATATGAGTGCGTGGATTGAAATTTCTTCAAATCCACGCTTTATATCTGGCGGTAAGGTATCAAGTCGCACTCTATATGAGTGCGTGGATTGAAATATTTGCCAGATAAAAATAGGCGACTGCATCCCGGTCGCACTCTATATGAGTGCGTGGATTGAAATCAATCGTTCACATCCCGAAGGCCCGAGAAGGACAGCAGGTCGCACTCTATATGAGTGCGGATTTGAAGCACAGCGCTCAAAATAACTTTTTACGTGTTTTGCGAAAAGTACATTATATGTGCGCTCAAGTTTATTAACCTTGAAACTCAAAGAAGGCTCCCTTTTAATTAGGGGAGCCTTTTTCGTCGTGATTTTTAGGATAAAAAAGTAGACAGGGATTTTCAGTGCTCTGTCCATTGCCTCAGGTATGCTTCCGAAAGAGGTGTAAAATTATCACGGATTACAAATAAGAATATTTGAAGAAGTATCTTCCATTAGAACCAGAATTGCTTTATGATAGAGATAGACAGCATAGAAGTTTTCCAGATGTATCTGGGGAATAGCGGAAATTTAGTAAAACATTCGAGAGGGGATTTTAGTATGAACAGGTTCAGAAAGGCAACTTCGCTGTTGCTAAGCACGGTGCTCCTGCTTTCTTTCGGGATGACTGCGAACGCGAGTCAAAGCACAGAGGGTAAAACGGAACAGGCGATTAAAGCGGAGTCCAGTTTTCAGCTAACAACTGAAAAAGAAAGCGTCATTAAAGATTTAACACGGGCAGACAAGCCCGCAAGCATTACAGATTCGGTGTATGCCATTACGGAAAATATCAACTTGCAAACACCACAGAAATCTGTTTTGAAAAAGAAAGTTACCCCTTCGCTGAAAGCAAGTCCAAAGTCAGCATCAGCGAATGCGACAGCTACAGCGTCCTCCGCAACATATTCCGGTACGATTACGGAAGAGGGAGGTACACAGTTTTTATATCCAATCTACTTGCAGCCCGGTGAATTGTTGCAGGCTCAATTAGACGGACCGTTTTCAGCACAGCTTGACTATGACCTGTACTTATATGAGTTTGATATGACGACAGGTGACATTAATCCCAATGCCATTGACAATTCCATCTACGGTACTTATTTTAACAATTATGAACAAGGGTCTGCATCACTTCCCGAAAATGTAGGAGCCCGCAACACGACTGGATCTGAAAAGGCTTATGCGATTGCAGTCCATGCCAAGAAGGGGTCAAGTATTAATGATCTTTTCTATCTGACTGTGGCTACAAGCTCCAAATATGATGCATATGAGCCGGATGAGAGCGCCTTTCATGCTTATAATTTTACAATTAACAACGGAGGTTCTTCAATTAACTCACGCTCCATCCATTCCGGTATAGATAACGATTGGTATCAAATCACGATCCCTGTAGGTCGTAATTATGATGCTGTAAATGTAAGGCTGGATAGTACCTCGGAGAGCTATGGCTATAAAGCGGAAGTTTATGGGGTGCTCACTGGCAACCAAATGGTGCTTCTCCCGCAAACGAATCACAACGTTTCCCTGAATACGGGAACCTACTATGTGCGAGTGTACACTACAAGTCAGTATTCAGCCGACCATTTGTATACACTAACCATGAAACCGGTACTCAAGGCTGGTAAAATCGAAATTACGAGCTTTAACTCCAATGGCTATTATGACTATCCAACTTACTCATACGGTCGTCATTATCGTATTAACGGAGGCAGCAACCTGATCGTGAATGGTGTCGTTAAAACAACGGATGGTCAACTGGTTCCTAATGCGCCTGTCACTGTCGCTTGGCTGGATCAGAACTGGAGCGAGGGCAGCGGTAACCGTACCAGAACGGCTTCTACGTATACGAACGATTACGGGAGATTCAGTGTGACTCTTTCCCTTCCACAATCTACAGGAAGAAATGTAGAATATTTGAGTGACATTGGTTCTACACACTATTATGATCTTACAGGGGTAGCGGCTCAGGTCGACGGCACCTCGATTAGTGCAACGGATATAATTTATCTTTTTGCTTACAGTATTAGAAATTAATCATTTTTTAACGTAGTAGAGTAATATATAAGAGTCGCTTTTTTTCGCAATGGCTTGCTGAGGCTTTCCATTTTCGAAAAAGGCGGCTCTTTATGTTTTTTTGCACAGTATCTTCCATTAGAACTAGAAGTGTTTTATGATAGAGCCATACAGCCTAGAAGTTACCCTGGTTTATCCGGGGAATAGCGGGAATTCCTTAAACCATTTGAGAGGGGATTTCAGTATGAAGAGGTTCAAAAAGGCTATTGCAGTTATGCTAAGCACGATGCTCCTGTTTGCTTTCGGGTTGACTGCGAACGCGAGTCAAGGCACAGAGGGGGTATCGGACCAAGCAATTAAGGCGGAGTCCGATGTTCAGCTAACAACTGTAAATGAAAGCGTCATTAAGCAGCTAACGCGGGCAGACAAGCCGGACAGTATTACTTCTTCGGTGTATGCAATGAAGGAAGATCTCAACTTCAAGACACCGGAGACACCCTCATTGAAAAAAAGAAACTGTTCCTTCTCTGAAAGCAAGCCCAGCGGCAGCCACAGCTTCTTCTGCTACGTATTCCGGTACGATTACAGAAGAGGGAGGTACACAATTTTTATATCCGATCTATTTGCAGCCTGGCGAATTGTTGCAGGCTCAGCTGGATGGTCCATTTTCAGCACAGCTTGATTATGACTTATACTTATACGAGTTTGATATGACGACAGGTGACATCAACCCCAATCCAATAGACGCTTCTACCTACGGTACTTATTTTAACAATTATGAACAGGGGGCTGCATCACTTCCCGAAAACGTAGGAGCACGCAACGCTATCGGATCCGAAAAGGCTTATGCGATTGCAGTTCATGCCAAGAAAGGCTCTAGCATTAATGCTCCCTTCTATCTGACTGTCGATACAAGTTCCAGCTACGATGCATATGAGCCGGATGAGAGCGCTTTTCATGCTTATAACTTTACCTTTAGTACGGGTGGATCTTCCCTTAACTCACGTTCCATCCATTCAGGCATTGATAACGACTGGTATCAAATCACGATCCCTGCGAGCCGCAATTATGATGCATTAAATGTAAAGCTGGATAGTACCTCGGAAAGCTACGGTTACAAAGCGGAAGTTTATGGAGCTCTCAGCGGCAACCAGATGGTGCTTCTCCCGCAAACGAATCACAATGTTACTTTAAATACTGGAACCTACTATGTACGAGTATACACAACCAATCAGTATTCAGCTGACCATTTGTATACACTAACACTTAAACCGGTACTTCGGGCTGGAAAAATTGTAATTAACGGTTACGACTCTTCTAAAAATGGCCCTAATGACTACCCAACCTATTCTTACGGTCGTCATTACCGTGTTACTGGAACTAGTGATTTTACTGTGAAGGGTGTCGTTACTACAACTGATAATTATCCTGTTGCAAATGCGCCTGTTGATATGACATGGTTGAATCAGAACTGGACTGAAGGCAGCGGCAATCGCACTCGTACAGGCACAGCTTATACGGATCAGAATGGGGCCTTTAGTGTTACCGTTTCCCTGCCACATTCAACTGGAAGTATTGCGGAATACCTGTCTGGAGCAATCAGTTTTACACACTATTTTGATCTCTCAGGGGTAGCTGCTCAGGTTAGGGGTACTTCGATTATAGACACAGATATTGTATATCACTTCGCTTACAGTATTTATGGCGGTTGATTAACTGCTTTAATATTTGTTCATTTTTTAGGACAAAGCATATATTCATTCCATATGTGCTTTGTCCGATATATATAGAAACAGGGTCACATTACATTATACATACGACTTAGAGTGCCTGTTACCAAATGACAGGAGGAAATGAAATGAATTTTGAGCCCCTTAGAATGCAACGAGCCGTTATTAACACTAGTAGCTTGCGGATAAATCCGGCAGCAAAGCAGGCCCAATCCCCCCAGCTTTATGAAGGAAAACGCTCCGAATTGGTTATTCAAGACTCCGTAGAGATTAGCGAAACCGGTAGGCAACTGGCTGAAGGAGCTATTGTATCACAGTCTGCTAAGTATTTCGGTACAACCCAGATCAACGATTCATTAAACCGAGTTTTAAAAGGTCAGCCAGAAGAAGTGTCCAATGCGGTGTACAGTATGATTGAATCCAATTTTATCGTCAATGGTTCAGTAACAGATGAGAGCCAGCGAACCGTGCTACTGGAGATGGGAGTTTCCCAATCCAAGTATATTGCAGACCACTATATGGAAGGTGACAAGGCCAAAGAGTTTTTGGAAACCATGAACCAGATAGCTGCTATTGCTTTGACACGATCAATTGATCCAGAGACCGGAGATATTAGTTACACGACTCCAATAGACCGTCCGCTAGGTGCCCCTGAGGATTACGTCAAGCTGTCGGAAGTGATGAAGCAGGCTGACCCCCAAAAGTATACAGCATTCATCAATGACATTAAAGGTGGAGGGAATGGACTGAGTCAGCTGATAGATTTTGCACAAAAGGTTCCTCAAAACCCCAAATGGATTGAGAAATATAAGGAACGTACAGGAGAGATTGCGGAGTTGCTAAATAACACGCGAATAGAGAACCGGTTTGATAAGGCTGATACGACTTCAGCTTCCGCATTTATGAACAGTATGCAAAATATTCTTAAGGAATCTTCCGCTATGCAGGACTCTTACAGTCAGAACTTGCGCGGCTTTTTTCGGAACTTGGGCGTTCACGTTAATTAAGGCTTCAAGGCTGATCCCGAGATGTGGGATAATGTGGAATACAAGCATTTATGAATTTTAAATGATGTCGTGCTGTTTACATTACGTTTAGAACGAAGTATAATAACTTCAAAACATACTCGTTACTTTGAGGAAGCACCTCAAACTTAGGCTTAACCGCCTTCGTTTGGGGTGCTTTTTCTATTTTAGCCGAAACGAGTTTGTGAAACTCTTTGAAAATAAAATAAAGCAAGGGAGAAATGTATGTATCCAAAAAATAAGCGAAAGGTAAGGAAGTATAGCAAGTGGGCATATGGATTTTTAGCTGTAATGATCATGTTAACTGCCTTTCCTATATTTCCAGATAGGGTATCAGCTGCTACCCAAGAGATCATCGGTGGACCTTTTTGCCAAAATAATTTACCTGGTGGGGGTGACAGTTGGGGGTTATGGTCAGGAAATGGGATAGGAGCAACTGAAGTTTATAATGGTACGGGTTCAGCAAGATATAAGTGTGAGGGTGTGGTGCAGCCGACAGAACGTTTTGTTGATATTGGAAGATCTATTAAGACATCGGATTATAAGATTTTTGTTTATATCGAAGGGTCTTACCATACTGATATATTTGTATCTAATGCAGCAGCGGGTAACAGTTGGCAGCCTAATGGAACGAATTTATATACATGGACCGATGTCACAAAATTTTATGCCAGTAGCTCTTATCAAGGGAAATGGGTAGAGATCACAGACTCTATTACGTTAAAAGATATTCGGTATTTTAGAGCTATGGGTACTAACCAGCAGACTGGTAATGAAATATCCAAGTTTGGAGTCCGTGTCATCCCCAAATCAGATCTGATGCCTAAATTACCCCAGATTAATGCAGGGGCTGAGGGCCAAGCAAGTACGGGGTGGACCAAAGGACCTGTAACGGTTTGGATCAATGGAGACGTGGCACCTGAAGGGCTAAAATACTATGAATACAGCCTAAATGGTGGAGCATTTCAACAGTACACAGGACCCTTTACTGTATATGATCATGGTGTAAATACAATCTATGCCCGGACTGTAGACGTGAACAACCAGTACAGTGGTCTTTCTTCCGGGAATGTCAGGATAGACAAAATGCCGCCGACGCCACCGATCATAAGTGCAACGGGCAACAGTAATGACTATACCATTACATTGCAGCCAGGAGCGGACGATTATTCTGGGCTGGCCCATACACAATTTCGCGTGACGGGCGTTGTCAATCAAGGTTGGCAAGATTATGGTGGAGCATTCCATGTTAATCAAGATGGCAAAAGCACGGTTTATGCCCGTTCCATAGACAATGTAGGTAATGTGAGCCAAGAAGTAAGCAAGGAAGTCACTATTGATAAAAAGGGACCGACTGCTCCTGCTATCCGAGCTAGCGAGGTGGGTCCAACGATCAACAATGTGAATATTGCCATTGATTCAGGAAGTGATCCTGTAAATGGAATCAAGATGACGCAGTATCGTTTGAGTTCAGCAGGGGAGTGGCAGACATATAATGGCGTTTTTACACTAAATGCGGAAGGGCTGTACGAACTATCAGCACGAACGATCAATAATCTGGACGTGCCTAGTCCAATCGTGACTCAATCGGTCATGATTGATCGAACCAGGCCAACGCCCCCGGAGGTTACGTTTTCCGAGGTGACGATGCCCACCCGATACACCAATAAGCCGGTACAATTTGCTATTTCGGGTGGAACGGATATTTCAGCAGTGCATTACGAATATCAAATGGGCTCTGGCCATTATGTTCCTGGTTCATCGGGAGTATTAAATAGCTCTGGCATCGTAAAAGTGACTGCTCAAGCTGTGGATGCGGCTGGAAATCGGAGTGATCCGGTGTTCGCAACATCTTATGTTGATTTGGAACCCCCGATGATCCAGCTGACACCGGATTCGCGTGAATGGAAGGATACGAGCATTCAAGTGGGGATACGATATACTGACCAGCATTCGGGGATCGAACCACCCACGATGCAGTATAAAATCACGAACAGCCCTGATGTACCCGAACATTGGGATGCAGCTGCTGATACAGGAATTCAGTTGAACCTTTCAAAGGAAGGTGAATGGTATGTTCATGCCAAGGTTAAAGATCAGGCGGGTAACATTTCTGAAACGGTCAGCAGAGCACTTCGCATTCAGAAGCAGCCTCAGCCAGCTGAGCTTTCTGCGTCATCCGTACGAAATACAGAGGTCGATCTGCAATGGACTCTTCCATCGGGCCTTGATGATGGTTACGTCTATACCATCCGGAATTTAACGACGAATGAGATTTGGGATGTTACGCATCCGACAAATTCTTTTACAGACAAAGGGCTACAGGGAGGGTGTCAATACGAATATGAAGTGCGTTCCAGTAATCACGTGGGAGGCAATGCTTATTCCAATCGAGTTCGTGTGTTAACGTTACCTGATGCCCCGGATCAGATCCGATTACGAACCATTTCTCGTACTTCAGCACAAATCATGGCTGATTTTACGCCAGTGCCTTCAGCTGACAACTATAAGATTACAGCAACGGATGTTAGTACGGGGGAAGTCATATTTAAGGATACTGTTACACAGGATGTGTATAATCCAATTACGGGGATGAAATCGGGAGAATTTTACGATGTTTCTGTATCAGCTATAAACGCCGCCGGAGAGGGTGCGGCCAAGCATGTGTCTTTTTTAAGCCTGCCAGATAGCCCGAGCGGATTCCAAAATGTAACCGTGAAGGACGATGGAATCGACTTGAAATGGAATCGTGTAATCACGGCGACATACTATGCTCTGGAGCGGGACAAAGCATCTGTTTATAAGGATGTGTATACTGAATTCGCTGATCACGGACTTCAGGCAGGAACGGAGTATGATTATTCCATTTCCGCTGAAAATGCAACCGGCTTTGGAGATTATGCTCATTTGAGGGTCATCACATTACCTGATCGGGTAACTACGCTGGCGAGTGTGGTGAATGATGTATATTCTGTCAGTGTGGATTGGCAAGATGTGCAGGGGGCTGACGGATACATCTTGAATGTTAATGATGAGCCAGATGTGCGGATTTCCCGGGGAAGCCATGCCTATACTTTTGATGGATTGCCCGCAGGTAGGACTGCAAATATTCGAATCCGAGCCTACAATCGAAGTGGTATAGGCGGAGATACGACTATCAACGCATTAACGCTACCTTCATCGGTTGTACGACTTGTGGCAGTAGATATTCGGGAACATGATGCTGCCATTGTTTGGGACCCAGTCGATGGGGCGACCAAATATAAAGTAACAATCAATAGCCAGGATTATTACAGCACTGAACCACGTGTAGTCGTATCCGGATTAGAAGGTGGAAAAAAATACGATTTTCAGGTGAGCAGCGGTAATAGTAGTGGGTTCAGTCAGCCTGTGCGGGAAGAACTGCTTACGCTTCCACCTCAAGTGCAAAACGTCAAAGTCACAGAGCTAGGGAATGGCCAGATTTTGCTGAACTGGGATGAAGCCAAAAATGCTTATCAATATGCTGTAATTCGGAAAGATACTGGTGAAATCGTGGATACCAAGGATACTAGTATCAAGCTTTCAGGTATCCAACCTGGTACGATGTATTCGTTCGGCATTCAAGCTGTCAATACAACGGGCGCAGGTGAGTGGACTCCATTTACGTATCGTGCGCTCCCAGGCCAAATACCAGATCATGAGCTGACATTTAAAGATGTAACAGATACCGATCTGGTAGTTACGTGGAAAGAAGCTCCTGGTGCGGATACCTACCATGTGTACCAAAATGGTCTGCTTATCGGCGATACGGTCAAGCCCCATTTTAAAGTAGACGGATTGGATAGCTCTATGGTGTATCGTATTACCGTTAAACCGGTTAACACAAGCGGTGAAGGTAAACAGACAGAAGGCGAGGTAGAAACGTTACCGTCTCCAGAATTTGCGTTTTCGAAAACGGAGACGACTAATAGCGAGTTTATGATCCACTGGGAATCAGAACACAAAAATGATATTTTCGTGCTCACCAGTGAAGGACAAACAGAATTATATCGTGGTAAGGATCGAAGCTTTATTTGGAGTCAACTTAAAGAGAAACAATCGTATGCAGTTCAGCTTTGGGCAGAAAACAGCCAAGGAAAGCGTACCATTGCAAAACAAGCGAACGGTAAAACAACGGGGAGTACTGAAGCCTCAGCCTCAGGCGTTGGAGCAGGAGGTGGGGGGATTGTTAAGCCGATACGGCCCGATGTAGAGGAGTTGACTGAAACAGCAATCATTCAAGCACCTTCAGTCGAAACGAAGCCCAATCGCTTTAGTGACATTGAACGGGCATTTAATAAAGATAAGATTAATGCCCTTGCAGATTTGGGGGTAGTGAAGGGTATGACCCAAACCCTTTTTGAGCCGAGCAGACCTGTAACACGTATGGAGTTCACTTCGATGCTCGTCCGTTCCCTGAAATTACCGCTCGAAACGGATATGGCTTTAAGCTTCGAGGATATCAATCCATCAGCGTGGTATGTTGATCTATTGAAAACAGCGATTAAAGATCAGGTCGCTCGTGGATTTAGTAACAAGGTATTTGCTCCAGATCGCGTTATTAACCGGGAGCAGGCGGCTAAAATGGTGAACAACGTTATCAAGGCTACGCCACAACAAGAAAGCAATATCTACTCAGATGCCTCTCAAATTGTGGAATGGGCCAGAGAAGATGTACTTGGTCTAACCGAAATTAATTTAGTACAAGGATATCCAGATGGAAGCTTCCGTGCAAAACAGGAAATCACACGCGCCGAAGCGGCTGAAATGATTTATAACATGATTCAAAAAATTCAATAAAAAGAAGGGGGTGGCATTAGCCAGCCCCTCTTTTGTATATGTGCATATAGGAATTGATGCAGTATGCTCACATTGATTTTTATTCCGCAATAGCGGGATTTAAATTGGAATTTCTGTAGGCTGGAACGCCATTGATTGAAGCGGTTCTTAACTGAATATATCGTACACCATAATAGGTTGTTGTATTGTTCAGGCCAGATGAAAGTACAGTTATTTTATAATATTGAAAAGGAATCTCATTACTGAATTGATAGGTCGTTTTTGCAGTAGTTGGCACTGCTTCTACTGCACCTAATCTAAACCAGTTTTCTCCGTCGTTAGAACCATGAAGAGAAAACGTTAGGATAAAAGCTTTAAAGGTTGGCTGAGCCAAGAGGATATCATTAATCGTTTTGCCTTCATCTAATTTGAATACAATTTCTCCACCTCTACCGCTCAAGCTGCTTTCCCAAGAAAGATTATTATCAATTAAAATATTTTTTGGAAAAGTATTTTTGGTATCACCATTAGTTGAAACATTTTCTTCTGCTATAACGACAGGATCAATTGAAAAAGAATAATCGTTTGGATTCTGACTAAATTTTGTCATGTTGGATTTCCTCCATTAGTTAAATTATTTAATATTGTTGAAATTATAATTTATATTTATATGAACCTATCAATAAATATATTACCTAATATTAAAATACATATTGCGACTGCCAGAAAAAACACACCAATACTCATCAACAGGTAGAGATTGTCGTCTACATAGCTTCAAATGGACGGAAGTAAACCCGGGTTAGATATAGCACTGGATTGCCTCAATTCGCAAATGAGCGCAAGGCTGTATATACAGTTATTGCTAGAATGCTGTTGATGACGACACATACAGTATAAGCAACCCCCGCGTATTCCTAACATTAAGATGGAACAACTGTTCAAATGTTTTTATGATAGAGTTTAAGCGATATAATTACGAAAAAGGCCCCTATTGGGACCCTAAAGCAGTTCATATATTTGCGCTTAACATGTTTTACCCCTTCTGCTTGTAAAATTCATGGTACAGCTTCATTAATGCACGCTTCTCAATGCGGGACACATACGAACGCGAAATCCCCAGCTCTCTGGCAATTTCCCGCTGTGTACGTTCTTCACCTCCGGCGGCCTTGATCAATCCGATGGTACCGATGGATATGAGGTCCTCCAAATCTTCATGGTTTATCAAATTTAAGGAAGGCGGAACGTGTACTCATCCAAAATAACCTGATAAAAATAAGCCGGAGGCGCATGTTGGGCAGCACTCCGGCTTATTTTTATATGTTGAGGTTCATCCTGCTCGTAAGTAAGATAAATTCACTCTTGCTATAAGTCGTAATTTAAGATACATTATTAATTAAATAAATGATCATTTAATTAATTAAAGTTTAGTTTAAAGAAAGGGGAATACATTTGGCAAGACCCATCAATGAAGAAAAAAGACTGGAGCGGCGTAAACGTATCCTTGAAGAAGCTGTTGTCTTGTTCGCAGAAAGTGGATATTCTAATACCACAACGGCTATCATTGCGCAGAGTGTGGGAGTGACTCCTGGAACCATTTTTCAATATTTCCCTAGCAAAGAAGCTTTATACTACGCCGCTGTCCTTGAGCCGCTTGCTGATATTCAGGCGAAATCGCTTGCTTGTCTACAACAAGAGGGGACGCCGGGCGTATTGATTAAGAACATGGTGGCAGAACAATTCAACCACATCTACTTATATACAAATGAATTGCGGCTTGTTCAATCTGTCTTAGGACAACGAATAAGATTCCCTGAACTTACACAGAAAGTCCTTGAAAGTACAAAGGTAATGACAGATGCGATCGAATGCGTCTATGCCAAGGGACAGTTAATGGGAGAATTCAACAAAAGCTTTTCTCCAGCAATGATCTCTCGTGCCTATATCTCTTTCTTTAATGGAGTGGGCTTAACTCTTGGAGAAAGTATTATTCATCATCCCGAGTGGGAAAATCTGAAGGGGCATGCCTTGTATTTGTTCGCACCCATACAACCTAAAGATAAACTGGAGGAGTCTGAATGAGTCAAACATCATTACAACCTGATCTGACATTTAACGTTCGTGTGAAAAAACGAAAGAAAATTTTATGGAGCCTAGGGATCGTGCTTTTGCTTGTGATGGCTCTTGTATTTTTTATATCTTATAAAGTAGTAGACACCTTGTTGCACCATCCTAGAGACACTAACGTCAGCTACGAATTGAATATCGATAAAACTCCCTACGAAGAGGTCGAGTTCAAGAGTTTGAAAAATGATAATACGATTAGAGGTTCCTTCTTCCCTGCAAGTGGTCTTTCTGGTAAAGCAAATAATAAGACGATTATTGTCGTCCATGGATATACGAGCAATCGTTTAGTCAAAGGGCGGACCCAAAAGTTAGTAGAGCATTTCGTTCCGAAAGGCTACAATGTATTGGCATTTGACCTCAGCTCGCAAGGTAAATCCGATGGTAATTTGATTACACTGGGTCTCAATGAAAAATACGACTTGCTGGGAGCTGTAGACTATTTAAAATCCAGAAACCATACGGGTGATAACATTGGAGTGATCGGCTTTTCAATGGGTGCTGCTACTTCTTTGCTAGCCGCAAGTGAAAGTGATGACATCAAAGCTGTAATTGCGGATAGTCCTTTTCGTAATGCTGGTCTATTTCTGAGAGAGGGTTTGCCCTTCTTTTCAGGTTTACCTGCGTTTCCATTCAGTTATACATCGACATGGATGGCAAATTGGGCCTTTAAGGTTGATCTTGATTCCATATCTCCTATGGATGCGGTAAAAAAGATGCAAGACAAGCCAGTTATGCTCATTCATGGTACTGGAGATCAGCAAATTAGTTATAAAAATACAGAAATTATTTACGAGTCCTTAAAAGATAACCCAAAAGCAGAAGTATGGTACCCGCAAAATACGGAGCACATCGATGCCATCAACCATTACCCCACTGAATATTTCAAAAGAGTAGATCGCTTTTTGGATGAGTATGTAGGAAAATAAATTCAATCCAAGAGAGCAACTAGCGGAGGAGCTTGTCCTGACGAAGTAAAAATACTCAATAATATCAAGCATTTTTAGCCTGTAGTGTAGAAAACCACTACAGGCTTTTATTTGCGTTTTCAATGAAAATACATAGCAAAATAGTTATTATTTAAGCGGAACCCATTACCCCTTCTGTTTGTAAAATTCATGGTACAGCTTCATTAACGCTCGCTTCTCAATGCGGGATACATACGAACGCGAAATACCCAGTTCTCTGGCAATTTCCCGTTGTGTACGTTCTTCCCCCCCGGCTTCCAGGCCAAATCGACCAATAACCACTTCTTTTTCACGCTCATCCAAAATATCCAGGTTACGATAGATTTTACTCTTCTCTATTTTGAGCTGTACCTTATCCACAATATCGTCCGCCTCGGTGCCGAGGATATCAATTAAAGTAATTTCGTTACCTTCCTTGTCGGTCCCTATAGGATCATGGAGAGATACGTCTTTACGTGTTTTTTTCAATGAGCGAAGATGCATTAAAATTTCGTTTTCAATACAACGGGCCGCAAACGTTGCCAGCTTAGTGCCTTTCCCGGTCTGAAAGCTTTCAATGGCCTTGATCAGACCGATGGTGCCGATGGATATCAGGTCCTCCAAATCTTCACCGGTGTTATCAAACTTTTTCACAATATGAGCCACTAATCGGAGGTTGTGTTCAATTAGTGTGTTGCGGGATTGCGCGTTGCCTTCGGCAAACAGCTTCAGGTGTCGGGCTTCCTCTTTCTCAGTCAATGGCTGCGGAAAGGCGTTGTTTTTCACGTAAGAGACGAGTAGCGTCAATTCCTTGATGAACAGAGCGATAGCGCTAAATAGTCCGGGCACGGTTGACACCTCCTGAGGTAGTTGCGAACTTACCGGTTTATGGTACCTTACCGGGCTTGTGATCTGTTTATTGTATGTGGGCAGGTGCCCATCCGTGCCTGTACTCCGAAAACTGCTCCGCAACAATTTATGGGGATAGAAAGTAAGATTTTCACACACCTCCACATTTCAAATCGTATTCTATAGACAAATAACAGAATATGGAGGTGTGCAATGATAAGAGGGCTTATTGTTTTTTTTGCTGGCTGCCATTTTATCCGTACAAAGTGTTTATGCAAACCTGTAGTGAACACACAGAGGGCAGCAGCTTCGCTTTTTTCATTTTTAATGTCATACGGTAGAAGAAGCACCCTGATTGATATGGAAGAAGGAAGTTTTATTTTTCGTACGATGACTCTATGAGAAAATTTGATTATACTTAAATGACTTAAGTTGTGAAAAGCAACGGACATGAGGTGGAAGCAGATGATTTTGGTAAGTTCTTGTTTGGCAGGGATGAAGGTGCGGTATAACGGGACGGATAGCTTGGACGTACATATTCAGAAGTTGGTAGAGGAAAAGAAGGCTATGACCATCTGTCCTGAACTGTTGGGGGGGCTTTATGACGCCGAGACCGCCTGCTGAAATTGTGGACGGGACGGGGGAGGATGTACTGAACGGTAAAGCCAAGGTGGTTGAGTCCTCGGGCAACGATGTCAGTGAGATGTACATTAAAGGTGCATACGAAGCTTTGAACATAGCTAAGGAGATTAACGCTACACTTATTGTTTTAAAAGAAAACAGTCCATCCTGCGGATCAGCCGCCATTTATAACGGGTCATTTGAAAACCGGAAAATAGCGGGGAATGGCGTGACCTCGGCTTTGCTGAAAAAGGAAGGCTTCAAGGTGATATCGGAGGAACAAATATCGGAAATTTTCCTGCATGAGGATATGTAGTGGATTCGGAGACATGAAAGTAGGATAAAATACAGATTTTGAACTCTCACAGTACTCATGAAAGAAAGACTCATGGTGTCAGGAGAAAATAAAGTATTAGACTGGCTCCAACAAAAAAGACAGCGGCAGCCTTAGACCAGAAAATATAGTCTTAGACTACCGCTGTTTTATTAAACTAGCGTGTCCCGTTAGTTCAATAACATCCACAGAATTATAGCATGGTAAGAACTAATTAACGTATCACAATAATGGCTGCAATAGAAAGAGTGGGTATGGGAGACTACAAAATATAGTTTACAGACTCTGTTTCAGTCCTTTCTTTAAAACGAGAAAGAGCTACCTGTTTTTTAGACAAGTCACTCTTTAAATTATTAATTAATCTATCTATTTGTTTGTTAAATTAGTTCTCCACTCATTCGTTGGTGTAAGATAACTAATTATTCTTTCATCGATTAAATCCACAAGTTTATTCTCATATGTTTTTCTATAAGGTTTAGGAAGTTCTTCTTTTAGCCAACTTTCATTTGTTCCTTTCCAGATTTCAAAAAGAGTAACCTCATTTGAATTATCAATATCATCTGAAAGAACGGCACTTACAAAAGCTGGTTCATGTTCCATCACTCTCATATTAGCAGATAATAGTTCTTTGAATTCTTCCTTTTTTTCACTTTTAATTTTAAATCTTATATAGAGTATTACGTTTTCTTTATTATTACTCATAAATATCCTCCAACTTAATAAGTTTAAACTTATCATTAAATAAATCAACAAAGCTTATGACTGAGACAAAATTCCTTTAACAAACAATGAGACACTGTGCTTGTAGAACTCTTCCTCGGTGACGAGTTGGGACTGATATTGCCGGTGAATCAGCTCGCTCATCTGAAATCCGTAGCACATCGAGAGAAAAGACATGGCGGCAAGACGCTCATCCTGTCTGGCTATAACTTTTTTCTTCTGCAGGCGTTCAAAATATTCAACCAGCAAGGAGTGCAGCTTCACCGGCGGATCGGCCAGCACTCTGTCCAATTCGGGTAGCATTCCTTTGTCGCGGATGCCAATCAAAATGATGTCCGCATTTTTATGGAAAAACAAACGGTACTGCTGACTTACATTCAGCAGATCGACTTCCGGATTATCGGTCGCGCCCTCTTTTAACAGCTTCTCAAATTGCGGGATATCCGAATGTCTTTCAATGATGGCTTCCAATATGCCTTGCTTGCTTCCAAATTGCCGGAAAATCGTAGATTCATTGACTTTAGCTTCCGTTGCAATGGCTTTGGTGCTTACTCCCCGATAGCCCTTCTTTTTGATGAGCCGTGTCGCGGCTTCAATGATTCTGTCTGATGTTTGCATTGTATTTCTCCTTTTGCATATGTTAAACCTATTCTACTACAAGTTTTGCATATGCAGCAGGGTCGGGGTTCATCATTTTCATAAACGTTTATTTAAGGCAAATCGCTTCTTTTTTCCCAGCGGCTTGGTTCCGTAATCTTGACATGATCAGGCACCAATTGCGTGAGCGTGCCTAATTTATCAAATGTAATCTGGATTCGGTCAGAGGGCAACAGCCATTGTTCGGTCTCGATTGCGCAGCAATCCGGTATCGTCCCATTCCTATAATCGTGCCCGGGAGCGGCGTGAAAACTTTGAGAACCTCCTCCATCACTTTTGCAGGGTGTGCAGAATACTCGGATGTGCTTCCCTTCCAGTGCAGTCTCTCCCCGATGCGTACATCCACATCCAGTACCAGCGGGTTGTCGATTTCATCCGGCGTAACCAGAAATGGTCCTATTCCTTTGCTGCGATCAAAATCTTTGCAGCGCGTCGGTCCGATCAGCGCCTGGAAATCCGGCCACTGCACATCGCGGACAGTACTGTCGTTAAAAATAACATAACCTGCAATGCAGTTCCCCTTCCCTGTAACAAAGGCCAGCTCCGGCTCGATATCCAGGTAGGAAGAGTACGAAGGCCAATGAATCGTATCCCCATCGCCAATTAATGCATTATGGTTACACTTGTAATAACTGAAAGTTACTTTATTCGGATCTTTCTGGAATTTTTCAGCAATTTTTCGTTTAAGCTCTTCTCTTTCCGGCCCTGTATATTCTCTTTGCAACAGATTTACGCCAGCATTTCTCAGATGTCTTGGCGTCAGCCCGAAATCGATAAGCGCAGCCGGATTCGGAACCGGCGGCAGCAGTTTTACCGCTGCAATCGGGCAGATTTCATTTTCATTGAATTGATGCGACTGTTCAACAGCATATTGCATCAATTCCTTAGCGGCATCATAACTTGCCGGCAAATAATGAAGATAGCTGTCTATACTTTCAAGACTGTCAATGAATGTTCCCTGCTTTTTCATGATTGCGGCAAAAGACACGACAAATTTCTCGTTAATTACAAGCCCAAACAAAGGTTCCTGGGATGTCTTGGCTTGAAAGGTTACTAGCTTCATGTTGCAGCTCCTCCATCCATGTAGTGTGATGTTGTTCTGTTACTATCATATAGCATAGAACAAATGCATGCAAGTACTTGCTTGCATTTGTTCTATGCTATATGATAAAGACATAGTCAGTATGCCTTACCCCAAAAACATATACGCAAAGGAGAATTTTTATGAAGTATGGACGTATTATCCAAAAACCTCGCGTTAAATTTTTTGAAGTCGCAGATGGCGTCTTTGCCGGTATTTCGCCGTATCGCGGGATCAGTTGGGCCAATGCCGGGTTCATCAACAAGGGTGAAGGGCTGGTGTATGACACATTCTTCGATTTGTTCCATGCACGGGAAATGCGGAAGGCTTTTATGGAAGTAAGCAACGGCGGCTCTCCCGCATATGTGGTGAACTCGCACTATAACAGCGACCATGCCTGGGGAAACAAAGTGTTTGAAGATGCTTGCATTATTATGCACAAGGAAGCGTCCAGAGAGCGTCTCACCGAAAATATCGCCTGGATGGACAGCGTCATTAGAAGAGGAAAGGAGTCTCCGGAATCGACTTCGGGCGAGCGGTTTTTTGCAGCGGAATTTGAAGGATTCGACCTGGAAGGCGTAGAATGGGTGCTCCCGAATATTGAGATAAAGGACGATATCAACATCCGTCTTGGCGATACGGAAGTTATGATTTACAACGTAGCTCCGGCCCACTCTGACAGTGACTTGCTGCTGTGGATGCCAAAAGAAAAAGTGCTGTTCGCCGGCGATGTCGTGTTTAACGGTTGTACGGCATACAGCGAAGAGGGAACCCTCAATTGGGTTAAAGTGCTTGATCGCATTATTGATGAAATTAAACCCGAAATCGTTGTTCCAGGACATGGCGCCATCTGCGGCCTGGACTTCGTGAAGGAGCAGAGAGACTACCTCCTGAATCTGATCAGCGAGTTCAACAAGCATTACAATGACGAAATTGATTCCTTGTCCCTGACCAAGCAAATTGATATTTCCCGCTTTCTTCATTGGATTCAGCCAGAACGCTTGTATGTTACAGTGGATATCCTATTGAAAAGCAAACGAGGGTTACCACCCCTTCCAATTTGGAACGAGGTGCCTGCTAAGCTGGAAGACATGAAAGCTTTTTTGACCGGAAAATATGGCAATCAGATCAAGCCATGGGACCCTATGAGTGTTTGGCAAAAATAGTGCATGCAAGCCGTTATTAAGTGATCGTTGTCAGGGAATGCGGATGAACGATGTGGAAGAAGAGCAAGTATGTATCAGATCATGAGGGCTCAGAGAGTCGATGGTTGCTGTGAACCGATCCTCACCTGATACCGAATGGGCTTCTGAGTCGCTTCGCTGAACAATGAGCTTCTTCACCACGAGTGGCTCAAACTCGACGAGGCGGTCGCGTGGCACGGAGATCTCTTGTTCGCCGTACTCGCTGACCACAGTTTTCTGCTTTTGCCATTCCGGCTGTTTGATGTCTCCTTGGCCTTCACATCGTGCTTCTCATAGCCCAGATGCGTTTCCATTTCCGCCTCCAGCATCTCCTGGATCGTCTCGGCAAACAGGTTCTTCAGCGCATTTTGCGCATCTTGCGCCGTAACCAAATTATTCTCCTTAATGAAGGCCGGCAGTTGCTGTTTCGCCCAAAGTCCCATTTCTTTTGTGGAACAATCATAAAAAAGTTCCGCTGTTCGCATCAGTTTCCAGATGTTAATAGTTTTGAGTGGTTTTGTTTTCTTCAAGTAGCTTCGAATTGCTACCCAATCTGTTCTTTGCAGGGGTCATACTACTTCACAGCCTCTCAAAAAATGAAAAGCCGAGCAATTTGAAGCTAGCGTACGAAAAATAAAAAACGGCCCTGTCGCAAACGATGCGAACAGCGGCCGTTTTTTGAATTGTTCCACGGAATTAAAATCGGCGCTTAGAACCGATTATGAAGAAAAATGGAGATGGACTTATGACTTACTAGTAGAACTCTTCTAAATCGATATAACCAAAATTTGATGTTAAGTGTATTTCTCTTCTTTAAAGGGATTCCAAGACTTTTGGCGGTAGCCACCATCACTAAACTGCCCGTTAGTTTAATAAAAAGAGCAGATTGTAACGCCTGCTCAACAATGCGTGATATTCAACTACCGTGTCCCGTTAGCTCAAATATATCTTGCTTAGAGAGACTCGATTCCCCATTCTTTATATAAGTCGTTAAGCTCATGTGATGTCTTTGTAACAAAACTCTTAACCACATCTTCTTTTAAATAAATTGGGGTAATCTGGGGTTCATTGTCCTTATTGCGTAGCCACTGTAGTTTTATATCTCGGTATTGGCTTACTTCAATTTGAGTTAACAATGGTTCAATACTATAAGCATTTCCTACATAGTGCTTGTTGAGAACGGCTTCAGCCCATTCTTTTCTCCTAATTAAACTTACCTCACACTTAGCTAAGGGTGAAATCCTGCGAATTCATGAGCCTGAGTGAGAAAACTAAATCATATTGAGGGAGCTTAATGAGGCCACGACAGTCTAATACTTTATTTTCTCAGTCTACAATTTTATTTTCTTTGGATTCATGGTAAAATCAAGCGCTTGGTAGCATACAGGTTTATACCTGCGAGCTGCCAAGGCGCTTGTTTGTGATGTGTGCCTATACGCTAGATATACGTCACATTATTTAAGCTTCAAAGCAAGAATCCCCAGATACTCCTTAAGGGCTGTTCCAGTAGTAGCCATGGCTCCAGCAGACGGGGAGAGCTTGGCGGCATATAGTGACAGATGTTCACTTGCCAGATAGTCCGTCGGATAAGGCACAGCCTGCATGCCTGCACGCTGAAATTCCAGCGCCGCACGTGGCAAATGGAAGGCAGAGGTCACCAAAATGGGTTTGGTGAGCTGATGCTGCTTTAAAATTTGGGAGGTATAGAGGGCATTTTGCTGCGTGTTCAGGGAACGGTTTTCGATCAGAATATCCTTTGTGGGAATACCGAGCCCCAGAAGCTGTCTTTGGGCAATATTCGCTTCGTTGCCACTGTCGCCAAATACCTGTCCACCGGAAAACAGAATAGGTAAGCCCGTTGCTTCGTGCAACCGTGCCGCAGTGAGCAGCCGATTGGCGGCTGAACCCAGCAGATTACCTTGTCCGTTGATGTCGGGTGTTCCCTCTGTGGCTCCGCCGCCAAGCACAACGATGACATCGCCTTGAACGGTACGAGGCTGTGGATACTGCTTTTCCAGACTGCTGATTAGCAAATCTCCGGCCAAATTGGTAGAGGAACCATACAGCAGCAGTGTGACAACGAGTAGAATGACAGCAGGTTTACGCGCACGCTTCCACAGCCAGATCACAAGCCCTGCCATCACGAGGATAAACAAACCGGGAGGCAGCACGAAGCTGTATAAAAATTTGATGATATAAATCAAGTGCAGACATCCTCCTATCCTTTAATCTCTATTTTTCTTTTTGGTTTGGTATATTGTAACATAGGCAAATGACTGGATTCCTCTGTTTGGAGTTGTGCTTTCCAATGCATATTTTTTGTTTGATAAAGTTGTCCTATAGGCGTAAAATATAAGGTCCAGTCATTTTTTTCATAGAGGAGCGAAAGCAGCATGGGAGAGTTAACGACAGCCAAGCGGATCATGATGATCGCGCTGTTGGTTGTATTGTGGGGCATATCTTGGCCCATTTATAAAGTAGCGTTGCAGTTTACGCCTCCACTTTTGTTTGCAGGGTTGCGCACGTTGCTGGGAGGTCTGCTGTTAGGAGCGATTTTACTGCCGAGATGGAAACGTATCCGTTGGAAAGAGAACTGGCGGGTCTATGCTATTTCGAGTGTTTTTAACGTGGTACTGTTTTATGGTCTGCAAACGGTAGGGCTGATGTACGTACCGTCTGGCCTGTTTTCTGTGCTGGTGTATCTCCAGCCTGTATTGGTCGGCATTTTTGCATGGATGTGGCTGGGTGAAGCGATGTCCGGGCTTAAGGTGACTGGATTGGTCATCGGATTTTTGGGTGTCGCGGCTGTAAGTGTCGGAGGATTTTCGGGACATGTGGCTGTGGCAGGTGTAGTTATCGCTATTATTACAGCCGTGAGCTGGGCATTGGGTACCGTCTATGTGAAAAAGGTAAACCAGCGCGTGGATTCGCTGTGGCTGGTCGCATTTCAATGCACATTGGGAGGCATCGTGTTGACGGGAGCCGGAACAGTGACGGAAAGCTGGTCAGACATCGTATGGAATGTTCCTTATGTGTCGGGGCTGTTGTTCGGTATCGTGTTGGGCATTTCGCTGTCTTGGTTGCTGTATTTCACACTGGTTAACTCGGGGGATGCGAGCAAAGTCGCGTCTTATACGTTTTTGGTGCCTGTTATCTCGGTGTTTGTCAGCTCCTTGCTGCTGCACGAAACGATTACAGCTTTTCTGCTGATCGGTCTGGTATTAATCGGGCTTAGCATTTATTTGGTGAATCGCAGAGCGAGAGTAAGTCAGCAAGTTTGATCCCGCTTCAAAATGTCAAACGGTTCAGGGAAGATGGCATCAAGTTTATCGGTCAGAACAAAAATGACGGTGAACTGCGTTTCGAGTTACATGATAGTGAAGGGCAACCTCAAACGTTTAATTATGCTTTATAAGTGGGTTTTGGGCGTCTATCAGGCGCCTTATATCACACAATACTTCACAAATATCCGAATTGTTCACTCTTTAGGACACTCCTTTGTTCATGAAGTACGCAAGGCTTCACTTTTCATTTTGAATGCGCTTACATAAAATAGGGTCATACGACGGCGGTACTGCAAAACATGCTGTTGGTAACGTATACAGAGGGGGAGTGACTCACATTGAATCAGCCTGTGCCTAAGAGTTCTGCTATGCTCACGACAGATTCCCGCCTGAACGGGAGGAGGCTGGCGAGCGGCAGGAAAAATGGATTTTTCCATGAACTGATCCGTAATCGGATATTATTTTTAATGCTGCTGCCGACCTTGATCTTTTTCTTCATTAACTCTTACATTCCTATGGTGGGTATCTATTATGCATTTACCCAGTTTGACTTCAATACCAGCTTGTTCGATGCCAAGTTTGTCGGACTTCAGAATTTTCAATTTCTATGGCAATCCGGCACGCTGACGAAATTGACATTGAATACGGTCGGATACAACGCAGCATTTATTTTATTTGGCAACGTGTTAGCGATTGTTCTCGCGATTTTGCTGAATGAGCTGCGGGGGCGTTACTTTAAAAAGATCGCTCAATCTGTGATGTTCCTGCCTTATTTTGTTTCTTTCGTTATTCTAAGCGTTATCGTGTATAACATATTTAATTATGATAACGGCTTTCTGAATACGCTGCTGCTGCAAATCGGCGGTGAACGTGTGGATGTATACAACAAACCGTGGGTATGGATTTTCCTGATTATCCTGTTCTACCTGTGGAAAAATCTCGGCTACAGTATGGTGATTTATTTGGCGGCCATTACAGGCATTAGCGACGAGTACTATGAGGCGGCGAAAATGGACGGGGCCAACATTTTTCAACGGATCTGGTACATTACCGTGCCTATGCTCAAATCGACGTTCGTCGTGCTGCTGCTGTTCGCGCTCGGCAGTATTATGAAGGGACAGTTCGATCTCTTCTATCAATTAATCGGCAACAATGGGGTGCTGTACAATACGACGGATATTTTGGACACGTATGTGTACCGTTCACTGAAAGTAACCTTTGATGTCGGTATGGCTTCGGCGGCAGGCGTGTACCAGTCCTTGTTCGGCTTTATACTGATCATGACTGTGAACTATATTATCCGCAAGCTGAACGACGAATATGCCTTGTTCTAGAAAGGAGGACCCAAACGGATGGCGATCAAAGAGGATGTATACACCCGAATTTTTCAGATTATTTCTTATGCGGTAATCATTATTGCTTCTATTGCTTGTTTACTGCCATTTCTACTTATTATTTCGGCATCATTGACCAGTAATGAGTCGATTATCAGAGATGGATATCATTTTATTCCACAGGAATTTTCGCTGGAAGGATACCGGACGGTGTTCACCTTTCCTGAAGAGGTGCTGAGGGCGTACGGTGTGACCATTTTTACAACTGTAGTAGGTACGACGTTGGGCCTGTTCCTGATGACGATGGCGGGATATGTGCTGGCGCGTAAAGATTTTAAATACCGGAACGCATTCTCGTTCTATATTTACTTTACAACGTTGTTCGGGGGCGGCTTGGTACCCTGGTACATTATGCTGACGAAGTATTTAGGACTGCTCGATACGTATACGGTGCTTATTTTCCCGGGGCTGATGACTCCGTTTCTGATCATTTTGATGAAAAACTTCATTCGTTCGTCCATGCCGGAAGAGCTGTTTGAGTCTGCCAAAATTGACGGTGCGGGTGATTTTAAAATCTACTATCGGATTGTGCTGCCTTTGTCTACGCCGGGCATTGCCACCGTGGGGTTGTTTCTGGCCTTGGCATACTGGAATGACTGGTTCTCGTCTTCACTCTTTATTAATGATCCACATAAATACCAGCTGCAATATTATCTGTATAATGTAATCAACTCGATGCAATTTATCGCGCAAATGGGGGCAGGTACCGGCGTTTCACTCTCCAACGATATGCCGACCGAATCGACCAAAATGGCAATGGCGATCGTGGTCACCGGACCGATTTTACTGCTGTACCCGTTCATTCAGCGTTATTTCGTCAAGGGCTTGACCATTGGTGCTGTTAAAGGCTAAAGTAGACAGTCATCAGCTAAGATGGCATGATGTGCTGACGTTATGCCATTTTGAAAGCATATTTTGTAAGCGTTTTATTTGAGGGGCTAGTAACGTTTGTTTCCTACAAATTTTAAAGGCGAGGCTGAGTACAAGCGAATGATTTTCGTCCACTCTCCAGGCTTTTAAAAGATAGATGGCTTTAAACCAGCAACCACTTCAAAAGGAGGATTCACATGACATTTACAAAGAAAAGAAAGCAACGCATGTCCATCCTGATTGCAGTTATGGTCATCATGGCGCTATTAGCCGGGTGTGGAGGCGGTGGTGGAAACAGCGCACAAAAATCAGATGGAACGGATGACAAATCTCAGAAGGTACAGCTGCAATTTTATATGCTGGGTGATGCTCCGAAGGATCTGCCTGCCGTTGAAGCAGAGATTAATAAATTGGCGGAAAAAGATTTGAATGCCACCGTCAAATTCAACTATACGACGTGGACGGACTGGGATCAGAAGTATAAGCTGCTGCTCTCTTCAGGCCAGCCGATTGATCTGATCTTCACTGCAGATTGGACGCAGTATCAGGCGTATGCCAAGAAAGGTGCATTCCTGCCGCTTGATGATCTGCTGCCGAAGGCCGCACCTGCCTTGCAAAAATTCGTGCCTCAGGAGATGTGGGATGGCGTTAAAATCGGAGGCAAAATCTACACTGTGCCTGGCACATACAAGGAGTATGTAACCAATGGATTTGTATGGCGTGAGGATTTGCGCGAGAAGTACAATCTGCCTAAACCTACGGATATAAAAAGCTACGAGGCTTATATGGATGGTATCCGTCAGCATGAGCCTAATATGAAACCGGTCTCTCTGAACAGCGATATTAAAGGGAACCTGCATGATCGCTATTCCGAATTGGTAACAAAGAGTGTAGGGGCTTTGCCTTATGGCATCGGTATTAAGTATGAAAAACCAACAGAGGTTTATAAATATTGGGGTTCAGATGAGCAAAAAGAAGAGCTGAGCATTTACAAACGCTGGGCCGACAAAGGATTTATTCCTAAAAACGTACTGAACGTAAAAGATACGCTTCAGGATCAGGTGACTTCTGGTAAAGCAGCGAGTATTTTCGGTGACAATCCGACCCGTTTTAATGACATGGTGATTAAGCTCAAAGCGTCTCACCCGGACTGGAAGCTGGATTACTATCCGTTCCCGCTGACGACGGGGTATGCAACTCCAGTGCATCCGATTCATAACGGCTTTGCGATTCCGAAAAGCAGTCCTAACCCTGCACGCGCAATAGCTTTCTATGAAAAGCTTGTCACGGACAAACGCTATAACCTGCTCACGCAATACGGAATTGAAGGCAAAAACTATGAAGTCAAAGACGGTTACTATCAAATGATAGGTACCGGCAGCACGAACGGCTTTTCACGGGAAGGTATGAATAGCTGGGCTTGGCGTAACCCGGAATACATGCTGTTTGATTCAGGCTTTGACCGGGTGAAGAAGATTTTTGCTGAGCTGGATAAAATCCAGAAGCCTGACGTGTTTACCGGTTTTGCAGAGGATTATACGACCTATCAAGCCGAAAAAGCGGCTTTGGAGCAGGTTGAGAAGCAATATCTGTATCCGCTCCAAGCTGGATTGATTGATAATGTGGATCAAGGATTGCAGACCTTCTTGCAAAAGGCAAACCAGGCTGGCCTGGAGAAAATCCAGACGGAATATACCAAGCAATGGGAAGCCTACGTGAAGGAGAAGAACATTAAGTAATTGGGCAAGGCAAAGAGATTTTAACAGTTGGGATAAAAAGAAAAAGCAAGTCTCCAGGAAGTTGGAGGCTTGCTTTTTAAATGTCTATTACAAGGAGTGATAGGTCACGCTAAAATCATCGGAGACAACGACGATGGGAGCAACGTTCCGTTCGCGGAGCGGCCGCATACAGTAGCCAGAACTTTTTACGGAAGCATTTTTCAGTCTACCTTATTGCGCATTTGCTTTAGAACGACGAAAATCTGTGGGCGTCACGCCCAAGCTACGCTTGAACATGCGGTGAAAATAAGAGCTGCTCGCAAATCCGGTTTGTTCTGCCACGTCAGCTACCGACCAGTCGGTTTGCTCCAGCAGCTCGCAGGCTTTGCGAATGCGTAGCTGTTGAATGACATCTACGATGGTAGACATGGTTTGTTGCTTGTATAGTCTGCTGACATAGATCGGTGACATATCCAGTTCTTCAGCGATCTGGTTGAGGCAAAAATCCGGATCAGCATAGGCTTGCTCTATTCGCTCATTAATTTGCCGTACTAGCCGCTCTTGTTTCGTGTTTCGTTTTTCCAATAGGTTGGAGCGGACATGATCAAAGACCAATTGATATTGCTCGATAAGCTCCAGGGCCGTCTCCAACTGATCTGCGGACGGCAATTCAGGTATAGATTCGGCAGCAAATCCATTACGCTCACTCATATGCTGAATGGCATGATTCACACTCATCATCAGCCGGGATATGGCCACCTGCACGACGGAAAACGAATATTTTTCCATATGCATCAGCAAGTCCTTGAACATGCCATGAGCATCCTCCGTATGACCAGATAACAGCGTGTCGAGCAATTTTTTCTCCTTATCCGACGCATATACGTAGGCATTTTGAGCATGTGCCTCAATTGTGTTCTGCGCATCAATGATACACCCGTGCCCTTGAAAAAATCGGTGCATGGACGCTTCCTGTACCTGACGGTACAACAGATGCAGCCGTTCCGACTGGCTTGCGATGGCGCTATAGGTTAGCGATACGCTCAGCTTTAAATACTCATGGCAAGCTTCGCGTATTTGGCGCAATAAGGTTTCCAGCAGCACGGTATCCGTATGCTCCGCAGGATCAAGAATGTTGAGCAGCAGTAGGACGCTGTCTTCGTCGATATCCACGGCTTCCACCTGGTACGTCTGCCCGCATATTTCAGAAGCAATATTCATCATGGCAAACTTATAGGGCAGCAGGTCAGGACCGCGTTCGCTTTGCCACCGGACATATTCATCTATACGCAGCAGCACCAGCCGATAGTCTTTGTCGAACTGGAATGTGATTCCAAGCTCAAGCAACCGCTCCGGTTCCTCTCCAGCAGGAAGCAATTGAACCCCCCGAATAATATTCTGTAAAATGTTTTGCCGGATCGTATACATGCTGTTTCGTTTCTCTGATTCGAGTGAATTCATATGGACAACGATCTGTCCAATGGGGGTATACAGCATTCTGGACAGCAGCCAGGAGGCCACGAACCCTGCCAATGCAATGACGGCGGCAATGAACAGCATCGCATTACGGATAACACTCGCCATTTTGACAACGCTTTCATATGGGGTGACACTAATATACTGCCAACCCAATCCGTCTTGGGAGGTATAAGAAATGAGTGATCTTTTACTGTGAAAATCTTCTACAAAATATCCTGTTTCCTGTTTTTTGACTCGGGTGTGCAGCCATAGCTGTTCTTTTTCGTTCAATGCTTCGTCTGCCAGTGTCGCGCCGGATAAAAGTCTGCCTTGATCGTCCAAAATATAAGCCGTTCCGCCTGATGCCGGATTCGTCGCCATTTCCTTGTTCATCCAAGTCGCAGATACATTGACGATCACAGCCGAATTCATCGCTTCGTTCGAGTTGATTGCGTCGTAGCATAAATACGTATAGGCGGCGATGTCTGTGCTGGCTTGATCTGCTCCGGCAACGGAGTCTGACGCAGATAGCAAAGGATAGGTGCGTGGAATAGGGGTAAATGGCTTATAATCCTGATAATGATCCAGCACGCGTATAATATCCGTATCAACCAGTTCACTTTTGCTGTATAACCCGTTTTGCCCCCGTGAGGATGCAATGTAGAAGGTGTCGCTTTTCGGATTATACACATAGATGGATTCAATGTACGGCATAGAATTGAGATAATTGTTCAGCTCAGACATGGCAGCGGTTACATCATATACATTGGGTTTGGGGTAATACAACAACTTGGACAGGGTGCTGCTGCGGTACATTTGGAAGGCCAACGATTGGGCGATAGATGTCATGTTAATGACCTCTCTGCTTCTCAGTGCCAGGCTGCTATGATTGGCTTCGAATGCTTGCTCCTTCTCCACCCGAATATAATAAAAATAATACACCGTGGTAGATACCAGCAACGTCAGCGTAATACATAACGTGATACTGATCAGCAATTTGCTATGAAGCTTGTGATGCTTTTTGAAATTGCTCATGTGGGCAGGTCTCCTGTCTATGTGCATATAGCCAAAATACACCCTAATATGTATTCATTATACGTGCCTTCCTGTGAACAGGACAGTGAACAAACTAATTTTTTATGAAAAATAATGACTTTTTCGTAAAAAGGCCAGGAACCCAACACGCAAAATCGCTTGCGTCGGTTCCCAGCCTGGGGATTACATAAAGCCTGTCACGAGTTGGACAGCACATGGGTAGGAAGCACCCATTTGTGCCTGACAGGACTCAAGCTGTGAGAAGATACCTGCAATCAGTCAGGGAATTGCACATTACCTTTGACAATATAGGCATCGCCCGTGCCATTTTCTGCTAGGGCCGGGAGGGTATCGTTCAGCACCACACCGCGAATGTCTGTAATCCGGATTTTAAGAGGCTGGTTCCCTAAGTTTGTACCCAGAAAGTGGTTATAGTCCTGTTTTTCAAGGTTGAGCCACTGTCCGTTCTGTTGGACTTCCAGTTTCAAGACAGGATATTTATGATTGCGTACCTGAATAGCTGCCCACCACCGGCTGCTGCCTTCTTTAATGCGGTAGGAGACGTTTCCAGTAACTGGGGCTTTGACGACTTTCCATGAGATATTGATTTTTCCATCAATTTGATTGCCAATTTGGTTAAAAGCATTCGGGGACAGGTCAAGCGCACCACTTGGGCCTTCAGGATAAATATCGGTTACATAGACTGTTGTTTTCCCTTTGGGGCCTTGGACTTCCAGATATGCTCCTGCCAATGCGGCTTTGATTCCATTATAATTCAGTTGTGTGCGGTTAAGAGCCGTAATTTTTGCATCGGAAGGGATTGGATCAAGCAGCAGTGCTCCTCCAGAGTAGCCAGATCCGGTATAGGTAGCGTACCCCGTGTATGTATCATTCCAAGCAGCAGAAGCGGGGAGAGCGAACAAAACAAGACTTAGCAATGATGCCAGACCAATCGTTTTGAACTTGCGAATCGCAGAACTCTTTTGCATAATTATTTCCTCCTTGTTCATTTAATAGATTCATATAGTAAATATAAACACTATATTACATAATATTTCAAATAGTACAATAGGCTTTTGAGGCAAAAAGAAAATATTGCAAAAGTTTGTCAACATGCTTCTAGGCCTTATTGCATGTTTTTAAAAGAATTGCTGAACTGTGCTTTTTTTCGCAGATGTCTGCTCGATCTGATGGTAGTATCAAGAAGATGCATGATAACAGAGAGCAGAGATGACTGGAGAACGATTAACACAGAGGAGGGGTTTACGTATGGGGAGGAACATCTTTTATGTACCGCCAGTGAATTTGATGGGGATTGGATGTCTTAGAGATCTGGGACCGATGTTGCAAGAGAAAGGATTTATGAAAGCGCTTATCGTGACGGATAAATGGCTGCGTCGAAATGGGATTACCGACCGGGTTATTGCTGTTTTGGAGCAGCATGGAGTTCCATATATCGTGTATGATGGTGTGCAACCTAACCCTACCTGTGACAATGTTCACGAAGGAGTCAAGGTGTTTCAGGATAACGGATGTGATGTTCTCGTCTCGGTAGGTGGTGGGTCACCTCAGGATGCGGCCAAAGCCATTGGCATCATTGTCACCAATGGAGGACATATTTCAGAATATGAAGGCGTTCACAAATCCAAACGCCCGTCCGTTCCTATTGTGGCAGTGAATACAACGGCGGGTACCTCCAGCGAGGTCACCATTAACTATGTCATTACTGATGAGAAGCGTAAGGTCAAAATGGTCATGGTTGATAAAAACAGTCTGGCTTCCATCTCTGTAAATGACCCCGAATTAATGGTGGGTAAGCCAGCCGAATTAACTGCTGCGACAGGTATGGATGCGCTTACTCATGCGATTGAGGCGCTGGTTACCCCGGGAGCTTATCCGGTCACCGATGCCACTGCCCTGGCTGCTGTCGAACTGATATTCCGTTATTTGCCTGATGCTGTGGAGAACGGTCAAAATATTGAGGCTCGGGAAAAGCTTGTGTATGCTGTTTTTCTGGGAGGGCTGGCCTTCAACAATGCGGGGTTGGGATATGTGCATGCGATGGCTCATCAGCTTGGAGGTGTGTATGATCTTCCACATGGGGTGTGTAATGCGATGCTACTGCCCTATGTACAGGAGGCCAATGCGCAGCATGTTCCTCGTAAATTCAGACCTATCGCTCAAGCGATTGGATTCTCGGTCAGAGGGCGAACGGATGAGGAGTGTGCTGAATTTGTCGTGGATGCCATCCGTGGGTTGGCACAGGAGGTCGGAATTCCGAAACGCTTGTCTGAGTTGGGAGTAACGGACCCGGACCTGAATCTGTTAGCCGACAATGCGATGAAGGATGCGTGTGCGCCCAGTAATCCGTTTCAGCCAACCAAAGAGGAAGTTATCGCACTGTTCCAAAAAATACTCTAAGGCGAATTTTTGACCGGGACTTTTGGACGATATCCTTTAAATAGAATAAGCGAACTATTGTTCTCCTTTTGTTTGTCGTATACAATCGAATCATGCTGATTCAAATAGAGTGATGTCGAACTCTGTTGTATGCTGCAACGAAAGGATGTTATGCACCATGATGGGAAGAGCCCATTTGATTATTGGAACCGGGGTCTCCCTGTCGGTATTAGCCTTGAACGGATACGAAGTGACTCCGGCTGCCGTGGCTGCCGCTGTAGTCGGTTCACTGTTGCCGGATATTGACGAGCCTAACTCCATGCTCGTGAGTCGTGCGTTGCCTACCAAAATGCTCAGACTCGTACAGCTTTTGATGATTGGGGCTGCGGGCTGGGTATTTTTCACCCGTATGGCTCCACCGCCGTGGAATCTTGTTCTGGCTTTACTGATGATCAGCGCTTCCTTTATGCCTTCACGATCGATGCGAAAGGTTATTATCTTTTTGATTGGGGTTGGCTTAGCCTGGTATGGGGAAGCATATGCGCCATGGAATTACATTGCCGGGTGCCTGCTGATTATCTGTACGCTTGTCCCTCACCGGGGATTGACGCATACGGTGTACGGAACAGTCGCATGGACTGCGTTGCTGTACGGTACAACCCGTCTGCACGGTGACAGCATATGGCTGGCTGGTGGTTTGGCGTATCTGCTGCATTTGTTGGCAGATTCCTTGACGAATAACGGAATTAAACCTTTGCCACCGCTCAAATGGAAGCTGCGATTTAAGCTGATGAGTACCGGAACGCGCAAAGGGGCGCAGGTGGAGAACATCTGCATTGCCTTGACGGCTGTACTTGTTATTATCGCTTTACTTCGTTATAAGCATTTGATATGAAGCGCTCTATTTTGTAGCTCTATTAAATCAAAAAAACAGTCAAAACATGTATAACGTGTTTTGACTGTTTTTAATAGATTGTACTTTTCTGAGAATACCTTAAGCTCGTTCAATAATCGTATTCAGTGTCGTACGATCCAGGTTTTGTACCAGCTTGACGATCAGTTCTTTGGCTGCATCGTAATCGTCGGTGTGAATAATGGACGAGGAAGTGTGGATGTATCGTCCGCAAATGCCAATGACGGTGGAGGGCACTCCAATTCCGCTTAAATGAACCTGACCTGCATCGGTCCCACCTGTGGAGATGAAATATTGATACTTGATCTTGTGCGTTTCCGCCATATCCTGCACGTATTCCACAATCCCGCGATGTGTAATCATACCCGGATCAAATACCCGTAGCAGCGCGCCTTTACCCAAATGCCCGTAAGCGTTCGGATCACCACCCATATCGTTGGCCGCACTGCAATCCAGTGCAAAGAAAACGTCCGGTTGAATCAGGTTGGCTGCCGTGCGTGCGCCGCGCAATCCCACTTCCTCCTGAACGGTAGCTCCCGCATACAGCGTATTAGGCAGTTTGTCCTTTTCCTTATGTAACGCTTCAAGCAGTTCAATAGCCAAGCCTACACCATAGCGGTTATCCCACGCTTTAGCCATGATTTTTTTCGGATTCGCCAGTGGAGTAAAATCACAAATCGGCGCAATGGCTGTTCCCGGCACGATACCCAGCTCTTGCGCTTCCTGACGGCTGTCCACGCCGATATCCAGATACATATGCTTGATGTCCATGGGCTTGCTACGTTGTGATTCATCCAGCAAATGGGGCGATACTGAGCCAACGACACCAATAATCGGCCCATTCGGAGTCAGCACCTGAAGACGTTGTGACATGATGGCCTGACTCCACCAGCCTCCAACGGGCTGAAAGCGGATCATACCATTTTCCGTAATGCCATTGACGATAAATCCGACTTCATCCAGATGGCCCGCAACCATCACACGCGGTCCGTTCTCTTCACCGCGCAGCACGCCGAAAAGGCTACCCAAACGATCTTGCACGATTTCGTCCGTATAACCGGATATCCGTTCTTTAACCCATGCCCGCAGCTCTCGCTCATGCCCCGGAATGGAAGGAAACTCCGTTAAGGTTTTAAACAGTTCTAATGTTTTTGATTCCATGATGTTATACCTCGCTCCTTATTAATTAACCAGTGGTCGTCATCCATCCAGTATGAATGGATTTGTACGGAATGTCCACGATATCATTTTCCTGACATAACAATTCCCCATAAAGCTAATAATGATAAGGACACAATGAATCCGAACCGCAAAGTGCGGAATTTACAAATAAGGGGTGGTGGATGATGCCAGCTAAATCTGGCCAACGCGGTTTTCGTACCAATACGCCGCCGTTGTCCATAAATGAAAAGGACTACCAGAGTATTTCCAAAAAGCACGAGCCGTCTACAAACGTTTTTGCCAACTGTGTGCGGGCTTTTCTGGTTGGAGGCGGCATCTGTGTGATTGGTCAGGCAATTCAGGAAGCCTTCATGGCAGGGATGCACATTTCGGCCAAGGAGGCGGCACCGCCGACCTCATCCATGATGATCCTGCTGGCAGTCATATTGACCTGCTTCGGGGTGTACGACAAGTTTGCCCAATGGGCGGGAGCAGGAACCGCTGTACCGATTACAGGCTTTGCCAACTCGATGTGTTCGGCTGCACTGGAGCATCGTTCTGAGGGGCTGGTGCTCGGTGTAGGCGCGAATATGTTCAAGCTGGCAGGGTCGGTTATCGTATTCGGGGTGGTGGCAGCGTTCGTTGTAGGTGTCATCTACGCCTTTCTTGGAGTAGGGGGTAACCATCTATGAGAAGACAGGGAGGACAAACCTGGAAGTTTGAATCCAGACCGCGCATCGTTGGAAGTGCAACCGTTGTTGGCCCGGATGAAGGAGAGGGGCCGCTGTCCACGGATTTTGACTACATTTATGACAATCTCGAAATTAACGAAAAAACATGGGAAAAAGCGGAACGCAGATTGTTCGAGCACTCTACTGAGCTAGCGTTAATTAATGCCAATTTGAACAAAGAGGAAGTACAGTTTTTTATCAGTGGTGATCTGATGAATCAAATTATCAGTAGCTCCTTTTCAGCGCGCAAGCTCGCGATTCCTTATTTGGGTGTTTTCGGAGCCTGCTCTACGTCGATGGAAAGTCTGGCCTTAGCCGCGCTTATTGTGGATTCAGAGGCGGGCGACTATGTAATGGCGGGTACGACGAGCCATAACTGTACTGTGGAAAAGCAGTTCCGATATCCTACGGAATACGGAGCACAGAAGCCTCCAACGGCCCAGTATACCGTCACCGGCTCAGGCACCGCAGTTGTGGGACATGCCAAGTCAGGTACGGTGGTAGATTGCGCTACCATTGGACGTGTTACGGATATGGGGATTAAAGACCCATTTAACATGGGAGGGGCGATGGCTCCGGCGGCGGCAGATACCTTGTTGTCCCATTTTCGAGATACAGGCCGGGACCCTGGTTATTATGATCTTATTGTAACGGGGGATTTGGCCTCAGTAGGCTTGCCGATTACCAAGGAGCTGCTTAAAAAGCAAAATATTGATGTGAGTCAGACGGAATTTAACGATTGCGGTTTACTTATTTATGACCTGAACAAACAAAAGCAAGTCATTGCAGGCGGCAGTGGTGCCGGATGCTCGGCTGTTGTAACCTACGGGCATTTGTTAAAACGGCTCGAAAAGGGAGAACTTCAGAAGGTACTGGTCGTGGCGACCGGGGCATTGCTGTCTCCTTTGTCGACACAGCAAGGAGAAAGCATTCCATGCATTGCACATGCTGTAGCTTTCGAAGCGGGAGGAAAAGTATGATATATCTATGGGCTTTTTTAGTCGGTGGTGCCATTTGTGTCGTGGGTCAGTTGATGATGGATGTCATTAAAATGACCCCGGCACATACGATGAGTACGTTGGTGGTAGCAGGTGCAATTGCTGATGCCGTTGGGATATACGATCCGCTTATCAAATTTGCCGGAGCGGGTGCGACGATTCCAATTACCAGTTTTGGTAACTCACTCGTACACGGCGCATTAACCGAATTGGAAAAGGACGGATGGCTTGGTGTCATTACAGGGATTTTTAGTGTGACAAGTGCAGGGATTTCCTCGGCGATTATATTCTCTTTTTTGGCAGCCCTGGTTGTACGTCCAAAAGGATAAACTTATATTGTACTTTTAAGCGTTGGTAATCGAATGATGCAAAATGCTGAATTAAATAAGCTTAAAAATTAGCCCTTCGGATCTGAATGACCGGAGGGCTTTTTTATATGTCTGCATACAAAATGCTGCCAAACTGTAGCACTGGCTCGAACATCTGGAAAAGGACTCAAGTGTACTCTATGCCCTCCTTCATGTACAATAATAGGAAACATGTTGCTATCTAGGAGGTTTACAGGCTATGCCCGTGCGTCAAGAATCTGTGCAGATTGTATCTGCAATCCGAGCTAATCTGGAATCATGCATATTAGGTAAATCCTTTGAAATAAAATTACTGCTAACGACTATGCTGGCGGGTGGGCACATTCTGATCGAGGACGTTCCGGGTACGGGAAAAACGCAAATGATCAAGGCTCTTGCCAAATCCATGCGCGGTGATTACCGCCGTGTTCAATGTAATCCTGATATTCTCCCCAGTGATATAACAGGGGTTTCCATATTTCATCCACGGGATGAGCGCTTTTATTTTCGTCCGGGTCCTGTAATGACAAATATTTTATTGGCAGACGAAATTAACCGGGCAACGACGAAAACGCAATCGGCTTTGCTGGAAGTGATGGAGGAGCGAAGTGTAACCGTGGATGGAGAAACGCATATGCTGCCTCATCCTTTTATGCTGTGTGCTACGCAAAATCCGATTGATTTTGAAGGGACTTATATGCTGCCGGAAGCGCAGCTTGATCGTTTTATGCTCAAAATCAGTCTCGGCTATCCTGATATGGAGACTGAGCGGAACATGCTGCTTCGTCATCAGGAGGGGCAGCCGGCAGATCGACTGGAGGCGGTAGCGCATATGGAACAGATAGCCGCAATCCAGCAGGAAATCAGAGAAATGTACATGGACGAGGCAGTTACGTCCTATTTACTTGATATCGTACGTGCGACCAGAGAGCATTCATCGGTACTGCTGGGAGCCAGCCCGCGGGCGGCGCTTGCTTTTGTGATGGCCACCAAGGCGTACGCTTTTCTGGAAAATCGTGATTACGTGCTTCCTGACGATGTGAAAATATTGGCACCTTATGTGCTGGCGCATCGTTTACTGCTTCGTCCCGAGGCGCGTCTCGACAGCTCCAACGCCCAGTCTGTACTTCAGGCTGTCCTTCGGCAGGTGAACGTACCCGTGCGAATGGAGCGTCCGTAGGGAATGAAGAAAGTCAAAAGGAAGCGCAGGCTCCTCCGGCTGTCAGGCCGCATCTGGCTTCTGATGGCCATATGGGTGGTATGTCTGCTATATCTGTTGTTTCAGGGTGGCAAGACGTCAGTCATGCTATTGTCCATGGTTACGCTGTTAGTCATTTATTTATGGATCGTCGGGTTGAGCGGGGTACGCCGTGTTCAGGGTTCAAGGCAGCTTTCGCAAGGCTCAGAGTTCGGGGAGCTACTGCATGCGGGAGATCAGGTGCATGTAAAGCTGAGCTTGAGACTTCCTGGCTTTCTTCCACTGCCGTATATCATTGTTCGTGAGGTGCTCAAGCGTCATACAGGTGAATCCTGGTCGTTTGAGGACAGTGTTATCCCCAGCATGAAAGGAAGCGGACAGCTTGCCTTCCAGACCCCTGCGTTGGAGCGGGGAAGCTATTATTTTGCGCAAACGGAGTGTGTGAGCGAGGATATCTTCGGCCTGTTGGAGCATAAAGGCATGTTAAACGCACCCGGTGAATTTCGGGTACTGCCCCGCACGGTATTCATTCCCTATTGGCAGTTAAATGACCGTCGCTCGCGGATGTCCGGGCCACAGACCGTCCAGACTCGAACACGCCGCGAAACGACACAAATTAACGGAGTGCGGGACTATGTATATGGGGACCGTTTTTCACGTATCCATTGGAATGCGACCGCACGTACAGGAAGCTGGAAATCCAAGGAATTTGAGCATGAGACGGTTCCGAAAACGATGCTTGTACTGGACATACACACGAAACATTATGTAAATGCCGATCAGTTTGAACTGGCCGTATCCTCAATCGCTTCATTGCTGGAATATGGCGGACGGGAGCGGATGGGAGTAGGTCTTTGTACGGCAGGGGAAACAGGCACTGTCTTTCAGCCCAGTGAGCAGATGATGGAACGGCAACGGATGATGCATCATTTGGTAGACATACACACCACTTCTCAAGGCAGTCTTATGGCCGCTGTAGAAAGCGGTGTTCGGCAATTTCCACAAGGCTGCTATTTTGTGCTGATTAGTCCGTTGAAGGATCATCAGGCGTTGGAGCTTCTTCGCTGGGTCGATACCCGGGGGATGACCCCGTGCCACGTTTATATCGGAGAAGGCTCAAGTGAGGGACAGGCAGAAGAATGGATGAGCATGCTTCGTACAAGAGGCATTCAGGGTTATCATGTTCCGAGTCTTGAAGAGCTTCCAGCTGTAATGGGGGGAGGGACGCTATGAAGAACTGGCTACAATCGCTGAAGGGCTCCTGGGCTGCGGCTTTTACATTTTTATGGATTATTATTATTGCCATGCAATGGGTGTCCTTTGCTTCAGTGCTGTGGCTTGAAGAGACAAGAACGCTTGTATTGGCGACGGTTACGATGCTGGCTCTGGTGAAAATTTTGCTGCCGCTTCGGCCTTGGATTGAATTTATCGTCAAAGCGGCGACGTTATTTTTTATTTTGTACCGGACGCTCGTGTCCTACTCGATTATTATTCCTTTCGGGGGTTTTGCAAACCGTCTGGATCAATTTATATCGAATATGTCTCCGTATATCTGGTTTTCACTGATCGCTTGGCTTGTTATTGAGATGTTACCACTCATCGTTACGACGAAGCAGCGCATTCTGGTTTTTGTGGGTATTAATATTGCCGCGCTGGCAGTGCTTGATTCGTTCACGCCAACCGTGCTGTGGGAAGAAGTCGCATGGATGGTCTTTGCGGGTATGGGTTGGCTGGTGACTCAGCATTTGCAGTATTTTCGGCAGCACTATCCTCAAGGCTGGAAACACATTCGCCGTTACCCGTACAAAATTGCAGCCAATATTGCGGTCATTTTTGCTTTGATTATTATGGCTGGCGTGAATATGCCAGAGATAGAGCCGACCTTAACGGATCCATATACGGCTTGGACCCAGCGAAATAGCTCATCTACCGTTGGTATTAACAATGGAGCCGGGGCTATGAATCAGCGGATGAGTACAGCATCGGGCTATAGTCGGCAGGATAATCGACTGGGTGGGGGGTTTAATTTTGACTACTCTCCCGTAATGACCATCACGACGAACCAGCGAAGCTACTGGCGGGGCGAGACGAAGCGAACGTATTCCGGTACGGGCTGGAGTGATGCAGACAACGACGACCAAACGCTGAATGATGTGCCAATGACGGCAGAGCTGGAAAATACACAAGAAACACTGCATTCGACCGAGCAGGTCGTTCAGACCATTACGATGCAAAATGATCAGAGCTATCCGGTTTTGTTCGGCGCGTATTCGGTACATCGTGTTCAATCGGTGGACAGAGACTCGCGGGCAGACGGATTGCGTTGGAAACCGGAACAGGCAGAACTGCTTTGGAATTCATCCTCCAGAAGAACTGCTTATCCGAAAACGTATACTCTGGTGTCACATGTACCTGTAATCCCGGAGAAAGAGCTGCGCAAGAAAACGTTTAATGAGCTGTATGGAAAGAACAAGCAGGAAGCCTATTTGCAAATCCCGAATGAGCTGCCGAAGCGAGTGCGTGATTTGGCTCAAAATGTAACGTCATCGGCGAAGACACCTTATGAAAAGGTCGGACTGCTACAGCAATATTTACAGCGAAATTATGCATATACAAACAATCCGGATCTTTCTCGCAAAAGAAGCAAGGATTTTGTGGATGCCTTTCTGTTTGAGATTCGGGAAGGCTATTGCGATTATTATTCCACTTCGATGGTTATGATGGCCCGCTCCGTTGGTGTTCCGGCACGGTGGGTCAAAGGATATGCACCTGGTCAGCAAACATTTTCGGATGATGCAACGACCAGCGATGGTAACGAAAATATGTCTTCCTATTCCGTTACCAACGCGGATGCTCATTCCTGGGCCGAAGTGTATCTGGGTGAATACGGCTGGGTTCCTGTAGAAGCCACGCCGGGCTTTGATATGCCGTTGCTTACGGAGCAGGAGGATTCGAAAACGCCTGATACTCCAGAAGTGAAAGATCAGCCTGAGCCTGAACAGTCTGCGCAGACATCGCAGGCCAATTCGGAGGAAGGCACGAAGATTCATCCTGTAATCATAGCGGCGGCAGTGGCTGTTATCATACTGTGGGGCGCTTATATCGTATGGCGTAATCGGGCAGATATTCATTTTTATCTGCTGCGTCTGCGTAAAGGAAAGCCGTTGACCCCGGACGAAAAGGTGATCGTCGAAACCGAGCGCTGGCTCCGTTACATGCGGAGTAAGGGGTTTGCACGTACTAGCCACGAGACGCTGAGGGAATCGGTCGGCAGATGGTCAGTTGAATCACCGGAACGCGCTTCAATTCTGCATCTGCTGCTGGAGCTGTTTGAACAAGCGCGCTACAGTCCTTCCTCGGTAACTGCCGAGGATTGGCACAAGGTCCGCCAGCAAGCGGCCCTGTTGCATAAGAAGGGTTAGTCCGGAAGGCAAACTGAATGAAACGAAAGAAAAACCGTGTCGGATCAGAAGGACGAAGGCTAAACCGTTTTTTACTCGGCTCGAAAGCTGCCGATTTATAATCTTCATCACATGCTCTGTAAAAAGCTGTCCGTTTGTTGCGGATAGCTTTTTACTAACCCCTATTAATATGGTATAGTTTGTCGTATGAAACTGAGGTGACCGACGTTGTTTGAAATGCTGATGCCCAAATTACGGGTAAATACCGTCTTTGATATTGATCTTGAAGGCTTGTATGCTCAAGGATATCGCGGCATTATTACGGATTTGGATAATACGCTGGTTGGTGCAAAAGCGCCGAATGCGACTCCCGAGCTGGTGGCCTGGTTTGAGAAGGTCAAACAGGCGGGTTTTAAGCTTGTCATCGTGTCCAACAATAATATGGGACGTGTATCTGTGTTCGCTACGCCTTTGGACATTGAATTTATACATGCCGCACGGAAGCCCTCCAACTCGTCCTTCCGCAGAGCCATCCGTATGATGGGACTTACCCCGGAAGAGACTATAATGGTCGGGGACCAAATGTTGACGGATGTATTGGGTGGCAACCGACTGGGATTGCACACGGTGCTGGTGCTGCCAATATCCATCCATGATGAAGGAATCATGACCCGCTTTAATCGGCGGTTGGAGCGAATCGCGCTCACAAGGTTACGTAAGAAAGGCTTATGGCTTGAGGAGGAAAAGAAGAATGACTGAAAGACCTGACGGCGGAACTGCTGTCAAATGTAGTGGGTGCGGTATCACGATGCAGACCACTAGCCCGGAGCTTCCGGGATATATTCCTGAAAAATTGCTTACACGCGAGCCTGTCATCTGTCAGCGCTGTTTCCGGATTAAAAACTATAATGAAACGTCTTCGGTAGCTGTGGATCAGGATGAGTTCCTGAAACTGCTCAGCCAAATTGGGGACAAGGACGCTCTCGTCATCCACATTGTGGACATTTTCGACTTTGAAGGCAGTCTGATTTCCGGCTTGCAACGTTTCGTAGGATCTAATCCGGTTGTACTGGCTGTGAACAAGACGGATTTGTTGCCTAAGGTAACGAACTGGAACAAGGTCCTCAACTGGGTGCAAAAGCAGGCTAAGGAGCAAGGACTTCGCACGGCCGATATCGTTCTGTGCTCGGCCAAAAAAAATCAGGGCTTTGATCGTCTGCTGGATGTGGTGTCCGAGTTGCGTGGCAATCGGGATGTGTATGTGGTCGGTGCAACAAATGTTGGTAAATCCACGCTCATTAACCGCTTGATCCGTGATCATAGCGATATGGAGCAGGAGTTAACAACATCCCGTTACCCGGGAACGACGCTGGATATGGTGAATATTCCGCTCGACGACGGTAAGCATATTATTGATACACCGGGTATTGTGTACCCTTGGCGGTTCAGTGAAATCGTGTCCCGGCAGGATTTGAGCGCCATTATGCCGGACAAGCCGCTGAAACCTGCTGCTTATCAGCTGGACCCCGGACAAACCTTGTTTTTCGGTGGGATGGCGAGGTTTGATTTTGTAGAAGGTCAACATCAATCGTTCACCTGCTACATCAACGGTAGTCTTAAAATTCATCGCACCAAGCTGGAGCGGGCGGATCAACTGTTCGAAGATCATGCCGGAGAACTGTTGTCACCGCCGACACGTGATCAGTTGGCAGATATGCCGGAATGGACAAGACATGAGTTCCGCGTTCCTCGTAAATCTCAATCGGATATTTATATCTCCGGTCTGGGATGGATCAGGGTCAATAGTGAGAACGGGGCTTTGGTAGCGGTTCATGCTCCTCGGGGAATCCGTGTCCTTCTACGGCCTTCGTTGATTTAACGAATGTTGAACCATGTGATCGGGCGGCAAGGAACAGATTCAGGTTCCTGCCGCCGTTCATGTATTTGTGCAGCCTAATATTTTGCAACATGGGGGAGAACGACGATGAGCAGCGGGGAGTCTGGAGTGACCGAACAAGATCTTGTATTATTGGGCGTATTGGGTGATCCGATCAAGCACTCCAAATCGCCTCTCATGCATAAAGTAGCTTTAAAGGCAGCGGGGATAGAGGGGGATTTTGTTCCTCTTCACGTCAAGCCCGATCAGCTGGAGGACGCCATGAAGGGGATTCGGGCTTTGCATTTCCGCGGAGTCAATGTGACGATTCCCCATAAAGTTGAAGTTATGAAATATTTGGATGAGATTGATGAAGGAGCCAGACTCATCGGCGCTGTCAACACGATTGTGAACGACAACGGACGTCTTAAGGGTTACAATACGGACGGGATCGGCTACGTGCGTTCCCTCAAAGAAGAGACTTCGGTCAAGCTGAAAGGCACAAGAATTGCGGTCCTCGGAGCCGGAGGTGCTGCCAGAGGTGTGATTCATGCGTTACTGGAGGAACAGCCGGAATCGGTCATTATTCTGAATCGGACACGCGATAAGGCCGAGCAGCTGGCATTGGAGTGGACGACGGAAGCAATCCCTGTGACGGGTTATTCTAACGATGAAGCGGAGAGCGTGCTTGCATCGGTGGATGTGCTGATCAATACGACCTCGGTAGGAATGTCTCCTCTATCCGATGAGCTTCCGCTGGAAACGAGTCTGATTCCAGAAGGAATCATTGTAAGTGATTTGATCTACAACCCGCTGGAAACGAGATTTTTGCGCGAAAGCCGTAAACAGCGCGGCTGCACCGTACACGGAGGCTTGGGCATGTTCGTGTATCAGGGAGCAGTGGCCTTTGAGTATTTTATGGGCGTAGCCCCTGCTGTAGACGAAATGAGAGCGGCTGTGCTGAGAAGCCTGTCGTAAGTCGGATTTTACACTAAAATTATGGAATTGCCGCATGGCATATGTGGTTATGAAGGAGTTAAGTATACATGTTAACAGGTAAACAAAAAAGGTATTTGCGCTCGATGGCGCATCATCTGGACCCGGTTTTTCAAGTAGGGAAAAACGGTACGAACGAGCATCTTATGCGTCACATTAACGATGCGATTGAAAAGCGCGAGCTGATGAAGGTGCAGATTTTGAACAACTGTCTGGATGACAAGCATGAAATTGCGGAAGAACTGGCTACGGAAACAGGTTCCGAGCTTGTACAGCTCATCGGGAGCACGATTATTTTGTACAAGGAATCCCGTGATAACAAGCAAATCGAGCTGCCTAGAGGATAAACACGCGGGGAGGAGACTATGAAAATCGGTATTATGGGCGGTACATTTGACCCGATTCATATTGGACATCTGCTGGCTGGAGAAGCGGCAAGGGATGCCTATGCGCTGGACCATGTATGGTTCATGCCTTCCCATATCCCTCCCCACAAGCACCAGGCGGGGGCTAGCGGCACAGAGCGGCTGGAGATGACGAGTGAAGCGGTGGCGGGCCATCCTGCTTTTGGAGTGTTAGATATTGAAGTGCTTCGAGGTGGGGTATCTTATACTATTGACACGATCAAAGAGCTTCAGGAGCTGCATCCTGCTGTAGATTTTTATTTTATTATCGGCGCGGATATGGTGAATTACTTACCTCATTGGCAGGGGATTGAGGAGCTGGCACAGCGAATTTGTTTTATCGGTGTCCGGCGTCCCGGTTTCCAGCTTGCGCTGAATGAACTACCGCATTATTTGCAGAACAAGGTGCTGCTGGCGGATATGCCGGTGGTGGATATTTCTTCGACGGATATTCGGGAACGTGTTGCGGAAGGGCGCACCATTCGCTATCTTGTGCCTGATCGTGTGCATGACTACATTACAAGGGGCGGTTTGTATGAAGTACAGCCGTGAGCAATTGATGGAGGCTGTATCCGGTCAAATGCCTGAAAAACGCTGGAAGCACACACTGGGTGTCATGCATACCTCCGTGGAGCTTGCCAAGCGGTATGGCGCGGACCCGGATAAGGCCGAATTAGCGGCTATTTTGCATGATGTAGCGAAATATTGGTCCGTTCAGCAGATGGAGGAAGTGATTCGCAGTCATCCCGAATGTGACCAGGAGCTTTTGCAGCATGACAAGCAACTGTGGCATTCTGAGGTAGGATATTGCGTTGCAGCGAGAGACTATGGGGTGGAAGACTCTGAAATACGGAATGCCATTCGCTGGCATACCTCAGGCCGTGTGGGCATGAGTTTGCTGGACAAGGTCGTGTGTCTCGCTGATTATATCGAACCGGGACGAGATTTCCCTGGGGTAGATCATATCCGCAAACAGGCGAAAAAAAGTTTGGAGCAGGGTCTTGTCGCTGGATTTGATTCCACGATTTCACTGCTGCTGGAGAAGCAAAAGGTTATTTTTCCGCTGACGGTACTGTCGCGAAATGATCTGATCCAACAACTTAAACAGAGAAAATCGGAGGTTCATGAATGACCATAACTAATGAGAAATTAATGCAAATTACGGTTGAGGCCGCTGAAGATAAGAAGGCCATGAATATTGTAGCCCTTGACTTGCGGGGCGTATCCCTTGTCGCGGATTATTTTGTAATCTGCCACGGTAATTCGGATACTCAGGTACAGGCGATTGTGACGGAAATTCGCAAACGCGCTCATGATGAAGGTACAACAATCAAAGGGATCGAAGGAATGGATTCCGGCCGCTGGGTTCTGATGGACTTGGGAGATGTCGTAGTGCATGTCTTCCATCGCGACGAGCGTGAATATTATAACATTGAAAGACTTTGGTCGGACGCTAAGGTTGTGGAGAAGGTATGAATCTGATTGCTGGTACTTATGTCACGATTATGGTAGATCGTGAGGTATCCCCTTTCGGCTACTTTCTCACAGTTGGCGATCAGGATGTACTGCTGCATTATACGGAGCTGACACGTGAGATTGAGGTTGGAGAACGGCTGGAAGTATTTATTTTTCACGATACAGAGGACCGTTTGGCCGCTACCATGAAAAAACCGTTCCTGTCGTTGGGCGAACTGGCAAAGCTACAGGTGGCGGATGTGCATCCGCGTCTGGGTTGTTTTCTGGAAATGGGATTGGGTCGTCAATTGCTGCTGCCGATTCGTGAGTTGCCTGAGAACCGGGATTTGCATCCTCAGGTGGGCGACTACGTCTATGCTATCATGGAACATGATAAGCAGGGCAGGCTGCGAGCGAAGCTGGCGGGTGAGCAAGAGCTGGCTCCATTGTCCTTCCATGCACCTGATTCATGGCTCAATACGTGGGTGCAGGCGACGGTGTACAAGCCGCTTCAGATGGGGACATTTGTCCTGGTGGACGGAGGCGTGCTTGGTTTTGGCGCGATTGGCATGATCCATTCCTCGGAACGTAACCGGATGCTTCGTTTGGGTGAAGAGGTGAAGGTACGGGTCACACTGGTTCGTGAAGACGGTCGGGTGAATTTGGCGATGTCGCCGCGCAAGGAAGTGGGCCGTGATGAGGATGCGGATCGTCTCATTGCCTTTTTGAAAGAGCGGCCGGGTGGCGGTATGCCTTATTCCGACGCCACGCCGCCGGATATTATTAAGCAACGGTTTGGTATCAGTAAATCCGCCTTCAAGCGTGCCATGGGCAAGCTGATGAAGGAAGGGCTGGTTACGCAAAAGGAAAACTGGACCTATCTGGTGGAGAAAATGCCTGAACCGAAGGACGGGAATGGGGAATAAAAAATGGCTTCTTACCGGAAGTTTGCCTATGTGTATGATGAGCTGATGCAGGACATGCCGTACCCGGACTGGCTGCGTTTTGCTCGGCAGGCCTGGGATCAGCATGGTATGCCGCATACGGTGGCAGAGCTGGGCTGTGGGACGGGCTCCATTACGATTCCACTGGTCAACTCGGGCTTCGAGGTGGCTGGCATCGACTTGTCTTCAGATATGCTGGCAGTAGCCCGTCGCAAAATGGAAACGACTACGCAAGGACAGCGTTTGTTCCGTGAGGGTAGCATTCGCTGGATAGAGCAGGATATGCGGGAATGGAGTTTACCAGAGCCTGTGGATTCTGTCATTTCTTTTTGCGATTGTCTGAATTATTTGCTGGAGGAAGAGGACATTACTGCTACTTTTCGCAGAACGTATGCCGGTCTTAAGCCTGGCGGAACCTTTCTGTTCGATGTACATCATCCCCAGACGTTTGTGCGTTATGATGATGAGCAGCCTTTTGTACTGGACGAGCGCTCCATCTCATATATCTGGACTTGTGCGTTGGACACTCCGCGCTGTGAAATTGAGCATCATCTCAGCATTTTTGCGAGAGCAGAAAATGAAGGGCGCGATGTATACCAGCGGTTCGAGGAGATTCATGTGCAACGTGCCTATGACCCGGACTGGATGAAAACGGAATTGTCCAAAGCCGGTTTTCGCGATGTGAAGGTATATGCGGACTTTGAATGGGTAGAAGCAGTAGATGACGCGGCCAGATTATTTTATGTTGCTGTAAAATAATGAAGCTTTATCAGGCTAATATAGGACAAAGAAAGACGCTTTTCATGATGACATGAAGGGCGTCTTTTTGCATAAGAGCTTCAAATTATATGTTTACTTTATAGTTCAGTTGAAGTTCATCACTGGGTACACCGCGAATGCCCCAATTCTGTTTCGGTGTCTCGAATATAGTAATTTCAAGATCCTGCGGGGCAATGCCTAAATTGTTAATTCTTTGGAATAGCAGCTGGATAAGGTGCTTTTTAGCCTCTGTCGTTCTGCCTTCAAACACACTAATTTCAATAATGGTGTATGCCTGCGAGCGATCGTGGGCAAATATGAAGTCTTCCTGATTCATCGGGAAAAAACGATGAAACCTTTTGTCGGGGGGATATTGGAACGCATCCACCACAGCGGAGTGAATCACATCTGAAAGTTGCTCCTTGATTGGATTCAGTGCTTCTTTTATTCCGTAAATTTTAATTTGTGCCATGTCTCAGCTCACCTTTCTCATCTCAACTCATCTCAATCTGGCTCGGAGCTAATTATAAAACATTTGCCTCCGTGTGTCATGGAGCAAACGAATGAAGTTGGTGTTTAGCACCAGATGTAGTCCTTATTTGACTTTTTTCGCGGTTTTCAATATAATAGTGCCATTATTAACGGTTAAACAATCGCTGATGAGGAATAGTAGTTTTGTCTGGACATGTAGAGAGCCGGCGGATGGTGCAAGCCGGTTGACAGTGCAAAGTGAACTCGCCTCGGAGATATGCGCCCAACGCAGGAATGCCCTATACAGGTGCTTGAACCCTGTTATTAACCCGCATCGGATCACCTCCGTTATCAGGTGCAAAGGGAGTAGAAGGCGAAGAACGCTTTCTGCTAACTAGGGTGGTACCACGGGAATATAACCTCTCGTCCCTAGCGCTGACACGCTACGGGATGCAGAGGTTTTTTTGTTGCATACCGTTTGAGGAGGAAATGACAATGACAGACACACAGCCGAAGCACGGCTATCAACCGCAAAGTATTGAACCAAAATGGCAGAAATATTGGGATGAGAACAAAACGTTCCGTACCGGGGAAGAGCCGGGCAAACCGAAGTTTTATGCTTTGGATATGTTCCCGTACCCGTCTGGAGCTGGTCTGCATGTAGGCCACCCGGAAGGTTACACGGCAACGGATATTGTTTCACGGTATAAAAGAATGCGCGGCTACAACGTACTGCATCCGATGGGTTGGGACGCCTTCGGTCTGCCTGCCGAGCAGCATGCGCTGGATACGGGAGAGCATCCACGTGAAATTACGGTAAAAAATGTTAATAACTTCCGCCGTCAAATCAAATCGCTTGGCTTTTCATACGACTGGGATCGTGAAATCAGCACAACAGACCCCGATTATTATAAATGGACACAGTGGATTTTCATCCAGCTGTATAAGCGCGGTCTTGCTTATGTAGCTGAAGTGCCTGTGAACTGGTGTCCTGCATTGGGAACGGTGTTGGCGAATGAAGAAGTAATTGACGGCAAGAGTGAGCGTGGCGGTCATCCGGTTATCCGCAAACCTATGCGTCAATGGATGCTGAAAATAACGGAATATGCTGATCGTCTGCTGGATGATTTGGAGGAGCTGGATTGGTCCGAAAGCATTAAAGATATGCAGCGGAACTGGATCGGCAAGTCTACTGGGGCAGAGGTTCATTTTCCAATTGAAGGCCATGACAAGCAATTAACGGTATTTACAACCCGCCCGGATACGCTGTTCGGCGCAAGCTACTGTGTGCTGGCTCCTGAGCAGGAATTGGTGGATGTTATCACTACACCTGAGCAAAAGGATGCCGTAAATCAATACCGTGAACAAGCTGCCCGTAAAAGCGATCTGGAGCGTACGGATCTGGCGAAGGATAAAACGGGTGTCTTCACAGGCGCTTACGCGGTGAATCCGGTGAACGGTGAAAAGCTGCCGATCTGGATTGCTGACTATGTGCTGGCAGGCTACGGAACAGGCGCGATCATGGCTGTACCAGGTCACGACACACGTGACTGGGAATTTGCGAAGCAATTCGGGCTGAATATCATTGAGGTTGTCCAAGGTGGAGACGTGGCTAAAGAGCCATACACCGAGGATGGTCCGCACGTCAACTCAGGTCCGCTGAATGGACTTACGAATGAGGAAGCCATTCCGAAGATGATTGAATGGCTTGAAGCCGAGGGTAAAGGACAAGGAAAAGTGACGTACCGCTTGCGCGACTGGCTGTTCAGCCGTCAACGCTATTGGGGCGAGCCGATTCCGGTGATTCATCTGGAAGATGGAACGATCAAAACAGTTTCTGAGGATCAACTGCCGCTCGTACTGCCGGAAATGGATAACATCAAGCCTTCAGGCACAGGAGAGTCCCCGTTGGCCAATGCGACGGACTGGGTAGAAACTATTGATCCCGAGACGGGCTTGAAAGCACGCCGTGAGACGAACACCATGCCACAATGGGCGGGAAGCTGCTGGTATTACCTGCGCTATATTGATCCGCATAACGATAAAGAGCCTGTATCCAAGGAGAAGCAGCGCGAATGGCTGCCTGTGGATCTGTACATCGGCGGTGCGGAACATGCGGTTCTTCACTTGCTGTATGCTCGTTTCTGGCACAAGGTGCTGTATGATATTGGCGTTGTAGAAACAAAAGAGCCTTTCTACAAGCTGGTCAATCAGGGTATGATTCTGGGCAACAATAATGAAAAAATGAGTAAATCACGCGGTAATGTCATCAACCCTGACGATATTGTGAATACGTTTGGCGCCGATACGCTGCGCATTTATGAGATGTTTATGGGGCCGCTGGAAGCGACTAAGCCATGGAGCGAAAACGGGGTTGAGGGAGCGCATCGTTTTCTGTCCCGTGTATGGCGCCTGTTCGTTTCCGAGGATGGTAGCCTGAACGATAAAATTTCAAATGAAGGCGGCAGTGATGAGTTCAATCGGACCTGGCATAAAACGCTGAAGAAAGTAACCGAGGATCTGGACGCGCTGCGCTTCAATACGGCGATCAGCCAACTGATGATTTTTACCAATGATGCATACAAAGCAGACCGTTTGCCGCGTGCAGCAATGGAAAACTTCGTGCAAATGCTGTCGCCGCTTGCACCGCATCTGGCCGAGGAACTGTGGCAGCTGCTGGGACACAACGAAAGCATTACCTACGCGGCTTGGCCTGCTTATGATGAAGCGTGGACGGTGGATGCCGAAGTGGAAATTGTGGTGCAGGTGAACGGTAAAATCGTGCAGCGTGCGACGATTGCCAAAGACCTTGACGCCAAAGCGATGGAGGCATTCGCTCTGTCGCTGGACAACGTTCAGCAGGCGCTGGCCGGTAAAACGGTTCGCAAGGTGATTGCAGTACCAGGCAAACTGGTCAATATTGTTGCGGGTTAATCGGCTTTAAGCCGAAGGAGGCGTCTATCTTTTGCATGTCCTCCTCATACTTGTTGTGTGTGGCCCGTATCAGCTCGGGGAAGACGCTGTGCAGGCTGATGTCCAGCAGTGCGAGGGCTTCAGCGGTAATACCTCCGGGAACTGCTACCCTCGCCTGCAACTCGGCTGGTGTCATTCCGCCCTCAGTAAGCAGCTTTCCTGTGCCGATAATCATTTCACCAGCCAGAGCGCATAGTTCCGTACGGTCTATACCCGTGGCCTGAACCGCAGCATGAATCCACTGGTCCATAAAAAAGGCTAGGAAAGCAGGGCCGCAGCTGGAAAAATCCGACGTAATACGTGTATGGGATTCCTTAACCCGAATCGGCCTGCTAATGTGGGACATAAGCTCTTCCAGAAGGGAGCGATCCTCCTCTGTAATCCGGCTGCCATGGATGCATAGTGAGGCTCCGCTGCCTACCTGGTGGGTAATGCTGGGAATAATTTTGGACACTTTGGCTTTCAGTGAATGCTCCAGGATGCGTAGCTGTACCGGACTTGTAATAGAAACGACGATTTGCTCTTCTGTAATGACGTTGCGTATTTCATCCGTTACGGCTTTTGATTCCAGCGGCTTCACGCAGATAAACAGGATATCGCTATCCGCTGCCGTCTCACGGTTGCTTTGGGCTGCATGTAATCCTGGATAACGACGGGCCAGCTCGGCTACCTTGGAATACGTTCGATTGCTTGCTGATATTTGCTGTGGTTTAAGTGCGTTGGAATGAATAAAAGATTCAATCAGCAGACTTCCCATGCTGCCAGTCCCGATAAATCCAACTTTCATCGTTCAACGTCCTCCTTTCATACTTTGCGGTATAGACGCTGTCATTCTTCTTAGTGTATGCACCCGGTCTTGGCCGACATGACGAATTTTATGTCTGAGCATGTTAGATCGTGCCCAAGGTCGTACCACTCTTTGGAAAATGGCTCACAGCGAGACCGTATGGAGGTTGTTTACATCCTCCGGTTAACGGGAATAGGACAGGCTTGCTCTGTTCGATTGAGACGCTGTATTGAGTGGCTCACTTTCCCTAAAATCTATGTGGAGAAGGGGACAAAATGGAAATGAACCGCTTATGGACTGGAACGGCAATAGTGCTTTCCCTAATCGGCAGTGGGCTTATTCTGTTTGCTGGTGGGCAGCGTCCAGAGCCGGAAGAAGAGTGGCAGGTGCTTAATCATAAGGTGGAGCAGGCTTTAGCGGTAGAGCCGGAGCAAAATGAGTCACGGAGCAATAGCGGCCAGACTCAGGGAAAGAGTGCTGTAGCCGAAGCCTCAGGCAAAGCTGAACTCAGTTCGGGTGGCGAAGGAGCTGGCCATGTGAAGCGTGAGGCTGTACAGGATTCTGCTGGTGCATCGGTCGATGGAAGCGAAAGCTCCAGTACCATAAAGCAATCTGAGGTGATGGATTCGAGTTCCGTTACTGGCGTTGAAAGCTCGAATGCCACGACGAACAGGTCGAATACAGCAGGCGATCCGGTTGCTTCATCCGCTTCCGGTGAAAAAAAGGTGAACATTAATACGGCGACTGCTGCTGAGTTAATGGAACTGCCAGGGGTTGGAGCTAAAAAAGGCCGAAGCGATTCTGAGCTATCGTAATCAGCATGGGCCGTTCAAGCGTGTGAGCGATTTGGATCATGTGAAGGGAATCGGTGCTAAAATGTTGGCGAAAATGAAGCCTTACGTCAGCTTATAAGTAGACATGTGGCAAGGCTGTCAGGATGGCTTTAGCGGATATATTTACGTTGTAACTTGTGTTTACGGGAGAGATGGATATGAGTACAGATGTACGCAAGGACTGGGACACCTATTTTATGGATATCGCTTATATGGTATCCACCCGTTCACGCTGCTCGCGGCGTCATGTTGGAGCCGTACTTGTACAAGGCAAAAAGCTTTTGGGCACGGCCTATAATGGTGCACCATCCGGGGTACCCGACTGCTCTGAGGCAGGCTGTATGATTTCGGAGGAGTACGAAGTCGTTCATCGCGAGGGGCGGGATGAAATGGTTAAGAAGCAGCGCTGTATCCGCACTATTCATGCGGAGCAGAACTTGCTGCTGTTCACCGACCGCATTGATCGTGAAGGGTCCTCAGTATATGTGACCGACCAGCCATGCTGGACGTGTGCCAACATGCTGGCGAACAGCGGAATTGTGGAGATCGTATACCACCGACCTTACCCAAAGGATACCGACAAGGTTCGTGGCATGATGGAGCAAAAAGGGATTGCCTTCCGTATGCTGGATAACTATCATCCACCGAAAGAAACGCTGATGGATGTTATGAATTAAAATGTATGAATTAAGACTTGATGAATTAAAGAGTAACCGAGGAAGAACCTCTGACGAATGCTATTTTGTCAGGGGTTCTTTTTTGTTTTGCGGTTTGGACACAGAGCAATATTCTGCTATCGGGAGGTGGTTGTATTCAAGCCAAACTTGTTTTAAGCAGACCTATCTTAGCCCTTACGGTATGTTGGATTACGGGGAGTGCAGGAGCTTGTTTGTATTCCGGACGTATGCTTCTATTGCTCTGGGCGGGCGTCACGTTGATTTTTCCTCTTATGGCTCTACTGATGAAGATTCCCGTCCGGCATGTGGTGTTATTATGGCTTGCCTTGAGCGGAGGTGGATTCCATTGGGCTTGGCATGATATGCATAATGTGAGCCATATTCCTGAGGCTCTTCACGTATCGGCCTCCAAGCTGGAAGACGTGCCTGTTCGTGCATCCGGGTTCATCGCTTCCGAGGTACAGGTAGACGGTGATCGGGCACAGTTTGAGATGAGGATTAATGCAATAAGCAATATGGGAAGTGATTCTCAAAATGACACTTTTCAGGGCGGAGTTGGAAAGAGCGAAGCTATTTCTGAACAGGTTATCGTACACATCAAGCTGGCTGCCAAACAGGAACAGCAACTGGCGGCAGGATGGCAGCGTGGAGATGCAATTCAACTGCGTGGTAGCTTAAAGGCTCCTGCAAAAGCGGGGAACTTTGGCGGCTTTGATTACAATGAATACCTGCATACACAGGAGATTCACTGGCTTTTCAAAGGGAATGGGGCCGCTTCGCTACAGAAGCAGCAAGCTTCGCAGTGGAACCGTTACACCTTGTTCAGGTGGAATGATCAGCTTAGGGAGCAATTAGGGCAACGGATGGAATCGGCATTTGGTTCTCTTCATCACGCAGGATATATGAAAGGACTTGTACTAGGAGTTACGGATGAGCTGGACCCGGCAACGTATAACGAATTTACGCAGCTTGGATTAACGCATATTTTAGCGATATCCGGTATGCATGTGGCGGTATATGCAGCTACACTACTGTATTTGTTCAAGCTATTGCGAGTGAGTCGTGAGACGTCTCTTACGGTCGTGATGGTGCTTATTCCGGCTTATGTACTGCTGACAGGTGCTTCTCCCTCTGTTGTGAGGGCTGGAATTATGGCCATGATCGGCCTGTTTGCAGCCAGACGGGGAATGCTCAAGGACGGGCTTAGTATTTTGAGTGTGTCTGCGTTATTGATGTTGCTTTGGAATCCGTATTACCTGCTTAGTGTCAGTTTTCAGCTTTCTTTTCTGGTAACAGCCGGACTGCTCATTTATATGCCGCTGATGAAGCCGTTTTTCGCCAAATGGCCTCTTCTGATCGGCGGCGAAATTGCGATTACGATCACAGCGCAGCTTGTTTCGTTTCCGATGACAGTCTTCTACTTTAATCAGTTTTCGCTGCTATCGTTTGCGGCTAATTTTGTGCTTGTTCCACTTATTACGTATATCGTGCTTCCACTGGGAACGGTGGCGATGGGAATCACCTTTCTATGGGAGGACGGGGGACGTATCATTGCGTGGCCAGCAGAGCAGCTGAACGAACTGACCTTTTGGCTTGTAAAATGGATGAACGTGGATGACACTTATGTGAGTATTTGGCCGTCTTCCTCCATTCTGTGGGTCATAGCGTATTATGCTGCTTTGTACAGTATTCTGTACTGGCTCAAAACATGGATGATATCTCGAAGGCGAACAGATGAATCTCTGGGCTTTGAGGTAGCACTGGATAAGGACAAGGGGAGGCTTTCAGCCGGACGCAATTTGGTGGGACAAAGCACATCCGTTCCCATGCCATCACCCATACATACAGGATTAGCGGCATCTGCGGAGTGGGCAGCTATATTGCAGACGGAGCATGAGCCTGAAGGAGCAGGCAAATATGCACGTCGACAGTGGAATGGTAATAGTCATTTGGCGCTGGCCGTAAGCGGTATTGCCTGGCTTGGCATTCTGTGTATAGGTTATATAACTCCAGGTGATGGGAATACGGGAATGGTTCAATACCTGGATGTGGGCCAAGGCGACAGCATTTTGATTACAACGCCGAGTGGTAAACACATTTTGGTGGATGGTGGGGGCACGATGGATTTTACGACAGGAAAAAATGCTTGGCGTAAGCGAAAAGACCCCTACGAGGTAGGTGAGGATACGATTGTGCCCTTATTGAAGCAGCGCGGTGTACATCGGCTGGATGCTGTCATTTTAACGCATGGAGATCATGACCACGCTGGGGGATTGCAGGCTGTGCTTGACCAGATTCCAGTATCGGCCTTGGTTTTGAACGGCACCCTGACAGACAAGGCACCTTTCCGCAAGCTATTGAACACGGCTGTAAACAAGCAGGTCAAGCTGTACGGTGCGCATTATGGTATGGAGTGGAGACCGGATCAGGATACGAAAATCCGCTTTATTCATCCGCTTCCGTTGCAGGAGGACGAAACCGGAAGTTTGCCCGTTGTGAAGGAACAAAATCATTATTCCGTTGCAATGATATTGGAGATGGAGGGGGCTTCCTTTTTGTTCACAGGAGATATGGATGATGCAGCAGAATCGTTGTTGCTCTCCGAGTTAACTCATTCTCCTTTCCATACCGAAGCAAAAGGGGAAACGGTGGCTGTAAGGCAAGTGGTAGACGTCATGAAAATAGCACATCACGGTAGCAAGCATTCCACCTCGGAAGAATGGTTATCCTACTGGCGACCGAAGGTATCCGTCATTTCAGTCGGAGCGAGCAACACGTATGGGCATCCAAATGAAGCGGTATTGGGTCGTTTATCGGCGGTTGATTCTGCTATATATCGGACAGATACGATGGGAGAGGTGCAAATCCGTGCGCACCAAGGCAAATTGAGTGTGCGGCACAAAAAATGAGGAGTTTGAAAAATTCTCAAATACAAACAAGCAGGCGCTGTGGCAGCCTGCTTTTAACTTGACCGGAATGGACCTAATTCTCAATGAATTTAGTATAGTTCCTTGGAGATTTTTTGGGCCAGATGCTCAATTCTAGGTATCATCGATGCGTCATCTACGCTTTGAATTTTCTCAGGCTTAAATAATTGAACCTTTTTTAATTGGTAGAAGTCATACAAGACCTGATAAATCGTCAAGTGGTTTAACATTAAGTATTTAATATCAGTCATGGACCGCAATAGCTCATCCTGCAATATTAATAGTTTGCCATTGACTTGGTTGAACACCCCTTTTTGTATGCCCTCTTCATAAAATTCTAACAATTGCTGTTCTTGGAACTGCAACGCTATCCTTAAGCGATCATACTTCTCAGGATATATGTGCTCCAGTTCATTTAAAAAAATGTCTGTAATATATACAGCAAGTAAAATTGATTTTTCAAAAAGCTGCTGAAACCGAGTCCCGTACAATTGATCTGTATCCAATGAATCCATAACCAATTCGTTGATAAACTCAATAAAATTGTTCACAACGTATTCTATAACTTCTTCTTTCGTTGAAAAGTATTTATATAAGGTTGCTCTACTTATATCCATAATTTTTGCGATTTCATCCATACGTAATGTCTGAAATCCGTGTTTTTTTACATAGGGAGCCAGCTTCATGCTGAGTTTAATGCATGTCTCGTTTTTTTTATCTATTACCTTGCTATCGTCGGTCACATCATTAGCCTCCAATCCTGCTTTATTATAACTGATATCCATAATGGAATATATATTATACACTCCAAAAACAATATAGACAAAAAACGTATATTTTGTTTGAATTGTGTTTTTTGATGTGCTATGATGAATCTCGAAGTTAAAAAATGAAGATTTGGAAGAGAGGTCAACTACATGAAAACACGTAACCTGGGTAATAGTGATTTGGTCGTTTCATCTCTTGGTTTGGGTTTAATGGGCATGTCTCCTGGAATATACGGTGAAACTAATGATGACGAATCGATTCGGACGATTCATCGCGCTTTAGAGTTAGGTGTCACCTTGCTGGATACTGCGGATGTATATGGTAATGGACATAATGAGGAGCTACTGGGACGAGCTTTAAAAGGCCGCAGGGAACAAGCCGTTATTGCTACAAAGTTTGCTTTTGGCCCTAATTTTGAAGGCATTAATGGTCATCCGGATTATGTAAAAAAGGCAGCGGACGAAAGTCTTCGTCGGTTAGGTGTGGACTATATTGATCTTTATTACCAGCACCGGGTAGATCCGAATGTTCCTATTGAGGAAACCGTAGGGGCTATGGCTGAGCTTGTAAAGACCGGGAAAGTTCGTTATCTCGGCTTGTCAGAGGCATCTGCTGCTACAGTTCGTCGCGCACATGCGGTACATCCCATCTCTGCTTTACAAACCGAATATTCTCTGTGGAGTCGGGAGATTGAGGATGAAATCCTGCCTGTGATAAAAGAATTGGGAATCACGCTTGTGGGTTACAGCCCTTTGAGCAGAGGCTTTATTTCCGGCGAGTTGCGTAAATTTGAGGATCTTGAAGCTAGTGATGTTCGCAGATATATGCCGCGCTTCCAAGGTGATAATTTCCAGAAAAATGTTGATCTTGTCGATAAGATTAAAGAAGTTGCCCAAGAGAAGAATTGCACTCCTTCCCAATTAGCATTAGCATGGACCATAGCGAATGGCGCATTGCCAATTCCGGGAACCAAACGTGTAAAATATTTGGAGGAAAATGCAACATCCGTGGATGTTGAACTGACCACAGAAGATTTAGCTCTCATCGAAGCCGTGAGTCCCAAAAATAAGGTGCATGGCAGCCGATATGCTGATGCCCAATTGGACACTTTGGATCAATAAGCACAAGAGCGACTCAGGTAAAACACTAAAACATATGCTCACTCTAAGGAGTGGGCTTTTTGCTATTAACACAACCTGCATGGACATAACCTAAGAGCTTTGATAGAATCTAATAGTATTGAAAATGAGAATCATTATTAATGGGAGGACTATTGTGAACTATTTAAAATTCCGAACTTTGGCTTGCCTGTTGATTATTTCATTAATGCTGGTACTGAGCGCATGCGCTACGAATGGAGGAGGAATGGCAACGGATAATGGGACAACGGCTGATTCCAAAACTGCGTCTACTGGTGATGCAGCTGCCACACGTACATATGAAAGCGATAAAGGTACAGTTACTATTCCTGAACATCCACAGCGTGTCGTTGTAGCGGTCGGCGACTATGTAGGCGATGTTCTTGCACTTGGGATTACACCTGTAGGGGCTCCAGACACTGTATTCGATGCTCCATACTATAAAAAATACTTGAATGGTGTTGAAAATATCGGTGATAGCTCCGCACTGTCCCTTGAAAAGGTGACCACCCTGAATCCGGATCTGATCATTACCTATGATGAGAAAGCTTATGAAAATCTGAAAAAAATAGCGCCTACTGTATTCATTCCATATGGTACATATAATTATAAGGACCGTCTGATAGAGCTGGGCAAGGTGTTGAACAAGGAGCAGGAAGCGAAGAAATGCCTGGCTGATTTTGCGTCCAGGATTGCTGAGAAGAAACAGGCTTTGTCTGATGTTATTGATTCAGGTAAAAAAATTGCTATTTTTGAGATAACGGGCAAAGAATTATATCTCTATGGCAAGTCCTACGGACGGGGAGGAGCCGTACTTTACGATGAGTTGGGGCTTCATGCCCCGGCGAAGGTAGAAAAGGCGGCGTTCGAACAGGGCTGGGCCAGTATTTCGATGGAGGCTTTACCGGAGATGCTGGGCGATGCCGATTACCTGATGCTGGGGATTAGGGGAGATGGAGTAGATCAGGGGAAAGATATTGAATCTAAAAGCGTATGGAAAAATCTTCCTTCTGTTAAAGCAGGGAAAATATATCAGTATTCGATTGACGACTTTTATTTTCAGGACCCGATTGCCCTGAATTACCAGTTAGAGCTCATATCGGATTTCCTGATTTCCAAGAAGTAACAATATGCAAGTTCAATTCGACAGATTCCAGCAGATTTATGTGAGTAAGGGCTAAGGGAAGGTGACGACCTTCCCTTTTTCTGTTATTCTAAGGGAGGCTATAATGGGGAATATGGGCTTTTTGGTAACATTTTTTACACTATAAAAAATAAAATTATCGTCAGACGTCTATCCTGCAACAATTTGCAAAGGGGAAACGTCTGTAATATTGCAGGGAGAGGGGGATCCTTTGTGGTAGAGCAGGGACTCATTCGAGCCGCTCAATCGGGCGATCGCGACGCTCTCATTACCCTATTAAGAGAGATAGAACAGCATGTGTACCGTACGGCATATTACATTTTAAACAATGAACAGGACGCCATGGATGCTTCACAAGAAGCCCTCATACGGATTTATTCCAAAATTAACTCTTATGAGGAAAAGGCGCAGTTCAAAACCTGGGTTCAACGCATTGTAACGAACATATGTATCGACAAATTCAGGAGGACGAAGCCCTCGGTATCCATTGACGAGCACGACATGATATTCAACGATCCCCAAAATGTGGAGGCCGAGGTGCTGACCTCTTACTTGGCACAGGATGTTCGTGAGGCTATACAGCAGCTTCCAGAGCACCACCGGACGGTGATCGTATTGAGATATCTGCAGGATTTCTCTTATAACGAGATTGCCGACTCTCTGGATTTGCCGCTTAATACGGTCAAGTCATACTTGTATCGTGCAAGACAGCAATTGCAAGGGCTACTTCAGGAATATCAGAAAGGTGGTGTATCAGGATGAAGTGTGGGGAAGAGGTGATGGATTGGATGCAGCGTTATGTGGATCATGAGCTGGGCGAAGAAGAGACGTCCCAATTAATGAACCATATTGCGACTTGCCCGGACTGTGCGGAAAAATTTCATATTCTTCAGACGCTCTCCCGCGAGCTGGAGGAATTGCCTGCGGTTTCCCCGGCGTTCAGCCTGGTGGATTCCATCATGCCTCAGCTTGATGCCATTGACCGCGCACGTGAGGAGCAGGGAAGCGCGCTTCAGGAGATGCAGCCTGTAGCTACCGATCCTGGACCGGGGCCGAGACGGCGTACCCAACCTATACCTTGGTGGAACCGGATGAGTGGGCGAGCTGCGATGGGCGTGGCTGCCGCTGCTGTTGTACTGGGAATTGTAGTATTCAATTTTGAACCGAAAACGGTGCAGGATGCAGAAGGCTTGCTTGATCCCCAGTCGCCTGGAGTGATGAGTCAGCAGGAACAGACAGAAGTTCCAAGTACGGTGAATGGAAGCGGAGGCCGCGATGCAGCTATTGGATCGGATTCGACCAAGCAGCCGTTAGAGGAGGATCAGGGAACGAACGCAACCCAGCCATCCACAGGGGAGCAATCTGATCCGAGCAAACTGGATGTGAACAGTGCGGATGATGAAAAGAACCCTTCCAAACAGGATGCTGCACAAAATGACGATCCACAGACTGGTGAACAAGATTCAACGAAGCATGCGCCAGCGGGACATCCTCCCCGTCAGGATCGACAGCAGGGACAGCCAAGCGCGGATCGTCAGACCACAAAAGAAAAATCTGCCGGGCAAGATTTTGCTGCGGATGCTCCTAAGTCTGATGACAAACAGTTAAAGCAGGGTAAATCCGAGCAACAAACGATTGCCCCTGAACAGCAAGGAGAACCAAAAGTAGAAAAAGCACCCATAGCGGGTACGGGTACTACTGAAGACAGTAATGACAACAGCACGGCTGCTAATGATTCGTCATCGTCTGTCAGTCAGGGTATGATGTTACAGAATCGGATTGCTTCAAATGATACGTCGAAAGACACGACCTCCAAAGGGGTTACCAAGGATTTGGGGACTACGACGGGAGATATGGGCAGCAATACAGCTTCTAATGATCAGCAGCCCTCCGCGTCGCAAAACCCGGTACGCAATGAAGGATTTTCATCGAATTTGATGATCTCTCCGGACAGCAGTAATCCTTCCACCTTTAGCGCCCAAGCGACGTCTACAGATCAGCTTAATTCGCCTGATGGCAGCTATGCGGTGGTCATTGAGGGCAAAAAACTGAAAGTGTATAAGCTTTCCGACAATGGTGTAGACCGGACAACGCTGGAAGTGCGTACCTTGAAGGGTGCCTGGGTCAAAGGAAGCTGGTCAGAAGACAGCCAAACCTTCATGTATGAGACGGAGCAGGATGGTACAGCAAGTAAATATACGTATACCATTCCGCGTACCTTTGGAAAATAGTTGCTATGAAGATGGCACATTTTTAAAAGCAGAGAATAGATTGTATGAACCGACGTCGTATCCCGACGGTCGAAAGTTTCTAGAGCTTTCTGCTGCCGTGTTGATATAGATGGTGGTGAAGGGATCTTGCCTATAGGCAGGGTCCTTTCGTTTGTATAATGACTTGCCTTCCGACCAGATGTCGGGTACGATCAATGGATGGGGGGTACGGAGAATGGATGCAAAAACAGCCGCTAAGGCTATTCGCAAAGGCGATATTTCGCCAGTGTATTTGCTTTACGGCAGCGAAAAATATCAAATGAAGCAGTTTGTCGATATGCTTAAGGAAAAAGTGGTGGAAGAGGAGCATCGTGACTTTGCCATTATTCCCTACGATCTGACCGAGACGCCGATTGAGGTAGTCGTGGAGGAAGCCGAGACTGCGCCTTTTTTGGTGCCAAAAAAGCTGATTATTGTACGGGACACCAGTGTATTTGCGGCAGGCAAGGACGGCGGTAAGATTGAGCACCACATTGAAGCGCTGCTGACTTATATGGATAACCCGGCTGACTATAGCATTATCATTTTTACGGTTCAGGCTGAAAAGCTTGATGAACGGAAAAAGATTGTTAAAAGGCTGAAAAGTGACGCCTCGGTTATTGCCTTCACTCCGTTGGGTGGAGATGATCTGGTGGCATGGATTCATAAGCGTGCAGCGGAAAGAGAAGTCCAATTGGCGGCGGGAGCTGCTGAAAGTCTCATTCAATATACGGGGACCGGGCTGCAATCACTGGCTGCCGAGATAGACAAGCTGTGCCTGTATGCGGGAGCGCAGGGTACCATCTCCACAGCCGATATTGAATCACTTGTGCCTCGCAGCACGGAACAAAATGTGTTTGCGATGGTCGAGGATTTGGCTAATTTGCGGCTGGATAAGGCGCTCAGTATTTTTTATGAGCTGCTTAAGCAAAAAGAGGAGCCGATCAAGATTGCAGCTTTGATCACACGACAGTTTCGTATTATGTTGCAGGTCAAGGAGCTGATGGGTCAAAGCTATTCCCAGCAGCAAATTGCGAGTCAGCTTAGTTTGCATCCATATGGGGTGAAAGTTGCCGGCGAGCAGGCCCGGAGATTCCGTCCTGAGCAGTTGCGACAGCTTCTCTACGACTTGGGCGAGCTGGATTACCGTATGAAAACCGGGGTTGTTGACAAGGTGCTGGGGCTGGAGATGTTTTTGCTGAAAATGGGCGCGGGGGCTTCGGTCTAATCCGGCCCGTTTGCCGAGCGGTTTAATGAAAGGTTAACTAGTGTAACGCAGAATCCAATCGTGGTGAACTAAAAAATCCTGATCAGCCAAGGCTGGTCAGGATTTTTTCATTAACGTATAAAAGTAGCTCTTGCTTACGCTTGAGCTGTAAGAGCGTTAAGTTTTTTCGCCAAGCGGGATTTCTTGCGAGCAGCTGCATTTTTGTGGATCAGACCTTTAGTTACAGCCTTGTCCAGCTTTTGGGAAGCTACTTTGAAAGCAGCAGTAGCATTTTCAGCTTCGTTATTCACCAACGCTGTATCGGCAGCTTTTACTGCTGTACGAAGCGCGGATTTTTGAGAAGCGTTCAACGCACGGCGTTTGTCGTTTGTTTTAACGCGTTTGATAGCGGATTTGATGTTTGGCATTACATTCACCTCCTGTAAAGGCATTACTTATGAACACAAACGTTTCACAACTTAAAATATTTTAGCACGCCACACCTCAAATTGCAATAAGAAAACATTCCGGGCTTGGGTAGATTACAGGATGAAAATGGATGTGCATAAACCTGCCGGGTGTCTCGCACACTATAACCTGAGATGGTATAAAAGGAGGCGTAAATGATGGATTTGGATTTGCAGAAGTATGCGGTACGTACGGATTTGGCGCTGGAGGCAAGAGAGTTGGCGGAACGAGATCAGCCAATGCCGCTGGCGGGCATCAATGAGGACGTGGAGGAAGATAACGGTATTAAAATCACGCGTCTGGATGTGCTTAATGAAGAGGGTGCTAACCGTATTGGACGGGTACAGGGGCATTACGTCACGCTGGAAGTGCCCGGCTTACGTGAAGGTGACACGGGGCTCCAGCAACGGGTAGCCATTGCATTCGCGAAGGAGATGGAGCAATTTATACAAAAAATAGGGATCTCCAGTAAGGCAAGCGTACTTGTGGTAGGTCTGGGCAACTGGAATGTCACTCCCGATTCACTAGGTCCGCTTGTCGTTGAAAATTTGATGGTGACTCGTCAATTTTTTGAACTGACGCCTGATCAAGTCAATCCTGGTTATCGGGATGTGAGTGCGATTGCACCAGGAGTTCTTGGCATAACGGGGATCGAGTCGAGCGAAATTGTTCAGGGTATCGTTGATCGAACGAAGCCAGAACTGATTATTGCTATTGACGCTCTGGCGTCACGTTCATTGGAGCGCGTCAATACGACTATCCAGGTGGCAGATATCGGGATTCATCCGGGCTCAGGTATTGGTAACAAGCGGCGTGGCATCACCAAGGATATTATGGGTGTCCCGTGTATTGCCATCGGCGTTCCAACCGTATGCTACGCTTCGACCATCGTGAATAACGTAATTGAGCTGATGAGAACACATTTTGCCAAGGAAAAGGCTTCTACGAAAGCAATACTGGGGATGCTGGATGATATTTCAGAGCCTGAGAGACTGGGATTGGTGAGAGAGGTACTTCAGCCGCTGGGACATGATCTGATTGTGACCCCCAAGGAGATTGATGAATTTATAGAAGATATTGCGAATATTATTGCAACCGGATTGAACGCCGCCCTGCATGAAGCTGTCGATCCCGGCAATGTCGCCGCTTATACACATTAATGAGGGTTAGTAAAAGCATATTTCATACACAAAATTCTCTATCTAGCAGGCATCCTATCTCTTGTAATAAGGGGGGGGAATTTACCTGGGGGTGGAGATTTTTTTGTGTTCTAGCAATTGTTCTCCGTTCATAGAGTTGAAGTATAAGAGATTTCCGCTGCTGACTGGAACCTATAGGTTCTGAATATGAGGCGGGCTTCGACGGGACGAAGGAGGACAAGACCCACATGAAAAAAATTCAAACCTGGAACGTCGGAAGATGGAGAAGAAAGGGCCTTGAAATTTTGGCTATGGGACATACGCTTGTGCTGCTTATTATGGGCTCGGCGCTTTTATTTGTTGTATTGGGACTGGGAGGACTGGCGGAAAATCGTTTGCAAACGTCTCCGGTGTCTTCGATGAAAGGATTTGCAGGCTCGGTTTCCAGCGGTTTTTTTGCGGATATGCTCGGCATGGAAGTACCTCATTTGGTACAGAAGAAGCAACAATCTTCGTTGTCGGGTGAACAATGGTCGCCTTTTGTTTTCCAAATGCTCACAGGTATTAATCCACAGGACCCCAAAAGTCTCATAGCTCGCGAAATTCCTGGTATGTCTGCGGGTACGCCTGTTTTGTTGCGTAAGGGCTCAGGGAACAACAAGGTGGAGGCGCCTACTGATTATCAGCCTGATCAGGGAACGACGGATGCTCCCGGCGGCCCGGATGCTTCTACCAATCCACCGAACAATGGCTCTACAACGCCAGATCTTCCGACAACTCCAGAAACGGACCCTGCGCAAGAGGATGATCCGAGTGATACAGCAGTCAAAGGTGCCAAACGTATATTAATCTACCATTCTCATCCGAGAGAGGCATATAACCCTTTGCTCAGTAAAACCAGCTCCAATCCTAATTCTGGCTCTAAATCAGCCAATGTGTCGAGAGTAGGAGATTTTGTAAAAAAGAGATTGGAGAAGCAAGGGATATCTACTTTGCATGTGAACAAGGACTATGCCAAAAACGTTCAAAATTACAATTGGAATTATTCCTATAAATATTCGCGTGAAACGGTCAAGGAAGCTTTGGCTGGAAATAAAAGCTTAACCTATCTGCTTGATATCCACAGAGATTCTCAACGTCACGGCAAAACGACAGCAACGATAAACGGACTTTCTTATGCCAAGGTGTATTTTATTATCGGCCATGACAACAAAAACTGGCGCAAGAATGAAGCTTTCGCCGCTCGTATTCATGAGAAGCTGGAAAAGTCGTATCACGGCGTTTCCCGTGGGATATGGGGAAAGGATGGCGGTAAAGGCAACAACGGTGAGTACAATCAGAGCTTGTCCTCCCATAGTATTTTGATCGAAATTGGCGGGATTGATAATACCGAGGAAGAATTGAAACGTACCTCTGACGTTCTGGCGGATATGATCGGTGAGGTGTACTGGGAGGATCAGAAAGCACAGAAAGCGGGTACTAACGTGTTCGATGCGAAAAAGAGCAACGATGGCAATTAATTGAGGCGGTGGAAAGGAGGAAATGCAATGTCTGGACATTTTCGTAAAAAAGCGCTTGGATTTGTACTTCTGATGGGGGCGGGGGTCCTGCTCGGCATGCAACTGGCAGGCTCCGGACTGCGTTCTGTATATGGTCCTGAATGGGTCGGGGACTCGGTTCAGAGCAAAGTACAGCAGAACGTTGTTGGATATGAGCAGACGGTTATTGAAGACACACCCGCAGCCGATGCTCGTGCGTATACCCGCACATATAACAGAAATGGGAATGTCGTAATGGACTCCGGAACGGGAGCGGCTACTTACAAAGCTAATCCACAAGAACGAGGTGAGACCCAAGCCACAGGAGAAACTCGCCAATGGTATTCGACAGCACAGGATGCCAATTTGCAGGGCCAGGAGACACCGCGTGAACTATTGGCTGTCAAGGCAGAACAAACCTCGGTGGATACCATGGCGGACAAAACGGCCGGGCTGCTGCAAAACCTGTCAAGACAGGGGATTCGCTGGGTTGTGTCTGTTTTTGACGGAGTAACGGAATAGAAATATTGCTGACCCCCTATACAACTGCTATAATAAGCTGATTGACACTAGGCATTGTGTGGGGGTAAGGCATGACTGACATTTTGGCAAGACAACGTAAAATTCGGAACTTTAGTATCATTGCACATATAGACCACGGTAAATCCACGCTGGCTGACCGGATTTTGGAATACACCGGTGCACTCACATCCCGTGAAATGCAGGAGCAAGTGCTTGATCAGATGGACCTGGAACGGGAGCGCGGGATTACAATCAAGCTCCAGGCAGTGCGACTCACTTATAAGGCCGATGACGGCGAAGAGTACATTTTGAATCTGATTGATACACCGGGACACGTCGATTTTACGTATGAGGTTTCCCGAAGCTTGGCGGCCTGCGAAGGTGCCTTGCTGGTTGTAGACGCGGCACAGGGCATTGAAGCACAGACATTGGCTAACGTATATTTGGCGTTGGACAACAATTTGGAGATTCTGCCGGTGCTTAACAAAATTGATTTGCCAAGTGCCGATCCTGAACGGGTGAAGCAGGAAATCGAGGATGTTATCGGCTTGGATACGAGCGAGACTGTACACGCATCGGCCAAAGCTGGAATCGGTATCAAGGAAATTTTGGAACAGGTGGTCAGAAGCGTGCCTGCTCCGCAAGGGAATCCGAATAATCCGCTGAAGGCGCTTATTTTCGATTCGCATTATGATCCATATAAAGGCGTTATCGTGTATGTTCGCGTCGTGGATGGCAGCATCAAGGCTGGTTCCAAAATTAAAATGATGGCGACCGATAAAACGTTTGAGGTTATCGAGGTAGGAGCCTTCATGCCACGTATGAGCATTGTGGACGAGCTGAATATCGGTGATGTTGGTTTTATCGTTGCCGGTATCAAGCATGTGGGCGATACGCGTGTCGGGGATACGGTGACGGATGCCAAAAATCCAACGCCAGAACCGATGCCAGGTTATCGGAAAATTAATCCGATGGTATATTGCGGTCTGTATCCGATCGAAACATCCGAGTATAACGATCTGCGCGAGGCACTTGAAAAGCTGCAACTGAACGATGCTTCGCTCAGCTTTGAGCCGGAAACATCAAGCGCGTTGGGCTTCGGATTCCGTTGTGGTTTCCTCGGTCTGCTTCATATGGACGTTATTCAGGAGCGGATTGAACGCGAATTTAACATCCCTCTGATTACGACAGCGCCGAGCGTTATTTACCGCATTAAGCTGACGAATGGCGAAACGATCCAGATCGATAACCCGTCGAATTACCCGGAAATCGGACGAATTGAGCATGTGGAGGAGCCTTACGTAAGAGCAGGCATTATCGTGCCTAATGATTACGTAGGTACGGTTATGGAGCTTTGCCAGACCAAGCGCGGTGAGTATGTGAACATGGAGTATCTGGATACGACACGGGTAACTATTACGTACCAGATTCCGCTGTCCGAAATCGTGTACGATTTCTTTGACCAGCTTAAATCTAGCACCAAGGGCTACGCTTCCTTCGACTACGAGATTTCAGGCTATCGCCAGTCCAATCTGGTAAAAATGGATATTCTGTTGAATGGCGAACAGGTCGATGCGTTGTCGTTCATCGTTCACAGAGATCGCGCTTACCATCGCGGACGTATCATTTGCGAGAAGCTGCGTGAGCTGATCCCACGCCAAATGTTCGAGGTGCCAATCCAGGCATCTGTCGGAACGAAGGTTGTAGCGCGTGAAACCGTTAAGGCTATGCGTAAAAACGTCTTGGCCAAATGCTACGGTGGCGATATTTCCCGTAAACGGAAGCTGCTTGAAAAGCAAAAAGAGGGCAAGAAGCGCATGAAGCAAGTGGGTAACGTAGAAGTACCACAGGAAGCATTTATGGCGGTACTGAAAATAGATGAGTAAAGCTGCTTGATACAAGCAGCACCATATTCAATTTGGTACATCACAGAACGTGAGTATGAATTGAATACGAATAAGTACCAACAGCATGATCCCGTAGTAACTTAGGTACACACTCTGTGATGCACCGCAAGATACTACGGTCCGCTTGTTCCCAAGCGGTATTCGTCCATTCTTTCATGTGGCCTTTGCCGTGCATGGAGAATGGACGTTCTTTATTTGAGCAAGCTATCCAGAGACGGAGTAAAAAAATGGCCGATTGACGGTGGGCAGCAGCGAAGCGGTTGATCTCGACCTCGGCGCACTTTTTTTCACCACATCACACCTAACAAGGAGGATCGGTATGACCGCATCCATACACAAACATGAACATTCATCCGCGCCTCAAGCGGTTTATCTGCATATACCTTTTTGCACGAATAAATGCTTTTACTGTGACTTCAACTCATACGTGCTCAAGGATCAGCCTGTTATGGAATACCTGTATGCACTGGAACGTGAGATGGAGCATACAGTTCGCCTTCACCCGCCAGGTGAAATTAAAACTATTTTTGTCGGGGGTGGAACACCAACAACGCTGAATCCGAAGGAAATGGAATATTTCCTGAAAAGCGTCCGTACCTACTTCCCGAACTGGTCGGAAGATATTGAGTTTTCCATGGAAGCCAATCCAGGCACAACTGATTTTGAAAAACTCACCGTGATGAAAGAAGGCGGCGTGAACCGGCTCAGCTTCGGCGTGCAGGCTTTTCAAAACGAATTGCTTACGGGCATTGGTCGTATTCATAATACAGATGACGTTTATCGTAGTCTGGAAAATGCACGTAAGGTCGGATTGGACAATCTGTCGATTGACCTGATGTTCGGTTTACCGAATCAGACCGTAGAAATGCTGCATGAAAGCGTCAGCCGGGCACTGGAGCTGGGGCTTCCTCATTACTCCATCTATAGCTTGAAGGTTGAAGAGAACACCTTATTCCACACGCTGTACCAGAAAAATCAGCTTCCGCTTCCACATGAGGACGACGAACTGGAAATGTATTTGCTCCTGATGCGTCGCATGAAAGAGGCGGGCTATGAGCAGTACGAGATCAGCAATTTTGCGAAACCAGGTCTGGGGAGCAAGCACAATATGACCTACTGGCGGAATGAGGACTATTATGGCCTCGGCGCTGGGGCGCACGGATATGTTGGCAGAGAGCGCCATATGAACATTAAGGGCATTAATCCTTATGTGGAGGCTACCCGTAACGGACTGCCGCGTCTGGATAGCTTTGAGGTGCCAGCGGCCGAAGCGATGGAGGATTTTCTCATGGTCGGTTTGAGAATGCTGGAAGGTGTCTCGAAGTCCCGCTTTGAGGCTCAATTCGGCCAGTCACTGGAGGATACGTTTACGGCCCCACTCGGAAAAATGCTGAATGCGGGATTGATCGAACCAGTCGAAGATGGTTATCGTCTGAGCGAACGTGGTATTTTGTTCGGAAATGATGTATTTGCGGAGTTCATCGGTTCCATTACCGTAAATTCATAAGTCGTAGCTTCAAACGGTACATTTGCACACCATAAGCGGGGACATTCATTTTATAACACATTCTGTCACGGCAGGGTAAATGAAGTATTGCGATTCTATGCGTAATGTTGTATATTTATTCATTATATGCGGCAAGCGGCAGGAGGAGAGCAAGATGGCTTCAGTGTGTAAAGATGTATTGTGCAGAAGTGCGGTTCCTGAGGATGTGGAGCCTTTATACCAAATGATTAGCGGCTATGCGGAGCGGGGAATTATGCTCCCACGTTCAAGGGAAGTTCTTATGCGCCAACTGGAGCTGTTTATTGTGGCAGAAGTGGACGGCGAAGTCGTCGGTTGTGGTTCTTTATGCAAACTGGGTGATGATTTGGTAGAGATTCGCTCACTTGGTATTTCTGAAGGACATAAAGGTATGGGCATCGGCTCCAAGCTCGTAGAGGGCCTTATTATAGAAGCACGGCGGCAGCGTATCCCTAAAATTATGGCTTTGACCTACGAGGTCTCCTTTTTTATAAAAAACGGGTTTGATGTGGTAGACAAAGAGATTTTCCCTGAAAAGGTATGGACTGATTGCATTAACTGTAGTAAACAAAACAATTGTGATGAAATTGCAGTGTTGAAAATGCTGAACTGATCTGAGAATATCAGGTCAGTTCGTTTTTTTGTCGGATCGAGATTGCAGCGATTCGTCTCAGTGATACAGGTGCAATCGTTGAAGTCAAAAAGGTAAGCTTTATTTTTGTAGCTAATTTTAAGTGAAGGGCCTAACATCAATGGAAAGAATGAAATTACAAAAAGACTGGCTTGATTATGTTAACAGACTACAAGAAAGAGAGCGGCAAAAAATTATTTCAAGTGGTATTACCAATTGGACTTTACTTTTAGCCGTTTTAGGTCTTGCTTATTGGATATATCCAGACATCATAGCAATGCAAAAAAATTGGCATACTGTTTTAATTGGTTATGTGGTATTCGGAAATATAGCAACCACATTTTTTGATTTTTTTAATAATTTTTATAGGCAAGTAAAAATAAAGAGATACAGTTCCCCGATTACATCAACTGATGTAAAAGGATTGAAAATTCTTTGGAGATACCAGCTTATTTTGGTTACGTCATTTTTATTATCTAATGGGTATTTTCTTTTTTTTCATTCAGTAAATTTTTTCTTCAGCTTATACTTTACAATATACTGTGTAAGATATCTTCTTGAAGCAGTGCAAGCTTCTATTTATATATTCTTAGAAAATAAGAAGAGAAAGTTTGATAGAAAAGCTATCAAAATGGAAATCGAACAAAATAGTTCTAAAATGGAGGCCTATAAATTTCTTAAGCAGTTGTTGATATTTCTAATGTGGCTTCTATTTAGTAATTCGTATAAAGTCATACTAACTTTTCTACTCACCATTTATATTTGTATAAATTACAATTTTAATAATATATTGTGGAAACAAATTTTTGATGGTTTAGCTTCGGTCATTATTGTAATACTGCTTCAATTTTTGTTCACTATTTTTATGAAACGAATGAAGATTGGTTGGTTGGAGAATCTCGAAAGAGAAATTGTTATAAATAATTTAACAGAAGACCAAATAGTTAGTAAATTGAAACTAGGTTATTTCAACGCAAGTAATATTGATAATTACTTTTAAATTGATATATTTTAGAGCTTTATAGGCTTAGTTTGAAAAATGAACATCAAAATGGAGTAGGCGGAATGGTGCTGTACAAGCGAAGCGGTCGCTTTTGTCCCCGGATTTCTATCCTTATAAGGTTATTCAAGAAATCCGGGGGCGGTGGCGATGGGAAGCACTATCCGACTGCGTAGTGGCACGATAAGAAACTTTTGACCGTCTAGAAGCTTATATAGTTGAAAATACGGATCTGACTTGACAATGATCAGGTCGGTTTGGTATTTTTGTATTATCAGTTAGCACTCATCGCGAACGAGTGCTAATGATTCCATTGAACGATCATGCTATTATGGATAAACAAAAGGGGGGATTCGCTTGTTAACCGAACGTCAGAGACTCATTTTGAATGCGATTATTGATGACTACATTCGTTCGGCTGAGCCAGTGGGATCCCGCAGCATATCCAAAAGGCAGGATGTCGGATTTAGCCCCGCCACGATCCGTAATGAAATGTCGGATTTGGAGGAACAGGGCTATCTGGAGCAACCCCATACTTCTGCGGGACGCATCCCGTCTCATAAAGGCTACCGCTATTATGTGGACCATTTGGTACCACTGGATACGCTGAAGCCTATGGAAACGCGGGAACTAAAAGCCTTTTACGCCGAAAAGCTGAATGCAATGGAGCAAGTAATCCAGCATGCATCTGGTATTTTGTCCCATATGACCAATTATACTTCCATCCTGCTTGGGCCGGAGGTTTTTCATACTTCATTGCGTCATTTTCAGCTATTGCCACTCAACGAAACGACGGCTGTAGCGATTATCGTGACCAATACCGGTCAGGTGGAGAACAAGACAGTGGATATTCCGCCGGGAATTTCGATTTCCGAGATGGAGAAGGTCGTGAATTTGTTGAACAGCAAGCTGGTCGGCGTGCCGATTTATCAGTTGAAATCACGTCTTTACACCGCACTTGGTCAGGAAATGGAGAAGCATGTGTCTCATTTTGAGGACGCTATGAAGGTGCTGGATAAAGCACTGGATAATGAATCGGATCAGCGCTTGTATTTGAGCGGTGCGACGAACATGCTAAATCAGCCTGAATTTAAGGACGTTGAAAAGGTCAAACATATTCTCGATCTGCTGGAGGAAACACCGACGCTGCTTAAGCTGATGACGCCTGTCGCCGGAGCGCCTGAAATTCAAGTCCGTATCGGCACAGAAAATGATCATGAAGCATTTGCCAATTGCAGTCTGATTACCGCGACGTATGCGGTAGATGGCGAAGCGTTGGGCACAATAGGCATACTGGGTCCCACACGGATGGAGTATGCGAGAGTTATTAATATTTTGGGTATCCTGTCTAAGGATTTGACCGCAATGCTTACGCAGCGGTTTAAATAGAATAAGACTGCACATGTTGCGGTTCTACATGTTCCGCGCCGGGATATGGTATGTATCCTGCGCGGGTGCATTGCTGCGTGTTTTTGCAAAGTAACAGCAACTTGAAATAAAGTGCAGCAAACAAGTTTGAATACAAATATGAATGTAACGGTAGTTATGACTTGAAGGAGGTGAAACATTTTGAAGGAAGAACAAGCGTTCCAAGAAGAAAAACAACAAAATGTAAGCACAGAGGAAGCCACTGAGACGAGCCAGCAGGAAGAGCCGGTGAACGAAGCGGCAGCACTGGAAGCCCAAGAGAGTGATACAGAGCTGGCTAAGCTTCGCGTGGAGGCGGAAGAGCACCAACAGCGGTTTTTACGCGCACAGGCGGATTTCGATAATTTTCGTCGTCGTACGCTGAAAGAGAAAGAGGACCTTGCCAAATATGCATCTATGAAGCTGGTTACCGAATTGGTACCTGTTCTGGATAACTTCGAGCGTGCGCTGGCAACAGCACCGCAAGGAGAGGCTGAGTCATTCACAAAAGGTGTGGAGATGATCTTCCGTCAGTTTGAGAGCGTGCTTCAGGCTGAGGGAGTAACGGCCATGAATGCGGTGGGTCAACCGTTTAACCCTGATTTCCATCAGGCGATTATGCAGGTGGAAAGCGAAGAGCATGAGGAAGGCATCGTCGTTGAAGAGGTGCAAAAAGGATACATGCTGAAGGACAAGGTGCTTCGTCCGGCTATGGTAAAAGTGAGCATGTAGCTTTTTTAATATACATTAGCAACACATCATTGGCTTTAACTAATTTCGGCCTGAGGGCCTCGTATATACAGAAGGAGGAATTGTCTGATGAGTAAAGTAATCGGTATTGACTTAGGTACAACCAACTCTTGTGTGGCTGTTATGGAGGGCGGCGAAGCCGTTGTAATTCCAAATCCGGAAGGCGCACGCACAACCCCTTCGGTTGTTGGTTTCAAAAAGGATGGAGAACGTACTGTAGGTGAAACAGCAAAACGCCAAGCGATCACGAACCCGGATCGTACAATTATGTCCATCAAGCGTCACATGGGTACAAACTATAAAGAAAGCATTGACGGCAAGGAATACTCCGCACAAGAAATTTCTGCTATGATTTTGCAAAAGCTGAAATCCGATGCTGAAGCTTACCTAGGACAAACGGTAACTCAAGCCGTTATCACGGTTCCAGCTTACTTCAATGACAGCCAACGTCAAGCAACCAAGGATGCAGGTAAAATCGCGGGTCTGGAAGTGCTGCGTATTGTCAACGAGCCAACAGCAGCTGCACTGGCATACGGTATGGAAAAATCCGAAGACCAAACAATTCTTGTTTATGACCTGGGTGGCGGTACATTTGACGTATCCATTCTGGAACTGGGCGACGGTTTCTTCGAAGTTAAAGCGACAAGCGGCGACAACAAGCTGGGCGGCGATGACTTCGACCAAGTGATTATTGATTACCTCGTAACTGAGTTCAAAAAAGATCAAGGCATCGACCTGAGCAAAGATAAAGCAGCTGTACAACGTTTGAAAGATGCAGCGGAAAAAGCGAAAAAAGAGCTGTCCGGCGTACTGACAACGACGATTTCCCTGCCGTTCATTACGGTAGCTGACGGCGTTCCACAGCATTTGGAGTTGAACCTGACTCGTGCGAAATTTGAGGAATTGTCTGAAGGTCTGGTAGAACGTACTTTGGGACCTACTCGTCAAGCGATGAAAGATTCAGGCATGAGTGCCAGCGACATCGATAAAATCGTTCTGGTCGGCGGTTCCACACGTATTCCGGCTGTACAGGAAGCCATTAAGAAACTGACAGGCAAAGAGCCTCATAAAGGTGTAAACCCTGATGAAGTGGTAGCTTTGGGTGCCGCAGTTCAAGCAGGCGTATTGACAGGTGATGTGAAAGACGTCGTTCTCCTCGACGTAACTCCATTGTCCCTCGGTATTGAAACCGCAGGTGGCGTATTCACTAAAATGATCGAGCGTAACACGACGATCCCTACGAGCAAATCGCAGGTGTTCTCGACGTATGCCGACAACCAGCCTAGCGTGGAAATCCACGTATTGCAAGGTGAACGTGAAATGGCAGCAGGCAACAAAACGCTGGGCCGTTTCCAACTGGGAGATATTCCTCCAGCACCACGCGGTGTACCGCAAATCGAAGTTACTTTTGATCTGGATGCCAACGGTATCGTGAACGTATCCGCTACAGATAAAGGTACAGGCAAGAGCCAAAAAATTACGATCACATCCTCCAGCGGCTTGAGCGACGAGGAAGTAGAACGTATGATGAAAGACGCTGAGTTGCATGCGGAAGAAGATAAAAAACGCAAAGATCTGGTAGAAGCGAAAAATTCTGCGGACCAACTGATTTACTCCGTAGACAAAACGATTAAAGATCTGGGCGAAAAAGCGGATGCAGGCGAAGTCGAAAAAGCGAATGCAGCTAAAGAAAATCTGCAAAAAACGCTGGAAACTGACAACCTGGAAGACATCAAAAAGGCTACTGAAGAGCTGACTGAGATCGTTCAGCAGTTGTCCGTGAAGCTGTATGAGCAAGCTGCTCAAGAAGCACAGGCTCAACAAGCTCAAGACGGCGCAGCAGACAGCAAAGGCCGCGATAATGTGGTTGACGCGGACTATGAAGTTGTTGACGAAGACAAGAAGAAAGACTAAGCTACGGATCGGGTAGTGGTAGTAGCATTACGGTACACCGGTGCGTTATAATATACTGAATGAAAAGAAGCAGCGTAGCTGCCTTGATAAATAACGATTAGCCGAAGGGTATCAGTTATTTTCAGAATAAATAAGCATATTACGGATTGTACTGCCTTGAAATGATGGGAAGGTCAAAGCCGGGTCATCCCGTGCCTTTGACTTTCCTTTTATATGTAGTGCAGACACGTTGTAGGCATGGGGGTGGAACATTGGCTGATAAGCGCGATTATTATGAGGTGCTGGGCGTCGCGAAGGGCGCTTCGGATGAAGATGTTAAAAAGGCTTACCGTAAGCTGGCGCGTCAGTATCATCCGGACGTGAACAAGGCTGCGGACGCGGAAACCAAATTTAAAGAAGTGAAAGAGGCTTATGACGTTCTCAGTGATGGTCAGAAGCGGGCAAGATATGATCAATACGGTCATGTAGACCCGAATCAGGGCATGGGAGGCGGCTTCGGTGGTGGAGCCGACTTTGGTGGCGGATTTGGCGATATTTTTGATATGTTTTTTGGCGGTGGCGGCAATGGTCGACGTGACCCGAATGCACCGCAGCGTGGTAATGATCTTCAATATACAATGACGATCGAATTCAAGGAAGCCGTATTCGGCAAGGAAACCGACATTAACATTGAGCGCACGGAAACGTGTGATACGTGTCATGGTACCGGAGCCAAAAAGGGTACTCAACCACAAACCTGTTCCGTCTGCCACGGTAGCGGACAAGAAGAGGTGGTGCAGAATACACCGTTTGGCCGGATGGTTAATCGTCGGGCCTGCTCTAACTGTGGTGGTACTGGAAAAATCATCAAAGAGAAATGCACCACTTGTAGCGGTTCTGGTCGTGTGCGCAAGCAGCGTAAAATTCATATCCGCATTCCGGCGGGTGTGGATGACGGCGCGCAAATGCGTATCAATGGTGAAGGCGAAGGCGGTGTCAACGGAGGACCGGCAGGTGATCTGTATGTCGTTTTCCGTGTGAAGTCGCATGACTTCTTTGAGCGTGAGGGAGACGACATTTACTGTGAAATTCCGCTGACGTTTTCGCAGGCAGCGTTGGGAGATGAAGTCGAAATTCCGACGCTGACCGAGAAAGTGAAGCTGAAAGTTCCAGCTGGTACACAAACAGGAACATACTTCCGTCTTAAAGGCAAGGGTGTACCAAAACTTCGTGGCGTAGGTCAGGGTGACCAGCACATTAAGGTGGTTGTGGTAACGCCTAGCAAGCTGAGTGAGGAACAGAAGGAATTGCTGCGTCAGTTCTCTTCGCTTAGCGGTGAGCAGACACATGAGAATGAGCAATCCTTTTTTGACCGTGTGAAGCGCGCCTTCCGAGGCGACTAAGCCAGGATAGACTCGCGGAGCATCAACCATGAATCGGAGGGAACTGTTCCGCAATTGCGGAGTAGTTCCCTTTTTTATTATACGAAAGAGTGGAAGGAAGCTGTATAAGATTATAACTATGCAAATTCACGTAAACACATACATAACCATTTTTGTATAAGCATATTGGACTATTTAGATTTAACATGAAGCGTGAAAGGGTGAGTTCTATCAAAAAGTCACAGCCTAAGCTGCGTCGGGGTAAACCGCTATTCAAGCTCAGAGGGCTGATTACGCTGCTGGTTTGTCTGGTTATGGCACTGGTGCTCCTGCCTGTAACTTTGTTATTTGCCGAGAGAGTTGAGCATGAAACCGAAATGGGACTGGAGGAAAAAGCGATGTCCATCGCACGTACACTTTCCCATACGCCGCTTATTATTGAGCATTTGCAGCAGTCTGATTCGTCTTCCTCCATGCAGAAGTATGTGCAGAAGGTTTCATCTGCTAATCATGTTCAGTTTATCGTAGTTATGGACATGAAGGGTATTCGCAAAACACACCCAGATCCCAGGATGATCGGCAAAGCCTTTGCTGGTGGAGATGAATACACTGCACTTCATGGTCATGAGAGTGTATCTGTTGCGAAGGGAACATTGGGCCTGTCCATGCGCGCTTTTTCTCCCGTATTCAGCTCGACGGGGAAGCAGTTGGGAGCGATCGTCGTCGGTATATCCATGCAAGATGTACTGAGGGCTCAGGGAGGCAATTACCGCCTTATTGCTATCGCCATTGGCGTCGGAATGTTAATTGGTGCCGGAGGGGCTGTTGTGCTGGCCCGTAAAATCAAAAATATGCTGTTTGGTCTGGAGCCACCGGAAATCGCACGCTTGCTGGAGGAACGCAACGCTATGCTGCAGTCCATTAAGGAAGGCGTCATTGCGGTGGATGAATCCGGACGTGTTATGTTAATGAATGCGGAAGCGATTCGTCTGCTCAGACAAGCGGGAATTGAGGATATCTCGTCCTCAGGGCAGGAGATTAACGCTTATTTGTCCGCTTTTCGATTACAAGAGGTTTTGGCGGCAGGCACTCCACGAATGGATGAGGACATGGAGCTGGGGGGAATAACCTTGCTTACCACCAGTGTTCCGATACGGGTCAAAGGGGGAATTGTGGGAGCAATTGTAACTTTTCGGGATAAAACGGAGGTAAACCAGCTTGCCGAACGTTTGACAGGAGTGTCCCTGTATACGGAGGCGTTGCGTGCACAGGCTCACGAATTTATGAACAAGCTGCATGTCATTATGGGGATGGTACACTTACGAATGTACGATAAACTGGAGCATTACATCTTGGATGCCGTTGAGCATCATCAAGTGGAGATTGGCTCGATTACCCGGCAGATTAGGGACCCGGTGATGGCGGGCTTTGTTTTGGGGAAATTAAGCCGGGCCAGAGAGGTTGGTGTGAGCTTCGAATTGACTCCGGGCAGCTATTTGCCTGAAACCGGTCGAACTCAAACGATTCATGAACTGATAACCATACTGGGGAATCTGTTTGATAATGCCGTGGAAGCGATGGAATCTCTGGAGCACAAGCAGATTACCTTGACGCTTTATTATGAGGAAAATCAGAAGAACGGCTGTCTGACATGTGTAGTAAGTGATAACGGACCTGGTGTACCGGAACCTCTCGTAGAGGCGATATTTGAAAAGGGATTTTCGACCAAGGGAGAGTCACGGGGAATGGGGCTTTATCTGGTAACGCAAAGTGTGAAAAGATTAAAAGGAACCATAAAGCTGATTCCGGCTGAGCAAGGGTGCTGTTTTCAGATTAAGATTCCATACACCATAATGGGGAATGATGAACATGATTAATGTCTTAATTGTAGAAGATGATCCGATGGTTGCCGAGTTTAACCGCAAATATACGGAGCAGGTAGAGGGCTTTCGATGTGGAGGCTGGGCTGCTTCCGTGGAAGATGCCAAGGAATTTCTGGAAGAACAAGCGATTGATCTGATTTTGCTGGATGTGTATATGCAGGAAAGCAATGGACTTGATTTGCTGGCTTTTATTCGTGAGACAGGAGTGAATGTGGATGTCATCGTGATTTCGGCTGCAAGCGATATGAACAATATCAAAAAAGCGATGAATTTCGGCGCGGTGGATTATTTGATTAAGCCGTTTCACTTTAACCGTTTTCTGGAGGCGCTCACGGGTTATCGGGAGCACGTCAGTATCGTGCGTGAGCGCAGCTTGCTTTCGCAGGAGGAGTTGGATCGGCTGCTTTATCATAAAAGCTCGACCAAAGAGCTGGCCCGGCTACCCAAAGGAGTAACCAAATCCACGCTGGCCATGATATGGAACTGTATCCGGCAGCATGAAGCGATGTTATTTTCCACCGAGGATATTGCGGAGAGTGCAGGGATATCCAGAGTATCTATGCGCAAGTATCTTGCTTTTTTGACGGAAATTGAGGCACTTGCCATGGAAACCATATACGGCACCATTGGACGGCCTGTTTATCAGTATCGAATTTTACCGCAGGCGGAGGAAATTATGAGCGGTTATATTTAAGCCCTCTTTTTGATTACTTTAATTACAAAAGTGAATGATTAGTTTAAAAACCAAATAAAGCGTTTTCCGAAGTGTAGAATGGAAGCATGGTCATCATTCTTCACTACAAGGAGGGAGCTTTATGGAAAATGCTACAAACCAGCCGGTCATTCAAAAGTGGCAAAAATGGCGTAAAAATCCTGCAGACGGCATCAGGATGCTGGGCAGGATAAAAGTGGGGGTTATTCCGCTTCCGCTTTACGTCGTGATTGCGTTGATTGTATACGCAGCTGCGATTACACAGAGACTTCCGAACGATCTGCTGGGCGGATTTGCTGTCATTATGATTTTAGGCATATTGCTCAGTGATCTGGGGGCGAAACTTCCGCTGCTCAAGCATATTGGCGGTCCGGCCATTCTGTCACTCATGGTTCCATCGTTGATGGTATTTTGGAACATGTTTCCTCCATCTGCAATGGGTGCTGTACACACGCTGATGAAAACCTCGAATTTTCTTTATTTTTATATCGCTTGTCTGGTCACCGGAAGTATTCTGGGTATGGATCGGAAGATGCTGATGAACGGAATTGTCAAAATTTTTGCCCCCATTATAATAGGCTCCATTGCAGCCGTAGCAGTAGGTATGGTGGTGGGTATGGCTTTTGGCTACAGCGCCTATCATACGTTTTTTTACATCATTATTCCGATTATCTCCGGCGGGATTGGAGAAGGGATTCTACCATTGTCCATTTCATATGGATTGGTGCTGGGCAAGGATTCAGCGGTATTCGTATCCCAGTTTATCCCGGCCGCAATCATTGGCAATATTGTTGCCATCATAGGTGCGGGTATTTTGAAAAAAATGGCGGAGAAAAATCCTCATACTTCTGGTAACGGGAAGTTGTTGAAACTTGATAAAAAAGGGGAAAAGTTATCTTCGGTGAGTCTGGAACAACCTGTCTCGTTTCCATTGATGGGTGGGGGGCTGCTGCTAGCCTGTACTTTCTTTATTGTAGGTAAACTGCTGGAGCCGTATCTTCATATTCCTGGCCCGATTCTGATGATTCTGGCTGCGGCCTTAATGAAGTGTATTCAAGCGATGCCGGCCCAGATAGAGCAGGGAGCTTTTCATTTGTACAAATGTATTGCGGCAAGCTTGACATGGCCGTTGATGGTGGGATTGGGTATTTTGTATGTGCCTTTGGATAGTGTGATTGGAATTCTTACGATTCCTTATGCCATAACCTGCGCATCCGTTGTGGTTGCATTGATTGTTGCTGGATACTTCACAGGAAAATGGATTAACATGTACCCGGTGGAAGCTGCGTTGGTGACCAGTTGTCGTGGCGGATTGGGCGGTACGGGGGATGTAGCGATCCTGTCTGCATCGAATCGTATGGAGCTAATGCCTTTTGCGCAAATAGCAACACGCATTGGCGGGGCAGCCACAGTCATTTTAGCAACCTTGTTACTCAATTTATGGAGCTGATGAGTCTATACAAAAGCCTGATATCTATAACAAATGTACAGAAAAAATATACAGACATGAAAGGATGGAGAGAAGCATGAGTAGCTTGACAGAAGAGATCAGACAATTACATGAGGGCGGTAAAATGGAGACCCAACCGAAGCAGCCGATTGCAAGCATGGAGGAGCTATCCAAGATTTATACCCCCGGCGTAGCTGAAATCTGTATGGAAATTGCGAATGACCCAGCCAAAGCCTATCAATTAACGATCAAAAAAAATACAGTGGCGGTCGTATCGGATGGAACAGCGGTGCTAGGATTGGGAGATATCGGACCAGAGGCGGCTATGCCTGTGATGGAAGGTAAGGCGGTTCTGTTCAAACAATTTGCAGGCGTAGATGCATTTCCAATCTGCCTTAATACGAAGGATCCTGACGAAATTATTCAAATTGTCAAAATGATTGCTCCTGCCTTTGGTGGTATTAATTTGGAGGATATCTCTTCACCGCGCTGCTTTGAGATTGAGAGACGATTAAAAGAGGAGCTGGACATTCCGGTATTTCATGATGATCAGCATGGTACGGCCGTCGTCGTGTTAGCAGGTCTGGTGAATGCATTGAAGGTATGTGGTAAAAAAATAGAGGATGTCAAAGTCGTATTTGCAGGTATCGGTGCGGCGGGTACGGCTTGCTCTCGGATGTTGCTCAAGGCGGGTGTACGCAATCTGATTGGCGTTGATCGGCAGGGAGCCATTCATCGTGGCGTGGAATATAGCAATCCACATTGGACGGAGTATGCGAGCATGACCAATCCGTACAATTTGAGTGGCAGTTTATCTGAGGTGATTGTGGGGGCCGATGTGTTCATCGGTCTGTCAGGCCCGGATTTACTGAGTGTGAAGGATATTCAGAGCATGGCTGTTGATCCCGTTGTCTTCGCTATGGCGAATCCGAAGCCGGAGATTGATCCGGCTTTAGCAGCGCCTTATGTACGCGTTCTGGCTACGGGCCGCTCTGATTATCCTAATCAGATTAACAATGTACTGTGCTTTCCGGGAATTTTCCGGGGCGCACTGGATTGCCATGCCACGACGATTAATGAAGAAATGAAGCTGGCTGCCGGACTTGCCATTGCTGATGCGATCAGTCCTGAAGAGCTAAGTGAAACTTATATCATACCCAATGTGTTTAATCCGCAGGTAGTCTCTAAGGTTCGGGATGCTGTAGTTCGCGCTGCGTGGGAGACAGGAGTAGCCAAGGCAGGTAAAGCTCCTGCCGCTGCTTTGCACCCGCAAAAGTTATAATCTTCACAAGCTACTTTCCAACCGTTTCAGCATACTAAACTCGGTGTTGTTAGTTCCGTTCAGCCTTCGTGGGGAATATAAATCCGTGCCAATGAGCAGGATATAGCAAAGCGCAACTGTCTATGTTTTTGAACAGGAGTTGCGCTCAATACCACACAGGGAGTTTTGGGGATGAGTGAAAAAAATATATTGGCGTATTTCAAAAGCCCCGAGGAAGCACAAGGAGCAGCTAGAAAGCTGGAAGCTCTCCGGGCAGCAGATGTATCTATAGACCGATTTAGCCGCTATCCCCGACAGTCTACGGGCAACGTCGGATTACCTGTATTTGCGGGACAAATTAGCAGCTTGTCCTCACTGACGCAGGGAGTGGAGTTTACGGATGCAACTCCAGCGATACTGGCTGCGGCTGATCCATCTGCCAGCGGAATGAGTGACGGCGGGCAAGGTGGGCCGACAGGCCGCGATATATTGTTAACCGCTGTGGTGGATGAATCCATTCATCATCAGGCGATGTCTATTGTGGAACAAGCGGGTGGTATGCTGTGAAAACGTTGGAAGGAGCTGTGACAGATGCCCACAAACAAACGGTTCGATAAAGTGCTGACCAAAACCGAGAAAATCAAGCGTGCACAATCTGCTAAAAATGAGGATGTTGAGTTCTCGGCAGAGCAGGCAGATGCTCAGGATTTGGAAGCGATCCGGCGCGGTGAAGTAGCTGATCGTCGTCAGGAGCGCATCATAAACGACAGCGAGTAGAATTCAATAAGACGGGTCATCCCTATCATTAAATATGATTTGTGGGATTGCCCGTCTTATTTGTGTTTTATCCTCTTGTCTATTTAATTATCCGCTATAGGCTGTTGCGCTAAAAACAAGGGGACCGGAGACGAAAGCAGTAGTCGCAGGCGTTTGATTTTCAATAATCAGTTGATAGTTTTGCACGCCCAGAGGTGCAACATCTACCGTTTCGACATTAATGATAATGTTGTCGTCAAACAGATTAGTCTGCAGTCCGTAATAAATTTCCTTGCCGGCTCTCCATATACGTACAAGTGTTCTAATGTTGCCCGCACCAACAAAACGCAAGCCTATGGATGCCTTTAATTCTACCCGATTGTTAACAGCTCCAGGAATAGTCGGATCAATAAATACGGAAGCAGTAGCAATCCCTAGTCCGGCTGGAGAAATAGGAACCGGAAGACTAATCCCATTGGTAATAGGTGTGATGACAGCAGCATTATAATCCAAAACGGTTTTGGCCATTATAAGTCACTCCTTCTTTGAATATACTATATTGTATGTACTAGAGTTAAGGAGGCTTGGACTAAAAGAGTGGGCAACATGCACAAGTTCTACAAAACATTTTGCACTTCGATGATACTAGCTTTTTTGAACTCCTATGCATGTATATAGTACAATATAGAGTATGCATGTGAAATGAGGAGGAAATGAAAACCATGTTGTGGCATGAAATTACAATACATACAACCGAAGAAGCCGTCGAAATGATTTCGAATTTTCTGCACGAAACAGGTGCGGGAGGGGTTTCCATTGAAGAATCCGGTTCGCTGAACAAACCACGCGATACGTCCTATGGACAGTGGTATGATCGGCCCTTGAATGACATTCCTGAAGGACAAGCGACCATCAAGGGTTATTTTGCCGAAGAAGTTGAGATGGACGGCATCCGTTCGCAAATTGAGCCACGCGTCGAAGAATTGAGAACATTCGATATTGACCCTGGCGAGGTTCGGTATGAGCTGAAAACGGTCAATGAGGATGACTGGGCGAATGCCTGGAAGCAATATTTCAAGCCTTTGCGTGTGTCGGATCGTCTAACGATCAAACCGACTTGGGAAGCCTATGAGCCTGCCAGTGAAGATGAAAAAATCATTGAGCTGGACCCCGGCATGGCCTTTGGCACCGGAACGCATCCCACAACATCACTTTGTCTGAGAGCGTTGGAATCTGTGATCAAGGGTGGAGAAGAAGTCATTGATGTGGGCACAGGCTCCGGCATTTTGGCGATTGGAGCCGTGCAACTGGGAGCGAAGCATGTACTGGCTCTGGACCTTGATCCCGTAGCGGTATCTAGTGCGCGGGAAAATACCCATCTGAATGGGTTGGAGGATCGCATTACCATTAAAGAGAGCGATCTGCTGTCCGTGCTGAATGCGAGCGATCCGACGCTGGGTATCCAACTGCCAGTCAAGCTGGTGGTCGCTAATATTTTGGCCGAAATTATTTTGCTGTTTATTGATGATGTGTACAAGGCTCTGGAGCCAGGTGGTATTTATATCGCTTCAGGGATTTGGAAGAACAAAGAAGGGGTTGTCGAAAACGCATTGAAGGCGGCGGGCTTCGACATTGCCGAAACGTGCCGGGATGAGGATTGGCTGGCGTTTGTGGCGAGAAAGAGGTAACCATGGATTTTTTACAAAATATTTTTCGTGTGAAGTTAGAGGTTCTTCCATTTTACTTGCTGGCTCTGATCATATCTTTTACGGTACATGAGTTTGCACATGCGTATTATGCCAATAAATTCGGTGACCCTACAGCCAAGCTGCTGGGACGCGTGACTTTAAATCCGGCAGTGCATATTGATCTGATGGGTACGTTGCTACTGCTGATCGGGGGTTTTGGCTGGGCCAAACCGGTTCCGGTCAACCGTGACAATTTCAGTCGCCCACGTTCTATGGGGATTGTCGTGTCTGCTGCTGGACCACTGAGCAATTTGCTGCTTGCCTTTGTGGCTACCCTGATTTATGCGGTGCTGCTTCATTTTCAGGTGCTGCCGAATATCGAGAATCAGCGGGTGGCTCAGGCCATCAACTTGTTTATCAATTCACTGATTAGTTTGAATCTGTTTTTGTTTATTTTTAATCTAATTCCGCTGCCACCGCTGGATGGTTACCGGATTGTGGAGGATGTGGCCCCTACACCTCTGCGCCGCAAACTTCAGTATTTTGAGCAGTGGTCTATCTTTATTTTTCTGTTGATCCTTGTTATCCCGCAGGTGAGGGCGGTGACGATTGAGCCGCTGTACGTGCTTTCCCAGACGATTTATGTGCAGTTTTTGCAGTTTGCTTTTTACATCATCGGATTATTCGGAGCCTAACGGCTCCTTTTTTTGCGGGTATGGAAGGTGGTATAACAATTGAAGCAGCAACATACTGGTCATGCGGGCGCAAAAGATGATATGATGGTGCTTGGTGATTTATTCGGATATTGTACAGAAAGCCAATGGATAACAGTTATTTTCAGAATAGGTGTGAGAGACAATGCAGCGTTATTTTATTCCGGCAGAGCAGTTTCTGGAAGACCATGTGATCGTGGCGGGTGAGGATGCGCGACATATTGCCAAGGTCATGCGCGGTCGTAGTGGTGACAAAATTATAGTCAGTGACGGGGTATCAAAGGAAGCGCTGGCTGCGTTGGATACGATAGAACAAGATCGTGTAACGGCGACGATAGTCGAGCCGCTGGAGATGACCTCCGAACCGCATGTGCAGGTCACCATTGCCCAAAGTCTTCCCAAGGGAGACAAGATGGAGACCGTTATGCAAAAATGTACAGAAATCGGTGCAGCGGGGTTTGTCCCGTTTTTGTCCGAGCGTACGGTCGTGCAGTATGATGCCAAAAAGGAAGGCAAACGGCTGGAGCGATGGCGCAAGATTGTAAAGGAAGCGGCTGAGCAAAGCCACCGTAACCGGATTCCGGAAATAAGTGCGCCGATGACGTGGAAAGAGCTGCTGGCTTCTTTTTCGCAGTATGATTTGATATGCTATTGTTATGAAAAAGAGCAGGGGCGGCAGCTACGGGACGTGATTCAGCCTTTGGCAGGACAATGGACGTCGATGGACAAGCCGCGTGTTCTGCTGATAGTGGGTCCGGAAGGTGGATTCAGCGAAGCGGAGAGCCTGGAGGCCGAGCAGGCCGGGGCGCAGTCTACGGGGCTGGGAAGACGCATTTTGCGTGCGGAAACCGCAGGTATGACTGCATTGGCTTGCATTTTATATGAGTCAGGAGAAATGGGAGGGGTTTAATATGCCGTCAGTGGCATTTTACACATTGGGTTGTAAGGTAAACTTTTATGATACAGAAGCGATTTGGCAGCTGTTCAAAAATGAAGGCTATGAGCAGGTAGATTTTGATGAGCAGACAGCTGACGTCTACCTTATTAATACGTGCACCGTTACGAATACCGGCGATAAAAAGAGTCGTCAGATCATTCGCCGTGCGATTCGTCGGAACCCAGATGCTATTGTGGCAGTGACGGGCTGTTACGCCCAGACTTCTCCTGCCGAAATTATGGATATTCCCGGTGTCGATCTCGTTATTGGTACACAGGATCGGGACAAAATTATTCCGTTTGTTCAGGAGATTCAAGAGTCGCGTCAACCTGTGAACGCTGTGCGCAACATTATGAAAACGCGCGTGTTCGAGGAAATGGATGTGCCTGATTTTGCTAACCACACACGTGCGTTTTTGAAAATTCAGGATGGCTGCAACAACTTTTGTACCTTCTGCATCATTCCGTGGTCGCGTGGTTTGTCCCGCAGCCGCGATGCCGCGAGCATTATGACTCAGGCGCGTCAACTGGTACATGCGGGTTATAAAGAAATTGTGCTCACAGGCATTCATACAGGTGGTTATGGTGACGACATGGACAATTATGATCTGTCCGATCTGCTGTGGGATCTGGAGAAGGTAGAAGGGCTGGAGCGTATCCGTATCAGCTCCATTGAAGCCAGCCAGATTGATGAAAAAATGCTTGATGTGCTGAACCGTTCCACCAAGCTGGTACGTCATTTTCACATTCCGCTTCAGGCGGGAGATGACACCGTGCTGAAACGGATGCGCCGCAAATACACAACAGAAGAGTTTTACAATAAAATGCTTATGATTCGCAAGGCGATGCCGGATGTGGCGATTACGACAGACGTTATTGTTGGCTTTCCTGGGGAAACGGACGAAATGTTCCGCAACGGTTATGAGCTGATGAAAAAAATTGGCTTCTCGGAAATGCATGTGTTCCCTTATTCCAAACGCAGCGGTACGCCTGCGGCGCGTATGGAGGATCAGGTGGATGAGGACGTGAAAAATGCACGTGTGCATGAGCTGATTGAACTGTCAGAGCAAATGCAGTTGGCTTATGCAGAAAAGTTTGTCGGTCAGGTGCTGGAGGTCATTCCGGAAGTTGCGCCGAAAGGGACCGAAGATAGCGGCATGCTTCACGGTTACAGTGACAATTACATTCAACTGGTGTTTGAAGGTACTAAGGATCTGGTTGGCAAGGTGTGCCGCGTGAAGTTGACGAAGGCGGGCGTTAATGAAAGTGAAGGCCAATTGGTCCGTGTGCTGGAGAATGGACTGCAAGCAGCCCTATAATAACTAAAAAAAGCCTGAATAGGCCATAGAGATGGCAAACAAGGATTTCGCCTTTCCTTACAGGGAGGACGGAATCCTTGTTGCGCAAGGAAAGGGGATTGCAGGATGGCAGAAAAAAAGGAAATTTCCGCCGGCGGTGTGGTGTACCGCAAACAGGGGGAGCAGCTTGAAATTCAGCTGATAACCGATCGATACGGCAAGGTCTCCTTGGCTAAAGGTAAAATGGAGCAAGGAGAAACGATCGAACAGACGGCTTTACGTGAAATTCGTGAGGAAACAGGGCTGAACGGACGGATTATCCAGCATGTGGATATGATTGCTTATACGTATCAGCATCCTGAATTCGGGGAAGTGGACAAGGAAGTCCATTATTATCTCGTAGAAGCACTGGATGGGGATTTACAGGCACAGATTGAAGAAATTAAAGGTGTTGCATGGCATACGCCTGAGGAAGCATGGCGTCTCCAGCGCCAAGGCGGATATGACAACAATGATGTCATTTTGAGCAAGGCGCTGTCCATGCTTGGAATTAACGTTTGATGATGTTGGGAGACATGCGATTCTCCAAACGTGTCCATACAGGTAAATAGCAGATTGGCAAGACAAGCAGAGAGCTGATCACGTTAAACAGGGTTTGAGCATGGGCGACCCTGGCTCCAGGCTCAGCAGATATCCAGGCGGCTGCCATTTCCAGCCCAGGGATCAGCGGCATAAACAGCAACGCCCCGCCTACGTTCAGCAGCACGTGGGACCAGGCCACAAATTTGCCGGACATGCTGCCGCCGACAGCCGCAATCAGGGCCGTCACGCAGGTGCCAACGTTGGAGCCGATGACGATGGCGATACCCACATCGACTGGCAAAGCTCCCGCAGCAGCAAGGCTGATCGCCATACCAATAACGGCGGCGCTGCTGTGAACCAGTGCGGTCAGGCAGGCCCCGGCTGCGAAGGCCCACCACATGTTGGCCGCGGCGTGGTCAAGAAACCAGCGGAACAGCCCGGCCTGCTCAATCCAAGGGCCGACTGTTTGCATCACTCGGATACCCGCAAGGATCAGCGAAAATCCGGCAAAGGCGAGGCTGATATATTGTACAGCCTGCGGTCGGCTGAGTTGATTGGGGCTGGATGGTGGCTCGGCAGACGCATACTGGCGGCTGGAGACAGCCTCGCCCCACAAGACGGCGGTGCTCCAGCAAAGCAGCGAGCCGCAGAGCAGTGGAACAGCCAGTTTGCCTAGCTGGAGCCCCATCAGCTCGGTGGTCAGGCAGGTACCAATATTGGTACCGAGGATGATGCCGAGCGTGCGGCCGTAGGTCAACAGCCCGGCGTTGACCAGTCCGATGGTCAGCACCGTGACAGCGGTGCTGCTTTGCAGCAGGGCGGTAATGCCTGAGCTGAACAGCATGCCCCGCCAAGGGGAAACGGTGGCCCGGTTTAGCCAGCGGGTGAGGAAGGGACCAGCCAAATGCCGGAGGGCCGCTTCCATCAGCTTCATCCCGCCCAAAAAAATAAGCAGCCCACCGGACAGCGGCAAAATAACATGAATAAACACGGGCGTTCCCCCTTTCTAAACCGTTTTACGTTGGCCAATTAAGGACGCTTCGTAGTCTATTTGATCTTACGATCGCTACGCTTCTCCAGATTCAAATGGACCGCTACGCTGTTACCTGCCTTTAAAGTGGAATGATGTTCCCCTGTGATTCACTCGGAATAAAGAACTTGAACCTAAGCAAAAAATTCTTTTCAAAACTGCTGAGACGCTTATGTAACAGCCTATGATCTGTCAAGGACAGCCATGACAAGCATGACCAAGCTGTTTTTTAGGAAAACGAAAATTTTTATAGAACTTCACAAGCTTTAAAAGTGTGACGTCGATATTAAGGCGGGCAGTAGCGGAGCGGTTCATTTGAATCTGGAGAAGCGGTAGCGTTCGCCTTTGCAGGGGGATTCTTACCATTAAAATTATTTGTAAAATCCAAGAATCCCATTGCAACAGCGATCGTAAGATCAAATGAATCGCGGAGCCGCGCCCCATCGAACCCCACACTTTTAACACTTTGATTAATCCAAGAATGGGAGTGAAGGACTTTGCCTTCAGTAATATTGGAACGCAGCCGCAAAAAAAGGCTGGAACACGCGCACCCCTGGGTGTTTAAAAATGAAATAGCCAAGGTGGAGGGTGAGCCGGAGGCGGGTGATCTGGTCAGTATCGTAAACCATCAGGGCCGTTATTTGGCAACGGGTTACTATAATCCGGCCTCGCAAATTACGGTGCGTGTGATGTCCTACGAGCCGCTGGAAGCGATGGATCAAAGCTTTTTTGCCAAACGGTTCCGCGATTGTCTGGAGCACCGTGAACGTTTTGTGACCGGGGGAGACGCGTATCGGCTGGTATACGGCGAGGCTGATTTTTTACCCGGGCTGATTGTAGACCGTTTTGGCGACGTGTTAGTCGTACAATTATTAACGCTCGGTATGGATCGCCGCAGGGAAGAAATCAGGGATGCACTTGTTGAAGTGATTGGCCCTGTTGGTATATATGAGCGCAGCGATGTATCCATCCGCGAGCTGGAAGGACTGGAACAGACCAAAGGGCCTTTATATGGCGACTGCCCACGTCATGTCGTGGTAACGGAAAATGGTTTGCGTATCAAGGTCGATATTGTAGAGGGCCAGAAGACAGGCTATTTCTTTGACCAGCGTGAGAATCGTGCGGCGATTGCTCCACTGATGACGGGCTGGGGAGGACGCAGCGGAATTACGCTACAGGAAGTAGCAGAACAGGGTGACGCTGGCACAGCGGTCATGAAGCCTGTGAACAGAAGCGGCAAGGTTGTGGAGTTCCCATTCTGGGATGGTGCAACCGTGCTGGAGTGCTTTTCACATACGGGAAGCTTTACGCTCAATGCCTGCAAATACGGTGCTAAAAAAGTAACCTGTCTTGATATTTCCGAGCACGCAATTGAAAGCGCACGGGATAATGTCAAGCTGAACGGTTTTGAGGAACGCGTCGAGTTTGTCGTGGACGATGCTTTCCAATATTTGCGCAATCAGGTTAAAGGCTTAGAGGAACGCACCGCGCGGGCCGGGGGAAAGGGGGATACTTCCAAGCCGCTCACAGCAGGGGGCGGACGTACCTTTGATGTAGTTATTCTTGATCCGCCGGCCTTTGCCAAAACAAAGAATGCGGTCAAAGGAGCTACGCGGGGATATAAGGATATTAATCTGCACGGGATGAAGCTGGTCAATGAGGGCGGCTATTTAGTGACTGCGAGTTGCTCATTCCATATGCGGCCGGAGCTGTTTCTGGACACGATTAAGGAAGCGGCGGCAGATGCCGGAAAAATCCTCCGTCTGGTGGATTGGAGAGCGGCTGGCAAGGATCATCCCCAAATTCTGGGTGTGGAGGAAGGCCATTATTTGAAATTCGCTATTTTTGAGGTGCGTAGCCGGACACAACTGTAGAATTCATACACAGTTAACCGCCTTTTGGGATAGCGGAATAAGTAGATTAGGCTCGTTTTATCAATAAATCAGTCCTGTAGAGAAGGCATGCACCAAGCCAACCTGCGGGACTGTTTGTTTTTTGAGGGAGGATAAAATGCTACAAGATGGCAAACGTACGTTCTTTTCTCCCTTGCCTCATATGCTATACTGTTTAATAGATTGTTGTTCGTCGGAAAGGAGGCCGCATCATGTCGGTCCGTTTGTTAATTGGCCGCTCAGGCAGTGGGAAAAGCACGTTAATACGTCGTGAAATGACGGCTATGCTACGCAAGAAACCGCTAGGTAAGCCTATGCTGTTGCTTGTGCCGGAGCAATCGTCATTTGCTTCCGAGCATGCGCTGCTTACAGAAGCCGGAAACGGTATTCAGGGGACGGTGCGCGCACAGGTCATGGGATTTCATCGTCTTGCCTATTTGGTCATGCAGGAAACCGAGGGTTCGGCGCTGGTACCTGTGACGGAGGAAGGCAAGAAGATGCTTTTATATAAAATTATTCGTCGTCGCAAAGATGAACTGAGTTTATTTAAGGATTCGGGAGACCAACTGGGCTTTGTGGATCGGTTAAATACGCTGTTTACAGAGCTGAAGCAGTACGGGAATGATACTCGGTCTGTACCGGAGCAACTGGAGCGAATGAATGCTGCGGGGGAATCCACTCCGATTTTACGCGGCAAGCTCAAGGACATCAGTTTGATTTATGAGGATTTTGAAAGAGAGCTGACGCTTAAATATATTGACGGCGAGGATACGCTGCGTATGCTGGCGGAGCAGATTGCTGAGTCGTCCATTGTACGTGGAGCGGATATTTGGATGGATGGCTACCGCAGGTTTACGCCGCATGAATACAAGGTGGTGGAGCAGCTCATGCTGCACGCTTCTTCGTTGACGGTCGCACTGACCTGCAATCGTAGCTACGAGAGTGGACAGCTTCCGCATGAGCTGGATTTGTTTCATCCTTCGGCGGCTACCTATGTAAAGCTTAAAGGGATGGCGGACGAGCTGATGATGGAGACGCAGACACAATTGCTGCGCCCTGATCCGCTTCCGAGATTTAAGGACCGCCCGGCGTTGGCGTATCTGGAGGCAGAGTTTGAACGACGTGCGGGATATCGGAACCAGGAACGACCCATGCCGCAGCAACAGATGCGGGAGCAATGGAAAGATAAGCAGCCAGAAGAAATCAAACTGTATGCCGCAGCGAACCGACGTGTCGAGCTGGAGGGCGCAGTGCGCGAAATGCGCCGCCTGGCCCGAGATGAGGGGGCACGTTATCGGGAAATGGCTCTGTTTGTACGCCAGATTGAGGATTATGAGCCGTGGGTGGAGCCGATATTTAAGCAATATGAGGTTCCGGTGTTTCTGGATCAGCGCAGAAGCGTATTGCATCATCCCTTGGTGGAAATGATTCGGGCTTCGCTGGATATCGTCCAGCGGCGTTGGCGGTACGAGGATGTATTTCGTGCGGTCAAAACGGATCTGCTGTTGCCACAGGATGGACGGGTCAGCCGCGAGGATATGGACCGTCTGGAAAATTACGCATTGGCCTGCGGGATACAGGGCAGCCGCTGGACAGACGGACGGCCTTGGCAGGCTGTACCCAGCCTTTCGCTGGAGCTGGAGGAACAGGAGCGGAACCGTCAGCGGGACGAAACGCTGGATCTAATGGAGCTGTGCCGCGATGTGATCGTGACGCCTTTACGTGCGTTTGAGAAACGTCTGGGTAAGGCCCGGACTGCACTTGAGAAGTGTGAAGCGGTGTATTTGTTGCTGGAGGATGCAGAAATTGGGCATAAGCTGGATAACTTGATCCATCAGGCCGAGGAAGCGGGAAATCCCGAGCAGGCGAAGGAGCACCGTCAGGTATGGGATGCGGTGCTTGAGCTGTTGGATCAGATCGTCGAAATGATGGGTGACGAGAAGCTGGACACTTCTTTATTTGCCGATGTTCTGGAAACGGGTCTGATAGAGTACCGTATGGGTCTTGTTCCGCCAGCTCTGGATCAGGTGCTGGTCGGAAACACGGACCGTACACGCGTTGCTGGTATTCAACATGTCTTTGTGCTGGGTATGAACGAAGGTGTGATGCCAGCTGTATTTCATGAGGATGGCGTGCTGAACGAGCAGGAACGCACCGCCTTGAATGAACGGGGCGTAGAGCTGGCGCCGGATATGACAAGACGTCTGCTGGATGAACGTTTTCTTGCGTATACGGCGCTCACGTCAGCCGGAAGCAGTCTGTGGATGAGCTATGCCGTGACCGACGAAGAGGGCAAGTCGTTGCTGCCGTCAGAGTTGGTACGGCATGTCCGTCAACTGTTCCCTGCTCTGGAAGAGCACCCGTTAGCTGCCTATCCTTTGCCTCGGGACCCATGGGCGACTCAATGGGAGTATGCTTCCCATCCGTCCGAGGCATTGCCACAGCTGATCGCGCAATTCCGGCAATGGCGGCATGGTGGAGAGATTTTATCTCCCTGGTGGGAGGTATACAACTGGTATGCGGGCCAGCAGGGGCGTGAAAGGGACAAGCTGCGTCAGTTGCTGACCTCACTTTTTTACGAAAATCATGCCGAAATGCGGAAAGAAACGAGTCGCCGTCTGTATGGCAGCAAGCTGCGTACCAGCGTATCTCGTATGGAACGTTTTGTCGCTTGTCCGTTTTCGCATTTTGCTTCCCATGGTCTTCGCTTGAAGGAGCGCCAAATGTATCGGCTAAAGGCACCGGATATCGGGCAGTTGTTCCATGCGGCGCTCGGAGAGATGGCGATGAATTTACGTAAACGAAACGTAAGTTGGGGGAGTCTCAGTACAGAGGAATGCCGACAAGAGGCGGAATCGACGGTGGAGCGTTTGGCCCCTCGTCTGCAAGGCGAGATTTTAATGAGCTCCAAGCGGTACGGGTACATTTTGCGCAAGCTGAAAGACATTGTGAGTCGGGCTTCGCTGATTTTGGGTGAACATGCGCGTAGAGGCAGCTTTGAGCCACTGGAGCTGGAGCTGGGCTTTGGGCCGGGAGAAAAGCTTCCTCCTCTGACCTTTCGACTGGACAACGGTGTGGTGATGGAAATCGTCGGACGAATTGACCGCGTGGATGTGGCAGAGGGAGAACAAGGCTTGCTTTTACGCGTCATTGACTACAAATCCAGCCAAAAGGATCTCAAGCTGCATGAAGTGTACTATGGCTTGTCCTTGCAAATGCTCACATACCTGGACGTGCTGCTGAATGCGGCGGAGGAATGGCTTGGCGAGACGGCTTATCCGGCGGGTACGCTGTATTTTCACGTCCATAATCCGATGTTGCAGTCGCCGAATGGTCTGAGCGCGGAACAGGCCCGTCAGGAGCTTCTAAAACGCTTCAAGATGAAAGGGCTATTGCTCGCGAATCGGGATGTGGTTGGGCAAATGGATACGGCATTGGACAAGGGGTATTCCTCCATTTTGCCAGTTGCGGTAAAGGCGGACGGCAGCTTTTACAGCAGTGCGTCTGTCGCTTCGCCGGAACAGTGGGATAGCCTGCTGGCTTCGGTACGCGATAATATCCGAACGATTGGGACACGTATGACAGAGGGCGACGTGGCGATTGAACCTTATCGTATCCAGCAAGAGACGGCATGTACCTTCTGTTCTTTCAAACCTGTTTGTCAATTTGATGACAGTCTGGAAGGTAGCGGCTACAACCAATGGGGGAAACCCGGCAAGGATCAGATCTGGGATTTGCTTGGTCATACGCAGGAAGGGAAAGGAGGAATGGACCAATGATAAGTACATCAGACACCAACGGCATACCCAAGCCGGAAGGCAGTATGTGGAGTGATGACCAGTGGCGTGCGATTTCTGAATCTGGCAACAACATGCTGGTAGCGGCAGCGGCGGGGTCTGGTAAAACAGCGGTGCTCGTAGAGCGCATTATTCGTAAAATCGCCGATCCGCGGCTCGGTTTCAGCGTGGATCGGTTGCTGGTAGCGACCTTTACAAAGGCTGCTGCCGCCGAAATGCGCCAACGTATACGTGAAGCTTTGGAACGTGTGCTGGAACAGGAGCCGGATAGTGAGCATCTACGTCGTCAGCTATCGCTGCTGAATCGGGCCTCGATTACGACACTTCACTCTTTTTGTATGGAGGTCATTCGCAGGCATTATCAGGCCATTCCTCTTGATCCCGGTTTTCGGATTATGAATGAGCATGAGACGGAATTGCTGCGGCAGGAGCTACTGGAAGAATTGTTTGAGGAAAAGTATGAGGCTAACGATGAAGGCAGTACATTCCGCAGACTGGTGGACTGGTTTAGCGGTGAGCGTACAGATGATGCGATGTATGTGCTTGTTCAGCGCTTGTACGATTTTTCGCAAAGTCATCCCTAGCCAGAGCACTGGCTGAGCGAGACGGCAGCAGCGTTCCGTGTACAGGATGTGGCGGCTTTGGGAGAAACTCCTTGGGTCCGCAGCATTTTGGCGGATGCGGCACTTTCGCTGCGCGGAGCAGCAAGCCTGCTGGAGCAGGCGTATGAAACGGCTATGCAGCCCGGCGGCCCTGCGCCCTATGCAGTGACGCTGCAAGAGGATACCGCGATGGTGAAGGGACTATTGCAGGAGCTGGAGACACAGCCGTGGGCATCGCTGTATGATCACTTTCAGATAGCGGCCTTCGGCAAGCTCAAGCCGGTCAAAAAGGATCAGACTGAGCCTGCACTACAGGAACGGGTCAAGGCGCTCCGTGAGGCAGCCAAAAAAATGATTATAGATATGAAGGCATCCCTGTTCGGCAGGAGAGCAGAAGCCTATTTGGAGGAACTGCATGCGGCGGCTCCTCTGATGGACGAACTGGTGGAAACCGTTATTTTATTCGGCGAACGATTTCAACAGCACAAGCAGTCTAAAGGGCTGGTGGATTTTGGAGATTTGGAGCACTATTGTCTAAAAATATTACGTCATCCCGACTCCACTCCGCACAGACTGCTGCCTTCAGACGCTGCGCTTGAATACAAGGAGCAATTCGACGAGGTACTGCTGGATGAGTATCAGGATACGAATACGGTACAGGAGGATATCGTCAGGCTGGTATCCCGTGAAGAGCCGGGTAACCGTTTTATGGTAGGGGACGTAAAGCAGAGTATTTATCGGTTTCGGCTGGCGGAGCCGGGTCTGTTTTTGAACAAATACCAGCGATACGGTATGCAGGAACAGGAAGATGGCTTTTTAGTTGATCTGGCGCGTAATTTCCGCAGTCGGGTGGAAGTCGTCGATGCAGTCAATCTGGTGTTCCGACAAATCATGAGCGTGGATGTGGCGGAAATTGAATACGATGAACGGGCATGGTTGGCGCATGGTGCTTCCTATCCTGAACAGACGGAAAAGGATGCCACATCCCCGTATGCACCTGAACTGCTGTTAGTTGATAAAGGCGGGCGCGGTCTTTCGGAGGCTCCGGAACTGTCCGAAACGGGTGATGAACCCGCTTTACAGGAAGGCGAAATGGCTGAGCTTGCGGAGCTGGAAACGGCACAATTGGAAGCTCGCGCAATCGCGCAACGGATTAAGGAGCTGACGGGAGATACAGGCCAACCGCTGTTGATTTATGACAGAGGGTTAAAAGCGATGCGTCCGGCAGTCTTCGGTGATATTGTCATTTTGCTCCGTTCGGCAAGCATATGGGCACCGCTGATTGTAGAGGAACTGCGTCTTGAGGGCATTCCGGCATCCGGGGAGCAGACGACAGGCTTTTTCAAAGCAACGGAAGTTGAGGTGATGCTGTCTCTGCTACACATTATTGATAATCCGCAGCAGGACATCCCGCTGGCATCTGTGCTTCGTTCACCGATTGTAGGCTTGACCGAGGACGAGCTGGCACAAATCCGGCTGGAGAAGCCGGACGGACTATTTTATGGCGCTCTGCTTGCGGCGGCTGAGGCTGACCATACACAGGATAGCGAAAATAGAACGTCCAGCGACATGCTGGAATTGGAGCTTCTCGCAGGAGATTCGAGAGATGCCTCTGATATGGATGACAGAAATAGCGGAAATACGTTGCCTGCCCGACTGCATTCGTTTTTGCGCGATTTGGAAGCGTGGCGGCAGGAAGCAAGACAAGGCAGCTTGAGTGCATTGATTTGGCGTTTGCTGGAGGAAACGGGATATCTGGATTGGGTAGGTGGATTGCCTGGCGGCTCCCAACGTCAAAGCAATTTGCGGGCGTTATATGACCGGGCGAGACAATATGAGACTTCAACCTCTAACCGGGGCTTGTTCCGGTTTTTGACCTTTATTTCCCGTTTGCGAGAGCGAGGCGGTGATTTAGGATCATCCAGTGGCGGTACTGAACCCGATCAGGCTGTGCGCATTATGACGATTCACAAAAGTAAAGGACTAGAATTTCCTGTTGTGTTCATCGCGGGAACGGCTAAAATGTTCAATCAGCAGGATCTGAATGCGCCGTTTCTGATGCATAAGGAGCTGGGGTTTGGTCCCAAATATGTGGAGGAACAAAATCGGGTCAGCTACCCGACGCTGCCTAATTTGGCGATCCGTCGACGCTCCCAGCTGGAGCTGTTGGCTGAAGAAATGCGGGTGCTGTACGTGGCGCTTACGCGTCCACGTGAAAAGCTTATTATGACCGGAACGGTAAAGGATCTTGCTGCACGCGCTGCGGGTTGGGCACGTGCCAAAGAGCATACGGAGACAGTTTTACCCGATTATATGCTGGCGGCAGGCCGCAGTTATCTGGACTGGGTAGGTCCTGCGTTGATCCGACATCCTTCTGCTGCTGTACTGAGGGAAGCGGCAGGGGATCAGGAGGGGGACTATCACAGGCTGGAAACTATGCCGGGCGGGGATTGGCTATTTAGAATCATAGCTTCGGAGACTCTTTCCGGCTCTCGTTTGAATTCGGACCCTGGGGAAGAGACTGTTAATGAAGAGCGTCAGCAGAAGACGGTAGCGTTGAAAAATGCCGAGCCGATCGACAAAAGGTGGCTCTCATCCGATTCCGTATCCAATAGCCCAGCAGATATGACAACAAGGGCTGATGCAGATATTGCCGCTGCGCTTTCCTGGTCCTATCCGTATGAACGGGCAAGCAAGACGGCGGCGAATACATCGGTTACCGAAATGAAAAGATGGCTAACGATGCAGGAAGCTGGATCGGAAGATTGGCTGAATCTGTCTTCTTTTCAAGTAGCAGAGTTACCAGAGGAGATGGAAGATTCTCAGACTGGGGGAAATCGATTGCACTTGCGCAGACCCAAATTTATGGGCAATCGGCAACTGACGCCAACGGAGCGTGGAACGGTATACCATACGCTGTTCCTGCATTTGCCGCTGGGTGGTGTGATGAACGCCGAGGTGATTGAGGAAACGAAGGCCCGTCTGCTGAACCAGCGCTTATTGCTGGATGTTCAGGCAAAGGCATTAGATACGGATAAAATATTGCGCTTCTTCACCAGCGAGCTGGGTCGCAGATTGCTGGAGGCATCCCATGTTCAGCGTGAGCTTCCGTTCACCTATACGATAGGAGTCGCTGATTTTTGGAGCCGCAGCTTGCCGTCGATGCTGTCTGCACAGGAAATAGAGTCAGGAGCCGAGCAACAGGAGGAAAACATGACGTCAGAGCCTGGCCACGATGATAGAGTGCTGATGAACGGGATTATTGACTGTCTTTTTGAAGGGCCAGAAGGGCTGGTTTTGCTTGATTACAAAACAGACCGGGTTTCCGAATATAGGACGGTGCCTCATTTAACGGAGCAATATCGTTTTCAACTGGAGCTGTACGCACATGTGATCGAAGATATTACAGGTACAAGGGTTGCTGAGAAGTGGTTGTATTTTCTGGAGGCTGGAGAAAGTGTGCGGTTGTAGTTATTTAATATTTAATGGACGAAATGAAAAGGAGAGAGGAGGAACAGCATGCGGATTTTGCATACGGGAGATTGGCATTTGGGGAGAACGCTGGAAGGGCGCAGCCGTTTGAAGGAGCAGGAGGCGTTCCTGGAAGAATTGGCGAAAATGGCTGACGATCAGCAGGCAGATCTGATTATGATGGCTGGAGACGTGTACGACTCGGTCAATCCTCCAGCCGCTGCCGAGCAGCTATTTTATGAAACGTCTGCCCGTTTAACGGCTGGAGGAAGACCGCTGGTCGTTATTGCGGGGAATCATGATCAGCCGGAACGGGTATCCTCGGTTACGCCGCTAGTGAGTCAGCGCGGAATTACGTTGCTGGGGCTGCCCAGCGGGGAAGCGGTGCGGATTCATACACCGCGTACAGGAGAAATGGCATGTATCGCAGCCTTGCCTTATCCTTCGGAGTCCCGCCTGAATGAGCTGTTGTCCGAGGACGGAGACGAAACGGTGTTGCGAGAGGCTTACAGCCGTCGTGTGGGGATGCTGATGGCACAGCTCGGTACGGCGTTTCGGCCTGATACCGTTAATCTGTCCATGAGCCACATTTATGTGCTTGGCGGGCTGGAGTCGGATTCGGAGCGTCCGATTCAGGTCGGGGGAGCCTATACAGTAGACCCGTCTGCGTTGAGCATCGGGGCGCAATATACGGCTTTGGGGCATTTACACCGTCCCCAATATGTGAAGGGTGACGGGCTGATGCGCTATAGCGGATCTCCGCTGGCTTATAGCTTTTCCGAAGCAGGGCAGGCCAAATCAGTCACGCTCATTGACGTGGTCGCAGGCAAGCCCGCACAGGTCGAGGAGCTGTACATTACGAGTGGACGGCCTTTAGTGAAATGGCGTGCACGGGGAGGTCTGGAAGAGGTGTATCGCTGGCTGGACGAAGGGCTGGATGCGGACGCCTTTATTGACCTGGAAATTACGCTGGAGGAAGCGATGTCTCTGGGAGATATTCAGCGGCTGCGTAAAAGCCGTGAAGGCATCATTCACATCCGCCCGATGTATCCTGAAATGGCGGCAGCACAGCTGGAACATCAGCGCTCAGAGCTGCCGGTTCACGAGCTTTTTCGGGCTTTTTATCAACGGCAAACTGGCGGCGCACAGCCGGATGACGGATTGGTGCAGCTATTTTTGGAGTTGGTGGAACAGGATGATGCAAGGGACCAGGCCGAGGAGGAGGATGTATGAAACCGATTCTTCTGAAATTGGCGGGGTTGCAAAGCTACCGGGAGTCGCAGGAAATCCATTTTGATGAGCTTACCGAAACCGGACTATTCGGGATCTTTGGCCCGACAGGCAGTGGTAAATCGACGTTGCTGGACGCGATTACGTTGGCTATGTACGGTAAGGTGGAGCGGGCGATGAATGGAACACAGGGCATTATGAATCATGCCGAGGATACGCTGTCCGTTGCGTTTACGTTCGAATTGATGTCAGCCCAAGGACCTCGTCGTTATCGTGTGGAGCGCCGATTCAAACGGGCTGGAGGCGTATCGGTGAATAATACGCTTAGTCGATTTATCGCGTTCACAGCGGACGGCGAGGAAGTTCTTGCTGACAAGGTGCAGGACGTGACGCGTTGTGTCGAGGAGTATATCGGCCTGAAAATGGACGACTTTACACGTGCTGTTGTATTGCCACAGGGGAAGTTTGCCGAATTTTTATCTTTAAAGGGCAGTGAACGGAGACAGATGCTGCAGCGTTTGTTTCATTTGGAAAAGTACGGAGACCAGCTCGCACAGAAGCTGAGCCGCCGTGTGAAGGACAATGACGCTGCACTGAAAGCGCTGGAAGCGGAGCAGCAGGGTCTGGGCGATGCGGGTGCCGAAGCGCTTGAACAGGCAGAGCAGCGTCTCAAAGAGGCTTTTGCCCATGCAGAGGCCTCTCGCCGTGAGCTGGAACGGGTGTCGCGCGAGACGGAAGCGTTGAACAAAATCCGTGAGCTGGTCCTAGAGCGTAGCCGCCGGGGGAACGAGTTGGAACAACTGGCGGCATTGGAGCCGGACATTGCTTTGCTGGAGAGCAAGCTCCGTCAGGCCTCCGCAGCCGAGGCATTGCTGCCTGCGCTGACAGATTGGAAGGAAGCCGCTGCCGAAGCGGATAAGCGCCGGAAGGCGGCGGAAGAAGCGGCGGTGCAGGCAACATCGGCGCAGGAGGCTGCGGTTGTGTCTGTGCAAGCAGACGAGCAGGCCCGGCAAGCTCTGGGTGCAGAGGAATCGAAGCTGTTGCTTCGAATCGACCAGTTGGAGCAGGCGCTGCAATTGGAGCGTGATACGGAAGCGTTGCGGACAGAACGGGACCGTCTGGCAGCGGAGCTTGCGCAGAGTGAGCAAACCCTTGCTACATATGCCGAAGGACTCGCCAAGGAACAAGAGCTACAGGCGCGAGGATCGAAGCGGCAGCAGGAGCTTCAACAGGAATTGAAGCAAAATGAAGTGCGTGCAGATGAACGACGAATGCTTCAAGAGGCCGTGCAACGGCTGCAACAACTGGAGACGGCGGATGAGCAGCTACGCGAAGCAGAGCAGGATTGTGTCACGCAGGAACAAAGGCTTGCCCAGGCTGACGAACGCCTGAAGCTGACGGAGCAGGAGACACTTGAGACGGAGGGACGTCGTTCCGCCCTTGCCGCACAGACGGCTGAGGGCATCGAGGCGCTGCTCACGCTGGAGGCAGAGGTCACCGCCGATGTGTCGGCGCTGGCTGCCGAGGAAGAGCAGCTGCGCCATAAGCTGCGCGCCGAAGAGCTAGGCCGCCTCGCGCAGCACCTCGCCGCCGAGCTGCGCGAGGGCGAGCCGTGCGCGGTGTGCGGCTCGCTGCACCACCCCGCGCCTGCGGCCACCGCGGCCCATGGCGCGGATGCCGCTGCGCCGGACGAGCTGCACCGCCTGCGGCTGGGCTTGCAGGAGCTGCGCCTTACGCTGCGCCAGCAGCTGCACGAGCAGCGTAGCCTACTGGCGCAGCCCGCCGCCGCAGACGCCAGCGGCGCGGCCGCCACGGGCGAGCCGGCCGCGCCCACCGCCGCTCCAGCGCCGCCGCGTGGTGCCGCCGCTTGGGCGGAGCGCTGCGCGGCGCTGGAGCAGGCGGCCGCCGAGCTGGCCGCCCGTGCGCGTGCGCTGCCTGCGGAGGCGCACGCGTTACGCGAGGCGGACGCCGCCGGACAGCAGCGGCGTATCCGCGCAGCTGCCGAGCAAGAGGCGGCTGTCGCAGCGCTGACGCAGGCGCGGAGCAAGCGCGAGGCATGCACCACGCGCAGCGGGGCATTACGCGCCGAATGGGCAGCGCAGCTGCCGGACGTGGCGCTGGGCGAAGCCGCGGAGCGTTATCGCGCCATGCAGGAGCGCGATACGCGTGCGGAAGAGCTGCGGTCCCGGTTGGAGACGAGCGTGACCTTCCTCGAAGAGAAGGCGGCGCGTGTTCAGCAGATCCAGCAGAGCATCATCGAGGAAGACAAAATCATTATTGCCCGTCGTACCGGACTTCAGAATAAAGATGACTCGCTGCGCGAAAAAATGGTCCAGCTTCGTAAGTGGGTTGGAGAAGACCCTGCGGCTTCCTTGCTGGAAGAAGCGAACTCGCGCCTTCGAGGGCTGAGAAACGGAGCCGAAGCCGCCGCACGCCGCCGCGCTGAAGCGGAGGAACGCAAGCAGCAAGCCGTTCATGCTTCGCTGATTGCCCGGCAGGCATCTGATTCGGCAGAAGAAAGACGGCAGGTATCGGAGTCCCGCTGGAGCAGTCGTCTGGAAGCCTCCCCTTTTGCTACCGAAGCAGAGGTCGTGGAATGCTGTCTCGGGCCGGAGGAAGCTGCACGTTATGAACGTGCAGCGAGTCTGCACCGGGAACGTGAAAAAGAGCTGTCCTCCCGTTTAAAGCATGTGGAAGAACAGCTGGATGGAGCAACAGTGACCGAGGAACAGTGGGAAACGGCCGCAGCCCAGCTGCGTGATTGCCGTACACGTGACGAAGAGGCGCTTCAAAATCGTGCCAAGGCTGAGCGTGATTTGGAGGATTTGCAGCATCGGCATGTCCGCTGGATGGAGCTGGAGTCCAATCGCGCTCATTTGCGCAGCGAGGCAGAAAAGATGTCCAAGCTCCAGTCCGTTTTCCGGGGCAACGCTTTCGTGGAATACATTGCCGAGGAGCAGTTAATGCAAGTCAGTCAGTCGGCTTCACGCCGTTTACGTTTTCTGACCAAGCAGCGTTATGCGCTAGAGGTAGACTCCAGCGGTGGCTTTGTCATTAGTGACGATGCCAACGGCGGAGTCAAGCGTCCGGTATCGACCTTGTCCGGCGGTGAAACGTTCCTGACCTCCTTGTCGCTCGCACTCGCGCTGTCGGCCCAGATTCAATTGCGCGGCCAATACCCGCTGCAATTTTTCTTTCTGGATGAAGGCTTTGGAACGCTGGACCCTGAACTGCTGGACACGGTGATCACCTCGCTGGAAAAGCTGCATCACGATCAACTGTCAGTCGGCGTGATCAGCCATGTGCCCGAGCTGCGGGCCCGTCTGCCGCGCAAGCTGGTCGTTCTTCCCGCAGAGCAGGCTGGAGGCGGCTCCCGCGTGGTTATGGAAACATTTTGAAGCGACGTGATACAGATCACAGATACAGTTTCAAAGTGTTGTTATAATACAGCTAAGCCGACAAGTTAATCATACAGCACCCCGGCGGACGTATGCTGCGGAAGGAAACTTCCCGTCATACGTCCGTTCAGAGGGGCTCTACCAAGAGCCTCCGGGGTGCTTCTTTTTTTGTTTGCAAGCCGGAATTCGCCCAATTTGATGTAGCACATAGCCCATTTTTGAATAACATACGGTATACATGCAAGAGCCTAGGAGGAAACAACCATGGAAAAAAGCATGACCAACGAAAAAGGGACTGCACCAGAAAAAATGGATGCTAAAACGCTATGTCAACAGCATATGCACCGCTACGTATGCGTATGGGTGAAGGATGGAACGATGTATGATGGAATTGTGGAGCATGTGGATGATGAAAAATTATATTTGGCAGTTCCCGTGGGTGAAGCAGAGAACGTAAATCTTCCTTATCCGCCTAACAACTGCGGCTGCGGTTCCCGTGCTTACGGCGGCTTTGCATCCTACCCGCCATATCCGTACCCAGCCCCGGTACCCGGCATAGGCTACGGATATGGTTTCCCATATGGACGTCGGCGCTTTAACCGTCTGATCCTGCCGCTTGCTGCGCTGACCGCAATCAGCCTGCTCCCTTATTATTAAACCCCTGCCTTTTTAATCGCCATAGTGTGGTCATCATGACATACTTAAGGCTGCTTCTTCCGCCAAGAAGAAACAGCCTCTTTTTTTACCTGAGGATTTTGCAAAATCCTGATCTATGTCATTCCAAATCTAATCTCAGCCTGCCACCTACCTCATAACATGCCCTCAGCTATCTCGACAATCATTCTTTTCCAGCTCACTTCTCTATGAGCGATTACGTCTTAAGCGTGTCTGCACGAAGCGGTACTGTCTTTTTCCGGCCCAAATAATTGGTTCCGATCACCCCGGCTATGATCAGTAACGAGCCAATCAGATGGTACACTGTTATTTCTTCGCCAATAACCAAAGCCCCGGCTGCGATAGACACGATGGTCGACAGATTGGTAAATACGCTCATTTTCGATGCCTCTATTTTGGACAAAGCATAATTTGCAGTCAGTGAAGTGATAAGCGAGGCCACCACGCCAAGATATATAATGGACAATACGAAAGTGCCGTTGCCGGACAATGCGACAAACTGGCTCAGCGTTCCACCTTGAATATGTTTCGTGAGCGATACGGCCAAAAACGTAATAAACCCGATGCCCATCATAAAATAACTGATTTCCGCCGGACTAAAATGCTTCGACAGAGAGCGTGCCAAAACGCTGTATCCGGCAAAAGCTACACACGTCAGGAACAGCATGGAGAGCCCGCCCAAATTGGACAAGTTAAAGCTGCTCCCTTTCATGATAAAGATGAACACAACGCCGAACACAGATAAAAAGATCGACAGCTTCTGTAAAAGGGTCGTTGTTTCTTTTAAAAATAGGGAAGCAATGATCATCGTTACAACGGGTGTGAAGGCATACATAATACCTCCCTCAGCGGAAGTTGCGTGTTGTAATCCAAATGCTTGTAGCGTGAAAAATCCCAACGGGTACATCAAAGCCAGCAGCAGCGCTTTAAATATGGGTTTGCCCCGATAAGATAACTTGACCCACCCCAAGGCCACCGGAATCGACAGAACTATAAAAGAAGCCGCAAACCGATAAGTCAGCGTATCGATGGGATGGGCATGCACCAGTGCCATTTTAGTAAATAAAAACGAAAATCCAATAATTGCAGCATTCAGCACCGCAAAAAAATAAGCCAGTTTTAATCCTTTTGTTTGGGTGTCCATAAGTTGCCTACCTCTCTTTCATGCTTCGGGACCATGTTTGCGAACGTCCTCTCCGATGAACTAAAGGTACAACAATGGACGAGCCTGTGGGATATCAAATTATCATAACTGTATCGGTACAATTTTATAAAATGGGGCATCCTTGTTATCCATAAAGCATGTTAATATCAACCGTATAAAGAAGTAGGAAGTGAAATAAACAGGCAGGAGGATCATTGTGAAAAAATATTTTTCGATTTTATCGGATATAGAGCTTAAAATCCGCGAGGGGCAATACATCTCGGGTCAGAAGCTGCCTTCTATCCGAGATGCTTCAGAGTTGTACGGGTGCAGCAAAAGCACGATTTTGCGGGCATACGCCGAACTTGAAAAAAAACACGCCATCTATTCCATTCCGCAAAGCGGATATTATGTGGTGGAGAACTCCGGAGATTTGCGTCATAGCCGTAGCCATATTCAGGCCTCGATTGATTTCGCTTCGGCCTCCCCGGATTTAAACGTATTTCCGTATCTGGACTTTCAGCACTGTCTGAATCAGGCCATTGATACGTACAAATATCATCTGTTCACCTACGGAGATTCGCAAGGACTGGAGACATTGCGTCATACGCTTGTTTCTCACTTGGCCGATAATCAGGTATTTGCAAAAATGGAGCGGATTATCGTCACTTCTGGTGTTCAGCAGGCGTTGGAAATCCTTGCAAAAATGCCGTTTCCAAACGGCAAAAAGACGGTTTTGGTGGAGCAGCCGAGCTACGATATTTATTTGCGTTTTCTGGAGGGAGAGAGTATACCCGTCAGCACCATCGCCAGAACAGCGGCAGGTATGGATTTGCAGGAATTGGAGAACCAATTTAAGAACGGGAGCATCAAGTTTTTTTATACCATGTCAAGATATCATAATCCACTGGGGACCTCCTACAACACAGAGGAACGCAAGGCTATAGCCGCATTAGCTGCCAAATACGATGTGTTCATCGTGGAGGATGATTACATGGCTGATTTGGGAATCGACCACCTGTTTGATCCTATATATGCGTACGATCAGACAGACCGTGTTATTTATTTGAAAAGCTTCTCGAAAATCATTTTCCCCGGCTTGCGCTTAGGCGTGGCGGTTTTGCCGGAAACCCTTTTAAAGACGTTCAGCGCATACAAAAGATACGTCGACACCTCCATCTTATCTCAAGCCGCACTTGATATTTATATTAAAAATGGAATGTATGAACGCCACAAGCACACGATATGCAGCCTGTATGCGGAACGCATTCGCATTTTAAACCAGGCAGTGGAGCGATATAATCAGGACGGGGTGATTGAAGTGTCGGCTGTAAGCTCGGGAGTGTATATGCAGTTGAAGCTACCCCGGACGGTGAACATGGAGCG